>CAIQWD010000031.1 GCA_903875445.1 uncultured delta proteobacterium | reverse complement strand
TCTCAGACCATGAATAGAATGGTATTTTTGCCTCGAAACCGGGGAATTTTTGTATTGACAATGTCACGATGTGGTATAAAATTATCAACAGTTGGGAAATATTCTTAAAAATCGAACCTCTTGATTTTGTGGAAGCTAAGCGTCTTTCAGGAAAACCTATCAAGTAAGGTTCGTCCCCGACCCTGTCTGGCCAGTTAAGCGATAACATGCCGGATATTCAGAAAATTTTAACAACCATTTGCGTCAGGAGGCATCATGGCAAAACCACTCGAACTTATCAAGGTTGAGGATTTAACGATCTGCGAATCAACCGCCCAAATGATTACCAAGGCCAGAAAAGATGGGGTTGAACTCTTTTTTGATCGGGCCCAAGCCATGAAGCCATGCCCGATCGGCGAGCAGTCTGCCTGCTGCAAACACTGCTCCATGGGGCCTTGCCGAATGAATGTCAATAGCCCGTATGACCGGGTTGGCGTATGTGGGGCAACAATCGACACCATTGTTGCCCGGAATTTTGGCCGCATGGTGGCAGCGGGAACGGCAGCCCACACCGATCATGGTATGGCGATGCTGGAACTTTTTCGCGATGTCATCAACGGCAAGGTTAAGGATTTTTCCATCAAAGATCCGATCAAACTTCTTGAGATTGCCACGTCTCTCGACATTCCCACTGAAGGACGGGATTTAAAGGCTGTCGCCTTGGATCTTTATCAAGAACTGGAGAGAACCTATACGCAGGTGGATGGCGAGATCCCCATGATGAAAAGGGTTCCACCAAAAACCCTCGAGCTTTGGCGGGCTGCCGGCATTGTTCCGCGTGGAGCGATGCGGGAAATAATGGAGATGATGCACCGTACCGCCATGGGTGTCGATCAGGATTACGAAAACATCACCAAACAGATTTCGCGCACAGCACTTGCCGATGGTTGGGGCGGATCGATGGTGTCTACCGATATTTCCGATATCCTTTTCGGGACTCCGTCGCCTGTGGAAATTGAGTGCGATATGGGAGTGTTGAAGGAAGATCAGGTGAATATCATTGTCCACGGCCATGAACCCATTCTTCTGGAAGCGATGATCATCTCCGCCGCCGATCCGGTCTTGCAGGGAATGGCCAAGGATGCCGGCGCCAAAGGGCTTAATCTGGTAGGCATGTGCTGCTCCGGGCTTGATGTCATGTCGCGGCATGGGCTGCCGCATGCCGGTAACTTCTCGAGCACCGAGGCGGTATTGGTGACCGGAGCCATCGACGCTATGACCGTCGATATCCAGTGCATCAAACAAGATCTTAAAAAGGTCGCCGATTTTTATGATACCCCGTTCATCACCACCAACTATCGGGCGAAAATCGAAGGTGCGCTGCACATTCAGCTCGATGAGCATGAACCCTTGAAGTGCACCGATGAGATTATTATCAAGGCCATCACCAGGTTTAAAACCCGCAAAAAACCTATTCAGATTCCCCGCAAAATTGCCAGAGGCGTGCACGGTTTCTCCTTCGAGTATATTAACTATATGCTAGGCGGTTCGTTCCGGGGTAGCTTTACCCCCCTCAACGAAAACATTATCAACGGGCGAATTCGTGGAGTCGCCGGGGTTGTTGGCTGCACCAACCCACGATCCAAGCACGATTATTCGCATGTTGAACTGGTTAAGGAACTCATCAAACACGATGTTCTCGTGCTGCAGACCGGCTGTTCGCAGATGGCCCTGGCAAAAGCCGGGCTTACCGGCCCAGGGGCTGCCGCCTTGGCCGGTCCGGGGCTTGCCGAGGTCTGCGAGACGGTCGGGATGCCGCCGGTACTCGGTCTCGGGGCCTGTGTCGACAACAGCCGAATTCTTATCGCCGCCTCAGAGATGGTCAAGGTCGGCGGGCTTGGAGACTCCCTTGCCGATCTACCGGCAGCCGGGTGTGCACCGGAGTGGATGAGTGAGAAGGCTATTGCCATCGGCCACTATTTTGTCGCCTCGGGAATATATGTCGTCTTTGGCCATACCTTCCCGATGACCAAGGGCACCAAGTTTGAGAAGCATCTCTTTGAAGATCTTGAAAAACAAGGTTTCGGCAAGTGGGCCTTCGCCGATGATCCAAGGGAAATGGCCAGACTGATGATCGCCCATATTGATAAAAAGCGACAGCAACTGGGCATCGATAAAACGCGCGAGAGGGTTTTGTCGGATATGGCTGACAGGCGTGGACTTGATGCATCGGCCTAAACCCGATGAGATAGGCCGCAAGAATGACCTTGCGGTTGTGAAAGTGTGGTAAGGGAAGGGAGACAGCAAAAGTGAAAGCTGCCTCCCTTCCGAGTATTCTTTTGGCAAAGAAGACATGAGGAGAAAACATGGTCATCTTTAATGGCAGGTATCGGTGGGACGGGACGAAGAGGGATAATCTTGATCCCGTTGCCTGGTATCCGGGCTCCTATGATGTAAAGATACTGGATCGCTCCAGCACAGAAGGCAAAGTGAGGCATTTCAAGCCCTACATTTGCCTGTATTCGCGAACGGGTGAAGGGCAGTCCATCTCCGCCAATCCTGAAAAGTTCGCAAAACGAATTTGCAATGACTTTTCTCTGGATATCGATCGTGTGCTTTGGGTCGAGGATCTTCTCACCGAGAAAGACCGTTATGACATTATTCTCTTCACGCGCACCGGAAAAATGGGCAAAGGTTTCTTTTATAGAACCGAAAAACGCAAGACCCTCAAGGCCGAAACGAAAATGATTGAGCAAGCTCTTGTCGATTTGGTGGAAGAATTGCCGGTGGCATCGAAGGGGGTCTGATTGCCGGCTATTTTCTGGGTGAAAAAAACATCGAGAGGAAATCCTCTGTTTGATTTTCCTGATTTTCCGCTTATTATTTGAGTGACAGATCAGTGGAGTAAGGCCATTATACGAACAGAGAAGTTCTCAGGCTCATGTATCAGATGTCAAATAATTCAGGGAAAAGGAGACTAAACTATGTCGAATCAACATTGTCCGGGATTTGAAAGCAATAAAACCTTGAATGCAGTGAAAATTAAGTGTCCGGAGTGCGGCAAGGAATGGGAGATATTCTCCGATGAATTGGCGAAAAAGGTGAAATGTTCCGCTTGTAATGCAACCTTTGATCCCAAAGGCTGTACACCCGGCTGTACGTGCAAGTAAAGATTTCGACCGGCCTTGTTAGCAAAAGGCCCTGGAGACAACGCCTCGGGTGTGTCTCCAGGGCCTTTTTTCTTTGGTAATTGCCTGACTATTTCAGCTTACCCTTGAAGCTGAACCCGACATCTCACGCCGCCGCCTGTCAACCGAAATTTGTGATTTGTTGGACTGGCGCGCACCCGAACGGACCAATCGATAGAACAACTTGCCGCGGGAGGTGGGTTTTCTTCAGTTAAACCGCAGCCATGGCAATGCGATAGCAACGAAGACAGCGAGAAGCCTCCTTTGTAGCAGAGGCCGCGTTTATTTTGCCCTCTGCTTCGTCGAAACTCTTTATCCGTATCTCAGGCTCCATCATTGGCGGATGAAGTTTGGTCTTAGAATCTTTGTAGGGCATCTTCTCTTTGGAATTAAAAACTCCTAATTTTGAAATAAGCCTTTCCATATAGTCACAATCTTCAGGAGTGCTCGTGCCGGAAGACAGGAACTGATCGATAAAACGGGCTGCATTTTTTCCAGCCGCCAATGCCGCGATAAGTGTGGCGGGACCGGTTACGCAGTCACCTCCCCCAAAGATGGAGGGCTGATTCGTGCGGCGGGTGATTTCGTCAGTCGGCAGCGTTTTCCATTTCGATATCTCTACCTCCCCGGGGGGAAGGACGCAATCAACCACGCATACCTGTCCAATGGCTGGCACAATAAAATCGCATTCGATAATAAAGTTTGATCCTTCCACGACCACGGGGCGCCTTCGGCCCGATGCATCAGGCTCGCCGAGTTCCATCCTATGACACTCCAATCCTGTCACTTTGCCTTCTTCAGCGATGATCTTCAATGGCGCCACCAGGAAGTGGAACTTAACACCCTCTTCCTCTGCCTCTGTGATTTCCACGGGGTCGGCAGGCATTTCCGCGCGGGTACGACGGTAAATCAGATTAACGTCGGTATAGCCCAACCTGAGGGCCGAGCGTACACAATCCATGGCCACATTCCCGCCGCCGATTGCAAGAAATTTTTTCCCTTCGACAGACTGTTCCCCGTCGGCAATGCGGCGTAAAAATTCAACACCGGTCATGAAGCCTTTGTATCCGGCATCTTCACCCTCACATCGCATTTTTGAAGCCTCGGGAGCACCTACACCTACAAAGATAGCACCATAGCCCTGCAACTTGAGATCCTTCAGCGTGATGTCTACACCCACGTTGACACCATAGCGGATCTCGCACCCGAGCTTCTTGACCTGGTTGGCTTCGTGCCTCAGGATGTCCCGAGGCAGCCGGTAATCGGGGATGCCCACTGCTGTCATGCCGCCCGGCTCGTTCATAACTTCAAAGATAGTGGACGCATATCCCCTGAGTCCGAGGTAATAGGCACAGGCCAATCCTGCAGGCCCGGCGCCGATGATAGCGACTTTTTTATCTTTGGTTGGACCCGAGTGGAGACAAGGTTCGTCACCGCTTGCCAGTTCGGTGTCAGCTGCGAAACGCTTGAGAGCACGGATTGCTATCCCTGAGTCGACATGCTGTCGGCGACAGTTGAATTCACACGGCCTAACACAGACCCTGCCGATAACTCCAGGCAAAGGGCAATCATTGCGGATTGAGGAAAGAGCCTGATCCCATCTACCAATGCGGATTTTTTCTACGTAATCGGGGATATTCACATGAGAAGGGCAGGCATTGGTACACGGGGCTGTAACTTTCGCGATGTAATGCCCAGTTGGAATAGGAGCTTTGTTCTTGATGATTTTCAAAAAATCTTCGCGACGGTACTGGAGGAGATCCAGAAGAGGTCGTGGTGCTGTTTGGCCGATGTCGCAACGGGCTGTCTGGCTGACCAATCGGGCAAGACTTTCCAGACGATCCAGTTCAGCCGCAGTGCCCTTTCCTGCGCATATGCCGTCCAGGATGGCACTCATGTCTTCCGTACCGAGACGGCAGGGAAAACACTGGCCGCAGGATTCCTCGCGAGCCAGTTTCATATACGCTCTGGCCATATCTACCAGGTTTACCGTTGTGTCATGGACGAAAAGTCCGTCCCACCCCATAAAGGCCTTGAGTGGCTGGTTTTTTGCGAATTCGGATGGAAGCTTATCCTGAGGAACCTGCTCGTGGCCAACAACCCATCGTCCCCACGTTGAAAAAGTCTGACTCGTCATCTTGTATTCCTTTCACGATTGATTGGATAGAATTAATTGCCCCGACCAGCCTGGTAATCGTCATAGAGACGCTCAAAAGTGAGTTTGTGTTTTGCCTCTTCCTGAGCTAGGAACGTGAACAGTTTTGTAAAATCATCATTCAATGAACATGCTGCAAGATTGGTATAGAGTTTTAAAGCCTTCTCTTCACGTTTCATGGCAAGGACAAGAATATCCTGCATCGGCATCCCCTCTGAATATTCGACTTCGACCAGGTAATCGCTGATTTTCAAGTTGGTGACTTTATGCACCTCATAGGATTCAATTACAGTTTTTTTCTTTGATATACTCGTCAACAATTTCACATGGTTTGCTTCCTCTTGAGCAAGTTCCCTGAAGGTCGTCACCAAATCGGCTATCGACTCTTTTTTACTCAGTTCGTTATAAAATGCAACCGCCTCTTTTTCCTTATCTATTGCAAATTCGAGCACTTTCTCAATGGACTCAAAATTCATTCTATACCTCTCTGAAGGCCCCCCTTCCGGGAAGGCGGTTTTTGCTGCATCGTACCGGAGTTTTTCGACGGCCACAGCGCAGGCTTTGTATTCGGCCGTCTTACTGATGGGATCGAATGCCGGATTGGTCAGCCAGTTGGCATTGGTCTCACGGAAATGGAAGGACATCCAGACCAATCCCTTGGGGACTTCATCGGTCACTTTGGCCTTGATCAGCACTTTACCCCGTCGCGAACTGACCCGAATCACCTCTCCGTTTTCGATGCCCAGCGCCTCGGCGTCGGCAGGAGAGATATCGGCAGTCTCTTCGCCCATAAGAGTGTTCAGCCCTTTAGCACGCCCTGTCTGTGTGCGGGTGTGATAATGGTAGAGTCTCCGCCCGGAACTTAGAACGAATGGATATTCCGCATCGGCCACTTCCGCCGGAGGAGTCCAATCAACAGGCATGAGTCGACCGCGGCCACTGGTAAAATGGCCGTCCCTATGGAGAGTAGGCGTTCCCGGATGCTCTAGGGTCGGACAGGGCCACTGCAAGCCATCATTTTCGATGCGCGCATACTTAATTCCCTTTAACTGAGGAGCCACCACAGAAATTTCGTTGTCCCACAGCTCTTGGGCGCTGTTGGATTCCCAATTGTGGCCCCAGCGTTTTGCGAGTTCTTTGAAGATTAGCCAGTCTTGCTTCGCAAGGCCCGGAGTCTTGCTTACGGCCCGGACCCGGTTGACCCGCCTTTCACTGTTGGTGAAGGTTCCGTCTTTTTCGGACCAGGCGGCTGCAGGAAAGATCACATGAGCGAACCGGGTCGTTTCCGTAGGGAAAATATCCTGGCATACCAGAAACTCGGCTGAGGCCAAGCAATGCTCCATGTGCCTGATATCTGGCTCGGTATTGGCCAAGTTCTCGCCGAAGACGTAGAAAGCCTTCATGGCTCCAGTGGCCAATCCATCCAACATATCCGGCATCATAAGCCCCGGCTTTTTAGAGAGTTTATCCACACTCCAGACCTTCCTGAACAACTCTTGCGATGCTTCCGTATCCACCTTGTGGTAACCCGGATAAACATTGGGGAGTGCCCCCATATCACAAGCTCCCTGAACATTGTTTTGGCCCCGTAGAGGATTTACACCGCCACATTCGAAGCCGACGTTACCGAGAAGCATCTGCAGATTAGCGGTGGAAAGCACATTGTTTACTCCACAGGTGTGCTCGGTGATCCCGAGTGTGTAACAAAGCATGCCGGGCTTTATGGCAGCAAGACGACGGGCCAGTTGGCGGATGCTTTCAGCAGGTATGCCTGAAATCTCGCCAACTCGCTCCGGTGGGTACTCAAGAACCTTAGCCTTAAGTTCATCAAAGCCCTCGCAGCACCTCTGTACATACTCCCTGTCGTACAGATCTTCGGTGATAAGGACGTGCATGAGCCCGTTTATGAAGGCGATATCACTCCCGACCCTGATCGGAAAATGCTGTTTCGAAAGCTTAGCGAGAGCAGTCTTCCGTGGATCGACCACGTAGAGTTCGGCGCCGTTAGCCACCGCGTTTTTCACGAAAGTTGAGGCCACGGGATGGGCCTCGGTCATGTTCGTCCCTATAGCCAGAATAAGTTTTGCCTTGGGAAAATCGGCAAAAGAATTCGTCATTGCCCCTGAACCAAATGAGGTCGCCAGTCCGGCGACAGTTGGAGCGTGTCAGGTACGAGCGCAGTTATCAATATTGTTTGTGCCCAGGACCTCACGGAAGAATTTCTGCATATTGTAAGAGTCTTCGTTGATGCTTCGTGAGCAACTCACTCCGCCTATGGCATCGGGACCATGTGTAGCTATAATTTCCTTGAATTTGTTGGCAACGAGATCCAGAGCCTCATCCCATGAAGCTTCTCGAAAACCTCCATTCTCTCGAATGAGGGGAGTCTTGAGACGCTCCTCGGAGTAAATAAAATCATAACCAAAACGCCCTTTTACGCACAAACGGCCCTTGTTGGGGGAGCCATCCTCGACACCGGTGACCTTTATGATACGGTCGTCTTTTACATGGAGCCACAACTGGCAGCCCACTCCGCAATAAGGGCAGGTTGAGCGGACCTTCTCCATTTCCCACGATCTGGCCTGGCCAATGGCTTTCTTCTCAATAATAGCTCCGACCGGGCATGCCTGAATACATTCGCCGCAGTGTACACAATGATCATAATCGGCCAGAGGAAGCCATCCCGTGGGTAGAGGCTTCTCTTCCCGCCTTCCGTAGGGGAATGGAATGGCGTCATTGCATTGGACATCGTTGCAAGCGGCAACGCATCGACCGCAGAGTACGCACTTATTGAAGTCCCGGAAAATCATGGGGGTAGCATCATCAATTGGCCGTGGCTCGTAGGTGGCCGTCCGGGGTGCATCTTTAATCCCATATTCGTATACAAGTTCCTGTAGCTTGCAATCGCCGTTTGATTCACAAAACAGGCAGTTGTGGTCGCCATCGGCCAAGAGAAGCTCCAGCATCATTTTACGTGTCTGGACGACCAGCTCGGAGTGAGTTTCTACAACCATGCCGTCTGCGGCCGGTGTAGCGCAGGCCGGCAGCAACCTGTCGGCTCCATCGACTTCCACCACGCATACGCGACAAACACCTTTGTGATCAGCAGCCTGAAGGTAACACAGGGTCGGAATTTCCACTCCATTTTCCTGGGCTACATCTAGAATGGTATCTCCCGGATTGAAAGAGATATTTTTCCCATTCAAAGTCATTGTATTCATTGAAAAACCTCCAAACAGTTTAATGGAAACCTACCAGACTTCACCGTAAGCGACGTCAATGTAACGTTCCTCCAGTTTGACCTTATGCCCCTGCTCCATCGCTGCTAGGTTCTCGAAAAGTTTTTGGGCAAACTCTAAAGTAGAATCCTTAGCTAGTTTCCGGTACATTTTCATGGCCGCTTCTTCATTTTTCATGGCAACATTGAAGACATCCGCTATTGTCATTGCATCTGTTAGTCTTGTCTGCTCAACCGATTCAGAAACTTTATAATCAGAGACTTGCTTGAATTGCAGTAATGTATTTTTATTGTTCAAAGCTCCTTCCAATATCTCCCGGTGGTTCTTTTCCTCCACCGCAAAACCGACAAACAATTCTTTCATTGCGTCTTTGGTTGTCCTCGCCGCAACTTCTAAATAAAAGGTTTCAGCTTCAATTTCTCGATCAATAGCAAATTGGATAATCTCTATAAAATTATTCATTTGTTTCCTTAAATTTAAAAAGAGTTTAACCTATTAGGATCTTTCAGACAATTTAGCAAAGATCAACATTTTTTTTCATCGATAGTGTTGCATTCCCTCTTCAATTTTTTTGTCATTTGTCCCTTTAAGCTTCATCAGGTGTTTTTTTTCTTTAATCTGAAATGAGGTCTGAATCGATTTTACCAATCAAAGTAGTAGCGCACTATCGATTGATGCCTTGACCGAATCAGAAGCACGCAAAATACACGCACTCATACTTCACTATTTTACATAATCGTTCAATAAAAATATTATCCCGCCAGGCTCTGCGGTCATCCATACTACAGGGTAATGAGTAGAATGTTTTTGGGAGGGTAGAGAGGGATTGTGGTTTCGTGAAGTCTTGCAAACGGAGTATTGCTGGATTGTCATCAGACTTACGAGCATTATCCGTGATCCAAAATAATTACTGCCGGTTCCTTGTATAAAATCATTTTTTCAACATATAATCAGGAAAAGGCTATCAGTTGCCGAACTATTGCTGATTTTTGGCAAGGGTGACATATTTTTTTATGTCGATCCGCAAACATTAATGATCCCGATGTGGAGGTCTGTATGCTCAACAGATTTTCAGTAAAAGGGAGAATGTATTTAATAATTCTCGCCATTTTTGCTCTCTTTCTGGTCATGGTGTTTTTTACCGTGCAGAGCGGCAATCGGGTCAAGGCTTTGGGCCTCGACAAGACCGGCGAGGTCATGTTGGCTGATCAGAAGGCTAAACTGCAAGTAGCCAGTCATTCTCTTGCCCTGGTGGTTGGTCATGCAATTGAGAAAATAGACAACGCTGAGAAAAAGATTGAGAGTGTTCGAGCTCTGGTTGACGATATTCGCTTTGAGGAAGACAAATCGGGCTATTTTTTCGTTTATCAAGGAACGACATGTGTAGCCTTGCCTCCAAAGAAAGAATCTCAAGGGAAAGATATGGGGGAGACAAAGGACAAAAACGGCGTCTACCTTGTCCGTGATTTGCAGGCCAAGGCCTTCGGCGCTAACAGGAATTGAGCCACTTTTGCTAATGAAAACTGAGCCAGTGAGTGCGCAGCAGGGAGTGTCTTGAGGGAGAGGAAAGAGCGATACGGGTGGGTCAGGTGAGATGAGATTTGCTGAGT
>CAIQWD010000030.1 GCA_903875445.1 uncultured delta proteobacterium | reverse complement strand
CTGACCTTTTAACGATAAGACACGAGTAATTGCTGCAGTCAATGTGGTCTTGCCATGATCTATATGGCCTATCGTCCCTACATTGACGTGCGGTTTATTCCTTTCATACTTTTTCTTCGACATTTTCTTGTCTCCTCAGGCCGTTGAATATTTTTTCTAAGATTGCTATCAGTGTTAACATGGAGCCCACGACCGGAATCGAACCGGTGACCTCATCCTTACCAAGGATGCGCTCTACCAACTGAGCTACGTGGGCAGACCATCTGCACACGAGATACTACCAGTGGAGCGGGAAACGAGGCTCGAACTCGCGACCCTCAGCTTGGAAGGCTGATGCTCTACCAATTGAGCTATTCCCGCCCGGTATATCTCTCTTTGCAAAACAGAAGAGTTGTGGTGGAGGGGGGAGGATTCGAACCTCCGAAGGCTGAGCCGACAGATTTACAGTCTGTTCCCTTTGGCCGCTCGGGAACCCCTCCATGGAGAACGTCCGAATAAGACAGATCTCTTTAAACTCTTATTACCACTTTGTAAAGTAATATTTTAGTGGAGCTGGCGATAGGAATTGAACCCACAACAACCTCATTACAAGTGAGGAGCTCTACCATTGAGCTACGCCAGCTTACAAGACGGAAGAATATACTCAGTAAATTTTCTTAATTCAACATCTATTTTTTCTTCTCATATTTTCTCTATGGTTCTAATGGCATGTTTACGCAATATTTTTAAGCCCTCTCAGCAACAAAAAAGGCCTGGTCTTTTCGACCAGGCCTTCAGCACGACTACGTTTTGCCAACAGAAAACCGGAGATTATTAACTACGCATAATCAAATGTTTTTTCCGAAGGCACTTTGACGATATTTTTCAAAAGCATACGCTGCCGTTCTGTAGAGGAGATGGGCAAACTTGGTGTAGGGCAGATACAAGAACAGCATCATGATGGCAACCAAATGAAGGAAATAGACGATATACCCAAGAATCGGCATTCCCGCCCAACGCAGCAGTTCTGCTCCTAGGCCAGTAACGCCTACTGCCGTGATCTCCCAGATAAGGAACCAATCATAGAAAGTCGGTTGGGTATTCAATTCACATTCAGCCTTCTTTCTGTTAGACCACAGCACCCCTATCCCAAAGAGAAGGGCAATTGCCGAAACGTTGGCAAGGAGCTTAAAAGGGTCTGATAAGGGCAGCGGTCCATGTAATGAATGCCAGAAAAGACCAAGGACATCGTTTTTCAGCAACGACCAGCAAGTTACGATAAATAAGCCGATGAATGCGAGCATCAACGGCAGATGGCCCTGCACTCTATTGATATTTGTTTTGCACTCCCGGAACCGGGTATGCTTAACAATCTCGATTAATGACGGCCAGATGAAATCTTGAATAAACGGAACTATTGCCGGCCTGTATTCTCGATTCAGTCCGGCGTCCTCACACATTGTTTTCCACATGGTGTAAATACCTTTAAATGCAGAAAACAGTCCAAGACCAAGCGACGGAACCATTATGAGAACAATAAAAAAGATATTTTTAGCATACCAGCGAAAATCCCAGGTGCCAAAAAACTGTTGATACCCGTGACTTGCGAATTCTGTAGGTGTAGGAAAACGCATTGCTCCGGAAAGCAGCCACATGATAAAAATGACCACCACGGGAAGCCCTATCAAAATAGGCAATCCCTTAGCACTGGATGCCAGTTTTGCTAGTGGTGCCGGCCAGCCATAAAAGGTGTAAGCATAGGCACGAATGGCACTGAGAACATCCCCTGGCTTGGCTCCACGAGGACAGTTGGCGGTACAATCTCCACACTGGTGGCAAAGAAACACATCCGGGTCGGTTACCAGTTTTTCTTTTATACCCCATTGGGCCCAAATCATTTCCTTTCTGGGAAAAGGCTTACCCTCTTTCGAGAGTGGACACATAACCGAGCAGGTGGCGCACTGAAAGCACTTCTTCAGCGTGTCGCCCCCGGCTGCCTTTAAGGATCTGATAAACTCTAAATCGGGTTGAACGATCATTTCTTCCTCCTGCTATATCAATGGAAAACATGTAAGAACGCTGCATCACAGAGTTAAAGTCCTGCCACAGAGTACCTCCCACAGCAGGACAAGGTCTGACCTTACTTAGAAACCTTTAAACGGATTTGGACCCATCTCAACAATTTGTTCAACGAATTCGTTTATAATCTGTGGAATTTTATCATAATCAGTGATGGACACTTGATTTGCAGCACATCTTTCCGGTTCAAGCCCAAGAGTTTTTAGGGTGTCACCGATGTTTTCCATACGTTTGTTGGCAATCTCCGATCCTTTGACGAAATGGCACTGGTAGTCATCGCCATAGGTGCAGCCGAGAAGCATCGCGCCGTCCATACCGGCAGAAAGAGCATCGCGAATCCAGGCCATATTTACGGATCCAAGACAACGAACCGGAATAAAACGAGCCATATGGTTAATACCAAAACGCTTCATACCGGCCATATCGAGTGCCGGATAGGCATCGTTCTCGCAAACAAGGACAAGAATTCGCAGACGATCTTCATCATCTTCCGGAACCTCAATAGACTTGATCATTGAGCCGATAAGATCAATGTTGTAATCCTTGAAGCCGATAATCCTCTCGGGGCAAGCCCCCATACAGGTTCCGCAACGACGACAACGAGTAGGATTCGGCAGAGGGGTTCCTTTCTCATCATCATCCAGGGCACCGAACGGACATTCTTCGGTACACCGCTTGCACTGGGTACATCTCTGCATGAAGAACTCAGGATAGGTGGCATCGCCGGAACGAGGATGAACAGCAACACCTCGATCGGTTGACTCGATACATTGGATAGCCTTTAAAGCTGCGCCAGTCGCATCATCAACGGCTTCTTCCATCGTTTCCGCTTTGCGTACACCACCGCAGGCATATATTCCGGTACGCCGTGTTTCGTAGGGGAAACAGATAAAATGCGAATCAGCATAGCCATCGAATAAGTCAAGGTCGACAAATGCCGGACCCTGCCGGTAAGCGAGATTAATCGAATCTTCGCCCTTTGTGGTAGGTTCCATGCCGGCAGCGAGAACAACCATATCTACCTGGAGAGTCAGGTCTTCGCCAAGCAGGGTGTTTTCAACAGCAACCGACAAGGATGCGCCACTCTCCTCAACCTTCATCACATTTCCCTTGGTAAGGAAAATGCCATCGGTGTTCTGAGCACTTTTATAGTACAACTCCATATGTCCCGGAGTTCTCATGTGTTGATAAAGAATATATGCCTTTCCATCGGCATTATCCTGGCATACATATTGGGCTTGCTTCAGGGCCACCATGGAAGTTACCGAATTGCAGTACGGAAAATCCTTGTCATGATCCTTACCACCAGGGCTCTGTACAAAAGCTACATTAGCAGGCACTTTTCCAGCCTTGGCAAGCTTTTCGAATTCGGCATTGGTAACAACATTCTTGACCTTACCATAGCCAAGGTGCTCATACTGCGAAACATCCGCTGGTTTCCAACCGGTTGCCAGCACCACTGCACCGACCTTCAAAGCATCAGGATTGGTATCGGTATATTTTTTCAACCCGGTGTTGGGATCTTCCATCTGTCCTTTGGAAATCAGATCCTGCTGGTCTACCGTAACCTTTTGCGGAGCATCCCATTCGGTTTTTGTCCCGGCTGCTTTAAAGGTCACTCCGAAGTTACCGGGAGCCCCGGAGATTCGAGCGACCTCAGTTGCGGTTTTGACGGTGATTTTGTCACTGCCTTCAACACCGGCAATCAAAGTAGTAATTGGATTTTCTTCTAAATCTGTCCAAGGGGCCTTTGATGGAAAGCTTTTTCGCCAGCCAGCGGCCTTGCCGCCAAGTTGTGCTTCTTTTTCAACGAGAATTACCTGGTAGCCAGCAGCTGATGCTTCTTTTGCCGCAGTAAGTCCTGCCAAACCTCCACCCATTACCAAGATGGTTTTATTAATTTCTTCGAGTTTGTATGGTTCGGGCAGGAGAGTTTTTTTGGCCCTAGTGCAAGCCATACGCAAGTAATCAGAAGCGGATTCTTGCAGAAATGCAGCAGCTTCCTTGTGGGGTGCTTGCCCTTCAACAGGCTTCACCTCAGACCACACTACCTGTTCACGAATATTGGCACGAACGGTAATCTTATCCTTGCCGAAATCAAACTCCTGGGCCATAACACGCGGAGAACAGGCGCCAACGACAATAGTGTTCACACCACCGGCCACATCGCCTTCAATCAGAGCGCGACCTTCAGATCCACAGAGATACTTGTGGGTTTTGCACTCCATGGACATCTCACCGGAAACCACCTCGGCAAGTGCCTCCATGTCAAGCGCGTCTCCAATGCCACATCCAGCACAAATATAGGCGCAATATTTTTTATCCATTGATTCTTACCTCCTTGAAACCTGAATTGCCTTTAAGGCAGCTGCAGTTGATGATTGAGTACAAGTAACAACATCCGCGGCTTTTTTAGCACAACCAGCTGATATCATAGCCTTATCAAAATCAGAAATAACAAAACCACTGGCATCCAGTTTCAGCTCAGCAGGTGCACCTTGCAATCCAAGAGACGGTTGCATTCCGGTAGCAAGAACGGCCATATCAACTTTTTGAGATATTTTTTCGGCGGTCAGTGCATTTTCAGCCACAACAGTTACACCACCATCGGCTTCAAGGATAATATCGGCAACTTTGCCCTTGATAAAGGAAGCGTTTGCATCGGCCATGCGAACCTCTCGGAATTTCTCATATTTTCCAGGGGTTCTCAGGTCGATGTAAAAGACGTAAATTTTGGCATTAGGATACTGTTCCCGTACATAGGACATCTGCTTGAAGGTAGCCATGCAACAGATGTGCGAGCAATATTCAAGATGATTTTCATCACGGGACCCGGCGCACTGGACAAAGGCAATTGATTCTATCGCCTTATTGTCGCCTGGACGGACAATCTTTCCGCCGGTCGGGCCATTGGGAGCGGCCATCCGCTCAATCATCATGTTGGTTACAATTGCTTTCGATTGGCCGAACTTAAGATTTTCCATCTTCGTTGGCTCGTACGGTACCCAACCGGTTGCCCAAATTATAGATGCAACTTTAATGGTTAAGGTTTCAGGCTGCATTTCAAGATCAATTGCGTCGTATTTACAGGCGGCTTTTATAGCCGCCGCGCCGGCGGCACTCAAGGCACTCTTTTTAACAATGTATCTTCGTGGAAACGCCATCTCATGCGGCAAATAAACCGCTTTGCAATTGTTCATTCCAAAATTAAACTCATTTGCAATCTCATCCGGGCACGCCGCTGTGCAGTCACCACAAGCTGTACAGTTACTGTTTACATATCGCGGCTCAGTGATGAGTGTCACCTCATAATTACCAGGTCCGCCAGTCACTGACTTGACGGTGGTCATGGTATAGGTCCTTATTTTTCGATTATCTTTAAGCCTGCGAAAGTTGATCTCCAACCCGCAACTCGGTGGGCACAGTTTTGGAAAATACTGATTCAACTGGGCAACCCTTCCACCTAAAGATGGGCCTTTCTCAACAAGGAATACATCATTCCCGACTTCAGCGGTCTCCAGAGCAGCAGTCAATCCACTGATGCCTCCGCCTACGACCAGAACTGCACCAGAGGTGCCTTGCTCGTCAGTCATACCTAACCTCCATGATTGCTCTTAAAAATATTGTCCTATTGATCTGTCCCACACCGTATCGGTTTATAGCGGTAAGTGCAGTCCACATCAACTATTAAACACAACTTTGCGCGACAAAGCTCAACTCAATAAAATTTTTTTAGCTTATGTGACCGAGAGTAGCTTATCTCTTGGTCACATAAGCTAAAAACACTACATACCAAAAAATCTCCAGGAGTCATCGACTCCTGGAGATTTTTTTTTACATCAGATCAACAACATTCCTTGCTATTACAGCCAAGGATCGGTCGGGAAGATGTTTATGCATTCAACTTTCTCACACTTCCATTCCTTGCTCTCCGGATTGAAGGTGGAGTTAACAAAACATTTCCAGTTCTGATCATCAACGGCCGGGAAATCTGAACGGTAGTAGAATCCAGGATAGCGGGATTCTTTACGGAACTCGATGTGCCGAATATGGGCTTCAACACACCAGATGCGATGGTAATTTTCCCAGCAACGAAGCAGTTCATGCAGATCGCCGGCTGCCATCTTCTCTGAATCCTCGCGGAGCAGACGAAGAAGATCAAGGCAGATATTGAGAAGCTTGCCGGAAGTCATATAGTAGGTAGCAACACCACCACCATATTCATCGGTAGCCTTCATGAGACGCATCATGATTCCGGAAGGTTTGCAGTAGTTTGGATTTACTTCAATAGATGTGGAAGCGCCTTTAAACTCTTCGAAGCGTTTTACAGGAGCATAGATTTCATCAGCTATTGATTGCGCGGATTGTTTCAATTCTGGCTTGAAGCTGGCGTTATCGCGGCAGAATTTAACCATCTGCTTGGCAGCGATACGTCCTTCCGCATGCGAACCGGAAGAGAACTTATGGCCGGAAGCCCCAACGCCGTCACCGGCAGTGAACAAGCCGTCAACAGTGGTCATACGATTGTATCCCCACTTATACTTATGGACGCGGGAATCATTTTTGACATCCGGAACCCATGACTCATCCGGACCGGAGGTCCAGATGCCACAGCAACCGGAATGAGAACCGAGCATGTAGGGTTCGGTCGGCATAATCTCAGAACCAACCTTCTCAGGCTCAACATCCATACCTGCCCAGAGGCCGGCTTGACCAACGGACATATCGAGGAAATCTTCCCAAGCCTCGGACTCGAGATGTTTCCAATATTTCTTCAGGGATTTGTCATCCATTCCTTTGGCTTTACGATCTTCAAGGAATGCATTCAATGCTACGTCGGTTGCCATGTAGAGCGGACCACGACCAGCTTTCAGCTCATTGAGCATCAGATGGTTACGCAGACAGGTCGGGGTAACCGGAGAGCCGCCGTAAGGCATGAATTTCGCAAGCTCATCACCTACTGAAGCTGAGTTAGCATAGAACTCGCCAAGACCGTTTTGAACTTTGGCTTTGAACAGGAGGAACCAGGCACCGACTGGGCCATAACCGTCTTTGAAACGAGCAGGGGTGAAGCGGTTTTCCATCATGGTCAAGGTTGCGCCTACCTGGGCACACATGGTGTAGGTGGAACCAGCATTCCAAACCGGATACCAAGCACGGCCTTTACCTTCACCGGTAGACCGAGGACGGAAGATATTAACAGCGCCACCACAAGCAACCAGAGCTGCCTTGCAACGGAAGACATGCACCTTATTCTCACGGGTAGAGAAACCGGCTGCACCGGCGATCTGATTCGGTTTGTTTTTATCGAGCAGGAGCTTAACAATGAAAATACGCTCCATAATGTTTTCGGAACCAAGGGCGGATGCGCAAGGCTCGGCGACAATAGGTTTGTAGGACTCGCCGTTGATCATGATCTGCCATTTACCGGTACGTACAGGAGTGCCGCCTTCACGAAGGGTCGGGGCAGGTGCTGCACCATCAAGGGTTTCGCCGTCTTTGTCTTTTTTCCAGATCGGCAGGCCCCATTCTTCAAAAAGCTTAACAGACTCGTCAACGTGACGACCACAGTCGTAAATAAGATCCTCACGAACAACACCCATCAGATCATTACGAACCATCTTCACATAACTTTCGATTGGGTTCGAACCGACGTAGGTGTTGATAGCGGAAAGACCCTGAGCAACAGCACCGGAACGCTCAAGAGATGCCTTGTCAACAAGAACGATTTTCATTCCTTCCGGAGCCCATTTCTTAACTTCGAAACCAGCTCCACATGCAGCCATACCGCCACCGATAATGAGGATGTCCACGTCGTGCTCGACAACCTCGGGGTTCACGACGGCTTTCAGCTCACCTTTTGGTTTATTTGGTAATGCCATTTTCAAATCTCCTTAAAATAAAGATTTTGCAGTTAAAAGTTTCTAACTCAGCTCATTTGGGGGTAGGAAGATCTTTCTCGAGCAGCAAACACTCATCATCAAGGCTGGCTCCCTTCTGTCCGGGATAAGCATTAGCAGCACCCTCAGCAGTGGTGCGAATAGGAAACTTGAAACGCTTCATGTTGCCATTACGAAACTTGACAGTCCACATAATGGAGTCAGAAGATCTCATTGGGTGAACCTGACCGCCCATCGGTACAAAGTCGTCATAACCGCGAACAAAAATCGCACCCTGCGGGCAGATTTTAACGCAGGAATAACACTCCCAGCATGCATCCGCCTCTTGATTGTACGCCTTCATCTCCTCAACGTTCAGAACCATCAGATCGTTGGGACAGATGTACATGCATGCGGTTTTGTCTCCACCCTTGCAACCATCACACTTGGCAGGATCTACATAACTTGGCATTCAACTACCTCCTCAGTTTTGCATTAACTGTTGTGACCCTGAACCGACAGGGCCCACTTAAACTCTTTTCAACAAAGAAACCTCGATCGCCCGTGACTCACGCTTTCCACAGACAACCAAGCGATACTACAACTGAAATCCATGATTTTTAGTGAAAAAACCACGCATAATACTGAATGACTACTCATTTTTCTCAAGAGAATCTTTTAATTGGTTGCCTGGTAATTGTCAAGAAAATTCAACACCCGACAAAGCATGCCTAAGTGTAGTCATTGCGCACAATAACCTCACGTGGCTTGGCCCCGTCAGGCGGTCCGATCACCCCTTCTTTCTCCATCCTTTCAATCATTCGGGCAGCCCGATTATACCCTACCCGCAGTCTTCTCTGGACCATGGATATTGATGCCTGGCCGCTCTGGGTCACTAAGGCAACAGCTTCATCATAGCGTTCATCAAAATCTTCTTCCCCTCCGGCATTGTCTTGATCTTCATCCTTTTCAAGTTCCTGTATCATCGCATCATCGTAGGCGGAGCTGCCCTGTTTTTTCCAAAAATCGACAATATCGGACGTTTCTTTTTCTGAAATATAGGCTCCATGAATACGTTTAACTTGGGACGTGCCGGGAGCCAGGAGGAGCATGTCGCCGGCACCAAGCAAATGCTCTGCCCCAGAGGCATCAAGTATGGTTCGCGAATCGATTTTCGAGGACACCTTGAAAGAAATTCGCGTCGGAAAATTTGCCTTGATAAGTCCGGTCAAGACATCGACCGATGGCCTTTGGGTCGCTAAGATAAGATGAATTCCCGCTGCCCTTGCCATCTGAGCGAGGCGGGCAATTGCCGCCTCTACATCCTTTGATGCGACCATCATGAGATCAGCCAATTCATCAACAATAACGACGATATAGGGAAGTTTATCGGCGTTAATCTCATTGTAGGAATCAAAGCTTTTGACGCGTGCCTCCTCAAGCAGTCGGTAACGTCGCTCCATCTCTCTGACAGCCCAGTTCAAAGCACGGGAGGCAAGTTTGGGATCGACCACCACCGGGTGCAGGAGATGGGGAATACCCTCATAGCCTGACAGCTCGATGCGTTTCGGGTCCACCATAAGAAACCGCACCTCTTCGGGCGTAGCATTATAGAGAATTGAAGCAATAATTGTATTAATACCAACGCTTTTTCCGGCACCGGTGGCACCGGCAATCAACAGATGCGGCATTTTCGCCAGATTGGCCATCGCCAAATTGCCTACCACATCAAGCCCTAGGGCAATTGAAAGCTTGTGGGAATTGGCCCGATAGGCCTCGGCTGCAATCAATTCGCGAATATAGACAATATTTCTTATTTCGTTAGATATTTCTATCCCCAGCGCGGCCTTACCGGGAATCGATCCGACAACCCTTACCGACTGCGCTTTCAAGCCTAGGGCAAGATCATCTGCAAGGCCTACTATTTTATTGATTTTTACACCGGGAGCGGGCGAATATTCGTAGGTGGTTACCACCGGCCCCGGGGAAATGCCAACTACCTTACCGGAAACCCCGAAATTTTTAAGTTTTTGTTCTAATTGTTTGGAAGTCTTATAATAAATCTCTTTGTCGATGGTATTTTCTACCTGGCTGCCTTTGCTCAAAAGGGTCAAGGGCGGCAATCGCCAGTCGCCTCTGGCTATCAATTTGGCGGCAAAATCTTCATCGTCGCTGTTTCTTTTTACTCTTGCCGCCGGTTCTTTCAGTTCCGGCATGGTTTGTGTCTGCAAAACCGGCGGTTCAGGCACAGTTTTTTCACCCTTTTCAAGGCGTCTTTCGACCTTTGCGTTGTCGGGGGAAGGGGATTTTTCTTTAGCAGGATCGGTATTGCTTGACATAAACGATCCGGACTTTGCCATGATTCGGCCCATGAGCCGAATCAACCGGTACAGAGAAAATTGGGCAGAGAGCATCAAGGAAAAGAGCAATACCAAGACCAAGACCAGTACGGTCCCCCCATGCCCGACGACTGCATCAAGAAGAACAAACACCGTTTTTCCCAAGAAACCGCCAATCCCAAAATACCCCGGATCTCTAATAGTCCAGGAGGAGAGCAGTCCGCAAAAGGAAATAATTGTTCCAGTCAGCCCGGCGACAACATGAGGCAAACGATCACAAGACATATTCGGGTTGAAAAAGAGGAGCGACAGCAGGAGGACAAGGGATGGCAACAAATATGCACCCCATCCAGTAAAACTGAAAAGGGCTTGGGCAATGAATATTCCTATCTCACCGCACCAATTGCCTTTGATCTTATATGTATAGGTAAAAAGGCTGAGGAAAAGAAATAAAGCTATAAAGATGCCAAGAACAGCCAGGGCTTCCTGTCTCAACCCCGGTCGAGTACTTTCTGTCTTTTGTACCATGTCGCCTGAACCACTCCCCATATTGCGTACACAAAATCTTCAGGCCCAACATGTACTAGGAATTCATAGGAAATGCAAGGAGTGGCCACATTTGGTGATCACAACTCCACCAATTTACTTCTTATCGCGTCGAGAACACCATTGATAAATTTAGGCGAATCATCTCCGGCAAACCGTTTGGCAATTTCCACTGCTTCGTTGATGGCCACATGCGGCGGGACATCCTCCTTTTCAAGCATTTCGTATACCGCAATGCGGAGCAGGTTTCTGTCGGTAGGGGCTATACGCGTCAGGCGCCAGTTGGTTGCCGCTTCGCTTATCAACTGATCAAGGCGTGCAAGATTGCTGCTCACCCCCTGCAACAATTCAAGGGCATACGTACGTGCCTTTTTGTTCGCCTGGAATAGATCGCAAAACAGCTCGAAACGTTCGGCCAGGTCATATCCGAATTGCTGATCTGAGCCGATAGTAAAATCTTCCTGATAGAGAAATTGCAGTGCAATTTCCCGTGAATTTCTGCGGGTACCCATGAATTATCAGAATCAGTGCAGTAAGTCGATGAGATTGGCCATTTCGATGGCAGCGATAGCAACGTCGGCACCTTTGTTGCCCGCCTTGGTGCCGCTACGCTCTATCGCCTGTTCTATGGTCTCGGTGGTTAACACCCCGAAAAGAATCGGAACTCCCGTCTCCAGACCTGCCTGGGCGGTCCCCTTTGAAACCTCGTTGACAACGACATCAAAATGAGGAGTTGCCCCGCGGATGACGACTCCCAGGACAATTACCGCATTGTACTTTTGCGATCCTGCAAGTCGTTTTGCTATGAGCGGAATCTCGAAAGCGCCGGGTACCCTGACGACATCAATATCATCTCCGGCTGCACCGGAACGTAACAAGCTGTCCAAGGCACCATCCAATAATTTTTCACTTAAGAAGGAATTGAATCGCGCTACTACAATCGCGAATTTCTTCCCGTCCGCTTTGAGATTACCTTCAATAAAATTTGCCATGCTGTGTTCCTGAAAAAAGATGAAGTATTTGCAAAGATATCAGACGACTAATCCTCAACTGTCATTAAGTGTCCCATACGATCACGCTTACACAAAAGATATTCCTTATTTTCCTTGCCGGCAGCCATTTCCAAGGGGAATCTTTCCACGACCTCGATACCGTAGCCTTCAAGGCCAACGATCTTCTTGGGATTGTTGGTCAGAATCGCCATCTTACTGACGCCAAGATCTCGAAGAATCTGCGCGCCTATTCCGTAATCACGAAGGTCACTTTTAAAACCCAAACGATGGTTGGCCTCGACGGTATCCACTCCCTCCTCATCCTGAAGACAGTAGGCCTTCAGTTTGTTGATAAGGCCAATGCCCCGACCTTCCTGGCGCATATAGAGCACTATTCCGCATCCTTCCTGATCAATCATCTTCATGGCCGCATTCAGCTGCAATCCGCAATCACAGCGCGATGAACCGAAAACGTCTCCGGTAAGGCATTCGGAATGGACCCGCACCAGCACTCGCTTTGCCTTACTGATATCACCCTTCACCAGGGCAATGTGCTCGAGCTTGTCAACCGAATTGGAATAGACCACGGCTTTGAACTCGCCAGCATGTTCTGTGGGTACTCGAGCCTCGACTTCCCGTTTTACCAGGGTATCTTCGCGCAATCTATAGGCGACAAGATCGGCAATCGTGGCAATTTTCAGCTCATGCCTTTCGACAAATTTTTCAAGATCATTCATCCGCGCCATGGTCCCGTCATCATTCATGATTTCACAAATGACTCCGGCCGGAATCAGCCCGGCAAGACGGCAGAGATCTACCGAACCCTCGGTCTGACCGGTACGCACAAGCACCCCACCATCCCGGGCCCTCAAAGGAAAGACGTGTCCCGGACTCACCAGATCGGCAGGCTTTGCATCCTCTGCAACAGCCGCTTGAATCGTCCGCGCTCGGTCGGCGGCCGAGATGCCGGTGGACACACCGGTTCTCGCCTCGATGCTGACGGTAAAACCGGTGCCATAGGGGGAAGTATTATTGGAGACCATCATCGGTAACTCGAGTTTATCTACTAAATCTCCACTCAGAGTCAGGCAAATCAGGCCCCTGCCGTGGGTGGCCATAAAATTTATGGCATCGCCATCGACCTTTTCGGCGGCCATAAAAAGATCGCCTTCGTTCTCGCGATCCTCATCATCAACCAAAATGACCATTTTGCCGGCCTTGATATCCTCAATAACCGCATCAATCCTACTGACTGCCATAATAGTAACTCACTTTTAAAATAAAAATTGACTCGAACCCTGCTGAAAATCAAAAAAAACCGTGCTTGGCTAGAAATCCGGGATTGATACCTTGGCTTCCACCGGTTTCTGCCGCTTGCACGCCAGGTGACAGCAGTTTCGCGACATATTTGCCGATAACATCAACCTCGATGTTGACTCTGTTGCCGACTTTTAAAGCACCAAGCGTTGTTTCCTTGAGCGTGAGGGGAATAATCGATACCGAAAAAACCCCTGAACTACAACTATTAACAGTAAGACTTACTCCGTCAATGGAGATGGAACCTTTCTCGACAATATATCGATCCTGTTCTTTCGCCAAAGAAAAAGAAAATAAAGTATAGAGACCAATTTCCTTGCGGCTGAAAACCGTCGCCAAGCAGTCTACATGCCCGGACACAAGATGGCCGCCGAGACGATCGGATAGCCTGAGAGCCCGTTCGATGTTGACACAATCGCCGGGGCCGAGCATGCCGAGTTTGCTGTGCGAAAGGGTTTCCGGGGAAACGTCGGCACTGAATCTATGGCCGCGTATCGCATAAGCGGTCAAACACACGCCGCTTACCGCAATTGATTCGCCCTCCTTCGGGTCGGTCAGCGCGAAACCGGCGTCGAAGTCAAGCACAATACCGCCACCGGCGGTGCGCTTGCCGCAAATTTTACCAACCCCTGCTATTATCCCGGTAAACATGAAATTTTTGCAGCTTTCTCCAGATATTGAGCGGCCATGGTATCATGTCGAAAATTCTTATGAATCGACCCGATGGTTTTATAGGCATCCGCGGCTTTTTCTCTTTGCCCGTTTTCCACATAGATTTCAGCCATTATTTCCAGAGTTGCAACGGTTCCCTGGGGGTCACGGTTGTCTTGATACAGATCCAGCATGTCGAGGCAAACCGCTATCGCCTTAGCATACTGCTTCAACCCTCTCTGTGCCGCAACTATCTTAGTTAATACAGCCAGAATGCTCATCCGGTCATTGGCTGTTTTGCAAATAGCCAGCGCCGTTAGATAATGCTTGAGAGCAGCTTCGTACTCTTGCCGACAAAGACACACATGACCCAACTGATTGCTCGCATTGGCTATTCCCGCCTCATCCGCCTTTTGCTCAAATCCTACAAGTGCGTTGTGCAGTGCCACCGCAGCCTGCCCGTATTCCTTTTGTTCAAGAAACCGCAGACCTTCTTCGTATTCTTTTTTGACCGAATCCTGTGGCCCTTCGGTTCGACCGCCATCGAGGGGTTGGATTGCATCGAGGGATTGCAGTTTATTGCTCATGCGGCGTTCCTCCTTGTATTGCTTGTATCGCTTCTGCAGTTACCTGCGCAACTGTTGAAGTCTTAAGAGAACCTTCCTGGCACCAGGTAAAAACCTCTTGATCATTTCCGAGTTCCATGAGCTGAATCGCAGCTTCCGTCGCTCGGATCCGACCCATTAGCCGCACTACCTGGCCTCGCACCTGGGCTTCAGGGTGTTTGAGAAAGTGGAACAGATTGTAAAACGGTGTGTCGCGGATCAGATCGGGCCTCTTGCCGGCAATTTCCGCCAGGGCCCAAAGTACTTGGTTCCGAGTTGATGGTTCTTTAAGATAATTGAGGAGATGCCGGGTAAAAGCACCGAAGATATCAGGACGCATGGCGATAACATAGCCGATGGTCTCAACCATTCCCCATGGTGTCGCCGCCGAATCGGAGCAGGCCTCGAACAAACGGTGCAGCAGTTCCGAAACCGGCCCCGGCTCACGGGTGGAAGTTCTGGCAGTCACCTGGCCGATTGTCCAGGCCACCTGCCAACGCCTGCTCTCCAGCGGATCATAAAGCAGCCTCTGCATCAATCTCAGGGTTTTTTTGTCATCAAAGCACAGTGCCACCAAAGCATCGATATCGCCCTGGTCGACCAGTTCTTGAACCAGCGATTTAGTCGCTTTGCGGCGCATCCGCCGAGGGTCGGGAGCAGGTTCGATGGGGACGGCGCCCTGGTTACGAAACGCCGGCACGGTCTGTTCCAGGATCTGGTCTTTTTTCTCCCTGATTCTCTTGGCAATGTCTCGTGCATCGGAATGCAGGCGGACAAAATAAAGAACTCCACGCACTGCCCGACCATCAAGGTTTTTTTCGGCTACCACCTGATGCGCATTTTCATCATAGTTTTCAATGCGTCCGGTTAAATAGTCATCTTCAGGCATCAACTCCCAAGCAAAATCAGCGTTATCATCACAGGCATACACCAGGGTTTCGACAATAGCCGCCCCAACATTATGCCCTGTCGCATCGCAGGTATAGACTGCTCCGCATTGACAACGTCCGACCGGAAATTCATTCATTTTGCGAACCGGTGCATTGGACGGACGCCCCACCTTCTGACCACAAAAGGGGCACCAGGGTCGAACAATTATTTTATCTTTTGGCATGAAGCTCGTTCTTGTCAGGCATTACTTTACGGCTCACGCCAGTTTTTCCGCAAGACTCATCACAAAATTCGGGTCCACGGAATACCCCAGTTCTCTGGCTTTTTCCATGTGGATTTTGGCATCTGCAAACTTGCCGCTGAAATACAGTGCCACGGCGAGATTATTGTTGCCGAGCGGCGAATCGGGATCAAGCTCAAGGCCTTTCCTGGCAGCTATAACAGCCCGCTCATCATCGCCCTTCATGGTCAGTACGGAGGTAAGATTCATCCAGGCACTGGCAAGCTTCGGGTCATGGCGAAGTGCCTTTTCATAGGAAGCAATCGCCTTTTCCAACTCATTATGCTGTTGCCAGATGAGGCCGAGATTGGCATGCGCCTGGGCACTCTCCGGGCTGACGGAGAGTGCTTGCTCGTTCAACTGGCGTGCTTTCTCAAGATTGCCCTGACCGAAATAGATGGCCCCGAGATTAATCATGCTCTCACTGCTGAGGTTATCCAGTTCAATAGCCTTTTCCAGGGCTTTTATGGCATCCGGGATACGCACGGACTTCATATACACCAAGCCCAAGTGGTGGAACGCCATTACCGATTTCGGATGCTCTTGGCATTTTTTCTCCAATTCTTCAATTACTTTCGGCAAATCTTCCTGCAACTGTTCAACCATAACTATCCTCTATCTTATTGATCGCAACCAACTTTAACGATTCTCTCCGCTGCTGTCGGTCTAAACAGCAAATTATGCCTCTCTCTTTCTATTTTTTTGCTTGTTGTGCAGCGCCTGGGCCTCAATAGGCAAGGCCAAGAGCGCCTACACTATAGACACCTTGAACGTACTTGCAACAAGAAAATATCCGTGCCGGTTTTACCGGTTGAAACGTTCGGTGCTCGACAAAATCAGTTCTTTCTGGTGGGCAGCCAGGATAGTTTTCGCCACCAGAACATCTTTGCCAATTTGTTCGGAGAGTTCCCCCGCGCCGGAAAATTTTCGTTCACTGCGCATGAACTTGAGAAGATTTACTTTAATTGGTTGTCCATAGATATCTTCATTGAAATCGAAGATATGGGTTTCAGCCACTAACTGTTCCTCGCCAAAGGTAGGATTGTACCCGATATTAAGGATGCCCCCATAACCGCGTCCACGACAGATTACCTGGGTCACATAGACACCATGCTTCGGCACCAGGTCTTCCTCGTTGAACTTCAAATTGGCTGTTGGAAAGCCGATGACTTTACCGCCACGCTGTTTTCCTACCTGCACCGTGCCGCGTATCTGATAATTGCGTCCAAGGAGTTCCCTGGCGGCGGTCATATCGCCGCCCCTTACCAATTCACGGATCCTGGTAGAACTTACCAACTGATTGTCAATGTAATAGGCATCGACAACGGTCACTGGAAAACCGAAATGTTTCCCCTGGCGTTGTAAGAATTCTATATTGCCGCTCCTGCCCTTGCCAAAAGCATAATCGTACCCAACCACCAGCTCTTTTACACCGAGCCGCCGAACCAGCAACTCGGCGACAAAGTCGTCGGCTGTGGTCTTGGCAAATTCCTTGGTAAAAGGGATGATCAGCAGCACATCAATTCCTGCCATTTCAATGAGTTCAATCTTCTGTTCACAGGTTGATATAAGCTTGATGCCACCGGGCAGCAAGACCTGCAAGGGATGCGGATCGAATGTTATCGCCACGCTTGTACCCTTGATAGCTCTGGCCTTTTGCACAACGGTCCGAAACAGTTGTTGATGCCCGAAGTGGACTCCGTCAAAATTGCCGATGGTAACGCAGGCATTGCTGAAGGGTATCTCAATGTCTTCCGTATTTTTGAATATCTGCATACTCATTGCGCTCTTTGATTTTTTCGATTTCGATTCAAGAATGTCTTGACAAATACCGGTACAGGAAGCATATTCATGCCCGTTGCCGAAGTGGCGGAATTGGTAGACGCGCTAGGTTCAGGGTCTAGTTGGGGTTTCCCAGTGAAAGTTCGAGTCTTTTCTTCGGCACCATTAATAAAATCAAGGGCTACAATCATACTGTGATTGTAGCCCTTTTTCATTTTAATCTCCCTGACAACTCCCAGACGATCACCCTTCTTGCCCACATTTGTTCTTCGCCTTTATTCTTTACTGCTTCCAAACCGGATGGCTGCCGTAATATCACGATTCCGCACGAGATGCAATCACCCTTTCCCGCCTTTTGCAACAACGCCCTCGTACCTCCGATCTAAATCTTGACGTTAAAAGCAAAAATTCATATTATGGCATCGTTCGAGTTTTTTGATGAATAGTACTTATTTTATGAATGGTATAATCCGCTGAACATACAGAAGGAGTGAAGAATGCTGGAATTGAAAAAAGGCGATGAGATACTCGCGATTGTTGGTGGGCTCAGGAACATTGCCGAAGCGAACAAGGTGCTTGCCGACAAACTTGATGCAACGAATCAAAAAAAATTGGCGCTGATCAAAAACGAAGAGGCGCTGATCAAAATCGCCAATGCCATCGCCATGTGCCGACCCGACAGTGTCTTTGTCAATACCGGTAATGCTGAAGACGTCCAATGGGTGCGAGAATATTCGCTGCAAAAAGGTGAGGAGAGAAAACTTGCCAAAAAAGGCCACACAATTCATTTCGACCTGCCGCAGGATCAGGCGAGGCTGGTAAATCAGACGTATTACATTGTTAATCCCGGCGAAAAAATGAGTTCTCTCGCGAAAACCGTGCCTCGCATCGAGGCTATCGAGTATGTCAAGAAATTCATGCCGGGAATTATGTCCGGCAAGACCCTGATAATCGGCTTCTATAGCCGGGGCCCGGTGGGTGCTGCAGCGACGATTCCGGCAATCGAAATTTCTTCGTCAGGATATGTACTGCACTCGGCCGAACTCCTTTACAGAAACTGCTACAAAGATTTCGATGCCGAGGTCGACCGGGCCGGACTTTTTTTCACCAACGTCCACTCGGAGGGCAACAACACCCCGGCAGATGTGCCGAATGCCCGGATTTTTATGGACAGAAGCTGGCTGACCACCTTTGCCACCTTCTGCACCTATGCCGGCAACACCCTTCTCCTGAAAAAGGGCAATCACCGTTTCAGCGTTGATTATGCCACCTACTACAAGGTTGAAGAACAGCTTTCGGAGCATATGTTTATCACCGGCATGACCGGTCCGGGGGGCAGAAAAACCTTTTTTGCCGGAGCGGCACCGTCCGGTTGCGGCAAGACCACCACCGCCATGGTCGGCAGTGATTTCATCGGTGACGACCTGGCTCAGTTCTGGATCGACAAAGAAGGAATCCTCCGTGCCATCAATCCGGAGAAGGGTATTTTTGGCATTGTCGAAGATGTCAACCAGGAAGGCGACCCCCATCTTATGCAATGTTTGCGTGGTGACGGCACCGAAGTCATTTGGTCGAATGTTCTCATCGCAGGCGATGTCCCCTACTGGGTCGGTAATGGCGAAGAGGCGCCCGACAAAGGTGTCAACTTCCAAGGGGAGTGGTTCAAAGGCAAGACCGATGCCGCCGGCAAACCGGTGCCGATGTCCCATAAAAATTCCCGCTGCACCCTTAGAGCCTCGGCCATTGCCAATCACGCAACCGAGCTCTCGGAATCGCCAAAGGGTGCGCCAATCAAGGTGATCACCTACTCCGGCAGGGACGGCGACACCATGCCTCCGGTATGGGTTGCCAAAAATCCCGACGAAGGTGTGATAATAGGTGCATCGATTGTCTCCAAGGCCACCGCCACGGAAGTTGGAGCGACTGGTGTCAATCGTCAACCCTGGGCCAACGCCCCCTTTATTCCCGGTGCCCTTGCCGATTATATGCAGGCCCAGTTTACCTTCTTCAATTCCTTGAAATTCACCAAGGACACCCGCCCGATAATGGCCGGCTTGAACTATTTTCTCACCTATGGCAATCGCGGCGGATCCGGCGACAAACTACTCGGTGAGAAAAAGGATGTGAAGGTCTGGCTCGGCTGGCTGGAACTCTTTGCCAACGGCGATGTCAAGGCTATCACTACGCCTATTGGCTATCTGCCGAAATATGAGGATTTGGCCAAACTGTTTCAGGCTATCGACAAGGACTATCCGAGATCTTTGTATGAGATGCAGTTTTCCTTGTATATCGACAAGATCGTCGATCGTATTGATCTGCAGAAAAACGCCTACAGCAAGGAGGCGGGCATCCCTGCAAAATTGTTTGAAGTTTATGAAAAACAGCGTGCTGAACTGCTGCAGTTAAAAGAAAAACTCGGTCCCATTGTTCCCATGGACAAGCTTACCTAATAATATCGTCACTCCTGCCCGGCCTTGCAGCAACCGGGCAGGAATCCTTGCATCCAAGGCTGCAAATTGAGGCTCCGGGTGGCTTTTCCCCATCCTTAAATCTTATTGATTCTCCCTGAGCAATCCTTGATTGATCGAGAAAATCCCCCTGCTTCCGACAATGCGTCAGAAGAACTCATCATCCGGGTCACCGAACCCGAGTCCCTCAACACCGTCTCCCTGGTTCTTGCCGCTGCCGATATCACCCATCGCATCCGCATTGTTTCTCGTAAGCATATGGAGATTTACGTTGCTGCTTCTCTGCGCGAGAAGGCTCTCTGGGAAATAACGGCATATACCGAAGAAAACGACAACTGGCCCCCTCGACCCAAGGAATCTCCACATTTTTCTCCTCTTTTTCGGGCAATGAGCCCTTTCCTCATCGGTTGTCTGGCCGGCCTCCACGGGTTGACCGGAGACTGGCAACCGCAAGCGTTATGGTTCGTCAAGGGGGCGGGAAACTCCGATGCCATTCTCAACAACTCCGAGATTTTTCGACTGGTAACAGCCCTTACGCTCCACGCCGATCTCGTACATCTTTTGAGTAACTGTGTACTTGGCGTCTTTCTCCTGCATTTTTTTCTCCAACTCACCGGCAACGGGATTGGTCTCTTTGCCATGTTGCTGACTTCAGTTACCGCCAATTATCTCAATGTCCTGGTTCATGGACCAGGACACAGGTTCGTTGGTTTTTCCACAGCGATCTTCAGTATCATCGGCATGCTCTGCACCATGAGTTTTGCCTTCAAGAGCACCCGCATGGCCCTGCATTTTTTCATGCCGATCATGGCCGGACTGGCCCTCTTGGCCCTGCTTGGCTCGGAAGGTGAGCGAACGGATCTGGGCAGCCATCTCTTCGGCCTGTTATGCGGACTCATCGCCGGAAACTTTGTCCGTCTGCCTTTTTTCCCCGCTCTCCGAGCCTCATTTTGGTTGCAGACCTTACTTGGGGCAATAACTTTATTCGTCTTTTATGGCTCTTGGTTGCTGGCCTTCTCTTGATGAGGCATCGGGTCTTCGACACATTCCTGAAGATCATGACGATTCAGGTTGCAATCGACAACAGCAATAATTACCCTTATACGTTCTATGAAACCGATTGAACGCTCCTCTTGCCCGCCGTCTCCGGCTCAACATTGAATCATTTTGGTTGAGAGGATATCAAGAAAACTATGAACAGGAGATTTTCTATGTCTAATCAGGATCAACAACCTCCATGGGGGAAAAAGCATAAGCCGCAGACCCCGGAAGAGATTGTGGCACAACTGATTAATAAATTGCAGGATTTTTTTTCCGAAAAAAAAACACCCCCGCCGACAGGAGACGACCGCGAAACACCGCCCTCGTCGTCTTCGCCCTTTACCAATGTTGGTAAACTGCTGGCAATCATCCTGGTAATTGTCGTTTTCCAAGGCGTCTATTCCTCTTTTTTCAAAATTGCCCCCAGTGAAGTGGGGGTTATTCTGCGACTTGGAGAATATTCCCGAACCACCCCTTCCGGTTTGCATTTTAAAATTCCCTACGTCGACAAACTCTTCAAAGTGGATGTGGAAAACATCAGGAAGGAAGAATTCGGCTTCCGCAGTCGCTTTCCGGGTCAACAAACGTCTATTGAGAAGCGCGGCTACGACATGGAATCTCTCATGCTTACCGCCGATAAAAACGTTATCAACGTCGCGTGGATTGTCCAATACAAAGTCGCTGACCCTTACGCCTTCCTATTCAAGGTTTCCGACGTAATCCAGGCAATCCGCGACATGTCCGAGAGTGTTACCAGGCGAATCGTCGGCAACATGGATTTCGATTATGTTCTCAGCAACCGTGATCTCCTTGCCGCTTCAGTGAAGTTGGAATTACAAAGCCAACTGGACGGTTTGTTTCCAAAAGGCATGAGTGGCGTTTCCATTGGAACCGTCCAGTTCCAGGACATCAATCCTCCGGACCAGGTTAAACCGGCATTCAACGAAGTCAACGAAGCCGATCAGGATATGAAACGCATGGTAAATGAAGCGGAAGAAAATTATAACCGAGTCATCCCCAAGGCCGGCGGCGATGCCAAGAAAATGGTCGAAGAGGCTTACGGTTATCAGGCGCAAAGGATTAACAATGCCAAAGGTGAAACCCAGCGTTTCCTGGACATCCTCAAAGAGTATAAAACCGCCCCCGAGGTTACCCGCAAGCGCATTTACCTTGAAACTATGAAGGATATTCTTCCCGGCGTTCAATCAGTTTATGTCATCGACAAAAATCAACAGGCACCCTTACCGCTCCTGAACATCACCTCGGCAGGCGGTCTGAAAAAAACTCCGGCAGTTGAGTTGAAATAGACTGATACTCAGAAAGGAAATAGATATGAAGCAAATAGCCCAGTTTTTTCTCGCAGGTCTCGTTCTCCTGGCAATGGTCATCGTCTACGACGGTTTTTTTATTTTGGAAGAAGGCCAACAGGTGGTGGTAACTCAATTTGGTGCACCGGTTGGTAATCCTGTCACTGAAGCAGGATTGCATTTCAAGATGCCCTTTATTCAGCATGCTGAGGTTTTTGAGAAGAAAATTCAGATTTGGAATGGCCAACCCAACCAGATTCCCACCAATGACAAAACCTTTGTCTATCTTGATGTAACCGCCCGTTGGCGTATCACCAATGCCCTGAAATTTCTGCAAGCCGTCAAGACCGAGAGCAGGGCTCAATCGTTGCTAAATGATATCATTGATGGTACCGTTCGTGATATGGTGAACAAAAATGATCTGATTGAAATTATCCGCAGCTCAGACTGGTCTGTTGCCACCATGTCGGAAACCACCGACCTCGACACCATCGGCAGCAAGCCGAAAAAGGGTCGAGATCAGATCAGCAAACATATTCTTGAGATTGCCGCCAAGATTACTCCGCAATACGGTATCGAGTTGATTGACGTGATGTTTAAAAGAGTTAATTATATCGACTCGGTGCGTCTCAAGGTTTACGATCGGATGATTTCCGAAAGAAAACGGATTGCCGCGGAAAAACGCTCGATGGGAGAAGGACAGAAGGCCGAGATTCTCGGAACGGTTGAACGAAAACTCCAGGAAATCATCTCCTCCGCCAATAAGGAGGCCCTCACCATAAAAGGTCGCGCCGATGCAGAAGCAACCAAAATTTATGGCGATGCCTACTCCCAGGATCCTAACTTCTATGCATTTCAGAAGACACTGGAGAGTTACCACGAAATCGTCGGCAATAATACTTCGCTGGTGTTGTCTTCAGACTCCGACCTGTACCAATACCTCAAGTCCGTGACCGGGAAATAGGCAAGAGTTCCGTTGCAGGGGAAGTCGTGGCGAAAAAAATCAGCTCCGACTCTCCCTCCGACAGCGACCAAGGCGCATCACCTTTCTTTTTCGTCCAAGTCCAACCCATCGCTGGTGCCGGGGTAGTAAGGTGCGTGCTCCTCCTGGAAGGGTATCCGGCCCTTGGCGGTCAGCAAATCGAGGAACCGTTCCAGTTGTTCCTCGTTATCGACCATATCGGCTTCAAGCTGTTCGAAGCGGCAATTGCATTTATTGAGTTGTCCGTCGCACCACGGGCAAACCTCCACCGAACACCCGAGGAGATGGTATTCCCCCTCCTCGACACCGCAGGCCGGGCATTCCCCGCTTTTGTCCTTAACACCGCCAGCATAGGCTTCAAGATCGCTTATCGGTACACAGATCTTTTTGAATTCCACCTGGTGGGAAAAGCCCAAAAAAGCCAAAACCTCTGCATCCAATTCACCTGGATATTCGCCCAACCAAACCACTTCATCGACAGATACCGCGTAGAGATGGGCAGTCGAGGTGGTTGAGAGAACAAACAGACAAACGCCTTGCCGCTGCAGCAGCTTGGTAATACGGGTGACCGCCTCTTCCCGTGCATCGGGCAAAGCGACATAGTACTCCCGCAGCAGATTGAGAATCCGGCGATGGTGCCGATGCCTGGCGACCAGTGCACCCGCCTCCCCGAGTTCCTCCTCAGGGACTGCATAACGAATAAAGAGCTTAATTTCTTCGATCAGCTTGTCGAGCTGTTGCGATGTCGACATAGTAATTCCCCGGATAGTGAGAGAGCGCTGCATTAGCGCAAAAAATGTTTTCCCTTCGGTCACTTGGCAAGACTTTTACCCACCGAAAAATTGACGACAAGCGGTACATCGAGCACCATGGCATTTTCCATCGCCGACCTGATAACCGGCAGGGTGGCCTCCAGCTCCGTTTCAGGAAGTTCGAAAACCAATTCGTCGTGGATCTGCAGCAACATTCTGGCCGATAGCCCCGCAATACGAAGTGCCTGCCGACACTCTATCATCGCCAACTTAATAATATCGGCAGCGGTGCCCTGGATCGGGGTGTTGATAGCCGTACGCTCGGCAAATTCTCGCTGGACCCTGTTTTTTGCATTAATATCGGGGACAGTACGCCGGCGATTGAGGAGAGTCGTAACATAGCCACAGGTCTGCGCCTGCCGCACGATCTCCTCCATGAAACGCTGCACTCCAGTGTAAAGGGCAAAATACCTGTCGATAAATCTCTGCGCCTCCTTTCTCCCGATATCCAGTTGATTGGACAGGCCAAAACTGCTCATGCCGTAAACAATCCCAAAATTAATGGATTTTGCCACCCGACGCATTTCCGAGGTAACGAGGAGCGGCGAAACCCCAAAAATCTCCGCAGCCGTCCTTGCATGTACATCCTCCTCGGCCCTGAAGGCCCCAACCAACGCCCTGTCCTTTGAATAATGGGCAAGAACGCGCAAATCGATCTGTGAATAGTCGGCGGCAAGAAACACCAAGCCCGACCCTGGGACAAAGGACTCGCGAATACGGCTGCCCTCCTCGGTACGGATGGGAATATTCTGCAGATTGGGGTCACTGCTCGACAATCGGCCGGTCGCCGCTACCGCCTGATTAAAGGATGTATGAATCCTCCCCGTTGCCGGGTCCTGGAGCTGCGTGAGTTTCTCGACATAGGTAGACAGGAGCTTTGCCACTGTGCGGAATTGCAGAACCAGTGCCGGCAGTTCATGCTTCCTGGCAAGTTTTTCCAGCACTCCGACATCCGTTGAAAAGCCGGTTTTAGTCTTTCTGCCGTGGGCCAGTTCCAGTTCCTCGAAAAGAATCTGCCCCAACTGTTTTGGCGAATTGATATTGAAGGGATGTCCGGCTACTGTATAAATCTGCGCCTCCAGGGTGGCGAGTTTTTCGGTAAAATCCCGGGACAAAGCAGCAAGTACGGCAGGATCCACACAAATACCGGCGATTTCCATCTCCGCCAGGATAGTAACTATCGGCATTTCGACCCGCCGAAAAAGATCATCTAAATCCTTTTCTTCGAGCAAAGGGGCGAATTCCCGCCAAAGCAGCAAGGCGCCATAAACATCTTCACAGCTATAAATACCGGCCTTTTCGATATCCACATAGGCAAAGCAACCATCCCTCTTGTCGTTGCCGGTAACCTCGGCAAAGGTGGTCAACCGCAGTCCGCGCGCCTGACAGAGATCATCGAGCTTGAGCGACCGCCCTCCACTTTCGAGAAGGTAGGCGGCAATAAGGGTGTCGGCCAGCTCTCCGCCAAAGTCGATCCCCCACTGCTGTTTGAAAACGGTGATATCGTATTTCAGATTATGGCCTATTTTCAGGATCCGCGGGGAAAGAAGAAAAGGCTGCACCGCCGCCCTTACCTCCTCGGTCGGCAGCTGCCCGTCCATCAGGTGGCCCTGGGTGTCAAGATGACCAACGGGAATATACCAGGCCCGGTCGAGGCTGTTACAAAGCGATATCCCCACCAGCTGGGCGTTGCGGGCATTGATGGAGGTGGTTTCCGTATCAACGGCGAGAATTTCCGTGCCGCTGAGAGCCTCTACCATAGCCGCCAGCTGTTCCCGGCTGCGAACCGTTATGAAACCGTCGGTTGGTACCGGTTGAGCAGTGTCTATGCCTTTGAGGAGGCTGGAAAATTCAAGCTCCGTATAGATATCCGCCAAGGCCTCGTCATTGGACGCGACCAGTGCATACCTCGACAATTCGTCGGAGATGGCGACATCGGTCTTTAACCTGATCAAGGTGCGAGAAAGGTATGCCAACTCCTTATTTTCAATGATCTGTTCTTTGGCCCGAGATTGCTTCAGTTCGTCAAGGTGAGCATAGAGACCATCGAGAGAACCGTAGGAGTTGATCAGCTTTTCAGCGGTCTTTGGGCCAATCCCCGGGACACCGGGGACATTATCGGAGCTGTCGCCGATAAGTGCAAAAAGATCCAGGAGTTGCTCAGGATAAACGGCATATTTCTGGTGGACTGCCTCCCTGTCCATCACCCGATCTTTCATGGGATCCCACATGACCACATCTTCACCGACCAGTTGCAGAAGGTCCTTATCGCCGGAAACAACAACCACCCTGTGGCCGCGAGCGGTGAATATTTTTACTGCAGTGGCAATGATGTCATCCGCTTCAACCCCCTGTTCTTCAAGCATCAGGATATTCGCAGCGGCTACAAATTTTTTTATGAAAGGGATTTGCAGACTCAAGTCGTCTGGCATGGGTGGCCGGTTGGCCTTATACGCCGGATAAAGCTGATGGCGAAACACCGGTCCGCGGCTGTCGAAGGTAATGGCCAGAAATGCCGGGTGCTTTTCCCGGATCAGTCGCTTTACCATGTTAATGAAACCCAGTACGGCATGGGTAGGCATTCCCTTACTATTGGAAAGAGGCACAATAGCATGATAGGCTCGGTAGATATAGGCACTGCCGTCTATAAGATAAACTTCTTCCGACACAGTTGGTTACTCCCTTAAAATCACAGAATTTCCTGATCCGGATACATCTCGATACCTTTATGGCACCAAGGTTTTGACCGCGTCTTAAAGTATAGCGGCTTTTGCTCTGTTTGTATCGTACAATTTTTTCCCCAGCTGTCGATCACCCTCAACAATAAAAAGGCCTCGGACATTGCTGTCCGAGGCCTTCACTGATCTTTCTGCACTTCGATTTTACTCGGCCGATCTCACCCATGAGGCCTGGGGCCCTTTATCGCCGTGGGTTTCACCAAAAACAACGCTATCCCCTTCAGCAAGGTCTTCCATGTTCACATTTTTCAGAGCGTTCTCATGGAAGTAAATATCCCTTTTGTCCGCTGACATTATAAAACCGTAGGATTCGTGTGGTGAAAGTTTTCTGATTATTCCGACGTTATCACTCCCTTCGACATGGTTTGTCGCTTTTTGACCTTTCCTCTTTTTCCGTTGAATCTCTTTCAGCTGGAGTGCCAGGACATCAAAAGATTCGGTCAGTACCGTACGTACCGACTCACCGCTTCTTGTGACAACGACCGTATCGTTAGGCACCGTGGCAACAAGTTTGATCTCAAACCCTCCCTCTTTGTAGTGAGTTGTGGCTTCAATGCTGATACGTAAATGAAGAACGAAATTCGGATAGTGCCGAATGAGTTTCTCCTGTTCCTCACTGATCTTCGTCTGCCAGCTTTTACGCAATTCAACATTTCGGGCTTCGATCTTTAGTTCCATAGAGTTCCTCCATCTCGGATTCAAACAATGGTATCTTACCACCGTTCGCCTCATGCATCGCAAGATGCAATCCCTTGCTGATCACCTTCGCATCAGACAGTTGCGGCATACACACTGGCTCCGGCAACGTTTCTGAATGGAAAGGATCGGCGCTTACCTATATTATATTCCCCTGCCCTTGAGAATCAAGACGCGCCTCCCTCTTTTCCCCTTGTCCCTCTGGAGAATTGCCCTATTTATAAATTATCAAGAAGAAAACTGGCTGTTTTTATGCTTTCTTTGTACAATGATTTCTCTTTTTAAAGGGGGGTAGATACTGGGGAGTGGCTGCAAAGAACTGCAAGACCGGGGTGATCCTGCTGAATATGGGTGGCCCGGACACCTTGGACGATGTCCAACCGTTTCTTTATAATCTCTTTTGCGATCGGCAAATAATCAGGCTGGGCCCGGCCTTCTTGCAAAAACCGCTGGCATGGCTTATTTCCCGCCGAAGGGCGGCAAAAAGTAAGGCCAACTACGCAAAAATAGGCGGCGGCTCACCACTGAAGACAATTACCGGTCTCCAGGCCAAGGCACTGGAGGAATCCCTGCAGAAGGATGGTGAATATGCGGTGGCAATAGCCATGCGCTATTGGCATCCTCTGGCGGATGAGGCGATTCGGTCACTGCTCCGACAAAGGGTTGGGCGGATAATCCTCCTTACCCTGTATCCCCATTTCTCAAAAGCCACCACAGGCTCCTCCCTTTCCCATTTTCGAAATTGTCTGAGCCGGTTGGCTCCCGGGTTTCCCTTAAAGGTGATCGCATCCTGGCCTGCCCAGCCATCCTATATCAAGGCTCTGGCAGGTAATATTGCCGACGGGTTGCAAGCCTTCGAATCCCCGGAAGTTGCAGTGGTATACAGCGCCCACAGTCTCCCTCTGTCCTTCATCAAAGAGGGTGACCCTTATGTCGATCATCTCAAAGAGACCATCCTGGCGATCGAGAACATCACCGGCATACAGGGCAGGCTCTGCTACCAAAGCAGGAGCGGTCCGGTCGAATGGCTCTCCCCCTCCACTCCGGAGATGCTCGAACAGCTCGCAGCTGAAGGCTGCAAAAATATTCTCATGGTGCCGATCAGCTTTGTCTCGGATCATATCGAGACGCTTTTCGAGATAAGCATTCTCTATAGGGAAAAGGCGGAACACCTGGGAATGCACCTCCAGGCCTGCTCATCGCTCAACCTTAACCCAACCTTCATTGCAGCCTTGCGAGAACTCGTTTTAGAAGAGAGTAAAAACTCCTAATCCCGTGACATTGAGTTTTGAAACCGCCGCATCCTGACATTCATCAACAGCCCAAGCCCCAGCATGGTCGTCATCAGGGACGAGCCGCCATACGAAAAAAGAGGCAAAGGGATCCCCACTACCGGCAGAAATCCCAGGACCATGCAGAGGTTTATCACCGCTTGCCAAAAAATCAGGGTCACCACGCCAAAGGCCAGCAACACTCCGAAACGGTCCCTGGCGTACATCGCCACATATAATCCCCACATGATCAACAGAAAATAGGTGCCGACCAAAATCACACTCCCGGCAAATCCCCATTCCTCACCCCAAACTGAAAAGGCGAAATCGGTATGCCGTTCCGGCAAAAAATGGAGATGGCCCTGGGTTCCTTCCATATAGCCCTTGCCGAATTTGCCGCCGCTGCCTACGGCAATCTTCGATTGCAGGACCTGATACCCGTGGCCCATCGGATCTTTTTCAGGTTCGAGAAATGTAAATATTCGCTGTTTCTGATAAGGCTTCAATACCCTTTCCCAGGCAAAGATACCAAGGCCCAGAGCCGAACTGCCCATTATGACATAGGTGGACATCCTGAGCTTCGCGAACATCGCCATCGATACAAAGATTATACCGAGCATCATGGCCGTTCCAAAATCCGGCTGCAGGAGAATAAGAACAAAAGGGATGGCGGTAAGTAAAGCCGGAACCAGGAGGTTTCTTATGGAATAGCCGTCACTTATCTCCTTGCGCGAAAAGTAGCTGGCGAGGGTGATGATAAGCATCAGTTTTGCAGGTTCCGATGGCTGGAGTTTAAAAAAGCCGAGGTTAATCCAACGTTGCGCCCCGCCGGCAGTATTGCCAATGGTTTCGGCCAACACGAGGAGAACAATGATGACCGCATACATCGGATAGTTCCAGGAATGCAATTCCTGATAATCAAAGCTGATGACAAAAATAAAGGCGGTGAAGGCCATGAGGAAAAAATATGCCTGTTTTATATAAGGTGGGCTGCCGTACCCTTTTGGCGGAAAAGATGCGCTGTAGAGATTGAAGAAAGCCATCATGCATACCAGAAAAATCAGCAGCATCAACACCATATCGAAATGCTCGAACAACCTTCTGTCTATACGAATCATTCTATTGTTCCATCTTCAGGATCAATGACTACAGGAACCAACTTGCTCGGATCCTTAGCGCCGGATTTCCCGTTAAAATATTGATTCAACACGGCTCTGGCTATAGGCCCGGCTGCAGACCCTCCATGTAATCCATGTTCGACAAGAACCGTCACGGCAATTTCCGGATTATCCGCCGGTGCATAGCAGGTAAACCAGGCGTGGTCCCGAGCTTCATAGGGAATAACCGCTTCCTTCAAGCCTCGATACTGAGCAAGTCGCACGACCTGGGCGGTTCCAGTCTTCCCGGCAATCCGTAAACCCTCAATAGCAACGTTGCGGGCAGTTCCGCCTTTGCCTTGGACAACTTCCTCCATACCCTTTTTAATGAGCTTGAAATATTTGTCCAGGCCGGTTGTTTGACTCACCAATTCCGGTTTGAAGTTTTCGACAATGGCCCCTTCGATATCGACCACCTGTTCGACTAGCTGAGGTTTATAAACCTTACCGCCATTGGCCAGGGTCGATGTCATTACGCAGAGTTGCAGCGGGCTTACCAGATTATAGCCCTGGCCTATGGCAACAGAAAGCGTTTCCCCGTCCTGCCATTTGGCTTTTCGGCTTTTCAACTTCCATTTTTTCGTCGGAATCAGTCCCTCTTTTTCATATTCCATCTCCACTCCGGTTTTCATGCCAAGTCCAAGTTTCTGGGCAAATTCCGCCAGGCCATCGACTCCCACCCGCTGCCCAACATTGTAAAAATAGACATCGCAAGATTCTCCAAGCGCCTTATTCAGATTTACCGCGCCGTGTCCGCTATGCCTCCAGCATTTATATGTCCGGTTACCAAATGTATAGGAGCCCGGACAATAAAAACCGGTATTTTCATCAATAACTCCTTTCGCGAGGCCTGCGAGTGCCGTTACCATCTTATATGTTGAACCGGGTGGATAGGTAGCCTGCACCACTTTGTTGATGAGCGGATGTTTCGTGTTATCGAGCAGGGCCTTCCATTCTTCCAGGGAGATCCCGCCGATGAATTCCTTAATGTGGATACTGGGGGCGGAAACGGCGGCCAGCACTCGACCGGTGTTGACCTCCATCACCACAACCGCCCCGGATTTTTCGCCGGCGTCCATATAGCTCTCGGCGATCTGTTGCAGATCAACGTCCAAGGTTAATCGGATCTCGCGCCCGGAAAGTGGTTCCACGGTTTTCAACTGTTTTTGTTCAAAACCCTTGGCATCGACCTCCGAATAACTCTGCCCCTTTTGCCCTCGAAGATCTTTTTCGCGAAGCCTCTCGATCCCTTTCTTGCCGATGATATCTTCGCCGGAATAGATGTTCTTATCGGCTTCCTCCAATTCTTTCTTGGAGATAGCCCCAAGATAACCAATGGTATTCGCCGCGAGATCCTCATAATGATACACCCGAACAGGTTGTACCTCAATCCGGATACCGGAAAAGTCACGGTTGTGATTTTCCAGATAGGCCAAGGTTTTCCAATCAATATCCTCTTTCAAGCGCACCGGCATATACCGAGGATTGCCTGAAGCCTCGCGTACTTTTGCCCACAAAGCGGTAACATCGGTGCCAAGGATGGGGGCCAGTCGCTTGAGGACGTCACCGATATCGTGAGAATCTTCCTGAATGAGAAGGACATCGAAAGAGGGCCGGTTGGTGACTATCTCTCTGCCGTTCCGATCGAGGATATGCCCTCTCGGAGCTGCCACTTGCCTGATCCTGACCCGATTCCCATAGGAACGTTTCTCATATTCGGGGCCTTCGATTATCTGTAGATTCCATAACCTGAGAACTATCGCCACAAAGAAAAAGAGAACGACAATGGCTACTCCCAGCAGTCTCTTTTTCAACAGATCGAGGGCTGCTTCATCTCGTTCTTCGATGTCCTCAATTTCCTTGAAAGCTAATTTCAGACCCGTTTCTTCTTCTTTCAGACCCGTTTCTTCTTTCATATTGCTCGCTGGGAGCGCCTCCTTGGTGGTTTGCCGCGGAGACGACGCTTCTGGATATATTCGTACAGTCGGTTAAAGAGAATAAACAGCGGAATTGCCGAGAGGACTACCAGAACCGTTCTTTGCAAAGCCCCGGGCCAAGACCACTCCGGGAGCATATCGGGCAAGAGGATAGAATTGACAAAGTAAAAAAAAATCTGGCTGAGAAAATAACTGAGACCCACTAGCGGTATTTGATAGGTGGATTCCTTCACCGGGCTTTTATTGGTCAGAGTTTTCAAAGCAGTAAAAGCCAACAGACACACCAACGGATACAAGCCCAGATAGATTCCGGCAACGACGTCGAGAACCCAACTTAAAGCGAACACCAGAAGGATCCCGGGGATCCAGGCAAAGCGATAAGCGATAAAAGCCACCAGGACGAAGACCACATCCGGTCGTCCCAACCACAGCGGCAAATATTCGAGGAGGGTGGTCTGGGCTATTATCAACACAATGCCGACTGCCCAAAATGAAATAACCAACATCCTGAAACTACCTCGCCGGCGACAAGTTCATGGAATCTAAAACCGCTTTGCGATCCGTAGGATCAAGCAAAACATACTCCAATTTTTGGAAATCGATATGCGGTTCCACTTCGATTTCCTGAAACATTCCACGCTGCTTCTTCTCGATCTTAGAAATCTTACCAAGAGGCATCCCGGCAGGAAAAACACCACCAATGCCGGCCGTGACGATAAAATCACCCACCTCCACATCGGCTGTTTTCAAAACATATTGCAGGACAAAACCCTTTTCCCCCGCACCCTTCAAGATCCCTCGGGTTCTGTTTTTCTGAACCATGGCGTCTATTGCACTGCTTGGGGCATTGGCAAGGAGAATTTTCGAATAATTGTCTGCCGTGTGCATGACCTGTCCGACAACTCCACCAGGGGCAAAGGCAATCATGCCCTCCAGAATATCGTCCTTTTTACCTCGATCGACAACAATAGTCTGATACCAATAGGCGGGTTCTTTACCCACTACCCGGGCGGCAATAGGCTTGAAGGTCAATTTATCCTTCAAGCCCAACAACTCCTGCAGATGGCGGTAGGTGCTGTATCCTTCGCGATACTCACCCAGTTCGGTGAGATATTTATCGATTTGCGCCTGCAGTTGTTTATTTTCAGCCCGCACATTGAGTAAAGCAACATAATCGTTTTTCAGGTTAACTATTCCAGAAAATGTGCGGGTAACTGCGCTTTGCAAAGGCCCTATAAAATCAAGGGTAAACTGGTGAGGTGGGCCAAACCTGCCACCGAGCATGGCGGCAAGCAACAATAAACCGACAACGAGCAAGAGCGTTATCAGCAACAGAATCCTGATGGTTGCGCCAATCGATCGACCCTGAATAGCTTTGGTATTCTTTCGCACGGATCACAACAATAGAAAACAGAACATAGGGTGCCGACCGATTCTCCGTGCCGGCACAGGTATTACATCGCCGTAACGGGAATTATTCGATAGTCACTTCCCGCAGGATATCAAGGTTATCCAGTGCTTTCCCTGACCCTAAAACCACTGAAGACAGAGGATCTTCAGCGACTATGATAGGCATTCCCGTCGCCTCTTTCAGACATTTATCAAGGTTTTTGAGAAGCGCCCCGCCACCGGTGAGGACAATGCCGTTATCAACAATATCGGCCGCCAGTTCAGGGGGTGTCACCTCAAGGGCTACCCGCACCGCCTCGACGATTACATCGACCTGTTCGGCAATGGCCGACTGTATTTCATCGGCGGTAATTTGCAGTGTTTTGGGAACCCCGGAGACCAGATCCCGCCCTTTGATCATCATGGTTTCGTAGGGTTCTTCCGGCATTACATTACCGATAGTGGTCTTAATGAGTTCGGCGGTACGTTCACCGATCGCCAGGTTGTGTTTACGCTTGATATACTGCAGTATTGCCTCATCCATTTTATCGCCGGCAACCCTGACCGATTTTGCATAGACAATTCCCGCAAGCGAAATAACCGCCACCTCCGTAGTACCGCCGCCGATATCAATAATCATATTGGCGGTGGGTTCGGTGATCGGCAAACCGGCACCTATGGCTGCCGCCATCGGCTCTTCAATGAGATAAACCTCTCGGGCGCCAGCGGATTCCGCGGACTCCCGCACGGCCCTTTTCTCGACCTGAGTAATCCCGGATGGAACCGAGATCATGATCCGCGGATGCACCAGGGTTCTTCTGTTATGTACCTTATTGATAAAATACCTCAGCATCGCCTCGGTAACCTCGAAATCGGCGATGACACCGTCTTTGATGGGTCGAATAGCAGTAATGTTACCTGGAGTCTTGCCAAGCATCATTTTTGCTTCCTGCCCGACGGCGAGCACTTTGCTCATCCTGCCGTCTTGTCGAACGGCGACCACCGAGGGTTCTCTCAGTACAATCCCTTTGCCTTTGACATAGAGAACCGTATTGGCCGTCCCAAGATCGATGGCGAGATCGTTTGACAACCATCCAAACAGAAAATTAAATGGTGAATACATGTATTTTCCCTTGAGATAAGATAAAAAGGCACCCGGTCGCACCTTGAAAATATATCAGCCCAAAGCCGGATAACGAAGTTGAGCCCTAAGAGCATCTGCATTGTGATAAAAAGTGAGCCACTCCCACGAAACCTTGAAGCATACCAAACCTCAATTTCATTGGCAACAACTATGCTATTTTCATGAAAAGTTTATCTTATTTTTTATTGACACAGGCCTCAAACCTTGTTAATGATAGCCGTGTTTTTTGACTAAGACAAACTTGGGGCTATAGCTCAGCTGGGAGAGCGCTTGACTGGCAGTCAAGAGGTCGTCGGTTCGATCCCGTCTAGCTCCACCAATAAAATTAAGGGGTTAACTCATTACGAGTTAACCCCTTTTTTGTTTGCAGGAAAATTACCCACCATCTACCCACCATTTGCCTGTTTGTACTCCCTGGAAGAGGTGGAGATCTTAAGAATGTATCGGGTGCTTGGTCAGATGAAATGTATCCACTTCAATCAACGTCAGTCCAAGCCACATCGACTAAAGTAACTTTAATCGTCCGCATGATAAGACGTATACCACTGGACAAAGCGGCACGGATTGTGCGCGCATAGGTCGTGGCTCGATACGGGGAATATTTTACGAAAATCGATGACAAATCATGTGGGGTTTGTGCAGAGTGCTTTTGGCTGGTGGGTGTAGTTCCTTTCCCAATACAAAAATGGCTTAGAAAAAAATTTAGTTTTAGACGTTGATATCTGAAGCTACAAACGAGCCGAGTGAAAAATAAACATAACCAAAGGAACCATCGAAGAGTCATAGACCGAGATGCATTATCACATTTTTAAAATCCAAGTCCCGAGGTTCATGTTTTTTTGTCATCTGCCTTTACAGTGAGAGAACATACAAACGCCTATCATCCCGTTAATATTAAATTTTAAGGCGGATAGGATGATCAACGTTCTCCTTAGTGACCCTCGCCCTACTCCAGCCCCACCAATGTCCTGGCAAATTCAGGAAGTTTATTGAGCAACTCATCCTCATGACCCTCAGTGAATTTTAACGATGCGAGTCCTAATGTGCTAAATGTTTGCACATCTACTCGTTTCGCTTGCATCAAGAAGAGCTTTCCAATGAGACCAAGCCTACCCGTCACCACTTGGTCCGCCGCAAGACCCTTTCCTGTCAGGACCGCATCTTTCTCGTTAATCAACCCCGTTTGCTGAAGTGCCATCTCTGCCAGGATTTTTTGTAGATCCTCGCGGTTTACCAAAATATACTGTTTTAGCTTAAACACTTCCTCTCGCAGGACCTCTGCCAAAATGAGTGCTACAGTCCTGTACTGATCGTTGGCATCAAAGTCATACACTACCAGCCTTTTTGCTCCTGTATCCTTGGTTGGCGTTCCTATCAGACCGCTTTCGGCATTGTCCTGAGATTTAAGAACCAACTTCGCGACCATGAGAGAGTCATCCTTCTTCGCAACAATTGGTATTTGCTGCTTTAACTCTGGCGACGGCTCGCTTTTTTGAATGACTACGGGTTGAGTCACAGTCTGCGGTTCCGCTTTCGTCGTGACAAGGAGCGCTTCTTGTTCTTGCGGCGTCGGGGGCCGTTTTGCCTCTTCACCTTGTATCGGAGTTCCTTTGAGGTCTGCTCCGGGAAGACTTGGGGGCGTTTTGGTTGATGAGGACTCCTCTGTCTTTTCAACAGTTGCTATTTGTTGCTGATACACTGTGTCCTTTCGGCAAGCCTGCCTATCTTGCCAGAACAATAGCTGGTAAAGTCCGGTGGGGGAGTAGGTGCTGGATCTCGTTCAACAAGCGGGAGATGTGAAGTTTTCCTTATAATTCCAGGGCAACCAACCTCGCGGATT
>CAIQWD010000029.1 GCA_903875445.1 uncultured delta proteobacterium | reverse complement strand
GGCGGTAAACGCCTTCAACCCCGGGAAAAAGCCGACAAAGGGATCGATCCTGGTGAACTTCAGGGCATAGAGCACGCCTGCCGCTCCGCCGAGCAATCCGCCGACGAGAAAGGTCAGGGAGATGATTCGGTTGACGTTGATTCCCATGAGACTGGCGGTTGGCATATCTTGGGCAACCGCCCGAATTGCTTTGCCTACCCTGGTGGCGTTCACCAGGTAATTGAGGCAGACCAGCATGAGGACGGCGGCAACGATGACGATAATCGATTTAATCGAGATCCCCAGGACCAGTTTTGAGGCACCCATCGACAGCTTACCGAAAATCACCCGCTGGTCGAAGTTGCCGAATGTCGGCATAATCCGGTTAAACTGGCCGGTGGTCAAGCCTTCCACCAGACGAATAACGTCCTGAAGGAGAAAGGAGACACCGATGGCCGAAATCAAGGGCACCAGACGCGATGCCCCGCGCAGAGGCCGGTAGGCGATGCGTTCCACCGCCACAGCCAGCCCGCCGGCGGCGAGCATGCCGAGAACAATTGCCAGAATCAGATAGGCGTAAGCCATAAAGAGCGATGCCCCGGCCAGAACGCCTGTCGATTGCAGGAAGATGAGGAATTCGACTCCGACAAAGGCCCCGACCGCAAAGATTTCACTGTGGGCAAAGTTAATGAACTGGAGTACCCCGTACACCATGGTATAGCCAAGGGCGATGGCCGCATAGACGAAGCCGATGGTCAGGCCGTCGATTACCACCTGCGGCAAATTCGACAGGGTATAGGTGAAAACAGAAACATTAAGCTTGTCCATGAGACTTGCGCCAATCGATGTCCGATCGAGGACCAGGGCAAGTACCATTACAATAACCGACATTACCACCGCAGTGCCGACGGAAAATGCCAGGAGTTGGCCGATAGGCCGTATTACTTCGTAAACATTAAAGTATCTCAGGAATCGTTTCATAATCACTCCCCAGAGTTGATAAAAAACCGGCCCTTTATACTGCAAAGGGCCGGGTGGAAAACCTAGGAAGTCTTATTTGGGAGGGGCAATTTCAAGAGTCTGGAAGATAGGATTTTGACTCCATACGGCAGGATCGGCAGATTTAACCTGCTGTACAAAATACAAGGATTTCTCCGGGTCACCTATTGCATTGAAAGTATAGGTACCGGTTATACCTTTGAAGCCCTGCAAGGCGCGAACGGCCTTGGTTACAGCTTCACGGGTCGGAACTGCCCCTTTACCCGCAGCAACCGCATTCTCAATGGCCTTCAGGCAGATAGCCATACAATCATAGCTCTGAGCGGCAAATGGCTGGGGTGCAGCATTGTATTTTGCGGTAAAATCTTTAATAAATTGTGCGGTTCCAGGGTACACGGAGGCCGGGCCGGCAACAGTTGAATAGAAAGTGCCACCACCGGTGATAAGGGTTTGTCCGCCGATTTTAGCTGCATCCGCGGAGTCAAAACCGTCATCGCTCAGGAAGGTACCTTCATATCCTTTTTCACGGGCTTGTTTAAAGAGAACGGCAGCCTGGGCAGCCATCCCACCAAAATAAACCAGATCAGGGTTACCAGCTATAACAGGAGACAGAATAGCATCGAAATTGGCTTTTTCTTCAGTTCCTTCAAAGCCCAGTACCTTGATCTTATTTTCTTCGGCCTTCTTCTTGAAGAACTCGGCAATACCCTGACCATATGCCGATTTGTCATGAACAACAAACGCAGTCTTCACGCCTTTGGCGGCGGCAAAGTCGGCACCAACCACACCCTGCACGTCATCACGTCCAACGATACGGTTTACTTCCATGTAACCGCGGGTGGTTACCTTTGGATTGGTGTTTGCCGGGGAAACGTTGACGAGACCGGAGGTATGATACACTTCCGAAGAAGGAATCTGTACCCCTGAGTTATAATGGCCGACAACTGCGAGAATTGCCGGGTCGGAAACGATTTGTTTGGCATTGGCGACGCCGTTATCGGGATTGGCCTGATCGTCAAATGGGGCCAGGGAGACTTTAATTCCCAGAGCGGTCAAGGGTCCACCCAATTGCTCAAGGGCCATCTCGGCGCCGCGCTTGATGTCCACTCCGGTCAGTGATTGATCTCCCGACAACGGTGACTGGGTGGCAATTTTGATGGCTTTATCCGCGGCTCCTGCAGAACCGATCAGCGCAAGCGTCAATCCTGCGGCAACCATCATCCCAAATACTGAATTCCTTCGCTTCGACATACTTTTCTCCTCCTGGGTTGTAACAGCTTTTTGGTTCGGTTCACCTTGTCGGTTGGTGCGGGATCTTTCACTTGCGCCCGCCACCAGCGACATTGGTATCCTCAACGACCCTCTGTCCTGGTCAAAATCCGGGAGGGCAAATCGGTATACTGAAATTGAATACATTTTAAGTATGCACCGATCATCCTCCTGTGCTCAAGCGACTTCATGCTAGCTGATTGCCTCAGCTGACGCAACAAATTTTGCGGTTTTTGGCGCTGAACCGCACTTTTTTTTCAATCCTACAAAACCGTATCCGGCACCTGCAAATTTTACAATTTTCGCACGCCTTCCACCTTCTTTTTCACTCCGCAAATAACCGAAGAATCGTTAGGCGTGGCGCATTGCCGGTGGCTGATATCTCCGACCCCGGCCTGTTGCAGCATGGCGAAAATCTCGGCCCGTGAATAGCTGCGACCGCCGTCGGTGCCGACCAGCATATTCAGGGAAAAGAGCGCCGCAAATTCCGGCCCGTCCTTGTCATCACTCAGGATGAAATCGTGGATGAGGAGGAGACCGCCCGGTGCCAATGCGGCGACGGTCTTCTCGATACACTCTTGACACTCCTCCGGGGAATTGCTGTGCAGGATATGCGACAACCAGGCGACATCATAAGGCCCGCCGCTTATCGGATCGATATTGAAATCGCCGCCGATGAATCCGATACGCTCGGCCAACCCGAAACGGGCCACGGTCTGCCTGGCGAAGGGTTCGGTGGTCGGTCGATCGAGAATGACCGCTGTGAGGTCCGGATTGGCCAGGCAAAAATGGATGGCATAGGTGCCGGGACCGCCGCCCAGATCGAGCAGCCTTTTGCGACCGGCCAAATCGAACTGCCCTACCAGCTGCGGGGCGATTCCCATCGCCAGATTGAACATCCCGAGGAGAAAGCTTTCTCTTTCATTTTCCCCGCCGTAGGAACGCCGAGTCACCTTTTTCCCGGTCATCACCGCGCGGTCGAGCTGCGCCCACCCGTCCAAGATGTGGTGATGGTGCAAAATGATATGCCCCATGTAGCCGGGTAAGCCGGCGACCAGAAATTTCCCCGAGAACAGGGAATTGCCATAGAGGCCATCTGTTTTCACAAGCAGGCCCATGGCCGCCAGGGCGTCAAGGAGCAAGCCGGTGGCCCTGACCTCGCTGCCGACAGCCCCAGCCACCTCAGCCGCATCCCCTGGGCCACTTCCAAGCACCGAAAAAATCTTCAGTCGCACCCCCGCCTGGAGAGCGCAGCCTCGCCAGTAGCCGCCGGAGACCCCCAACATCATCCCAACACTCCATTCTGTTGTCATGGCAAATTCCCTTATTGCAGGTTTTTATTATTTCACTTTTTCAGCTCGAAATGCAGGCTCTCAGGGAAGACAAAGACCGTGCCATTGTCCTGGGGCAGGAATTCCTTTAACACAGTCTGCCCTTTCTGAAAGCCTTCCTTCACCGCCACAAAGTCAAAAACCCGGGGATTGCCGATCCTCTCCCGCACGGTCGTGGTAAATGGCGTCTCACCGATCGCTTCCCCATTCAATGTGATGATCGCTCCGCTCGGCTCGGAGGTTATGTAAATCTGATATTTCTTCCGTTCTTCAAGCACGAAGTGCAAGGCTGACGGGATCAGATCGGATACCGTCTCATGGTACAGCTGCTCTTTGAATATTTTTCTCTGCGGCACATAATTTTCCTTAAGCACCCGAAAAGTATAGATGTTATAATCGCCACTGCGCTGCTCGATCAGAGTGTTCAGAGGTGTTTCACCTATCACTTTGTCGTTGTAGAAAACCATCGCCCCGGAAGGATCGGAACTAATATGCACCACATGGGGACTCTGCCCGCCGCATCCGCCAAGCATTATCCCCACCGCAAACAGCATCGCCGCAATACACAAGCCTTTGGTTTTTGCCACAGCAAGCCTCCTATTCGTTCAATATTAAGAGTATTCCCGCACACAACCGGCAGGCAAACCGGCTGCAATAAATATCTTGCCTTTCACTGCAAAGAGAAGCACTGTTATCGCATATTTTTTCTCATTGTAGTCACTTTTCAGGTAAAAAAACAACCCTTCGTCACAAACTATGACGCAATCACGCAACTCAGTAAGTGACCAGGAACTGAAACGGGTCATTGCCGACTTCCTCGACCAAGGTCATGTCGAAAACATTGTCGCCATGTTCCGTCGCGAACCCAGCTACTACGCCTGGACCGGCGATATCCTGAGAGATGAACGTTTCAGCGTGCGCCTCGGCATTTCCGTTCTTTTTGAAGAGCTGTTGCAAATTCAACCGGAGAAACTTGCACTTGCCGTCCCTTCCCTGGCCGAACTTCTCACCGCCGACGAACCGCTGCTGCGCGGTGAGGCCGTCTCCCTCCTGGGTATTATCGGCAACGAGGCGGCCATGGAGCTTGTCTGTTCTAAAACCGATGATCCCGACCCCCAGGTACGAGAGATGGTGCAACTGGTCCTCGGGGAATACACATGAAGGGAAAAGGCAATACCTGGTTGTCGCTGCCGCTTCGCTTGCCCTGGTGCCATCGTTTCATTTAAGGGTTTTGATCGGGGGCAGGCAGGTTAGCACTAATATCTTGTCCTTTTTTTGTATACGATATAAAATCTAATACAATTCTGCTAGGATTTGAAGGAAAAGCAGCAACAGTTCAATCTTCAAAAACAACCATCAATCTGCGAAGACTCATCCCTGCTCCGCTAGCCCTTGCTCGTTAGTTTGATCTCGAAGGAGTAAAAAGTGATACATTTTGTCTGCGACAGGTACAGCTGTTCTTGCAAGATTACATCCATCCTGCCACTGCTTTTTCTTACCTTACTATTTTCCATCTCCTGTGAGAGGCAGAATAACGTCGCCGGCCCACGCGAATCAATCACCATTGCCTATACTACAGCTCCTAACGCTTTCCTTGTCGATATAGCTTTTGCCAAGGGGTACTTTGGTGAAGATGGCCTGGATGTAAAACCACAGCCCCATGCCCTTGGTAAACTCGCTCTTGCCTCCGTTCTCGGAGGAATGGCCGACTTGGCGACAACAGCCGATACACCAATTGTTCTTGCGGTCATGAACGACAAACCGATTACGACGATTGCCGCTGTTCAAACATCTAACAAAGACATTGCCATTGTCGCGCTAAAGAGCCGTGGCATAGCATCCCCAGCCGATCTGAAAGGTAAAAAGATCGGTGTTACCCTGGGTACTTCAGTCGAGTTTTTTGTAGACGCATACCTGGCTGCCCATGATATCCAGAAGGAAGCGGTCAACATAATCGATATGAAACCGGATGAGATGGCCGAGGCACTGGCAACCGAGAAAGTTGATGCAGTCTCCACCTTCGCCCCCACCCTAACGAGTTTAGAGAAAGTTCTGGGAGATTCGGGAACATTTCTCTATGACGAATCGATCTTCACCGAGAGCTTTTGTGTTGTTTCCATGCAGAGGTATGCAAAACAACATCCCGAAGCCATAAAAAAATTCCTGAAGGCCCTCATCAAAGCTGAAACCTTGATCAAACAAAACCCTGAGGAAGCACAGCTGCAAGTGGCTCATTTTTTAAAAGTGGACAAGGCTATGATTGCCCAAATATGGCCTGCCTTTATAGCCAGGGTGACTCTTGACCAGGCTCTGCTGGTGGACCTTGAGGACCAGACTCGCTGGGCAGCTAAAAAGGGTTTGAGTGCCCGCAAGGATATGCCCAACTATCTCGACTTTATTTATACTGATGGACTTCTGGCGGTCAAGCCGGAGGCTGTCACCATACTGCATTAGAGGGAGACTATTTTTGAAGATCAAGACAAGGCTGAGAATCAATGCCTTAATCTCCTTAGGTGTTCTCGTCCTCATATTGGCATCCCTTGCCTGGTCGTATTTTGAAATGTCCAGTGCAACACGAAAGATGGACCTCGTAGCCGAAATGCGGAAGGTTGCTTTCGAGAGAATCATTCTAAGAGACGATTATATCTTGAACCACGAGGAACGTGGCCGGATCCAGTGGAATGCAAAATCCGAGACTTTGAAAGGCTTGATGGAATCAGCCTTTGAAACCTTCACAAACACTGAAGACCTGGCCCTGCTGAAAGAGGTGCAAGCAAACTATATAGCCACCTTTATATTATTTTCAAGATTCATGAAAAAAACAGGGAAAAAGGAGGATAACTTTATTGAAGAAATAAAATTTACTGAGGCAGATTCGCGGCTTATCGGGCAGGTTTTCCTGAGGGCCTACTCCCTCACCGACAACATCAATAAGTTATATGAATCGGCCTTGCGGGCAAGGACAAGCGCCCGAGACAATGAAGTTATCATAATTCTCGTATCCCTTATTAGTGGGGTTATTGCTCTAATCATAAATTCTGCCTTAATCGGCAAGATATTAACCAACCGGTTGACAGCACTCGGCAAAGGTGTTGCGCTCATTGGGGCCGGCAACTTTGATTACCGCATTGCAACCGAAGGCAATGATGAACTTACCGCTTTGGCCTTGGCAAGCAATGAGATGGCCATGAAACTCGGCCTGTCCTACACTTCCATTCGCTCCCTTGAGTCAGAAATTGAACAACGCAAACGTACCGAATCGGCACTGCGGGAAACCACTGAGCATCTCAACAATCTCATCGATCAGGCAAACGCTCCCATCATGGTATGGGATCCTCAGTTTCGTATTACCCGTTTTAATCATGCCTTTGAAAATTTGACAGGAAGGCAAGCCACGGATGTCATAGGAAATTCTCTTCAGATTCTCTTTCCTAGTGATCAGGTCGAGGTTTCAATGGAGACCATCCGCAAAACTCAGACTGGCGAGCGGTGGGAAGCTGTTGAAATCCACATTCTCCACATTGATGAAACAATTAGCATCGTTCTCTGGAACTCTGCTACTATCTTTGCGATGGATGGCATAACACCGATTGCCACTATAGCTCAAGGACAGGATATCACCAACCGCAAGGTTGCGGAGGAGCAACTTCAACGCACTCTCGCTGATCTTGAGCGTTCCAACAAAGAACTGGAACAGTTTGCCTATGTTGCATCGCATGACCTGCAGGAACCGCTGAGGATGGTATCGAGTTACACCCAGCTCCTTGCCCAGCGATATGAGGGGCAGCTCGACGAAAAGGCCAAAAAGTATATCGACTACGCAGTCGACGGCGCAGTGCGCATGCAGGGGCTCATCAACGATCTGTTGGCATACTCGCGGGTGAACATGCAGGGAGGAACCTTCGAGTCAGTTGACTCGCACTTGGCTCTAGGAGCGGCATTAAGAAACCTGTCTGCTGCCATGCAGGAGAACGGGGCTCTGGTAATCAACGACGACTTGCCTACTGTGCAAGCTGATACAAGCCAGCTAACGCAAGTATTCCAGAACCTGATCGGTAATGCCATAAAATTCCGTGGCACCGACCCACCGCGTATCCAGGTTTCTGCCGGCGATCTCGGCCATGAGTGGTGTTTTTCGGTGAAGGACAACGGCATCGGCATCGATGCGAAATACGCGGATAAGATATTCGTTATCTTCCAGCGCCTGCACACCAGGCAGGAATATCCGGGAACCGGCATCGGGCTGGCAATCTGCAAACGGATTGTCGAGCGCCATCGTGGCAGGATTTGGTTCGAATCCGAATTCGGCCAAGGTTCCATTTTTTATTTTACTTTACCAAAATGCTAGGAGACAGCGAAATGGGTAAAAAACAACCGATCAAACCTATCGAAATTCTGCTGGTAGAGGACAACCTGGGTGATGCGGACCTGGCCCGTGAAGCGTTGGAGGGCAGCAAATTTCACAACGAGCTGCATGTGGTTGACGATGGCGAGAAGGCCATGGCGTTTCTCCGCAAAGAGGGTCCATATGCCGGAGAGAGCACACCCGGCCTGATTCTTCTCGACTTGAACCTACCTAAGAAGGACGGCAAGCAGGTTCTTGCAGAAATAAAGGCGGATCACAACCTCAGACGAATACCGGTGGTAATCCTCACCACCTCAAAGGCAGAGGAAGACATCATCAAAAGTTATGATCTGCACGCTAACTGCTTTATAACCAAACCCATTGACCTGAACCAGTTTCTGTGTGTGGTTCGATCGATCGAGGAGTTCTGGATGAGCATTGTCGTTCTCCCACCTAATGGAACGAGAAATGAGTGATCTGCTGCGAATTCTGTTGATAGAGGATAATCCGGGCGACATGGACCTGATTTTGGAGCTGCTGGGAGACTCCTCGCAATTCAAGGTTGCGTGTATTTCGCGGCTTTCAGAAGCGCTCGAACGTATCGGCACCGACCAATTCGACATCATTCTCCTTGACCTGGGACTCCCCGACAGCGACGGGCTGGCCACGCTCCAGGCCATCCGGCAGAAGACACACCACGTACCCATAGTCGTGCTGACTGGAAACACCGACGAGCGGGTGGCGATGGCCGCAATCCAGGAAGAAGCTCAGGATTTTCTTATCAAAGGAGCGATAGATAAGAACCAGCTGACACGGTCAATTAAATATGCGGTTGAGCGAAAACGGGTGGAAGAAAGACTGCTTACCTCGGAGAGAAAATTTCAAAGACTCTCTCAGGAGTACCATGCCCTTCTCAATAATCTTCCGGACGGAGTTGTGCATCTCGACTCTAACCAACGAGTTATTTGGAGCAACCGGGCTATGATGGAAATGGTAGAAGTTGATGCGGTTCAACTCCAAGGTAACTGCTGTTATCAGGCATTCTGGGACTTTAAAAAACTCTGCGATCTCTGCCCTGTCACCAAGTGTTTTCACACTGGTAAACTCGAAGCAGGAAATATCTCTACACCCAACGGCAGGCTCCTGGAGTTGAGGGCAGTGCCGATTTTTAGTGAGTCGGGAAAGATCGAAAGTGTTATTGAGGTCATTCGTGATATTTCCGAGCACCGAATGCTCGAGGACCAACTGATTCAGGCCCAGAAGATGGAATCCGTCGGCCGGTTAGCTGGCGGGGTGGCGCATGATTACAACAATATGCTCAGCGTCATTCTCGGCTACTCGGAGCTGGCCCTGGAAAAGCTCGATCCCACAGATTCACTCTACGAAGACCTCCAAGAAATCCACAAGGCCGCTGTTCGGTCCACTGATATCACCCGGCAACTTCTCGCCTTTGCCAGAAAGCAGACCATCGCACCTGTTCTTCTCGACCTGAACGAGGCCGTGGAGGGCATGCTCAAAATGCTTCGCAGGCTTATCGGCGAAGATATCAACCTGGTCTGGCTGCCCGAAACCGGCCTGCAACCTGTGAAGATGGATCCCTCGCAGGTTGATCAGCTTCTGGCCAACCTTTGTGTCAATTCCCGCGATGCCATCGACGGGGTTGGCCGGATCGCCATCGAGACCGGCACGGCAACCTTCGATGCAGCCTTTTGCGCCGATCACCCCGGATTCGTTCCCGGCGAATACGTGCTCCTGGCTGTAAGTGACAATGGCAGCGGCATGGACCGCGACACTATTGCTAACATTTTTGAACCCTTTTTCACAACGAAGGAGGTTGGTCAGGGCACGGGCCTTGGACTGGCCATGGTCTACGGCATCGTCAAGCAGAATAACGGCTTTATCAACGTCTACAGTGAACCGGGCAAGGGAACCACCTTCAAAATCTACCTCGCCCGCCAAACCGACCTGGCTCTTGAGCCCCAGAGAGAAAACCCACCGGGTGTTCCCATCGGTCATGGTGAAATCATCCTTGTCGTCGAAGACGAGGCTTCGATCCTGAGGCTTGCTCAAAGAATCCTTGAAGGGCTTGGGTACACGGTACTGACCGCCGAAATTCCGAACCAGGCTCTGCGTCTTGTCGAAAAACACCAGCAGCAAATCAATTTGCTCATCGCCGACGTGGTCATGCCGGAGATGAATGGTCAGGAGTTGTCGCGCCGCCTGCTGGCACTCTGCCCCGGGCTGAAAACACTGTTTATGTCAGGTTACACGGCTAATGTTATTGCCCACCGTGGAGTTCTGGATGAGGGCGTCAACTTCATCCAGAAACCGTTCTCCTTAGAGAGCATGGCCCTCAAGGTCAGAGAGGCTCTGGACTTGTAATCTGCTCCTGCTATTCTTTTTTAGTACCCTTTGCGGGGCCTGAAGCCTTCACTTCTCCGCCACGCCGACACTCTGTCCCAACAGCCTGGCCTTCATCCCTCGGTACCAGGAAAAGCGGGTCATGACCATCGAGTAGAGTATCCGAATGACGATATAGAGAAGAAGAAAGGAGGAAAAATAGTTGAGGGAGCTGCCAACAAAGGGAATGTGCACCGGCAGATCCAAAGGGGCATCAGCAAAACGCAGGTGCATCCAGGCAAGAACAAAAGGCATCGGCCAGATGGAAACGCAAAAGATAGCCGCACCGAGGGAAAAAGAATAGCCGAAGGCATCAAGGGCCTGACGATTGACCGCCTTGTAGCTCTCTTTGTCACCCATTCTCAGGGCCTGCTCGGACAGATCGCGATGCCTGTCCATTTCCTTTTGAAATTTTCTCAGATACTTACGGTTGGAGTAGGTCACCGCGGTCGCCGAAAGATCGCCGCAGATAACGCATTGCAGACCGAGGAAAGCCGTCCCCAGCAAGTAGCCGAAAACCGGCGACGACAACCATCTGAAGGGAGCAATGAACCAGGGATCGAAAAACAGCAGGTAAGGGGTGAGTAAATCCATCAATTAAGGCTCCGTCAATAGCGGCGGAGCCTTGATTGCGCTCAACGCCAGTGAGTGTTACCCGGTAATTTTAATATTAAAGAACCCTGCCAACACATAATCGATACCAACATACAAAGCCAGCACAATAAAAAGACGCTTCAGCCAGAGATCGGAGAAGTACTTCGAGGTTCTCGGACCGATTACCGAACCGACAGCGATACCCACCAGCTCCAGACCGATCAGCGCCCAATCGAAGGTGACACCTTTGGAAATGAGGGTGATAATACTGGTAATCATGCTGATAAGAACGGCCAAAGCCGAGGTACCGGCTGCCAGATACATGGGCAGTTCGGCAACGCTCGTTAAGAAAGGAACGAGAAGAAAACCACCACCCACGCCGAGAAATGCGGCAACCGCTGAAATTACCACCCCGCCGAGGAGGGGGATTAAGGGATTGAACTTGAACTCGACAGCATAAAAGGTGAAGCAGATCTGGGTGAACGACATCTTGGTCACTTTCACCCCGAGGGCGGCGGTGTCGACCACTTCGCCGCTCTTTTGCTTTTTCACCGAGGCCTCAAAGGCCGAGGCGGCTGCCTTGGCCTTCTTCTTGCTGGCTTGGCCTGAGGAAGAGGTCTCGTAGAACAAGTAACATCCGAGCGCCAAAACAAAAAGGCCGAACCACCCCTGGTACTGAGAAAAAGTGACTTTGCCCGCGGTCAGAGTAACGGAACCCCATGCACCGAGCATGGAACCTATTCCCAGCGCTATGGCGAGCGGCACAACCAGGCGGCCCATGCGGTAGTAGTTAAATGAGGAAATGAGCGCCGACAGGCCGACCAGATACTGGTTGGAGCCGCGAATCGAATCGGTGATGGTCTTGTTCAAACCCGGCGAGGTTTGCTTGAAACTCTTGGCGTAATTGCCAAGACCAAAAACCGTCATATGGCCGACACCGGCCATAACCCCGCCGAAGGCGCCGACGGTGGAAAAGATCCAACCACACCAAACCGCCCAGGCAAAGGCGAGGATCGGGTTCACCTGCGGGCCACCGGGGATACCAAGAAACCCTGCGGGTTTGGCGGCGTCAATCTGCCCCTTGTCAACCCCTTGGGGTGTTGCGCCAATAGCATCCTGCAGTTTATCGGCCCAGGCGGGCTCCAGCCACAGGCCAAGGGCCAGTATGGCAAACATGGCAAAAAAGAGCATTCTAAAATTCTTCGTCACAGTAGACCTCCATTTTAAAAAGGTGAACAACATTTCTATTACTTATCAAAACACTCCGTGGATATGAAGAAGCAAGCTCTGTGCCAATGCTATCGCCCGTTTCATTAAAATCAGCAGTAACGATTCTTCCGCCATCTGCCATGCCCGAGAGAAACAATAACCTACCGCAGGATTCCAGGTAATACCTCAGTATTAAAGAAAATTTCGTGTTTGCCGAAGGAGGGAATGGGAGAGGAGGCTTGGGTAAATGGCAAAGGCTCCGAGGCTGCATGAGTCGGAGCGAATCGCCACCCTGCAACATAACATGTGCAGTTGTCGGAAGAATCGCCGCCAATTCAACCCTCAAAAGAGACGTTCGGGCCATGGCAACACTTTTTTTGCAGTGCAACGAGAAACATGCACCTGTTTCTCGTAGACAAAAACTTGCGTCCGGCGAATCCGCTGATGATATTTTCCCCCACAGCGAGTATATGAGGGAAAATATAAAAAACATTCACTTCAGCAAATCGGAAAAACAGCCAACGACCATGAAAAACCAGGACGAGCTTCTTGCCCAGCTGGCGGCAATCTTAATGAACGGTGAAAAAGTAATTGCCACCGAGACCGGAGAAAGCCAGCAAAAAAGTCTTGTGAATGAAGAAAAATTTCACGATTTCAGGATCTCCGCCCTGTCCTACCTTGGCCGGGTCTTTGGCCAGGACAGCACCTATCACCAAAGTTTCAAATCCGAGGTCACTCACCCTACCGCTAGTCGAGCCCGCCGCGGCATCGGCATCCTCACTGCAGCCGAGAAGGATCTTCAAGGCGATTGGCTGGAAACCACCAGTGGAGCGATTAACCGCGACGTATTGACGGATATGCTGCACCTGGCCAAAGTGCAGCTTGACTTAAATAATCTCCGAGCGGCAGCGATTATCGCCGGTGCGGTGCTGGAGAAACAACTGCGCAATCTCTGCCTCGCCAAAGGGATAAAAATCTTCAATGAAATCCAAAACAAAGCGGTTGCCAAGAAGGGCTTGCAATTGACCGGCGAGGCCTATAAAAGACAGATTTACGCCCGGCAGGAAAATAAAGAAATAGTTGCATGGCTGGAACTCTACGACAAGGCCGCCGCGTCGAAGAGCGACGATATCCCCGCCGAGCAGGTGAAAACCATGGTCACCGGCGTCCTGAGCTTTCTCACCAAAATCAGATATTAAGCGACCCGCCGCCATGCCGGAACCACGTCCGCTTCTCCGCCCCGACACCCTCCTTTATATTTATTACATAGAGGGGGTTATTCCTGCCCATCAACCGATTGCCGCCGACCATTATCTCGGCAACTGGGTCGAGGACGACTTCAGCTTTCTCTTTTTTACCCGGCCGGCGCATGAAAAGGTAGTACAGCTTCTTGCCCATTTTCCCGGCCGAAGGTTACTCGACGAATATCAAATGACCTATGCCCAGTGGCAGGGCGGCACCGTTGAACCGGTGCGCATCGGCCGGTTTCTCCTCAACCCCACCTGGATCAAGGCCTCGCCCGGAGAAAACGAGGTGGCGATCACCATCGATTCGGGAGTGGTCTTCGGCAACGGTATGCACACGACGACCCAGGCCTGCCTTGAGGCCATCGATATCGCCTGTGCCGGCAACAAGGTGCAGAGCATGCTCGATCTGGGCTCGGGCACCGGCATCCTCGCCCTGGCGGCGGCAAAGCTCGGCTGCCCGCGGATCATCGCCGTCGACTATAACTACCTGGCGGCCAGGACCGCGCGGCAGAACGTCGCCCTCAACCAGCTGGACGACCGCATCCTGGTTGTCAACGGCCGAGCGGAAGAACACACCGCCATTGCCACCGACCTCCTGGTTGCCAATATCCATTTCGATGTCATGAAGGAGCTGGTGCGCACCGAGGGCTTTCTCCGCCAGAAATGGTTTATCCTCTCCGGCCTTCTGGGGAGCGAGGCCGAGAAAATCCTCGAGTTTCTCGTGACCCAGCCGGTTCTTATCCTTAAACGCTGGAATCAGGACGATATCTGGCACACCATACTGGGGATTACCCGGTCATAATGGGGCTCAGGCAAAACTCAGGAGGATTTTCTTCACCACATTGCCGTCGGCGGCGCTGCCAAAATGATTCATGATCGGCCGCATCGCCTGCATCCGGTTGGCAAAGGCGGAGAAATCGATATTCTCTTCGATCCAGGCGCGGATCTCTGCTTCAGTGGCCGCCGTCGGCAGATACTCTTCCATGATGGTGAGAAAGGGGCTGCTGTCCCGGCCCTGCGCCACCAGCAGCTCTCGCTCCGATTTGATCAGTTTTTTAATGATGGCGACAACCTGCTCGTCGCTCAGCTCCTTTTCCGCCTGACGACCGAATTCCCCGATGAGAACGCGGATCGCCCACGTCCGGTCGCTGTCCTTGGCCTTCATGGCCACCTTCAAATCGCCTTTGAGGCTTTCTTGTAACTTCATGCTTTCACCCCGAGAATATTGAAATATGCCGGCCGACAATGACCTTGCCGCCTGCGAAGGAATAAACGATACCACCTTCCGGTCGAAAAATCAGCAATTTCAGCTCCCAACAGAGGAAGCCGGGAGGTTCGACGCGCCCTCTTTCTCCCTAGCCATTTTCGTTGCAAGCTTCTAAAAGATGGCGAATCGAGCCCCAATTATGCTACCATGGAATGTCTCTTTCAGCCCAGCCGTGCGACAATAACTCGCAGCCCAATTACCAAGAGGAAGACCATGACACTTTTGCCGGCCATTGAACTGGAAACCCGCCCCACACCCGACAGCACAGTCATCTGGTTGCACGGCCTGGGAGCGGACGGCAACGATTTTGCCCCCATCGTCGAACAGATGCGGTTGCCGAGTGCCATGGCCATACGCTTTATCTTTCCCCATGCTCCCTCGATGCCGGTGACGGTCAATGGCGGCTTTGTCATGCCCGCCTGGTACGACATTCTCGAAATGCAGATCGACCGGAAGATCGATGTGCCCGGACTGCTCGCCTCAGTGGTGGCCATCGGTGCTTTTGTCGACCGGGAACTTGCCCGGGGAATCGCCGGTAAGCGGCTGGTCATCGCCGGATTTTCCCAGGGCGGAGCGGTTGCCTATCATCTGGCACTCAGCCATCCCACCCCCCTCGGCGGTCTGCTGGCCATGTCCACCTACCTGGCGACCGCCGATATCCTCGATTATAATCCGGCTAACAAAAAAATCCCCATCAAGATCCAGCACGGCACCCACGATCCGGTCGTCCCCGAGGCCCTTGGGCGCAAGGCGGCTGCCCGTTTGACCTCCGAGGGGTACCAGGTCAGCTACCAAAACTACCCGATGGAGCATTCGGTCTGCCCGCAACAGATAAGCGACATTTCCGAGTGGCTGCAGAGTGTCTTAGATTAATATCATCGCAGAAAACCAGTAACCGGAGGTACCATGGACCCGCTTTCCTTTATCGCGGAACAAAAAATCGCCCAGGCCATGCAGGAGAGGGACCTCAACTCACCGAAATGGAAGAACAAGCCCCTGCCCTTGGACGATGACCGTTTTGTTCCCGATGACCTGAAAATGGCCTATAAAATCCTCAAGAACAGCGGCTATCTGCCGCCGGAAATCGAGGAACGCAAGGAAGTAAAAAAACTCGAAGATCTCATTGCCTGCACGGAGGATGAACACGAACGGCTGAAGCAGATGAAAAAGCTGAACGTCCTCCTCATGAAAATTGACGCTCAGCGTTCTTCGCCGGTCAATATTGCCGGTCAGCAGGACTATTACCAAAAAGTGGTGGAACGGATTACCCTGCACTCCAAGTCTAAAAAATAGATACTTCAGGAGAGAAATGAAACCCCTTGGGTTGAACAAGAATGTGATCATGGCGGGACTGGTCAGTTTCTTGATGGATGTCAGTTCGGAAATGATCTATCCCCTGGTCCCTCTGTTTCTCGCCAACGTGCTCGGCGTCAACAAATCAGTCATCGGACTGATAGAGGGCATTGCCGAATCGACTGCAAGTCTCCTGAAGGTTTTCTCCGGCATGTACTCCGACCGTATCGGCAGCCGCAAGTGGCTGATGGCCCTCGGTTACGGCATTTCCACACTCAGCAGGCCCTTTGTGGCACTGGCGTCGGCCTGGCCCCAGGTTTTCGCCTTTCGCTTCGTCGATCGCCTTGGCAAGGGCATCCGCACCGCACCGCGCGATGCCCTCATCGATGAATCCGTCGACCGAGGCTCTTTGGGCAAAGCCTTCGGTTTTCACCGTTCCATGGACACCTTCGGTGCAGTCATTGGGCCATCGCTGGCAATTCTCCTCCTGGGTCTTTTTGCCGATAATTATCGCCTTGTCTTTTGGCTCTCGATGATCCCGGCGGTGCTGGCCGTGCTGTTTATCGTCTTCTTCATTAGCGAAACCGCCAAGAGCACCCCTGCCGATCACCCAAAACCAAAACTATCTCTCAGCCATTTTGATTGGCGGTTCAAGTTTTTTATGGGCATCGCCACGCTCTTTGCAATCGGCAATTCAAGCGATGTCTTTCTCATTCTCAGGGCCGAACAACTCGGGGTGCCTTCCGTCATGATACCGGCGGTCTACCTGGTTTTCAATCTTGTCTATTCGCTATCTGCCATGCCGGCCGGTATGGTAGCCGACCGATTCGGCAAGAAACGGCTTCTTCTTCTGGGCTTTGCTTTTTTCGCCATCGTCTATTTTGGCTTTGCAGCTGCTACAACCACCTTGCAGGTCTGGGTGCTGTTCAGCCTCTATGGACTTTTTATGGGCATCACCGAGGGAGTGCAAAAGGCATATCTGGCGACTATAATCCCTCCGACATTCAAGGCCACGGCCTTCGGCATCTACAATATGTGCATCGGCCTTGCCCTCTTACCCGCAAGTATTGTCGCCGGTCTGCTCTGGGATCGCATTGGTCCGGCCACACCGTTTTATTTCGGGGGAATTATGGCCTTGCTCTCGGCAGCCCTTTTTCTTGTATATATTGGAAAGGTACACAGAACTCCTTGCTGATAATTCTTCGCAACCCAAGCGATTGAAGGCAAGTCTTAGATTTTAACAAACCTTGACCTTGACAGGCTCCTGCTATCACCTGCGACAATACGCACTTTAGCGGCCGAAGCAATCTGCAGCCCGGCGAAATTGCCGAGGGTTTGGAAAACGACGAGGAGAGGAAAACAATGGACCGGAAACTTCTTTTCACAAGTGAACCCGTCAAGGCACGGTTTATCGCGCCTGATGGCTGCGAGGCGGAACGGACTATCGAGATCCGAACCAATCCAATAACCTTTCGTACCAGCCGAGTTACCCTCAGTCGTATCGGCGAGAAGGAAAAGGGAACGGAACCTCTACCCCCGCCCCCGCCCGATGCCGACCTGAAAGCCGAGTGCCCGTTCTGCCGACCGCAAGTGGCGGTAAAAACGCCGCAGTGCATGGAAAAGCTGACGCCTTCCGGAAGGCTTGTCCGCGGCGAATCCCTGCTCTTTCCCAATCTTTTTCCTTATGGTGCTTATTCCGCAGTCAGTCTCTTTGACGATAAGCATTTCGTTGAGATCGGTACGGCATCCGTTCGTTCCTACCGGGACAGTTTCTTGAATTGTGCCGAATATCTCCGCAGAATCCGGGCGACCGATCCGCAGGCACTGTACATGGCTATTACCCAGAATCATCTGCCTTCAGCGGGCGGCTCACTTCTCCACCCGCACCTGCAGATCAATGCCGACACGGTTGCCGCAAACCATCATCGCTTTTTACGCCTTCGGGCAACGGAGTATTACAAGGCAAGGGGTTCACGCCTTTTTACCGACTATCTTCGCCATGAGCGAGAGGACGGCCGGCGCTATCTCGGCAATACCGGAGAGTGGCAATGGATGGCCGCCTTCGCCCCGGAAGGTTTCTATGAAATATGGGGCATTCTTCCGGATTGCACTTCGTTTCAGCACTTGCAGGAAAATGATTGGGAAAACCTGGCCCTTGGGATTATTAAAACCCAGAAATTCTATCGGAACCTGTGCCGGAACGGTTACAACTTCGGCCTGCTCTTAATTGAAGATGGCAATGATTGCTTCGAGATGCGGGCGATTATCCTAGCCCGATCGAATCACGCGCCCTGGGTGCGTAACGACCATACCGGTTTTGAGGTCATGCTCGGAGATATGGCGACCTTCGTCCAACCGGAAGAGACGGCTCGTCTCGCAAGGCATTTTTGGGCATGAGTCTGATAGCAACCCTTATACATAGCCCAAGCCATACTCTGAAGGTGCTTTATGCAAACCATCCTCCCTGATAAAAACCAGCAACATCTTCCCCGGGCGGCGGCAAGATTCGTGACCGCAAAAAAGGCGGTCGCCCTAACCGGTGCCGGTATCTCGGTCGGCAGCGGCATTGCCGATTTTCGCAGCCCGGGCGGGCTCTGGTCGGTGTTCTCGCCGGATGAATATGCGACGCTCGATGTCTTCCTCAGTAACCCGCAAAAAGCCTGGCAACTCTACCGGGAGATGGGCCGCAGCCTGCTTGGCAAAAAGCCGAACCGTGCCCACCAGGTTCTTGCCGACTTTGAAAACGACGGCTTACTGCAGGGACTGGTCACCCAAAATGTCGATAATCTGCACCAGGCGGCGGGCAGTCGCAAGGTTCTGGAAATTCATGGCGATCACCAGCACCTCCATTGCCTGCAATGCGGCCATGTGACACCGGTGACCGAGGATCATTACCACCTGGAGGAAGTGCCGCATTGCCACTCCTGCAGCTATCCCTACAAACCGAATGTTGTCCTGTTCGGCGAATCGGTGCGCAGCCTGCACCACATTGAAGAGCTGTTGACAAACTGCGACCTCCTGCTGGTCATAGGCACTTCCGCCCAAGTCTATCCAGCCGCCGGCCTGCCCGAACTGGTCAAGCAGCAGGGCGGTTTGATCTACGAATTCAACCAGGAACAGGCGCTCTCGGTGCCAGGCTCACGGGGCAGTCTCCCGCTCCCGGACTTCTTTTTCCAGGGCGATCTGGCCATTACCCTGCCGATGTTCGGCGAGGCGGTCCGGAACGCGACCAAGCGGTAGACACCCCCACCGAATTCTAAGGTAAATATTCCCGCCACTGCTGCCGACAAGAAACAAGATGTCGGCGAAGAACACCGCCCGACTTCACAGCTTTTTTGCCGAAAAAGTGACGAAGCAATTTTTCTTTGATACACTTTACAGAAAGAATCCGATCGGCAGAGGCAAAACCTGCCAACCACTCCCGTCGGCGAGGACAATGCATGCAATTTTGTAAAGACTGCGGAGGAGTGCTCAATCTCTTTGGTAAAGACGACAGAGAGTTCTGCCCTGCCTGTATCCAAAACCGGAAGACGGTAGCGCCTCCGGTTCCGGTTCGTCGCGAGGAGGAGAAGGAGGATCTCCTCGGGGATACCCTGCTATCTTTTGAAAACGGCAAAATTGTTCTGCGCTCGAAAGAGGGTTGGGAACTGTGGAGCGCGCCGCCGGGGAGCAGCACCGATCTGAAGACCGTATGTGCCAGGGCTCGGCATATTTATGCAATCCGCCTGCGAAGGCAGAAAAATTAACGGGAACATACCAAGACCATGGCGGTTTCTATTTCAATAGGATCGGGAAAAGGCGGGACCGGCAAAACCATGGTCATCGTCAATCTCGCCCTTTTGCTTGCAAAAATGGGCAAGAAGGTATGCCTGGTCGATCTCGATCTCGGTGGTGCCGATGCCCATGTCCTGCTTGGCCTCTTGGAACCGAAACGGACCTTAACCGACTTTCTCACCCGGCGGGTAGGCTCGGTATCCGACGTCATTCACACCTTCTACTCCTTTCATGGCTTGCAGTTCATTCCCGGTACCGGCCACACCCTGCAAACCGCCAATATCGGCTATCAGGAGAAACATCGCCTGCTGCGCAGCCTGGCGGCGGTCAAGACGGATGTCATGCTCATTGATGTCGGTGCCGGTACCAACTATCATGCCCTTGATTTTTTTATGTTTTCCGACCTGCAGATGTGCATCACCCTGCCGGACCCGGCGTCGATCATGGATATGTACACCTTCCTGCAACTGGCGACCATCAGGAAGATGCTCGGATCTTTCCTGTCGCAAAGCGACGTCGGTATCGCCCTGAAAAGTCACCGCTTCGCCACCCTCAGCGAGGTGTTCGAACTGGCGGAAAAAACCCGGGAGGGCGCAAGGGAAAAGGCGCAGGAGAGCCTGCGTTTTTTCCACCCCCTGCTCCTTGTCAACCGGGACAGCGCCGGCGGGCGAGTCAACAAATTCAAGCTGCGAAAGATGGTGACGAAGTATTTGGGGATCGATATCCCGGAACTCGGAGACATTCCCGAGGACGGCAAAATCGACGATGCCCTTAAAGCATTTATACCGATCTGCGAGCTGCATCCGCATGCTCCGGCAGCACTTGCCCTGGCGGCAATAGCTGAAAAACTGGAAAAGGTTATCGCCCTGTTCTCCCCAAAAACTTAAAAGTTGTTGACGGCTAGCCGCAGGCAGAAGAAGTGTATTCGGAGAAACGCTCACATCACCTGCGAATCTCGGGTTGTCAGCAACAAAAAGAGACCGACTGGAATGTAGGAGGATAGGGCCAGTGCCGCCAGGTTGGGGAAAATCACCCCGGTCTCCGGAGAATAGATGAGCAGGTAGGCGACGAGAAGCGGCATCTTGTCGAGCTGGAAAACGGCAAAGAGGCCGAGTACGAACCGTCGCATGAGATCGGGATGCCGCTCCGAACAGCCTTTTGAGGCCCGGTAAAAAAGACCGCAGGAGATGGTGACGCCGACGAGAAATAGACAGGTGCCGAAAAGTACCTCGGAAGCCAAAGCCTGGGTATCGGCTGACCGGCGTACCACATCGGACGGGAACCAGTAGACCGACGAAGCAAACAGGCTGACGAGGTAGCCGCCAACTGCTCCGAACAAGTATTTGAAGTGGACGGCTGCGACCTCCTCGACTATCGCGGGTTTTGGTTTCAGCAGGAAGAGTGCCGGAATCATCCCGGCAAGGGCGGCTCCAACCAAAAAATACGGCCAGGCGGGGACCTTTTCGTAAATCGGAAAAAACAGGCGATTGGCGTTAACCGGCAAGACAAAGAGAACTCCCAGCAAAAACGAACAGACCGCACCAAATCCGAGGAGAAAGGCGGTCATCAGCCTTGTCAGGCCGGTCAGATAACAGAGCCCGCCGGCCAAGGAGGTGAAAATCGCTACGCAAATTCGAACTATCATCAGTCACTCAACTCCTTTTTCATCGCAAGTCTCTCTTTACGTCCGGCATTTTGATAAACAAATAACCCTTGTTACCGATTGTAGCAACTCTTTCCGACGAAACCGCCACCTTCTGTCTTTAACGATAGCTTCCAGGAACTCCACTCGCCCCTTGCCGCCACATTGTGGTATGCTTAGAGTCTCTTGCGAATGATTGCCGAAATGGTTCCACGCGCCTTAACCCAAGGCTTTCTTCAGTTAGAGAGTTGCATAAATGAATATGCCGATTCACCATAGGACCCTTGCATCGCTGGTCTTTGACAACCGCTTTACCGGTGATCTGCCGGCCGACCCGCAAACCGACAATCACCGCCGCCAGGTGCACGGCGCCTGCTATTCACGGGTCATGCCGACCAGGGTGTCGGCCCCGCGACTGGTCGCCTACAGCCGCGAGGTCGCGGAATTGCTGGATCTCGCCGAGCCCGCCTGTTTGTCGCCGGAATTCACCGAAATATTTGTCGGCAACAAGGTGCTGCCCGGCATGGACCCGATGGCCATGTGTTACGGCGGCCATCAGTTCGGCAGCTGGGCCGGGCAATTGGGCGACGGACGGGCGATAAATTTGGGGGAAATTGTCAACCACCGCCGGGAACATTGGACCCTTCAGCTGAAGGGCGCGGGGCCTACCCCCTATTCGCGACGGGCCGACGGTCTGGCCGTTCTCCGTTCGTCGATCCGGGAATTTCTCTGCAGCGAGGCGATGTTCCATCTCGGCATTCCCACCACCCGCGCCTTAAGTGTCATCGCAACCGGGGAGTTGGTCGAGCGGGATATGTTTTACGACGGCCATCCGAAAGACGAGCCGGGGGCGGTGGTTTGCCGGGTCGCCCCATCCTTTCTTAGATTCGGCAATTTCGAGATTCTTGCCGCAAGGGGCGAAACGGCCCTGCTGCAACGGCTGGTCGCTTTTACCCTTCGCAGCGATTTTCCAGACCTTGGCCCCCCGTCGCCGGCAAGCTATGCCGAGTGGTTTGCCGAGATTTGCCGCAGCACTGCCGCTATGGTCATCCACTGGATGCGGGTCGGCTTCGTGCACGGGGTGATGAATACCGACAATATGTCGATTCTCGGCCTCACCATCGATTACGGCCCGTACGGCTGGCTGGAGGATTTTGCCCCCGACTGGACCCCCAACACCACCGATGCTGAGAGTCGCCGCTACAGCTTCAACAACCAGCCGCATATCGGCCAATGGAATCTGCTGCAACTGGCAAACGCCATCTATCCCCTGATAGGCAGGGTCGAACCCTTGCAAGAGGCCCTCGCCGAATACAATGCGCAGTTTCTCGCCGGTTGGAACGAGATGATGGCGAAAAAGCTCGGGTTTAAGGCCTTCGAAAGGAGCACGGATGACCCTCTCATAAAGGAGCTGGTGACCATCCTGCCGCAGGTCGAGACCGACATGACCATCTTCTTCCGAAACCTGGCGACGTTGCCGGTCGGCCGACAAATCCCCGAGGGAACCGTCCTCCCGGAGCCTCTCCTCGACGCCTATTACCGACCGGAACAGCTCTCCGATGCCTACCGGATCAACATGAACGGATGGCTCAGAAGCTATCTTCACCGGGCACAACAAGACAAGGGGGCGGAAGAAGAAAGGAGGCAGCGAATGAACAGCACCAACCCCAAGTATGTGCTGCGCAACTACCTTGCCCAACTGGCCATCGACCGGGCGGAAGCCGGGGATTTTGCCCTGGTGGGGGAACTCCTTGAGCTTCTCCGCAATCCCTACGACGAGCAGCCGGAGAAGGCGCATTTTGCCGCAAAACGCCCGGACTGGGCACGCAACCGGGCGGGTTGTTCCATGCTTTCCTGCAGTTCATAATATTCCAAAGCCGCCCACTAACAAAAAAGGGCCTTACCCCGATCCAACCGGGGTAAGGCCCTTTTTATATTTAACTTTACCGGCAGTCAATTCCAGATTACCCGACTTTGCAGGTATTCCTGCTTTTCCCGGTAGCTCAGCTGGTCAAAATTGATTTGACCTTTTTTCGGCCGATTCAAAGCACAGACATATTGCCAACCGCCCTTCACCTTTACCAGGATGTATGCTTCGTATGTGCCTCTCATGCTCTACTCCTTTCATGGTGGTTGAATTTTTTTGGTTTTTCTAGAAGCCCTCCCTTGTAGGCAGACGAAACAGCAGATCAATTATCAGTGCTAAAAATCCTTTTCCCACACATCACCCTGCCATCACCCATTATATATTCCAATAGAGGGAAGAGCCAGCCCCGGAACGAAAATAATTACCCGTTTGCCGCCATAAGTTACGATAATCACCGCAAGCCAAAGATCCGATTGAAAAGACCCCTTGCTGCGGTGTAACATGGCCTATGTTTCTTCATGTTCGGATCTCGAACCTAGAGGAGGAGGACCACCGACAGGGAAAGGAAGGACAGCAATGTGGAAACGACGATCGCCGCCGAGGCCAGATTGATATCGCTGTTCATCTGCGAGGAAAGTATGTAAATGGCTGTAGATGCCGGCAGGGCAAGAAAGATCATGCCGACCTTGAAGGGCAGTCCGGTGACATGAAAGAGAGCAAAAAACAGCCAGCCGAACGCCGGCAGAACCGCCAGTTTCAAGAATGCCGAGAGCAAGGCCGGGGCCAAATTGCCCCGAACCCCGGTAAAGGTCAAGGCCCCGCCAATCGAAATCAGGGCCAGAGGCAGGGCCACCGATGAGATCAAGGCCATGGAATTATTTATAAACACCGGAAAACTGCCGAACGTCCGGGAATAGAAGATACCCGCCAGGCAGCCGAGAATCAAAGGATTGGCAACAAGTGCGCGACCGACAATACCAAGCCGTCGCTTAAAACCGACATCCTGCCCGGAAAACCAGATACAGGTCGAGACGGCAAAAAGATTGATGAAGGGAATGGTGAAACCGATCATGATGCCGAAATATTTCACTCCCTCGGTGCCAAGGCTGTTGACAATTACGGCAACCCCGATATAGGTGTTGAAGCGGTAGCAGCTCTGGGAAAAAGAACCGGCCTGATAGTCGGCAACGGGCAGCAGCTTGATGACCAGGGTACTGAGGAAAAACATGGCCAAAAGAACCGAGAAACAGGCCAGGCAAAAATTCCAATCAATACCTTTGTCGAGGGACGCCCCACCGATTTCCCTGAACAGCATGAGCGGAAAAAAGAAATAGTAGATAAGCCGGTCGGAGATCTTAAGGAAATGAGCATCCGTCAGCCCCATGCGTTTCAAGACAGCACCGAGGAGAAGCAGGGCAAAAATGGGAAACAGCGAGTTGAGGATGATCACGGCAGACTCCGGCGAGAGAGGGAGGGTGGGTAAATTGGCAATCCCTCCCTTACACCTTTTTCAGAGATTTCTCAACCGGCTGTTGCTTTGCCGGCGACTTGCCGGGCAACCAATGGTCAAATACATACCCAGGGAGAGCAGTTGTGGCACAGAAGACCGTAGTGCATAAAGGATACCACGGAACTATCGAGGTAAATACCAGCGACTATTCCTTGTATGGCAGAATTCTCTTTCTCGATGAGGCGATCGCCTACCACGGAAACAGCTTTGAGGAGCTTGAGACAAGCTTCCGGCAAGCGGTTGAAAAACATATTGAAAACTGCAAGGCAAAGGGGCAAGAACCGCCCTTTACTGAATGAAAGGATACAACCATGAATATTTATTACGTCGACGGTCAATTCGTCGAAGAGCACCAGGCGGTAATCCCCGTGGACGATCTTTCCGTACTCCGGGGTTACGGAATTTTTGATTTTCTCCGGACCTATAACGGCGTGCCGTTTCACTTGGAGGATCACCTCCTGCGCCTGCAGCGCTCGGCACGACTGATCGGCCTGCAACTGCCGCACTCGCAGGCCGCTCTGGCCGAGATCGTCAGAGAGACCCTGGCCCGGAACAACCACCTTGAGAGCAATATCCGCATTGTCGTAACCGGCGGCCTAAGCCCGGACGGTATTACGCCGGGCACTTCCCCTAGGCTTCTGGTAATGGTCGGCGCCGTCAAACCCATGCCGGCAGAGTGGTATACCGCTGGGGCCAAAATCGTCACCTGCCATGTGGAACGTTTCATGCCGGGCGCCAAATCGATTAACTACATCCCGGCCATTCTCTGTCAGGCTGAGGCTCGCAGCAGACAGGCCATCGAGGCGGTGTACGTCGATCGGGACGGCTATCTGCTGGAGGGGACCACCTCCAATCTTTTTGCCCTGCGTGGCAACACCTTCATCACCCCGCCCTGCGACCGGATCCTGCCCGGCATTACGCGCCAGGTGGTCCTTGAGCTGGCGCGCAGGGAATTCACCGTCGAAGAACGGCACCTGCACAGGGATGAGGTTCGCCTCCTTGACGAGGCCTTCCTGACCTCTTCGACAAAAGAGGTGGCACCGGTGATAAGCATCGATTCGCTAAGTATCGGCAGTGGACAACCTGGCAGTCGGACTTTGAGAATCATGGAATTGTTCAGGGAGTATACCGCCGCTTATCGGGGCTGATGGCTTCGAACAGACCGAGCCTCGTCCTTGCCAATCATAACTGTTGCAATTTGGCATAGCCGGCGAGGAGAATGGTCTGGCCATGCTCGTCGAATTCGACCTTCAGCCGCCCCTGTTTTCGGTCCATAACCTGGGTCACCGTGCCTGCACCAAAAATCGCATGCCAAACCCGCAGCCCTTCGGCGATGTCGGCGATGTCGAGGATCTTGCCGACGGTCCTCTCGGGCGGTGCCTGCTCTTGCCCGGACGCGGTGAGTTCCACACTGCCCCCGACCGCCTTGAGATAGGCCTCGATAATCCCTCTATCTCCTCCACCCAGGGCTTGTTTTTTCATCGGCGCCTGCCCGTGGAGCAGTGCGCCAAGATTCGCCGAAGGTCCGGGGTTGGCCTCATAGAGAAAGCGGCTGGCGCGGGCCGGATGCCCCGGATACTTGGTGCAGCCTCTGGCCATACTGCGCCGGAAACGGGCATCGGCCGGATGGATGAACACCACCCGTTCGATCGCCCTGGTCATCGCCACGTAGAACAGGCGGCGTTCGTCCTCAAGCTCCACCATCTCGCCCCCCTGCTCGCGATAAAAGGGGAAGGAGCCTTCCTCCAGACCCGGCAGGATTACCAGCGGCCATTCCAGGCCTTTGGCCCGGTGCACCGAGGTGATCAACAGGCTGCCCGGAGTGCGGGTCCGACCGGCCTCTTTAAAGCCGGCGATCTTGGTTAGCAACTCCGGGACCGATAATTGCTGCCCGGCGGCGAAATCGATAAAGGCCTGACAGGTCTTTACCCTGTTTTCGGCGGTGGCCGTGCGTGCCGAAAAGGTGTCGTAGAAATCGTAGAGTTTTAGCTTTTCGACAATGGTTTTCAAAAGGCCGGCGGCGCTGCCGGGGTGCGGCAGCTTGGCCAGCTGACGCCAGTTTTCCGCGGTATCGGCAAAGCGTTTTTGCAGGAAGGGGGGCAGCTCCCTGCCGCCCCAACGGTTCAATACCTCCGGGGCGGCAGAAGGTCTTTCGGCAATTGCCCGGGCCAGCGCCTCCAGCTCCTCGCGTTTCAGACCCATATGCGGCTGGGAAAGCATGGCAAGAAGCGTTCCCGTTCGGGTCGGCAGATCTTCACTTTCAAGCGTGCCGATCACAAGCTGCAGGTATCCGGTGAGCGCCAGTATCTCCGGACAGTCGAAAACCTGATTGTTGCCCTCCAACCGATAGGCAATACCCGCTTCAAGGAGCGCCAGTTCAACCGGCACACTCTGGGCAAAGAGCCGCACCAGCACCACCGCCTCGGCAAGGATGCGGCCTTCCCCCAGCCAATCGCCGAGAACCGTGAGCACCGGGTGCTGCAGTTTATTTTGCTGCTTACCGGCAAACTTGTCCTGCTCCTCAAGGCAGAAAATCCCGGTATTTGGCGTCACCGCGTGGGAGATGCAAAATTTCCGGTCGCGTTTGCGGTTGTTGGCAATGAGGTGGTTGGCGGCAAGCGATAGCCCGTGGCCATAGCGAAAGGTGTAGGAAAGAAGATAGTTGACCGGACTGGGAAAATCCTTTTGAAACCGGCTGGTAATATATTCCGGCTGGGCGCCCCGCCATTCGTAGATGCACTGATCGACATCGCCGACCACCATGACCTTTGCCCGCCGCCCGGCGAGAAGCTTCAACAACTGCTGCTGCGCCTCGTTGATATCCTGATATTCATCGACGATGATATGCTCGACCCGGTCGGCGACCCAGGCGGCAAGGCCCGGATCGGCGCGCATGGCCATGAGCGGTTCGTGGATGAGATCGGCGTAGAAACGGATCTTCTGCTCGCGCCGCACCTTCTCAAAAAGATCGAAGGCCTGGACGAAATAGCCGTAGCGGGCGGGCATCCCCGAGCCCGCGAGAACCTCCCCGGCACCGAGCACCGTCCCCTTCACCCGGTCAAGAAAGGTGAGGAATTCCTCAACCTCCTCGCCCGACGGCCAGCCCTCAAACTCCTCCTTATAGATCTCGTTGACCACCTGCCGAGCCAAACGTTCGAGAGAATATTCCTCGGTCACCAGGCGAAAGGCCGGCAGCGCCCCGCGTTTGGTGAAACTGCCCACCAACCGCAGGCCGAGGGAATGAAAGGTGCGCACCTCGGGCAGGCGGCAACCGAGGTCGCCGAGGTTTTTCGCCATCGAATCGGCAAAGGAATTTCGCGCCGATTTGTTGAACATCAAAACCAGCAAGTGTTCGGCGACGGCCCCCTGGCGCAGCAGATGGCCGATCCGCTCGACCATGGTCGTGGTCTTGCCGGACCCGGCCACCGCACTGACCCGGGCATGGCCGCCACTATGGTTGATGATGCGCTGTTGCTCTTCGGTCAGGTTCATCGGCGGATAAAAAAGGGTGGCCGGGCGAGGAGGCTATTTCTGCTTTGGCGGCAGGACATCGGTGATCGAGCCATCGACAATCTCGGCGGCAAAGGCAAAGGTTTCGGCAAGCGTCGGATGGGCATGGACGGTCCGGCTGATATCCTCGGCGTTGGCGCCCATCTCAAGGGCCAGTACCGCTTCGTGGATCAACTCACCGGCATTGGCTCCGCAGATGCCGGCACCGATTATCCGTCCGCTCTCTTTATCGAAAAGAACTTTGGTCACCCCGGTCTGTGCCCCAGCGCTGAGGGCCCTGCCGCTTGCGCCCCAGGGGAATTTGCCCTTATCGAACTCGATGTTTTTCGCCTTGGCCTCCTTCTCGGTCAGCCCCATCCAGGCGACCTCCGGGTTGGTGTAGGCGACGGAGGGGATGGTCATCGGAGCAAAGGCCGCCTTATGCCCGGCGATGACCTCGGCGGCGACCTTGCCCTGATGGGTGGCCTTGTGGGCAAGCATCGGTTCACCGACCACGTCGCCGATGCCGTAGATATGGGGGATGTTTGTCTCCTGCCGTTCGTTGACCTGGAGAAAGCCGCGGTCGGTGAGTTGCAGGCCCATGCCCTCAAAGCCCATGTCGGCGGTGTTGGGGCGCCGCCCGACCGCCACCAGCACCGCGTCGAACTGGCCGCCTTCCGGAACGTTTGCGCCTTCAAGTTTCACTTCGACGCAGTCCGCGGTCGGGCGAACCTCCGTCACCTTGGTCTTGGTGAGAATGGTATACTGCTTTTTCAACTTCAAAAAGAGCGGTTGGATGAGGTCCTTATCGGCCGGCGGGATGATCTGCTCCAGCATTTCGACGATGGTGATCTGCGAGCCGAGGGCGCTGTAGATCTGGGCCATTTCCAGACCAATGATGCCGCCGCCGATGATCAGCAGCCGTTTCGGCACCGTGGTCAGCTGCAGGGCGGCGGTCGAATCCCAGATGCGCGGATCATCAGGAATATTGGTCAGGACGAAGGGCCGCGAGCCGGTGGCGATGATGGCGTTGACAAACTGCACCTCCTGCTCCCCGACCGCACCGGACACCACCAAGGTGGAGCGGTCCTTGAAGGCCCCCTTACCGGTCAGACGGGTGATTTTTCGCGCCAAGCAGAGACCGTCAAGACCCGCGGTGAGTTGGCCGATGACTGCGTTCTTCTTCGCCCGGAGTCTTTCCAGGTCAACCTGCGGCGCGGCAAAATCGACGCCGAATTCGGCGGCGGCAGCCGCCTCCTCGATAACCGCTGCGGCATGCAACAGGGTCTTTGAGGGAATGCAGCCGACGTTCAGGCAAACCCCGCCGAGCCGCTCCTCTTTTTCGACGAGGCAGACAGCAAGACCAAGGTCGGCGGCACGAAAGGCGGCGGTATAGCCACCGGGACCACCCCCCAGGACCAGGACATCGTATTTTTTTATTTCGCTCATTCTTTGCTCCTTATAGCATGATTCTTTTCAAATCTTCGAGATTTTGTCGCAGGACCCGGCAGAACCGCGCCGCCTCCGCCCCGTCGATCACCCGGTGATCGTAGGAGAGCGAGAAGGGCAAAAGCAGCCGCGGCACAAACTGCTGTCCGTCCCAGACCGGTCGCATGGCGCTCCGCGAAAGCCCGAGAATCGCCACCTGCGGAAGGCTGACAAGCGGGGTGAAACCGCTGCCGCCGATGCCGCCCAGGCTGGAAATGGTGAAGGTCGCGCCCTGCATATCGGGGATCGCCGATTTTCCGGACCGGGCATTAGCAGAGAGCCTCTTCAGCTCACCGGCAATATCGCGAAAGCCCTTTTTATCGGCATCTCGCAGCACCGGCACCACCAGGCCGCCCGGCGTATCGACGGCGATGCCGAGGTGATAGTATTTTTTCAGGACAATTTTTTCACCGCCTGGCAGAAGCGAGCTGTTGAAGGACGGGAAGGCCTTGAGGGTCGCGGCCACCGCCTTGATGACAAAGACCAGAGGGCTGTAAGCGGCCTCGCCCTCGCCCAGACTGTCGTTCAATTCTTTTCTAAACCTCTCCAGCTCGGTGATATCCGCCTCATCGAAATGGGTCACATGGGGAATAGTGATCCAGCTGTGATGTAGATGCGGCCCGGCGATTTTTTGCATACGCCCCAGGGCGACCTCTTCAACAGGCCCGTATTTGCTGAAATCTTCGAGGGGGGCTTGGGTCGGTGCGGCCGTCCTGCTATCGCTGCTTGGCTGGGCTTCAGCCTGCGGTGCAAGCATCGCCAAAACGTCTTCTCGCAAAATCCGCCCCCCCGGCCCCGTGCCGATGATCCCGGCAAGCTCCACCTGCTGCTCCCTAGCGAAGGCCCGCACCGAGGGGGTCGCATGCGCCGAGGAAGGGTGATCGGACTGCCCGGCTGTTGCCGCAATCGGCTCCTCTACGACCACAGCCTGTTCCACCGGTGCTTCTGTTGCCGCGGCCTCCGTTTCGATAAGGGCGATGATATCGCCGCTACCGACCACATCGTTCTCGTGCACCAGTACCTCCTTGACAACTCCGGCAAAGGGCGAAGGGATATCCATGACCGCCTTCTCACTCTCAAGAGTCAGGAGCGGGGCCTCCAGAGCTATTTGGTCGCCGGGGGCAATAAAGACCTCGACCACGGTAATCTTCTGCACATCGCCGAAATCGGGAATGCGTATCTTTTCTATGGTCATTATCCCTTCTCCTTAGCTGCAGACCGCGCTCGGCGTATCCGGGTTAATTGCATATTTTTGCAGAGCCTCAACCACTGTTGTCTGCGCCACTTTGCCTTCGCCGGCAAGACTTGTAAGAGCAGCGATGACGATATGATGCCGGTCGACCCGGAAAAAGCGGCGCAGCACCGCCCGGCTATCGCTCCGGCCGTAGCCGTCGGTGCCGAGAATGGTCAGCGGTCGGTGGATAAACCGCCGCAGCTGTTCGGGATAGGCGCGCACATAATCGGTGCTGATGACCACCGGCCCCTCGCTGCCGTCGAGCATCTCTTCGACGTAGCTCCGCCGCTTCGGTCCCTGCGGATGGGCGCGATTCCAGTCGTCGAGGATCATCCCTTCCCGGTGCAGTTGATTGACCCCGAGAATGGACCAGACATCGGCCCGCACTCCGAAATCCTCAGCCAGCAGATCGGCGGCGGCAATGACTTCGCGGAGGATGGTGCCAGAGCCCATGAGTTGCACGACCGGCCCCGCCACCTGCCCCTGGCGAAAAAGATACATGCCGCGGCCAATCCCCTCCTCCACCCCTTCCGGCATCTGCGGATGATGGTAGTTCTCGTTTTGCAGGGTGATATAATAAAAGATATCCTGCCCCTCTGTAAACATCCGCTCGATACCCTGGCGAACGAGAACCGCGACCTCGTAGCTGAAGGTCGGGTCGTAGGCCTGACAGGTGGGCAAGGTCGAGGCAGAAAGCAGGGCCTGGCCGTCCTGATGCTGCAGGCCCTCGCCGTTCAAGGTGGTGCGGCCGGCGGTCGCACCCATGAGAAAGCCCCTGGCCCGGCTGTCGCCGGCGGCCCACAGCTGATCGCCGATCCGCTGAAAGCCGAACATCGAGTAGAAGGTATAAAAGGGGATCATCGGCACGCCGTAGCCCGTATGGGCGGTGGCCGCCGCCAGCCACGAGGAGATGGCCCCGGCCTCGGTGATCCCCTCTTCGAGAATCTGGCCCTGACTATCCTCCCGGTACCAGGAGACGGTCTCGGAATCCTGCGGTTCGTACAACTGGCCGCCGGGGGCGTAGATGCCCAGCTGGCGGAACAGGCCTTCCATGCCGAAGGTTCGCGCCTCGTCGGGGATGATGGGGACGATATGTCTGCCAATGTCCTTATCCTTTACCAGGATGCCGAGGAGCCGGACGAAGGCCATGGTGGTCGACAGTTCGCGGTCGCCCGAGTCGGCAAGGAGCGCCTTGAAAGCCGCAAGGGGCGGGGCGGGAAGCAGCGGAGAGGTGGTTTCCCGGAAGGGCACCGGACCGCCAAGGGCGGCGCGGCGCTCCTCCAGGAAGCGCGCCTCCGGACTGCCCGCCGGCGGCCGGATAAAGGGCAGGTCGGCCAGCTGGTCGTCGGCCAGCGGCACATGGAAACGGTCGCGAAATTCCTTCAGCGACTCGACGTCCATCTTCTTCACATTATGGGCGACCATCACCGATTCGCCGGCCTGGCCCATGCCGAAACCCTTGATGGTCTTGATCAACAGGACGGTGGGCTTGCCCTTATAACGCATGGCCGCCGAATAGGCGGCGTAGACCTTGCGCGGATCATGACCGCCTCGGCTCATTTGCCACAACTGCTGGTCACTGATATCCTCGACCAGGGCCATGAGCCGGGGATCGTCGCCGAAGACCTTGTGGCGCAGATACTCCGGCCCCCGGGCGCGAATGGTCTGAAAATCGCCGTCGACCATGGTGCCGAATTTTTTCAGCAAGAGGCCCTCCTTATCGCGCTGCCAGATGATGTCCCATTCGCTGCCCCAGATGAGTTTGATGACATGCCAGCCGGCACCGCGAAAACGCCCCTCCAACTCCTGGATGATCTTGCCGTTGCCGCGCACCGGCCCGTCGAGGCGCTGCAGGTTGCAGTTGACGACAACGATGAGATTGTCGAGGTTCTCGCGGGCGGCAAGCGACAGGGCGCCAAGGGCTTCCGGTTCATCCGACTCGCCGTCGCCCATGAATACCCAGACCTTACGATCCCAGGCCGCCTTCAGGCCGCGGCTGTCCATATAGCGCATGAACCGGGCCTGGTAGATGGCGGCCATCGGGCCAAGGCCCATGGAGACCGTCGGGAACTGCCAGAAGTCCGGCATCAGCCAGGGGTGGGGATAGGAAGACAGGCCGTGACCGCCGACCTCCTGGCGAAAATTGGCCAGATGTTCCTCGTCCAGCCGACCTTCAACGAAGGCGCGGGCATACACGCCCGGCGAACTGTGGCCTTGGAAGTAGATCATGTCGGCGCCGGACCCCGCCTTCGGCCCACGAAAAAACCAGTTGAAGCCGACCTCGTACATCGCCGAAACCGAGGTATAGGTGGCAATATGGCCACCTAAGCCCCTGCCCTCTTTATTGGCCCGCGCCACCATGGCCATGGCGTTCCAGCGCACATAGGCGGCAACGTTTCTGGCAAGGAGCGAATCGCCGGGGATACGCTCCTCCTGCGGCGGCAAAATGGTATTGCAGTAGGGCGTGAGAAGGCCGGGAGAGGTCGAGACGCCCAGTTCCCGCGCCCTTGCGGTCAACCGCCCGAGCAGATAGTCGGCCTTTTCGCCGCCTTCCCTGGCAATCAACGCCGCCAGAGAGTCGAGCCAGTCCTCGGTTTCCTGCGGATCGGGATCGTGGAAATATGTCATACCCCACCTCCAAAAATCACCACCAATATTACCCCTCACCCCTAACGCCTAACCCCTAACCTCTCTACAAATACCGCACCTTATCAAAAGGCAAAGAGGCCAGCGCATGCCCAAGTTTCTCCTCCTTCGGGTAGCCGATGGCGATGATCGCCTCGACCGTCAGGTTTTCCCTCAGGCCCAGGAGCTTTTTCACATACTCCTCGGCGGTGATCTTGCCGTCATGATCCCGCATACGGATCTGAATCCAGCAGCTGCCGAGGCCTAAATCGGTTGCCGCCAAATGGATGATCAGGGCGGCGATCGAACAGTCCTCCACCCACACATCGCCTCTTGCGGGATCGCCGCAAACGACAATCGCCAATGGCCCGTTTTTCATAAAGGACGAGCCATGCGCCTTGGCTTTGGCAAGATCGTCGACAAGCAGGCGATCGGTAACCACCACAAACTCCCAGGGGTTGAGGCCGCGGGATGAGGGCGACCGCAGCATGGCCTCGACCAGCAGGTCGATTTTTTCCTTTTCTACCGGCTGCTCGGTGAATTGCCGGATACTCCTGCGTTTTTTTAAGAGATCTAAAAACATGGCTTGCTCCTTGAAAATAAATAATCTTAACTCTAATGGAAAAGATTGTATAATACCTCGAATAAATTATCCACCAATGGCCAATCAAGGAAAAATTTGAAAACAACACAGATCGCCGATACAAGTGAGGCAGGACTTATCGTCGCCCACTATGGGGTAGCGGTTGAGGTCTTTTTTGCGGCAGTGGGTGAGCGCCGAATGATCCGGGTAAAACGCAGCTCCGGGCACGTAGTCGGCGACCGGGTAATGATTCGGGATGAAATCCTCACCCGGCTGGAGAGAAAATCGGAACTGTCGCGCATGGATGCCCGCGGCGGCGTGCACCTGGTCGGTGCCAATCTCGACCTCCTCGGTATCGTCGTCTCCTGCGAGCCGCTGCCGCCGCCGGGTTTCATCGATCGGGCGATTGTTGCCGCAAGGGCCGCAGGGCTCAGACCGATCCTTATCATCAACAAGGAAGATCTGCCCTGCACCGCCGCCTATCGCGCGGAAATCCTGTCAATATACGACGAGTCGCTGACGACGATTTCCCTCAGCGCCATCACTGGTGCCGGTTTGTCGCAACTCGGGGGGCTGTTCGGCAAAGGGCTCCGCGGCATTTTTGTCGGCACGACCGGCGTCGGCAAAAGTTCCATCCTCAACGGCCTCCTACCCGATCTTGGCCTCCAGACCGGGGAAATCAATGAGACCTCAAAGCGCGGTCGACACACCACCACCGTCTCCACCCTGCATACCCTGCCGGGCGGGGGGGAACTGGTCGATTCCCCGGGCTTCAACGATTTCGGCCTGGTAGCGATCACCGCTCGGCAGCTCGCTTTGTTTTTTCCAGGATTTGAACAGGCACGGGAAAGAGGTTGCCGCTTTCGCGATTGCCGGCACCGCGACGAACCGGGCTGCGCCGTTAGTGAACTCCTTGCTGCAGGAGCGATCAACAACGACCGCTATTCTGCCTACCTGCAGATTCTTGGCGAAGTGGATGGCCTGACGGTCGAACCGAAATACCGGGTCATGCGCCATCGCCGGAAAAAATCCGGATAAATTTGCAATCGGCAAGGCTTTGGTTTATTGTCAGCGCCGGGCTTGCTCCTGACAAGCATGCACCATTGATATTCAACAACAAGAGACTAACCATGCATAGCAACAAGCGGATAGCAGTAACCGGCGGCGCCGGCTTTCTCGGCTCGCATTTATGCGAAAGGCTTTTAAACGATGGCCATGAGGTACTGTGCATCGACAATTTTTTCACCGGCGCCAAGCCGAATATCCGCCATCTCCTGGGCAATTCCCGATTTGAGCTGATCCGCCACGACGTCACCTTTCCGCTCTATATCGAGGTCGATGAAATCTATAATCTCGCCTGCCCGGCCTCGCCGATTCACTACCAGCATGATCCGGTGCAGACCACCAAGACCTCGGTCCACGGCGCCATCAACATGCTCGGCCTCGCCAAACGGATCAAGGCCAAGATCTTCCAGGCCTCGACCAGTGAGGTCTACGGCGACCCGGAGATCCACCCGCAACCGGAAAGCTATTGGGGCAATGTCAATCCGACAGGCATCCGTTCCTGTTACGATGAAGGGAAGCGCTGCGCCGAGACGCTTTTTTTCGACTACCACCGGCAGCATCGCCTGCGCATAAAAGTCGCCAGGATCTTCAACACCTACGGCCCGCGCATGCACCCAAACGATGGTCGGGTTGTCTCCAATTTCATCGTCCAAGCCCTGCAGAATAAGCCGATCACCATCTACGGCGAGGGCAACCAGACCAGATCCTTCTGCTACGTCGATGACCTCATTGAGGTTTTCGTTCGCCTCATGGACTCCCCCGACGACTTCACCGGCCCTGTAAATACCGGCAATCCCGGGGAATTTACCATCCTCGAACTGGCCCAAAAGATCATTGGCATGACCCAATCACAATCGAAAATTTCCTTTGTGACTCTGCCGGCGGATGACCCGAAACAACGGCAACCGGACATTACTCTCGCGAGAGAAAAACTTGGCTGGGAACCGAAGATTACGCTTGAGCAGGGCCTGCGACCGACGATCGACTATTTTGCCGAGGTTCTCAAGCCATTACTGTGAAAACTTTTCAACAGTCTTCTTTATGAATAACCACTGCTCAGCCAACCATTCATAAAGAATCCGCCTCGACAAATCGAGATTTGCGGTGCTTGGAAACAACCTCCCCGGCGGCTCGACGACCTCCTGCTTCATGAGATAATCGGTAGGTGCGGCGATGGGGTGCATGCCGTGGTCCTGAAAAATCTGCATGGCCCGTGGCATATGCATTGCCGAGGTAACCAGGATAAATTCTTCTTTCCCAAGGAGCGGGAAAAGCATTTCCGCTTCCTGCCGGGTGTCCCGTGGTCGATTCTCGACAATTATCCTTTCTTTGGGAACCCCGATACTTTCCGCTGCCCGACCGACCACCAGGGCATTCGCCACCGGGTCATAACCGACTCCTCCGGTAACAACCAGTTTGGCGTCGGGTTGCAGTTGCAAAAGTCGCACTCCTTCAATCAAGCGGTACAAGGAGGCGACACCTAACTGACTCACCGCCGACAACCGACTGTCCGAGACATGGGCGCTGCCAAGCACCACGATATAGTTGAACTGTTTGCCCTTGAACTCCTGCGGACCCGCCTCGGTTACCGCGGGATATATGGCCTCCATATCGACAACCCGCTGTTGCACCAGGAAGCCGTAACCGAAGAAGATTTGGAGAAAGAGGGCCAGCGCAAGAAAAAGTGTCCCAAGCCTAACTTTACGAAACACAAGTAAAAAGAAGGCGAGGATGAGCAGGATAAGGCTGAATGAAAACGGTGCAAGCAACTCAACGACAGCCCTTGAAAGATAGAACATTGCAACCTCCCCCTAGTGCTTATCCACCCCACCCAGGGCGGCGAGCGAAACGATGCCCAGATGCCAAGCATACCGAACTGGAAATAGAAGCGCTTTATTGGCTTTCATCCGGCTCTTGGTTATGCGTAATCTGAATCTGCTCCGGAAGATGACTTAAAGCCTCCTTCCTGGTCAACTCGGAGATGTTTTGTTCGATTTTTTCAATGGCCGAAAGGAGTTTGAAAATAAGCAGGAAAACCAAGAGAAAGCCGGTGAGAATGACCGCATTGATATTACCCTCTATGCCGATCATCTTTGCAAAAAACATGGTTGAGTTGGGATACACGGCAACTACTCCCATCCCGCCCCAAACGATGAGCCGCACGGCGAACTTCAGGAAGGTCTGTCCTGTCTCTCTCTTCAGAAACTCTTTCACTCCCTGAAAAAGCATCACCGAGGAAATAAAGATCATAATAATTTGATAGAGATGAATTTTCATTGTTGCAACTGTTCCATTTTTTTATACGAGCATGCCCCAGATCATGCGGACGAGGGTCTTGATCCCATTGATAAACCCTTGTTTCTGCGGCTTGCCCATTGAATAGTCGGTATATCGTACCTTGATCGGCACCTCGGTAAATCGCAGTCGATTGTTGTTGATTTCCCGAATAACCTTGCTGTCGTATTCATACTTGTCGGCCTTGGTGTCGATGATCGTGGCGGCAAAATGCGAATAGGCCCTGAACCCCGACTGGCTGTCGGAAACGTGTATTCCGTAAAGCAGCCACGTTACAATATTGCCAATCTTATTGGCAATAATTTTGATCAGCGGCATCTCACCTCTCACCCTCGGACGTGTCCCGAGAACCACATCGCACTCACCAAGACGAATTGGCCAGGTCAAGGCCTCAATATCGCCGGGATCATGTTGCCCGTCACCATCCATGGTGACAATAATATCGGCCCCCAGTCTGTTGGCAGCGACAATCCCGGTTTTAGTCGCCGCTCCTTTGCCCCGATTTATCCGGTGGCGAAGGGCAACGACACCGGTCATAGATCCAGCAGTCGTAAACGTTGCATCCCGGCTGCCATCGTCAACGACAATGATCGTATAATCCCCGGCGGCTTGCACTTCACGAACGACATCGGCGATTACCGTCTCTTCATTATAAACCGGTATAACAACGTGCACCGAACTTTCCATCAAGAAGTCAATCCTTATCCATTGTTATTGAATCGATCAGTTTGCCTTCAACCACTCGCATCTCTATATTCGTCAATTCGAAAATTCCAGGACACTCACTGGGATCAAAGCGCAAACTTCCACCCGAATATTTCTTTGGCAAAATAAAGAAAAGTGCATTCTTACCAGTGGTAATACTCGCCGGAACAGTATCATGTTCTGAAAATAACGTATCATTTTTCTGAGAAAAATAGAGCTTAGTAGTTGCATCAACGGTGCTGTCGACTACCACCTTGACCATCAGTCTATCTTCTCTATTTTTTATGATTTTGGGTACTAATGGTAAAAGCAATGCAGGATCATTACCGATTGACTCAACAACAAGGGTTGATTCTGATTTTTTTACGATTACATCGCTGAGTGGCAAGAACTTGCTTAAACCAAAATTATTTTCCATTCCAGGAATTTCTTTTCCTGTTGCAAACAAATGTGAAAGCATTTTATCTTGGCGCTGCTGGGCTTCAAGCATAATCGCTTCAATAGATAATTGAATTTGGGAACGATAGAATCCCACCCCTTCATGGTTGAGATGAACTTCATCGCGAAAGTATTCTCCGGGGAGAATACTATATTCCGCACTCATCACATGAAAATTGCTGAATCTTTCCTTTAATGACTGTGCTTGCACAATAGAAGATGAAACACGCCTATGGTTGTCCTCGTTATCAATTCTCGATGGCGGCGGCAAATAATAAAGAGGTACATCGATTTGATCTAATGTTGTCAATATTTTCTTGAAAAAGAACTGCGCAATTGTCTCTCTTCGACTTTTTTCATTGAGTTTTGCTATTATACTGACCAAACCCAAATTCGAATGAACGAGATTATTACTTTGATTTATTCCTGAATAAATATCGCTATTGGTAAATCCAAGAATTTTTTTCTGCAAATGAAGCCGATATTTAAACGTTGCAAATAATTTATATGCGACCATCTTGGCTGTAAAGACCGGATCAAATTTGACGATCATCAAGTCAAATATTTCCGACCAATGCGTAAAACAACGTTGGACGTAATTTTCGGTGAGATTCTGATTTAAATTGCCACGGAATGGTGTCCTATCGCAGATGATAACTGCACCAGGTGCCATGTTTTTTTCTAGAAATCGTTTGAGAAAAAAATATTGCCCGGCGACTTCTGTCGCTTGGTTGCAAGCCAGAGAAACCAAGTTACCATTTTTCAAAGACCAATCATCAAATATTCCACGTCCAACGCTATCGCCAAGCAAGACAACCTTTCCATTCTCCTGGGGTTGCTCAAGACTCCTCAGGGTCCAGTCTACCTCATGGCTTGCAAAACTATCCGGTAAATATGATTGCAGGGTACATTCAATAAGAGCGATCAAAATAATTGAAAGAAAGACTGCGTTTATTTTGCAGTTTGCAACAATTTTCTCAAATATTCTTCTTAAGGTAGTAACCTGCATTGCATTCAAAATTGAAAATAAATAAAGGATTGTGCTTCATTCGACCCGAAAATAACAATCATGTAAAACAAAACTACATAACACATACTACGACATACAAGATGCCAATCAAATATCGGATAATTTTTCTCCGTTGTATATTGGAGGTACTGGTATATAAATGGAACAGAAGAATACATAACAATTTTTTCCACTAAAAGTATCTGGTCACCTGCGAAAGTAAGATGAAAATTAAAAAGCATCCGGCTTGTAAGGTGCGTAAACTGTTCAATGCTTTGGGATTTGAACAGCAACCAACCAAAACAAATGAGGTGGAAAAATAAGATACGCTTTAATACACCTGGCATCTTAACCAATCTGTCTTTGAGTGGAAGATACAAAACAAGGAGAAGTCCATGAAACCCTCCCCAAAAGACGAACATCCAACTCGCTCCGTGCCACAATCCCCCCAGCAACATTGTAACAAAAAGATTTCTCGCTGTTTTGACAATACCACCACGATTTCCACCAAGTGGAATATACAGATAATCTCGTAACCAACTCGACAGGCTTATATGCCATCTGCTCCAAAACTCACTGGGCGTTTCTGAAAAATAAGGCGCTTTAAAGTTACTGACCAAACGAAAACCCATCAAGCCGGCCAAACCTTTTGCCATATTTGAATAGCCGTCAAAATCTGCAAAAATCTGAAAAGCAAATCCATATGTTGCAATTAATACATTAAAACCATCGCTATTGCTTCCAGTGTACACATTGTCGACCAACACCGACAAATTATCGGCAACCACCACTTTTTCAAACAAGCCATAGAGAACAAGAAAGGCACTTTTCCTGACAAGTTCCGACGAAATATCTCTTTTTGAGCATATTTGTGGAAGTAAACTGGTAGCACGTTCGATTGGTCCGGCGAGCAATTGGGGGAAAAATGAAACATACAGTGCAAAATCAAAAAAAGAGGGCACCAATGTCAATTTTTTCTTAAATATATCGGCAACATAACTTATAGTTAGAAAGGTATAAAATGAAATTCCGACAGGTAAAATTATTTTTAGAGAAAAAGTATGGTCTCCCCAGCCAAATAAGCCTAGCAGATCAGTTAAACCATCGGCAAAAAAATTAAAATATTTAAAGAAACCAAGAAAACTGAGGCTGCTGGCGACACTGATAATTAGCCAACATTTCTGTATTTTCCTTGAAGGAGAATTATGTATTCTTCGGCCGGCAACAAAAGCAATTGTAGTCGAGAAAAAAATTAATGCGGTAAAACGATAATCCCAGGCCGCATAAAAAAAATAGCTTGCTGCGAGTAAAATGCGATTCTGCCATCGGTAATTAAAACACAAATATATGGAGTATGTAATTGTGAAAAATACAAAAAATAAAAAACTGTTAAATTGCATTAAAATCTTCCCCTACAAAATACAAATGAACCTTACTTTCCTAACATTTAAGACAAGACCAAATCCTCAACCAATCGCCGCCAAACACCGCAGTGATAAAGCAAGCGACAGATAAAAATCATTGGCAAATGCAGACATTTCTTTAAATCGGTTTGTGCCAGCTCGATTCCCTGCATCAGGGTCAGGGCCAGGGCGTACGGCAAAACCAAAGAGCAATACCACCAAGCAGTCCCCATGCGCACCGAGATCTTCGCAAGCCAGGATATATGTGCATAATGCTTTTTCTGGACAATGAGACCGCTTCGAAATCCAGAGCGATAGGCATTTTTAGCTATGGAAACGAACGATTCCCTGCCATGGAAATGAAGGACCTCTGCTTCCGGGGTGAACAGGCATCTCCAACCCGCTTGCCGTAACCTGAGGCTGAAGTCCCAGTCTTCAGAAGCCAACAGCGTTTCATCAAAGCCTTGCACGTCCATAAATGCTTGCTTTTTAACTACAATAGCGGCAGAGCCCAAATCGACAAACTGTTTCTTTTGATATTGGTATGCAGCGAATAACGAATAATCGGCACTTTCAGCCCAGAACCCCTTATTACCCGAGACAACCCGACAACCGATCATGCCGACCTTATGGGAGAACGAAATCTCTTCAAAAAGTTTCTCCAACCACCTCGTTTCCGGGATGCAGTCATCGTCAATAAAGGCGAAATAGTCGCCGGTCGCCAACTTTGCACCAATATTTCTCATCCTGCCGGGGGGATAGAGTTCCTCAACAGTTGCCACCTTGACTTTGGGAAACCATGCATTCTCGCTATCTTGGCGTGCCGACTTGGGAGTTACAACAATAATCTCAATTATATGCGAGGCGAATGTTTGCGTGGACAGACCATTCAGCGTGTCAATAACTTTGTCCGGCCTGGCAGAGGGAATTATGACACTTACTGTCATGGTGTTATATGATCAAGACCTGTTCAACAACAGGCTATTATTGCGCCAGCGTAAAATGCCAAACAACCATCCGAAGACATAAAAAATATAAATTCTCGCATGAATCGTTTTCCTGGCAGAAAAACTCAGCCCGGTTGCCCGCAGAATATTACCGAAAAGACGAGACATCCGCACTTTTAGTGAGTCCATTGGCAACTCCACCACATCTCCCGTTGAACTCTTGCTGGCAAGTGTTTTTTGCAAATAGCAATCAGTAACTCCACCCCAGAAATAGCGACGATAAAACCAGGAGGGGACAGCTCTTGCGGCAGGGACAAAGTGCCGCACCGTGACACCGGGGTGATAGTAAAGCATCCCCCCGGCCGACTCTATTTTCTTTTTAAGTTGTGTTTCCTCTCCGGAGAGCAAACATGCACCAATACGCCCCAACCTTTCATCGAAACCACCATGCCTTTCAAGGCATTTTCTACTAAAACAGCTATTTGCCCCAATCAGCCACTCGGTATTTTGCAATGGACGAGGCGAATCCCCCCAATGCACCCAGCCCAAAGGAACGCTCAGTTCTTCATTTATCCAATCCGGTTTCAGAACTTCCCATTCGAGTGTCACCGGCCCACCAACCCAATCCGGTTCAGGACGGTAATTCTGGAAGGACCAGAGAGCATCTTCAAGCCATCTCTCGCCGGCGACGGCATCATCATCGATATAGCCGATATAGGGAGCCCGAGATTCTTGCCAACCGCGGTTTCTAGCACGGGAAAGTCCGGCTATCGGCTCGTAAATGATGCGAACGAGAGGATTATCGGCAAATTGCTCAAGAACATCTTTGGTATTATCGGTTGAGCCATTGTCTACTACCACGATTTCATAACGCTCTGGAGAGAGTGTTTGACGTAATAAGCCCTTGAGGCATTTTTGCAAAAAAGGCGCCCGATTCCTCGTACAGACAATTGCAGAAATTTCAATAACCATGCAAATTACAACCGTAAATCCGACTTTTCGGCCTCGGACCAATCAAGAATATGATGCTTTTCATTGCAAGGCCCACCCCAACATATCGCGCCACCGCAGCAAAGACACTCGGGTACTACCTCTAATCGATCTTTCCCTGCATTTGTCCGTCGCAGCTCCTGCCAAAAACGATTATTCCAAAATTCTTTATAGTGCTGCCGCAAAACATTGCCGCTTTGATATTGCCCCGCATCAATTTTGGGACGAAAAAGAATTTCACTGGCCGGGCAAGGATAGACATCGCCATTAAAATTAATAAAGAGAGATCGCCAAGGTTCAGTACAATCACGCTTGCGAACCTGATGTTTATCCCCAAAAAGCGGCACCTGGTCGAAACGCATCCTCCGGTGTTTCGCTCTGGTTTGCGCTATCCTAACAATTCTGTCGCTTTCTGCCTGATGAAAAAACAGCGAATCATCGTCAACTATCGTTTGCTGTCTTCCCTGCTTATCCCGGTGCGTTTGCGGGTATATCCTCGAATACATGGCCTTTACCGAATCAGCACCAAGATCGGCCGCCATATCGATAAAAGCAGGAAGGTCTTCGATATTGCGCCGCATCAAAATCATCGACAGATGGATGGTCGAGGCACGCTTTCCACGCCGGCGAAACAGACGGCGCAGGTTGCCTATGACGTGATCAAAGCCATCGACACCGGATACATCTTTATATGCGGCAGCGGTTGCAGCATTCACCGATATCAAAAAATGTGCGCCGCTTTCGAGCAAAGCATCGGTGGTATCTTCCCTGAGATCTATTGCGTTGGAAATTACCGTGTGTTGCACGAAGGGATATTTTTTCCGGGTAAACCGAGCAATTCGCCCTAGATCCGGATTCAGATACGGCTCGCCGCCACCACCATAGATAACATCAACCAGATATCCCATATCCAGATGATTATATATCGATTCTATATTATCTAGCGTGAGATATTGGTTAGTTCCACAAGCCCGGTAATCCTTGCCGCACATGACACATTGTGAATTACAGGTGTCCGCCATCATCAGATTCAAGGAAGATGGTGCAAACGCAATCTCCAGTTCTCCATTGCCGGCAGCGGATTTAATATTCCGCTCGGCACGCCATAATCGCAAACGTGAGACTGCTCGTCTTGGGAGATCACGAAATTGAGGAATCATTATACCAATCCATTATTGAATATATAGCCTTAAACAACCGTGCGACGACAACGATGCCAAATAATACTTGCAATAAAACGAGCTATCCCTATTAAAGGCTGCGAACCGGCAGATGCTAAAGAGGAATCATACCATTTTTTGAAAATCCACGGCCCGAGTGGGCCAGAATTAGCACATACCCTAAACCAAACCACCGCAACAGCCTGCCGAAACGATCTATCATTAATTTCTTTTGATACCGCGTTCACATCACAAAGCCTCTGCAACCAAGCTTCTGCTTTTTCAATCTCCTGCCGACAACTCATTCTGTAACCACGACCAACTCTATGATGAAAGACAATTTCATCATCAGTTACCGAATTCCCCAATCTCTCCAGCAATCTACGTTGGATGGTTTCCGTTTGGGTTGTCATTTCGTCCCAATTTGCACGCGTGGCACTCCCACCATGTTCACGAACCCGAACCAAAACCTCGCCAAGATTAGCCACGGAAAAGTATTGAATAGCCCTTGTCCACAAATCATAATCCTCGGAACGAGAGAAAGCTGGATTGTAATATAAATTGAATTTTATTAACAATTCTCTTCTCATAATCACCGTCACATGCCAAAGGGGTGTTTCGAAAAGCATATAGGCAGACACTTCTTGAGGAGCAAGGGGAACACGAGCAATCGATGAAAGACCAAGACCAAAAAGCTTTACCCATCCTCCTGAAATACCTACTTCAGGATTGTTATCCATAAAATCTACTTGTCTTTCCAATCTTCCAGCTATGCTGATATCATCAGCATCCATTCTTACGATATAGCGACCTTTGGCTACGCCAATTCCTTTGTTTAGAGACTGGGCAACCCCAATGTTGTGTTGGTTCTGAATGAATACGATTCTGTTATCAGAATAATTTTTAATTAAAAAAACACTATTGTCGCTTGAGGCATCATCAATGATAATAAATTCAAAATCTGTAAAGCTTTGATTCAATATACTTTTTATTGATTCAGAGAGGAATTGACCGGCATTGTAAACCGGCATTATGATGCTAATTACAGGCATACAATCAACGACAGCAGAAGTACAAAGAAATTAAAGAATCGTTTTGTATTCAGATCCATACAATTGCCCCTAACAAATTCAATTTGCCTGCAAAGAGCCCTTTATAAATAGTACCACAAACAACTCCGTACTCCATTGACAGATGAAGTGCGCCTTACTCCCATTTCCGGAGAAGGGCTGCGGGATGATTGATAAAACGTTATTGAACTGAACCGCGGGCCTGAAAAGGAGGGATCCCACCCAGCTTGTATGGAGTTAGTTTGTAACATCTCGGATACACGGTGTAAACCACTTTTGTCCCAAATGGGTTGTTTGCAGGGGTTTAGCAGGATACCCCTCCAGACGAAGTGTGGTGTAAGTTTTTGCATCAACAAAAGCCACATCACAATCAAAGGTAAAACGTCTCTTTTCTCCACCACCCGCAAGGTTACACGAAGATGGGATTCACAAGGGTTGCTTTGATTGTTTCTCAAAAGTTAAATTATCCTAGCAATCCTCCTTGCTTGGGCTGGTAGGACCGGTTACTATAACCGGTGATCTTTTTATCTTTATACAGCACCATATTACACTCTTGTATGTTATTTTAGACACAGACAAGGAATTATCATGAGTAATGTCGAGAAATTTTCAAAAAAGAAAATACTGCTATTTTCTTTTTTGCCTTTATTTTTTCTGCTCTTTGTAGTGGAAATCCTCCTTCGGTGTTTTTATTTTCAGATAAATTCACCCTCCTCTTTTGCAATTGCTGGTGCGCTTCGTGTTGTTTCGGCAAATTTTGCAGACTATTCAACTCGGAGAAAAGCGAAAGAGATATTCGACTCTAAAAGAAAATACAAAGGGTTGTGGGAAGCTCTTTATGGAGAAAACGGGAGAGAATTACTTGATGAATTTAAAGTAAAGTATGAAGAATATTATAAAACACTAGTGGAGGAAAGCGAGAAGGTTGGAACAAAACTCATCGTCTTATACCTTCCTTCAACCAACGCTTCAAGTAGCAAGTTCATCTCTCAAGAAGTTTGCAGGAAATTTTTTAGTGAGATATCGGAAAAATATAAAGTCTCTTACCTGGATTTAAATGATAAATTACGGGAATATTCTTGGGATGAAGTAACATTACAGCCCGAAAATAGTCATTTATCTAGATTCGGCAATCGAATCGTGGCAAAGCGTTTGAATGATTATCTGAAACATTTCAAAGGCCTAAAGTCAAAAATGGAATTTTCCAAAAACGATATCTTATATGGAGATCTGGCTCCGTCAAAAAGTGAGATTTGGAATGAGTCTCCGGACATGCCCTATAAAGTAATTACTAATAAAGCTGGTTTTCGGAATATCAATGAACTTGCTGTGCCAAAAGAAAAACAAAGAGTGCTCATACTTGGGGATTCTTTTACTTTTGGCCCTTATCTCCCTAATCATGATACCTATCCAGCATTGTTGGGAAAATACAATACCGATTTGGAAGTTATTAATGGGGGTGTTAGCGGATATACGGTGTCCTTTCGGCAAGCCTGCCTATCTTGCCAGAACAATAGCTGGTAAAGTCCGGTGGGGGAGTAGGTGCTGGATCTCGTTCAACAAGCGGGAGATGTGAAGTTTTCCTTATAATTCCAGGGCAACCAACCTCGCGGATT
>CAIQWD010000028.1 GCA_903875445.1 uncultured delta proteobacterium | reverse complement strand
TTAATGATGTTCCGAGACATGTCCACGAAAGAGCTTTTCGCCCATGAGAAAACACAGACCACAGAAAGCCACGCCACCGAGCACCACCAGGTTCTCATGCAGAGAGGGCACATAGGAGAGCAGTTCCGGGTAATCAACCAGACCCATACCATGGTAGGAGGGAATCAGCTGACCGACGATCACCAGGTCATAGCGCATAACGAAGATCCCCACCATCCCCGCCAAGGAGGCGACAAATAGGGCATTCATGTTCCGGCCTCTGACCACCAAGATAACCGCAAATGGAATCGCCATCCCGAGCAGCACCTCGCCGACCCAGAAATTGAGGGCATAGGAACCGGTCAGCAGGGTCATGATCGCCTCGTATTTGCCCGGAGGATTGCCGGTCACTCCGGCGATCATCTTCCAGATAGTGAAAAAAATGATAATCGCCATCATCAAGGCCCCCATCTTGGCCACACTCTCCATCGACTTCTTCATCCCCTCGCTCATCTTCCAACCGTTGGCCTTGTAGGCGATAATGGTGAAAAAGATGATCGCAACGCACCCGGACATCGCCGCCGAAGTAATAAAATAGATCGGCATATACGGCCCGTGCCAGAACTCACGGCCGTTCAACAGTCCGAATACCGCTCCCAGGTTGGAATGGGCGGCCACACCGGTCAACAGCCCGGCCAGACCGAAAGCAGTGGCTATCTTATGCTGCTCCTTTTGGAGCATGACAAACTCGATCATCATAAAAAACAGGTAGGCACCATACAAAGTACCCATCCACCAGATGTTCGAGGTCAGATTGGCACCGATCACATTGCCGACCGGCATCCGCCAGGAGTTCTCAATCTCGAAGGCGATAACCAGAAAACCGGCGACGATGGTGGCGATCGACAAAAATACCGCCCGTTTGGCGATGGGATTAAAATTCTCGAAACCAAAAACATGGCCGACCGAGGAAACAATACAGAGCCCGGTAGATGTAACCACAAAAAAGACATAGGCGGCAATCAGGATGCCCCAAGGCACGCCGCGACTGACCCCAAAGGTATGTTCATGCCCGGCAATCAGGGAATGGACACCAGCCGCCACACCCAGGACACTCAGCAGCGCCAACAGGCCCATGGCTGCACTGTATTTCCCCGATCCGCTTGCCTCCAACCCTCCTGCCTGCGGAAGTATTCCTGCCAATAGATTGTTCATTGTCCCTTGCTCCTCCTCCACGCCAAAATTGATAAATTTTCACTATACTTCAAGCCAACAAAAAAACCTTTGTGCACAATACATCCCCTGATGTTATCACCCGGTTCAAGCTGGAAGCGACTTTTTGGCACCTTGCAGAATATTTTCTTGTTTAAAAAAAAGAAAACGATCTGTCTCAAGGTCTTTATCCAGTCTGTCGGGGTCAGGAAATTATTTTCTACCAAAAAAGTGTTACAACCCCATCTGAGAAAAAAAACCGGGGAGCCACTCCCACAAAATCGCTTCCAATTAATGGGACAAAGAGAGATAAAAAACAACAAAAAACTCAATCAACACTAAAATACTTTTTCTATATATTCAGAATATACGTTTCTTGCAAGAGACAGCATCATCCTCCTTGTGATAATATAACGGGTGAGGCAGGTTTTCCCCCCCTAAGAAGATAAATAATTACAATATGTTGACTGGAAAGAGCGACGCATAAGACCGAGATCATGAGCACAGCCGACAACACAGGGGATTCGCCGAGAAGCTGTTGGAACTGAGCAGGGATGAACAAGCTGGTAAGGCTTACTGAAATACTGCTACCTTACCAGCCCCTTTTGAAAAGATTATATCCAATTTCGACCGTTGTTATCCGAGAAACATTTTCATGCTCACCCGTAGACGGTCTATCGATTTGGCCAGGACCTCGATCTCGTCTCCTGTGACGATCTCGATCTTTTCGCCCACCTTGCCCTTGGAAATGTCGTTTGTTACATTTGCCAGTTTGACCACAGGCTCTATTACCGTTTTACTGAGACTGCTGCTTATGGCAAAGACAATAGCAAGGAGGATGGCCAGAAAGACGACTACGTTAATCGCCAGGCATTTATATATCTTGGCGAGCACCAACGATCGATCCTTCATCACATAGAGATAGCCGATAACACTTCCCGAATAATCCTTGAGCGGAGCAAAGCCGATTGAGTAATCTTTTCCCTGGAATCTCCCGGTATCCATTGAGTTGGAAGGCCCCTGCTTTGCAGCCTTGTCAAGCATCTCAGCAGTTATAGTTCCCATAGTCAGACTCTGGTTGGTTGAATAGTATGACAGGTGTTCGCCAATGGGTTTAGCGGACCCCTGCCCGTCCGGCATCGACTTGGCAAGTGATGTGGCTGCTTTCGAGATGAGAATACCGCATTCAACACCAAAAGCCTGTTTGGTATCGTCAAGCGCCGGTGCCAAGTCGCCGCCAAATTCAAGAGATCCGACAAAGGTGCCTTTGGCAAAGACCGGCTCAACCCCCCGGAGGCCAAGTCCGGTCCTGCCGAATTCGAGACCTTTGACTCCCACTTGGTTTTTATACACATCGGCAATGGTGTGCCTGACTTGCACGAGGTTGTCACCGAAGTTTTCGGGATTCTGCAGCCTGAGAAGCGCTACTCCGGGAGGCCGGTGGAAATTCATCTGGTTCAGATGAATGTCTTTCTTTAATGCTTTATAGGATTCGAGATATTCCTGCGTAAGTCGCGATCGGTCATTATTACTTAGGGCCTCGCCGACTGCCGAGGTATGAGCAAGAAGCGTCGCCATCTGTTTGTAAAGGTTCAGATGACCTTCGATAAATCCCTGTGCGGTATTAATGGCACTGGTAAGAGATTCATCAGCCTCGGTGTTCAAGACCGTGACTTGCGAGTAATAGTTGAAGGCAGCAACACACGTCATGGAGATAATCAGGATCAGGATGACCGGCATAATAGTCTTTTTCTTTAGTCCTGAGGGTAAGATGTCTGTCAATGGCATAGTATGTTGCCTCCCTTATAAAGATAATATTCTATTCGCTGCAACAACGAAGATCTGCCTGTCTTTGGTATCTTCGATCAGGTCCTTGAGGAAATTCACCAACGTTTGAAGATCCTCTCTTGTCGGCGAAGGTACCGACTGCCATTTTTCCTCAATGATGCGTTTAAATGCCTTTAATCCTGCCGGCCCAACTTGCTCGACAAGAGCGGCTTTCAGCTCCTCAAGAACCCTGTTGAGATTATTGACGGGTTCATTGTTGGAGGAACCGCTTACCCTGTTGTCGTATTTCTTCAAATCAATCAGCTTACCTGTAATCTTAAACAACGATATCAGGTCGGATGTCGGGGGAATATCTTCTCGTTCTCCCGGCAACACTATGCTGGGAAGAAAAAAGGAAGACTTGAAGTCCAATTCGTCGAAAAGACTCAGGCATCCGGCACCTCGGAGATTGCCAAAGGAAATTCGGTAGACCTCGCCTTCTTTGATGAATATCTTGAAGAGACGATTTGAGTTGAGCACCGAAAGGGAAAACAACCCGGTTTTTCTATTTCGCCACAGATCGGAAAGAACCTCCGACAAGTCTTCTTTCATAGTCCCTCCTAGGCAGCGACAGCAACCCTTGGCAAGATAAAGGTGTTCATATTATGCATATTTTGCAGATATGTTGCCCCGCAAACGTTCCAAGATGGATGCCAAGGTCGAAAATATAACTATATCTTCAATATTTTCAGGAGGATATTGGAATTTTGGCGGAAAGTACGGGAGTCAAACAATGGGTCCGTGCTGGAAGAATCTGTGTGGGGTTGGTGACAGGTTTTGCCGATGAGTTAGTATCTCTCGGTTTTGCCGTGATTTTTTTATGTGTTTAAAAAGTTACAAAACGCTTGACCGCGTTTGTCGATTGTGCAACAAAAATAACATTTGGGCTCATTAAGGGTGCTAGCTGCTGCCAGTGCGTCTCGCACTTTTTTGGTGAAATCAGCGCACAGTCACTCCGGGAGTCCCGGCGACAATCTCGCCGATCTTTACGGCAAAGCCGACTCCGGCTGCATGCAGATCGGCAAGCAACTGCGAGGCCTGCTCCTTCGGCAAAGCCAGCATCAAACCACCGGAGGTCTGCGGATCATAGAGCAACTCCTCCTGACTTTTACTTAGGCCTCTTTCCAGGATCAGAGGAAACCGCGCCACCAGTGCCCGATTGGCTTTATTGCTGCCGGTGGTCTGTCCCTTGGCATACATCGCCTGCGCCCCGTCATAAAATGGCAGCTTGGCAAATTCGATGACAGGATGGACACCTGCCCCTGCAGCCATCTCCACAAGATGACCGAGTAAGCCGAAACCTGTCACATCGGTGCAGGCATGCAGGTCGTAGACGAGGGCCTTATCCATCGGCAGGCCGTTTAGTGCAGCCAGGACCGGCAGGACGGATTTTTCAAGCTCCTTTAGGCTGAACTTCCCGGCCCTGGTGGCATTAAAGAGCACCCCGGAACCGAGGGGCTTGGTAAGGATCAGGGCATCCCCCGGCTGCGCCCCGGCATTGGTGATAATTCGGTCAGGATGAACCACCCCGTTGACACACAGACCGTATTTCGGTTCGTTGTCATCGACACTATGGCCGCCGACCAGGCAGGCCCCGGCCTCGACCACCTTATCGTTGCCGCCGCGCAGAATCTCGCGGAGAATTCCCATATCGAGGTGCTTGGACGGAAACATCACCACATTCAAAGCGGTAAGGGGTTTGCCGCCCATGGAATAGACATCGGAGATGGAGTTGGCAGCCGAAATCTGCCCGAACCAATAGGGATCATCGACCGGTGGAGTAATAAAATCAACGGTGTTGATCATTGCCACCTGGTCGGAGAGTTTATAGACAGCGGCATCGTCGGAGGTTTCTATGCCGACAAGGAGGTTTTCGTTACGCTGAAAATTGAGCCCGTTAAGTGCGTCCGACAGATCCGCCGGACCGATTTTCGCCGCTCAGCCACAGGTTCTGGCGAGTCCTGTCAGCGTCTTTTTTTTAAACGACCACATCCACTTTTCTCCTCAAAATTCATTATCTTGGCATCATTAATGCCGTTTTGCGTGCGACCTTGGCAAAGGTATTTCTTCCGGGGGGCTGTTGCCAATCCCGATAAACATTTGTCGCAAGTTCACAATAATCAAATAGGCCAACCAAGCAAGGGGGAAAATAATATCGGCGACCTGCTGACCCGGAAAGTTTTCAGAAAAAGGTCCTGAAGTGTCGAGATACGGTCCCGATCGGGTCTACCTGTTGACAATTGGATTTGCGCCCATTAAAGAAGAGGCTTTGCTTGGCCCCTGCTTGCCTCGAAGGGACCAGGCTTTTTCACCCACTCTCACAGAATGAGTAACGCAATGAATTTTCTTATCTTCGGAGCAGGCGCTCTGGGACAGGCCCTGGGCTGCATGCTGGCCGCCGCCGGGCACCGGACAGATTTCATCCTCCGCCCGCGGTTCATCCAGCAAATTGCTGAAGACGGCCTGAAAGTAACCGGCATTCTGGGAGATTTTTCCGCCCCCAGGTCAAACTGCCGCCTCCTGGCGGGCATCGACCAGGCCGACAGGCATTACGATTATGTATTGCTTACCACCAAGGCCTATGATACCGCCGCCGCCATTCGCGACATCGCCACCCTTGGCGACCGTGCCGCCAGCGTCGTCTCCATGCAAAACGGCTGCGGCAATGTGGAACTGGTTGAAGGCTGTTTCGGCCCGGAAAAAACTCTGGGGGCCAGGGTCATAACCGGTTTCACCATAGTTCGCCCAGGGCTGATCAATATAACCGTTTCCGCCGATGCCGTCCATGTGGGCGGCAGCGTTCGCGGCACCGTACCCGAGTCGGCCCGCCTGCTTGCCCTGTTGCTCAGCCGGGCCGGTCATCCTGCTCTGGCGGTGGCCGACATCCACCAATCGCTCTTTGCCAAACTTCTTTATAATTGCGCCCTCAATCCGCTCGGTGCCATCCTCGGCGTGCACTACGGCGCACTGGCCGAGCGGCTGGAGACACGAGAGCTGATGAACAAGGTGATCGACGAGACCTTTGCGGTCATCACCGCCCTCGGCGGCAACACCCCCTGGCTCGATGCCGACGGCTACAAGCAGGTCTTTTACAGCACCCTTTTGCCGGCAACGTATAACCACCGGGCCTCAATGCTCCAGGACCTGGAACAGGGCAAACCGACCGAGGTCGATGCCCTGGTGGGATATGTAAGCAGTCAGGGCAAGCGGTTGCAGCTGCCGACCCCTACCTGCGAGCTCCTCACCGCATTGGTCAAATTCAAAGAGGCCCGAAGGTAAACAAAAGATGCTGGAACTCGCCCCTATTGTCTCTGATAAAGGTTGTCTTTCCCCAAATCTTCTATGCGGGTATCGCCCTTGGGAAACTTGATGAAATTATCATCGCCTTTATAAACTATCCGATCCACTTTGTCGCGCAGTTCGATTTTGTTATGGCTGCCTTCTACAGTCAGGGTCAACACATGCCCCGCGCCGTTAAAGGTGTTATTGTCGCCTTTGAGCAAAATGTTCTGTTTGGAAACGGAGGTGTTGATATTGCCGCCATCGGAGGTGAGGATCACATCACCCTCGCGACCGTCACGCCCCTTTTCGATAACCACCCCGGGGGTCTCCACCCGGCCGTTTGCGTCAATCGCTACACCGGAGGCACTGACCTTTCCCTGCCCTGCTGCCGCACCCGGCGTCCGCACACTGCCACCCGATCCGATCTCAACGCCGGGCGCGGAAATGCTGCCGTCCGAGCGAATCTCCAACCCCGGTAAACTGATAACGGGATTCTCCGCCGCAAGAACCGCAGAGGCTGCCGCCAAGAAAATTCCGCCGGCCAAAAGCATCAAAGTTTTCATAGGCTGTTCCCCCATAGTAAAAGAGTTTTCGTCAAGGGACTACCCCGCTAGGGGGCATAAAAAAGAATCCCGGTTATCGGGAAGAGGATGAATGCCATCCCCACATCGAACAGAATAAAGCCCGCTTGCCACAAAATACGTCGTTCACGCCTTCCGCACAAGAAACTTCAAGCTCTGGTCAAATAATAACTTGATCGAATTCATTTCAGAAAATTTGCACTCGCCGTCAGAATACCTTATGCTTAAGCGTAGCTGACTGTCTGCCGAGTTGGTGTGTAAAGGCCTGACACCTTCAATTTTGCGGTTCCCGCTTCAACGGAGACCCTCTCAATGAATGAGCAAAAACCGATACCCATCGAGCAACAGATTGCCTCCCTGCCGCCGTTGCCGATCACCGTCGCCAATGTCCTGACGGTAACCAACAACCCGGACAGTTCGGCAAATGACCTGGTTAAAGCAATTTTACCGGATCAGACCATGTGTATCGCCGTGCTGAAAATTGCCAATTCGGTGCTGTACGGACGTCCCAAAAAAGTCAGCTCCCTGGAAACCGCGGTCGTCGTGCTCGGCTTCCAAGAAGTGCAAAATATAGTCCTGGCTAAAGCGGCGGTGCAAGCCTTCCAACCGATCTTTAAAACCAATAAGGAGGCGATGGCCGCTTTCTGGGATCATTCTTTCACCTGCGGGCTGGCGGCGAGAATTGTCGGAGAACACATCAATCTGCCTTCCGGCCAATTTTTTGTCGCCGGTTTGCTGCATGATATCGGCAAACTCGCCATGTTACTCGCCTTCGATAAAAGATATGACCCGAGCAAATGGCTCTCGGGAATCTCTACCATGGAGAGGCAGAAGGAAGAACGTCAGGCCTTCGCCATCAGCCACGAAATCGTCGGCAGCAGGCTCCTGCAACGCTGGCAGTTCCCGGACAACCTCGTTACCGCCCTGCAGTATCACCATACTCCCGGCAACGCCGAGAAACTGCAGGGATACCCACTGGTCATTCAGCTTGCCGACTTTCTTGCCCATATGTACACCCTCCCGGACAGGCCGAACGAACAGACCCTGAAAGCCGCTCTTACCACCTATCTTCCCGATTTTGAAAAGCAGTGGCAGATGATGCACCTCCCCTGGGAAGATATCACCTTGGAAGAGTGGTTTGCCTGGTTAAAGGTTGATCGGGATAACGGCAGCGGGATCCTCGACATCCTTGCCTTATAAACCGGGCGGGCGCGGTGAATCGTGCCTGTGGCCGCGCTTGCGTTAACCTTGAAGAATCAACCATAGCTTAGGCTCTTTCCTTCATTTCCATCTCAGCCTTGTCTCGTCTCTTGACAACAATCGGCAACACTGTTTCCGTGTGGTTGCAGTAAACCTCAATGAACAAAGTTGCCCATTGTATCTCCCGCTTTTTTCATATTGGTAACTACTGATTAATACTATTAATTTTTGGAGCAATCAAAATTCACTCATCTTTGATAATTCGGCATCCTCCTTGCTAAGTACGTGACCAGTAAGCAGTACGGAAATGCGAAGGGTTAATGAAATCAAACTTAAAGGAGAATTTATGGAAGAAAAACATGGGATGACCAAGGTTGTAGCCATCATCCCTGGCCTAGCATTTATGGTACTTACCCTCTACATCCTGCGAACATATGTTGAACCGTGGATGACAACAGCTGTGATTCTTGGCCAAAAAGGATGGCTCGTCAAGGTACTTCATCTGAATTACATCCTTCTAGCCATTATCGCCGGTATGCTGTATCGGAATCTCCTCTGGGCTGGAAAGATTCCTGCTTGGGCGGAAGAAGGTTTCCGCACAACGCGCCTGTTTATAAAAGCAGGTGTTATGATGCTTGGTTCTCTTTATACCATCCAGAGCCTGGCAAAGGTTGGCGGTGTTGCCATTACCTTGATTATGACCTTTGTTTTCGGCACCATTCTTTTCGTCATGTATTACGGACGATTTCAGAAGATGGATCGCTCCCTGGTCGGAGTCATGGCTGCTGCCTGCGGTGTCTGCGGTGTTTCCGCAGCGATAGCAACCACACCGGCCGTGCGTGCCAAACCTGCAGATGTAGCCCTGGCAATCGCCACCGTCCTTGGTTTTGGTATTGCGAGTATGTTTATCTCCCCCTTTATCGGCCATATGTTGCACCTCTCCGATTACCAGTTCGGTGCCTGGGTCGGCACCGGTATCCTTAACTCTGGACAGGTTCTGGCTACTTGTCTTGCCTATAATCCGACCATTGCGCCCGGTACTGCAGTTGCATACGGAGAAATCTGGAACGTAGTCCGGGTCATCTCTATCCCCTTTGTCGTTTTCTTTATTACCATGTGGTATTGGCGTGCCGAGGCCGAGGCCGAGCATGTAACTCTGATTGGCATCATCAAGGACAAGTTTCCCATTTTTATCATAGGCTTCTTTGCGATGACCGCATTTTCATCTCTGGGAATGCTGGGTGCAGAGGGTTCTGCGACAATCCAGCTGATGCGTACGGTTATGAGTTGGATCTTCGGATTGGGGCTCATTGGTCAGGGTGCTTACATTGATGTTCGCGAGTTGAAAGCCGCAGGAGGCGCCCCTCTTAAGGTCGGCTTGGCGGCCGGTCTTTGTAAATATGCCCTGGCCCTGGTGGTAGTCCTGCTTTTTGTTTCAAAAGAAGCCAATTTTTAAGGAGATACTATATGTCTGAAGCAAAGAAAAACGTGAAGATGACCGTTTTTAAAACAGATCGCCACGAAGATCTGGCTGCCATGTTTTTCGTGACCATTGCCGTAGTCTCGGTACTTGTCTATATGGCGTATATAGTTCCGAGTATCACCCTGCAGGCGCCTATGGACGGAAAAATCACCGCAGTTACCGTCCAACCGCAAGCCCAGGTAAATAAAGGTGATCTCCTCTATTCTATTGAAACCAAGGAAAAAAAGTACGCCCATGAGGCCCTGGAAGAAAAGATCGTAACCAAAGAGATCCATGCAAAAACAAGCGGCAAAATCCTCTCCGTCATGGCCAAAGCCGGGGATGAGGTAAAAAAGGATAAGAACGATATTCTGGTCTTGGAACATGTAAAAGGAACCCTGCCATAAATGAAGATACTGCTGGCTTTAGACCCGTCGACTGATACTATGGACGAGGCACTCAGGTTTGCCACGGAAAAAAAGGCCGATCTCACCGCCCTGTTTGTCCTGGATAGCACCTGGAATGACTATACCGGTCATGATTGGTTGTCAGGAAGTGGTTCCCGTGCGGATTTCTTGGAATATGCCAGGGATGCCGAAATCACGAGCGAAACTGATATCATAGCCAAGTTTCGCGCCCGTTGCCCCTCGGCGTGTGAAATCAAAACCGCCACAGGGCGAGTGACTGATGAGATTTTGCTGGAGCTTACCGAAGGTAAGTACGAGCTGCTCATCATGAGCCACCCATTTCGGCGGGGTCTGGAAATGATGAGAGACGCCGCAGGCGTTATTTTGAAACAGGCAAATTGTTCTGTTTACCTGATTCGGGACAACCAGTCTCATCGTTCTGCAAGTGATGTCGGTGACTTACTTGTGGCATCCATAGCGACCTGACAAAAGCGAAGTTGCCCTCTGCAGTGTAAAGCTCTTTTCTTTCTCCCTGAAACGGGAAAGGGGAAAGAGCTTCCTTTTTTTTGACCGGAGGGCCAAAGAGTGCGATAATGGGGAATTCGTCACCTGCCGACTTGTTGGACCATGGGATTTCAACAGAGACGATAAACTCTTCACGGACATAGAAACTCGCCATGACCAATGCCAAACCTACCGGATTTCAAACCAGATTTTTACTGGTCATCGCGGCAATCCTCATCATTTTTTCAGGTATTACAGCTTTTATTTTCTATCATCATGAGATGGATAATCTGCAGGGCAATGCCTATGAAAAGACCGACCTGATAATGAAAACCATAGAGGCCCACAGGGATTACATCCAAGATGTCCTCCGGCCGACCATGTACAGAGAACTGGGAGAAGAAAGATTTATCCTTGAAGCCATGTCCTCATCCTATATCAGCCGGATGATTATGGAGCGTTTCAATCAGAAAGCACCTGCTTTTGTTTACCGCCGGGTAGCAACAAATGCCAAAAACCCCGAATATGAGGCTAATCCGTTGGAAATAGAGATGATCGAACGGTTCCGAGCCAATCCTCAAATGGAAGAATGGCACGGTATTATTGTGATGAAAACGGAAAGATATTTCATGCGCTTTCAGCCTGTCGTGTTCAAGAGCCGCTGTTTGAACTGTCATGGCAACCCGGATGATGCGCCGCAAGCGATCAACGCCCTGTACGGAAAAACAAGAGGCTATTTTTATAAACCCGATGAGATCGCAGGTGTCATTGGTGTCGGCATGCCCATAGATCTCGATATTGAAAAAATAAAGAAATTTATTATCGCATTATTCGTAGGAGTAATTCCATCTATCGTTATTGTTTATTTAGCCATCAGCGCTTTTTTCAATCGCTATATAGCAAGTAATCTCAGAAATATTCTCAGTTTTTTTCGCACCAATATCAAAGATGACAAAGGTAGAAGCATCTTCGAAAATTCGCAGAAAATTGATGAAATCGATGAATTGACGGCTACCGCCAAGGCAATTGCCGAACATTTGCGTCACAAGCAGAACATGTTGGAAAATTATGCCGGCGAGGTATTGCAGAGTAAAAATCTGCTCCAGTCGGTTTTTGATGGAATTACCGACCCGGTGGTCCTCGTGGGCCGCAAAGGGCAAATCAAGGTTGTCAACGCGGCATTCCTTAGGCGCTACAAGCTGCCGATGGAACAAGTACTGGATCAGAAACCGACCGAACTGCAGAAAAGCGATTGCTGCCCGTTGGCTATGTGTAATGATGTTCTCGAAAATTTTCCGGATCATCCAATTAGTCGCGAGATACAGATGGAGACAGGAGAAATTTTCCTCATCTATTTTTATCCGATCCAGTTATTCGGGCAAAAACCTGAGAGCATGGTCTGTTATGTCAAAGACATTACCGAACGGAAACGGTTGGAATTAAAAATTCAACACACCGAGAAAATCGCCTCCATCGGCCAGTTGGCTGCCGGGATCGCCCATGAAATAAATAACCCTCTCGGGGTGATCCTGTGCCATATAGATCTCATTAAAGGTGATACAAATCTGTCACCGGAAATTCAAGCCGACTTGGCAATCATCGAAAAACACGCGGGAACCTGTCGCACTATCATCGCCGATCTATTGAAATTCGCCCACCAGCACACCTCGGCCAAAGAGCCCCATTCCATCAATGACATTCTCGAAGATGTAGTGTTCATGGTCGGCAGCCAATTCCGGAAACAACAGATAGATATCGAACTGCATCTTGATCAGGCCATTCCCGATCTTATCGTCGATATTGATAAAATGAAGCAGGTGATCTTGAATATGCTGATCAACAGCGCCCAGGCCATAAGCGAAAAAGGCAAGATAACACTCTCTACCCGGTATGATGCCGACAACCATAAAACGCAAATTATTGTTGAAGACAATGGTCCAGGCATACCTTCCGGTCTTCTTGAAAAAATATTCGATCCATTCTTCACCACCAAACCTGCCGGAAAGGGCACAGGACTGGGTCTCTCGATAAGTTACGGGATCATCATGGATCACGATGGAGAAATTACCGCACAGAGCCCTTCAGGAAAACCAACCCGGTTTATCATTACCTTGCCAACTCCAAGAGGAAATCAATGATAAAAAATCGACTTGTTATTGTTGATGACGAAATTGATATGCGCAATGGCCTGCAACGTCTTCTTGGCCGAGAGTTTCCAGGATTGCAAATAATCGGCCTTCCTGACGCGGAACAGGCAATCAATTATTTCGAGAAAGACTCGGCCGATTTGGCTCTCCTGGACATCAAAATGCCGGGAATGAATGGCTTGGATCTTCTGAAGCAGCTGATGGCCGATGATCCATGGCTTACCGCTATTATGATGACCGGTTTCGGCTCCATCGCCACGGCAGTTGAAGCGATAAAACTCGGTGCCTATGATTTTATCACCAAACCCTTTGAGAAGGATCTCATTTATAGAACCATCAGTAAGGCGATTGAAAGAAGCCGTTTGCTGCGAGAGAATTACACTCTGAAAGAGCAGGTTTGCACCAAAGTTCCAACGGAAGAACTTGTTGGACAATCAACAGCTTTCCAACGTTTTTATAAAAATCTTGAGACGATAGCACGGTCGAATTACACCATACTTGTCAGGGGAGAGTCAGGAACCGGCAAGGAACTGACCGCCCGGGCAATTCACAATCTCAGTGACCGGAAGGACAAACCGCTCATCATGGTCAACTGCCCGGCAATACCTGAACATCTTCTCGAATCCGAATTGTTTGGATATACCCGCGGTGCTTTTACCAATGCGAACCAGGACCAGAAAGGACTTTTTGCCGCGGCTCATGGCGGAACACTCTGTTTAGACGAAATCGGAGACATTCCCTTTGCCATTCAGAGTAAACTCCTCCGGGTTCTGCAAGAAAACGAAATAAAACCCCTAGGATCAACCAGGACCATAAAGGTTGATGTTCGCATTGTTGCTCTGACGAATCTGAACCTGGAGCAAATGATCAAAGATCGGCTATTCAGGGAAGATCTTTTCTACAGGTTGAACGTGGTAACTGTAACCACTCCGTCCCTCAAGGATCTGTCGGAAGACATCCCTTTACTTGTGGCTCATTTCACCAAAAAAGTATGCTGTGAACTCAATCTTCCGCAAAAGCGTTTTGACCAGTGGGCAATAACGGCCCTGATGAATCGCAGGTGGCCGGGAAATATCAGAGAATTACAAAATGTGGTGCGACGGGCGGTGATGTTTTGTCAAAACGATATTATTACTCTGGACGATCTGAATTTTATAGAGAATCCTCCGCGGCCTGTTATGGAATCTGCTTTCTTTGAGGATTTTGAAAAAAACGGAGAATTCGAAGCATACAAAGATGCCAAAGATCGTATCATTGATGGATTCACTAAAAACTATATCAGTGCCCTTCTGAGAAGAACAGGAGGTAATGTATCCCAAGGCGCTGAACTGTCGGGGATATCAAGGGTGGCTTTGCAAAAGATTATGAAGCGCCAAGACATACGGGGTGCTGATTTTCGGCATATCTTGGAATAAAATCGCCCTTGCAATTACCCACGCACCTCGCTCGGGGCAGGTTCCTTGGTCAACTTGATGAAACCGACGAGAACGATGCTGAGAAGAGGGGCAAGGGCCAGTACCCAGAAGGTTTGATACAGGCCGATATGATCGGCGAGATAGCCGGAAAGGGCGGTACCCAACCCACCGGTGCCGAAGCCGAGGCCCAAAATCAACCCCGAAGCAAGACCCAGATTATTCGGCAAGAGTTCCTGGGCAAGAACGATCGTCACCGAAAAGGAGGCAAGCAGGGCAGCACCCGAAGCCCCGGCGAGAAGCCACAGCCAGGGCCCTTTGGCTACGAGCATCGCCGCAGCCAAGAGCGGAAAGAGGAGAGAACTGCCGATGATGACGATCTTCCGTCCGGCCCGGTCGGAGACATGCCCGCCATAAAGTCCGGCGGCGGCACCGCAGGCGAGAAAAAGTGTCAGGATCAGGCTGCCGGATGCGAGCTGAATGCCCCGATTCTGGAACAACAGGGGCAGATAGGTAATGGTGCTCATATAGACCCAGGAACGGATGGTGACGATCAAACACAGGGCAATCAGCCCGATCCAGGGAATCCCTGCAGCTTTTTTCCCATCTTTCTGTTGTGACGATGTTTTTTTGGCTGTCTCGCGGCGGAGGAAATCACCGGAATAGAAGATGATGACCCAAAACAGCAGCACGCCGACAGGGATCAAGGCAAGCGTAGCATGGAGCCCGATACCGAGCACCAACAGACTGCCCAGCACCGGTCCCAGGGCAAAGCCCAGATTGCCTCCGGTCGAGAAGATGGCGGCGCCAAACCCGCGCTGCATGCCGCTGACCAGATACACCGCCATCATCGCCCGGGGGTGAAAGGCGGCAGTACCGAGCCCGGCCAGCCCCACCAGAAGCGCCGCGACACCGTAGCTGGGTGCCCAGCCGACCAGGCCCATGGCAAGGGCCGTCCAGAGAATGCCCACCGGAACAAACCAGCCGGTGCGAAAACGGTCGGAAACCATCCCGAATATCGGCTGGATCACCGATGAGGTGAGATTGAGGAGCATCATCATGATGCCCACCTGGAAGTAACTCAACTCAAAAACTTCTTTCAGCTTAGCCATCACAACCGGCAGGGTGCCCTGGCAGGTGTCCACCGTGACATGGCCGAGAAAGAGCAACAAAAGGGGTATCTTTTCCATAGTGACTCGGTTGTAAACTATGCGAGCTATTCGTCTCTGGCGATATCCCGGTGAAAGACCGTCAGTTGTACCGGCTGCTCGGAAAGAAGTGCGGCAATCTTTTCGGTGACGGCAACAGACCGGTGTCGTCCCCCGGTGCAGCCGACGGCGATCCGCAGGGTTTTCTTCTCGGTCGCCAGGTTTTCTTTGATGAGAAAAAGCAGGAGAGGTTGGAGATGCTGCCAGAAGGTCAGGCCCGGCTGGCTCGCCAGAACATATTCGGCGACCTCGGGGTCCTTACCGTTCTTCGGCCGCAGGTCGGGAACCCAATAGGGGTTGGGGAGAAAGCGCACATCCCAGAGTTGATTGATATCAACCGGCGTACCGTATTTAAAGCCAAAGGAAAAGAGTATAACTCTTAACTGCCTTGTCGTATCCATGCCGGTCTCCTCCGGTACCCCCGGTCACCTCCCGGTGCCCGGCGACCTCCCGCCGAGTGCTCTCGCCATCGCCTTGTCCTGCTTATATAAACCATTTACCAAACCTTGCAAGACCTGAACATCCGGGAAGGGTTATCTTCGCGAAGTTGCCAACCGGACAATCCTCGGCTCGACAAGCTTGCGGCTGGCGTGGCGATAATAGGCCACCGCTGGAAAACCGAGGGCAATGACACTGTAGATTTCTTCGTCGTCCGGAATCTCCACCTTTTGTCTCATGCTACCGGCACGACGCATCGCCTCCACCGCAAAGCCGATGAGGCAGCAGCCAAGACCCATGGCATGGGCCGCCAGGAGGATATTCTGGGTGGCAAGGAGGGCGTCTTCCGCCGGGCAGCTGGCTGTCTTCCGGCCGGTGATCAGGATGGTCGCCGTCGCCCCATGAAATAACCGGTCCATTCCCTGCTCGTCCCACTGCCGCAGGGCCTCGGCGACGGAGGCAAAATAGTTGCGATAATAACGCCCGAGACTGTCGCCGCCAAATATCTTAACCAAGCCGCGCAACAGCGGATTTGCCGCCATCCGGTTCAATTTCCGGTAGTAATTGGACACCATGCTGCCAAGCACCAGAACATCTTCGCGACTGGGCAGAACAACAAAATTCCAGCCCTGACTGTTGGTGCCGGAGGGGGCGGTGGTACCGATCTTCACCAGATCGAGGAGCATTGCCAGGGGTACGGTTTTATCCCGATAATTCCTGCATGAGCGCCGGGAACGCATCAGGGCGACGAGCGCAGGCACATTGCTTGTGCCGGGACCTATGACCTCAGATTTTTCCTCGATGGTGACCAATCCGAGGGTGGCACTCTGCAGAGGTGTGGTAATTGCCTCCTGCGGACAGACCGCCCGGCAGTGGTCGCAGAGAAAGCAGGCCACGCCGCTGTGCTCGGCAATGCCGTCCTTCATACTGATTACCCGATACGGACAAATCGCCGCACAAACGCCGCAGCCCGTGCATTTTTGTCGATCGATGATTATCTGTTCCTGCACCATAGGAAATTCCCAAAATTAACTCGGAAACAACACCCACATCATGATCTTTTTTCTAAAAATTTGGCGCCGGAGAGACCGTTACCGGGAGGTACTGCGAGTCTGTCTCCCACTGGTCATCAGCCTTTCGGCTACCACCCTGATGGAATTCACCGACCGGGTCTTTCTTGCCAACTACAGCCTTGACGCGATCTCCGCCGCCCTTCCCGCCGGCATCACCTCCTATCTGCCCATCGCTTTTTTCGGGGGCGTCGGCGGCTATGCCGGGGTCTTCATCGCTCAGTATACCGGCCGGGGCGATGAACGAAAGATCGGCTGCGTGCTGTGGCAGGGCATCTATTTCACCCTTGCCTCCGGCCTGCTTCTCTGGCTGCTGGGGGTCTTTGCCGCGGGACCGCTCTTTACCCTGGCCGGGCACCCGCAAGGAGTACGAGAGCTTGAGGAGATCTACTTTTCCATTCTTTGCCGGGGTGCCGTTCTCCATGTGGCGATGGTGACCCTCGCCGCCTTTTTCAGCGGTCGGGGTAAGACCAGGCCGGTAATGCTTATCACCTTTTTCAGTGTTTTTATCCACATTCCCCTCGATTACGCCCTGATCTTCGGCCACTGGGGGCTGCCTGCGCTAGGCATCAAGGGTGCCGCCATGGCCACGGTTGTGTCCTGGGGAGTGAATGTTGCCTGTCTCGCCGGACTGATCTTCACCAAGGCCAACAATCGCCGTTTCGGGATCTTTAAAAATATGCGCTTCGACCGGGAGATCTTTGCTCGGCTGATGCGCTTCGGGGTCCCCGGCTCGCTGCAGTTTACCATGGACATCCTGGCCTTCACCCTGTTTATTCTCCTCGTCGGTCGCATTGGACTTGCTGAGCTGGCGGCAACCAACATCGTCCTGTCCATCAATGCCCTGGCCTTCATGCCCTCCATGGGCGTCTCCCAGGGAATGAGTGTTCTTGTCGGCCAGGCCCTGGGGCGAGGCAAGCCCAGCCTTGCCTCGGAATATGTCGCCAGCGGCTGCCATCTGCTCATGCTCTATATCCTGGGGGTCGATCTGGTCTTCATCTTTGTCCCCGACCTTGTCCTCTCGCCCTTTCTCGCCACTGGTCAGGGTGCCAGAACGCATGAGGCTGTGCTGCACCTCAGCCGACCGCTACTGCAAATTGTCAGCGCCTACCTGTTTTTCGACGCCTTATACATGGTCTTCAGCGGCGCCCTGCGCGGTGCCGGCGATACGCGCTTCATGATGCTGGCCATAGCTCTAGTTTCGCCATTCTGTCTGGTTTTGCCGGTGTATATCGGGATCGAATACCTGCAGATCAGTGTCCATACCGCCTGGCTCTGGGTGCTTTGCTTTGTCACCGTGCTTTTTGTCCTCTCCGCCCTGCGTTTCCGGCGCGGGGCTTGGAAGAAAATGCTGGTCATTGAGGACTACCCAGCTGTAGAGACTATCAGGTGACGACTTGGCACTTTGCCGATTTCACTGTCACGGCTCTACTCGGACGCGACGCTCCCCCCACCCAATCCCGCTCCGTAAGCATCCTCAATAATTTTTGCCGCATCGTAGCCGGTTTGGGAAAGTATTCTTGCCCGCGCAACCGAGAGCCCGAGGCCATGCCCTTTGCCGATTCCTTCGAAACGCCACAGGTGCCCTGGTTCATCCCGTTCGATGACGGCAGGGCAAGAAAGGAGTTTCATCCGGTTGCGGAATACTTCGCATGGCACGACTTCTTCATTTTCCGGGTACATGAGGTGAATGACGATCTCGCCGCTGCGTTTTCTCTCGCGGCGGATATCGTGGACCCTCGGCTCATTCACCAGGCGCTCGATTTCCGTAAAGGACAGCTGTTTTGTCCATTTTTCTGCCCCGCCTTCGGAAAAGGAGAGCCAATCACCTTGTTGCTTTTTGGCGATGCCATTCAACAGTGCAATAAGTCGCGGTTCTATCGGATCGGGTCTTTTTTCCGTCTTTCCGGGGAGCACCCCCTGAAACACCATGCAGTGGGTGGAATCGCACAGGGCCTCCGTTTCCGGATGTCTGTGTCCGCCATGGACCCCGTTCCAGACGATCACCGCCCGGAGAGCAGCCTTGGCCTCGCCGCTGAGATCGTCGGCTTCACTCTCCAGCACCTGATCGGCAAATGTGAAGGGGTCCGTTTCAAGAACCACGGCGTCCGCTTCCGACCGAGTTTCGAGAACGCCCCAGACAATGCGCTCCGGCCGACCGCCCTTGGCCGACGAAATGATTTGGAACCTACCGCAGAGGCTTGCTTTTTCGACGAGTTTCTCGTGTTCCCGAAGCGGCAAAACCGGGCAGGGCTCATAGGCCTTCCAGGAAGTGGCTGGGACAAGGGAAAGCAGCCGCACCCGCACTTCTCCGAAACTGCTTGGCCACCTCTTTTCCCATTCTTTTAATACGAGGGCAGCCGGTCGCAAAACTGCCGACCCAGGCACCCCGGTCTTGCGGAATATCGCCAGATAGACCGGATTCTCCTTGGGCCACGCCACCATGAGGTGGCCTGCCAGCGGTTGTCCCCGCTCGTCCGACACCGTGCCGGTTTTGCAAAGGGCCCGGAGCTTGTTAACAATCTTCTTTTCCGTTTCAGGCCGCTCGTAGAGGGTCGATCCTGGCGTTATTCCATTTTGTGACAAACCGGAAAAACGTTCGGGAGTCGAGAGAAGGGCGGCACGCAGCATGAGGGCAAGTTCTTGCAAATTCGCCTCTAGCGGGAAAAGGCCGGCCTCATCCCGCTCCCCGAGATAGCGCCGCCAAAATGTCTGGTTTTTGCTGGCTGCTTCTTGCGGCGCAACCCGCTCGCCAAGGGGCGCATCGGCAATCATCGAAATGAGCAGCCGGTAACGGTCGATATTAAATGCCTGTCGGCGGGCAAGAAGTTTTCCGGTGTCGCTTGCCGAAAGTTCAGCCCCGACAACCTCGCTGGCTGCCTCGTTTAAGGACGCGGCATAGGGAATTTTCAAGAGAGAGCCCGGAGGATAGCGCTCTTGGAGGTCACCTTTGGCCTCCAGGATCCGACCGGAGAGTAAACTTATCAGAAGGTAACTGAAGTCCTGTTTTGCTGCGGCGGATAGCGGCTGCAGCGCCTTGGCGATGGCTGGTGAAACGCTGCAAGGGGTTTGCGGCCAACCGTGCAAGTTCAGAAGATGTGAAAGCGCAGTGTAGCTTTCCTCGTCCAACCGCGCGCCTGCCCGGACGCGCTCCCGTAAGTGTTCGAGTGAAGGTTCGGAAATCGCTTTTATGGAAACGTCTGCCGGAAGCTCGCCGCTGAAGTGGATGGCTGCCGCCTCCTCGGCCCAGAGAGGCAGGTTGCCCTTGCAGGTGCGAAACGAGGCCTCGTGCAGCAACTCGTGGCGAAGATACACCTCGGAGCCAAAAACGCCTTGGGGTTGCTGTCGCAAGGTGATGACGCCCGGTCGCCAGCTGCCGGCATGAACGCCGCTGAATGGTCCATCGGTCTTGCCCGGGTAGATCCGCACCGGTTCGGCAACTGTTGGACCTTGGTAGCCTTGACTTTGCAACTCTGCGAGTGCCCTTTCGCCATGCTGGAAGAGCGCCTCGTTATGGATCAAAGAGCCAAAAAAAAGAAGTGCCGCGCCGGCCTCCAAGAACAGCGTTTTGGCAAAAAGCCTCCGGAAAAACCCAAACATTTTTGAAAAAAAACCTATTCGACCTTCAGGCGTTCGGGCCCGGTATTTCCCCGGACACTTTCATCATACATGTCAAAAGCCAAAGCGGGTGGAAGCGACGCCTCGCCGCTAAAGGTTACCTGCCACACCTGGTAGAGTTTGATTTCGCCGCCGGGGGCAACCTCGGCTATGCGGATGGTTTTCTCCGGATAGCGCTGGGTCTCTTTGATCAACGACCAGTAATTGGGTGCATCCGGCTTCAATTTGGCATCCGCCAAAAGGCTTTCATCGTTATCGATGGTTTGCGCCAGCGACGGAACCCCGTCTTCCACCACCACGAAGCGGCTCTGGAGAGCCCCCTTCTCCGACAACCTTCCTCGTTTCACGGTAATTTCACTAACTATGCTATCACCCTTCCGCAGGGATGTGTCGGACTTCAACTCCTCATGGCCGGTGGGGGTCACAAGGAAAAGATTTCTTTCAACCACGATGCCGCCCACTACCGGTTTCACCGCCTCAAAGGGCACGTCGGCCGTCAGATGGGTATATACGACTTCGTTCGGCAGCAGCCCGGTGATGCGAATATCGGCAAGATCGCCGGACGCCCCGGGACTTGCGAAAAGGCCGGTGAAGCCCGCCGGAATCCGTTCGAGCGATCCTAACACCCGACCGTCTTGCAGGACAACCGTAAGGGACCTCGCGGTTTTTTCATGGGCCGCAGCGGCCGCCTCCTTGGCAAGCAGGCCTCGGGTATTGAAAATCACCTGCGCGGTATCGAAGGTCGAGGTCCAGTAGCCATTTTTCATCCCTTGGAGAAGAATGCGACCAAGCCGCATCTTAAGGTCCGGCGAAAGGGCCTTTTCATCGTTCAGCACACCGAGCACCGACGACACGACAGCGGGTAGTCCGTAACCGAAGCCCAACTGTTCGAAGAACTGCGGATCTTTTTCAAGGAGCTGAGTTTCTGCAAGAGACTCCAAGGGTTCAAGGGATTTCTTCAATTTACCGACAAGCGTTTCCCGAACTTTGCTCTCCTTGAATTCCTGACTGAAGCGGTTCCAATCCTGCTGCTCGTTAGCCTTAAATATCCGCAGCCCGTAAACGAGGTGCATAAGGGGCGGAGCCGACGCTTGCGCCAAGGTATTGACAAAAGCAATCTGTTCGTCCCAGGGTTGTGAATAGGCAGAGATTTGCGCAAATCGCGACAGCTCATAGGGAGAAAAGGCTCTGTGATCCTTCAAGTCTTTTGGGGCATCGATCTTCTTAGCCAGCCATTCCACCCCCCGGCCAAACGACAGTTCGGCGCCTCCGATTTTCAGGTCTCTTGCGAGATTTAGCGCGTACAGCGCGGTCAGGGTCACGGACACGGAAGTCTCGGACGTCCCTCGCCAGGCCCCGAAGCCGCCGTCCGTCTTCTGGTTTTTCATAATGTTGCCGATGCCGACGGCGGCGTTTTTCTCGGCCTGCAGCAGGGTTTTGCCAAGAGGTCCCAGTTGCCCTGGCAAGATCCCGGCCTTCCGGACCAAATCCATAAGAACAAGGTTGGGAACGGTCGAATGCACCAGCTGTTCCGTACAGCCATACGGGTAGGAGACAAGGACCGCCGCCGAGTTCAAGGCCGCACCGAGAAGGCCCGACAGGACCTCAACCTTCAAGCTGCGAACCGTCGCCGTTTCCGGAATTGTGGTGAGGAACCTGCCGTCCTGGGGCACACTTCCTAACACCTGCTGCATGGCCGCAGGTTTCAAGGGCAGTTCGAAGGCTTCATTGCCCGCCACCAGAAGGTCTTCTGCAGTTTTTAACGCGACATTAACCTCGGCCGCTCCGCTCTCGCCGGTGGCGTTGAACACCAGCGGCTGAAGATGTTCGCCCTTTTTCTCAAGGATGAAAGATTCTCCAATCGCGCCGCTTTTAGGGACTCCCGGTTCGGTGATTTCAATGTTGGTTGTCGCCGGAATACTCCGCTCCAGGTGGTTGATACTCTGAACGTTCAGGGTGGCAGTATCGCCTTTCCTGACGAATTGCGGTGCCAGCACTTCGACTGCGATATCCGAGCGGGTGCGGAATTGCCTTTTCTCTTCCCCCACACGACCGAGTTTATCAGCAGCGACGGCGGTAATAAGCCACTCGGTGACATTGGCCGGAAGATCGACGGTGATGGTGGCGAGACCATCCTTATCGGTCATTACATGGGGAAACCAGCCGGCCGTGTCGCGCATCGATTTTTTGGCCATCTTGCTTTGGCTTTTCAAAGCGCCCAATTTGAAGTTGGGTTTTTTCAGGATATCGGCATAGCCGTAGCCCTGGAGTTCATCGGAGTAGAAGGTCGCAACATTCTGCCGCGGCAGCGGGTAGAAAAAGTCGAAGATACCGGGCCTGATCTCCGGCTGCACCGCATACACCGCCCGGTCGACAATGGTGACCGCAAGTTCGGTGTCCGGGGCGGGAGAGCCGCTAACATCCTCTACCTTCAGGGCAATTTTCATCGGTTTTAACGGGGCGGTTTCCTCCAGCTCCGGGGTTACGGCAATGCGAAGCCGCTTGCTCTCGGGGATGATGCGAAAGCCGAGGGTCTTTTCGTCGTAACGTCCGCCTTTCGTCGGGATGCTCACCGTGTGGTAAAAGCCCGTGCCGTATTCCGGTTTTGCTTCGACTGCGAACCAGCGACTGCGGCCCTGAACGGCAGTTGCCTTGGTCTCATACACCCTTGTACCGGCAATGGTTTCCCAGACTGTGCCGCTCTCTTCCTTGCCCCAACCGGCGGGAAGAATCGCCAGCACCTCGGCTTTTTCACCGGCGCTTAAAATTGTTTTCGAGGTATAGAGCTGCAACCCGTCCGCCTCGAAAACGGCCGTGCCATCATCGCTGCCGATCACCATGAGGGCGGGCTCGGATGCGGCCGGATGGCGCATCGGCTTGCCGGCAAGGGTTTCAAGGGTGGCAACAGCTCTGAGTCGTCCCGCTTTGGCCGATTCGGGCAGGGTGAGTTGATAGAGGCCCCGTTCGTCGGTTGCGAAGGGGAACTTGCCGATATTTTCCGGCGCCTCCTTGCCTTTTTCCATGAAGAGATCGATCACTCCGCCAGCCAGTGAGGCGGGCTTGCCATCCGGATAGGTGGAGCGGAGCTGCAGGGTCAAGCCCTTTTCGCCGACCCGCGCCGTGTTGCTGGAAAACCGCACCAGGGGCAGGGCTTCGGAACGAGAAACGAAGATATTGTCGGTGAGGATTGCCGTCGAGCCGGCGGGGTCCATGGCTCGGACCATGAGCGTATAGATCCACTCCTCATCCGTCGATTTCCCTTCGTTTGCGTCTTTTTTCACTTCCGTTTTGGGTAGATCGAAGGTGAAGGATTCTTCGCCGCTTTCATTCATTTGCGGGGCGGTGTCCCAGGGGTTGGACAAAGAGGGGTCGATAGCGGTGAGACGGCTTTCCGAGGAACTGAATATCCGCTGGGGCTCGGTCAGGGCCGAGGTGGAGCGGATCTCCCCCCAGTAGTCGGTACCGGATGAAAGCCCGCCGCCGGCCTCGGTAACCCACTGGGGTGCCTCGAATTTTTTACGATAGAGGAAGACCTCGTACTTAACCCCGGCAGGTACGCCGCCACCGTAGCGCCTGGCCTTAAATTTTACGGAAAATTGCTCACCCTCTACGACTACAGGGCTCCGGTCGATGAGTTCCAGATAAAACTTGGGTTTCACATAGTCGCGCACCCGGAACTCGCCGCCATAGGGTTTCTTTTCAATTTCGGCAATGAGGCGGTAAAGGCCGGGGGTTTGCAAGGGGTCGAGGTCCAGTTCACCGCTAAAAGACCCGAAGGGGGTGAGGGGCACGGTTTCGTTCACCTCCGTTGCCTGGCCGTCGCTGCGCACCAGGTGAATTTTCGCCTTGGTATCCTTAAAGGACGGGACCTTCAGCTGCCCCTTGTCGAAGGTGCGAATGACGCCCTTATAAAAGACGTTCTCGCCCGGTTTGAAAATCGGCCGGTCGGTGATCATAAAAACCGGGTCGTCGCTTGCTACCGTGGGAAGAAAATCGGTGTCCGTCAAGGCTTTCCGGCCATCGGCCGTCTCGACCTTGACGACCAGTTTGCCGTCTAGAATTCCTTCGGGATTGGCAAAGGCGACTTCTCCCGCGGCATTGGTTTTTTGATCAAGCAGGATCCAATGCCCCCGTCCATCCCGGTAGCTCACGCTCGCACCTAAAATCGGGTTCAGCCCTCGGTCGATCACCCGGACGACGAGCTGCTCCGTCGATTGCTTCACCTGCACGGAGAGGCTGCTCACCTGCATGAGGCACTGTCCCTCGGCCTTGCCCTGCACTGCTTGCAGGAGATAGACGCCGTCCGGAAGGGCATCAAGGGCGATGCGGCGGATTTGATAGTGGCCCTCATCCCATGCGGAAGAGGCAAACCACCAGCCGAGATCGTTTGTCGCCGTTCCGCCGTACTGCAGATCGATAAAGTAATCCCGAACGACCGTAAACCCAGACGGCGGTCCCTGGATGACCTCTTCCGGCGGGCTTGCGAGCGTCTCTTTCGGCGTCTCGACAATGGTTTCGCTGAAGGAGGTTCCGGCAAACCCCGCCCGGAACTCGGGATCGAGCATATTGCGGAAGGCTTTGAGCGGCGATGCGGTTTTGTTCAGTCCGGTGACGATATAGTGGCCGGGGTTCAACTCCGAGACCGGCTCTTCGTAACTGCGGCTGATGTGCAGTTGCCCGTCGAGAAAGGTCTCCAGGTTTTTCGGCTGGAGCACCCGGAGGTGCATCGGTTTGTCGGTTGCCGTATAGTCAAGCCGCACCTCGGGCTTTTCGCTGGTGGAAAAGCTTCTTTCAACGGTGAGATAAAAGGGGCTTCCGGCCAACACTCCGGTCGGGATGAAAGGCAAGAAAAGCGCGCCTACAAAGCCGAGAAAAAGGCCAATACAGGGACGACGGACCTTCATGGCGACACTCCTTGTTTAACGGTGAATCCTTGCAGTTCGACGGTCTTGCCCCCCGGAGCGACATTACCCGAATAGGCCAAAATGGGCAGGCCGCCGAAAACCGTTTTTCCCTCTGCATACAGCCGGGCCTTGGCCTTTTCCAATTCCTGTTTCCACTGGGGGAGAAAATCGGTAGTCTCGGTTGCCGCCGCACCTCCGGAAAGAAGCAACTCCCGCAGGCCGCCCCCCGGATTGATAAACATCGACAACTGGGAGGAGGCATAGAGATTTGATTTTTGCCCTCTTTCCCAGTCGAGAATGCTCATCGACCGGTGCTCACAGCTCTCCTGCATGCGCAGCAGGAGATTTTTATTGGTGGCGGCAAGGTAGACTGTTCCACCGCCGCAAACGGCCGTCAGTTCCTTATTTTTAAAATAGTGGTTCAATTCTTTCGCATCACTCGGCGCTGTTTGACTAGCGATAGCCACGCCAACGCTGGTGATTCCGCGCTCCTCGGCGGAGAGATCCCAGAGAATGGCAACGCCGCTCTCTTGCGGTTCCTTGGCGGGGGTCTCTCCCGGTCCCTTGGTTGCCAGTTCCTGCCACGCCTCTTCGCTTATGTCGGGGGAGAGATGAAAGCTGGTGATGACGGCCGCAAACACATCCCGCGGGATGCTTGCCGGCACACCTTTAAAAAGAGTGGGTCGCAGATGCTTCGCATACTCTCCCGCAGTGAAACGGAGCGCTCCGGGGGAGTCTTCGGAAAAATCGATTCCGAGATTCATGTGCAATCCGGATTTTCCCGCCAAGGCCGGAACAAGCTTATCGAGAAAGGCTTCGGCCCGCAGAGAGAGGAGCAGTGGCGTTTTCGGTGCGTCGCTTTCCGGCGGTGCTTCCTGGTCCACCACGTTTAAGAGGGCTTCGAGGCCATTGGCGAAATACACCCGCTCCTTGTACTGGCAGAAAAAGAGGCGTTGCAAGCCTACATGCATCTCCAGTACCGGTTCCTCGATTCCCGGCACCTGATAGCCGCTGCGGACCAGTTTGGCGGCAATGATGGGCAGGGCCTTGGCGGCATAGAGGCACTTATTCCTGACAAAGGAAAAGACAAAGCCCTTGTTGCCGTGAATGAAATCATAGTGCAAGATAGCATCCGCCGACAAAGCTTCTTTTACCAGTTTTTCAAAAAACGCCCCCTCAAGACCTGCAAGCCCGAGGTCTTCGGCTCGGACGCGGCCGCTCATCAGCGGTTCGCGTAAAATCCCTTGAACGAACCGGCTTTCCCAAAGAGTTTTCATCGCCCCTTCTTTTTCAAAAAGGGGTAAAATCTTCGCCGGCTCCATGAAATAAAGCGACAGCCCCAGTGGATGGCGTTTCACATACCAGGTGGCGTGTTTTGGGCAGTTATCGTCCATTTTCCGTTTTTCGGGAGAAATTGCGCCGTTCGGGGCGTCGCCGCCGGTAATTTCCGGGCAGGTAGCCGCACCTTTCGCTTGGTCCGCTTTTGCAACGACACCTGCCAACAGTCGGGTCTCGGCGGCTGGGACGGGGTTTCCCTTGAGGTCGGTAAAGGCAAGATCGAGAGCAAGGATCGGAATGTCTTTATGTACCAGTTTGACGACCTCGGCTACAGGTGCTCGGTGCAGCCCCCGCAATGCCCAGAAAGCCAGGAGGCCGCAGCACAAAAGCCCCAAAAAGACCGCCGTTATAATACCTTTACGCCTTGCGGGTCGATTCGATTCCACTCGTACACTCCCAAAAAATAGGGGTTATCGGCTCCGGGAATCCACACCGGGTCGGGGGATGTCATGAGATCCTGCAGTCGCACGACGCGGACCTGGGCCTCCTGGCCGCTGGCACCGTTATGGTAAACGGCGAGGTTCTCAGGCCGGTTTTGCACATAGATCATCAGATGATAGGGCACGCTTTCTTCAAAGCCCTTTTGATAGACGAGAAGATCGCCGTCACGGGCAAGGGTCACGTCACGGGTTTTCTTGTGAAAATTAAAGCCGATGAGCGTCTCGGCGTCGGCAAACGCTCCGTAGCGAGGCGCAGTCGCTTCAAAGCCCACCTGCCAAATACGCGAATGATCCGGAAAAACCCGTTTGGCAAAGGCTGAAACCGGCGGAAGATGGAGGGCGTCCGGGATGCCCATTTTCCGCTTTTCCGCCGGCGTCGGGTTTTGCAGCGCCCTGCTGTAGGCAAATCTGACAAGGCCGGCGCAATCCCGCTGCTTGTCCTCCCACAGAGGGCTGGTTTTTTTCGCCTGCAATAGCGCCAGGCGCGTCACCGAGTCACGCAGGGCCTTTTCATCCACTGCGGAGAGATAAGCGAAATCGCCCTCGAGTTTCGGTTCTCCCTGTTTCTTGTAGGCCCGCACCTCCTCCGGCATGTCGCTCTCCGGGTCTTGTCCCGGGATAAAAATCGAGGGTACCTGGCCATTGCCACGAAAAACGATATAGGCAAAGGTCTGGGTTTCACCCGGTCGCGCCAAGGGTTTTCTTACCCGTTTGCGGCTTTCGCTGGGGAGCCCTTCATTGGTGATGATATCGAGATTGGCAAGGGTATGCTGCACGGCTTCCCCCGGCCAATAGTTGACGTCAACCCGAAAAACGCCTACAGGAGGGGCTGGATGTACGTAGAGATAGGGACCATAACCCGGCTGATCGAAGGATTCGCCTTGCTTATTTAAAAAAAAGATGCCGCCGGAGGGAGAATGGGTCTCGGCCCAGTAAACATGAGTCCGATCCGGCTCGTAGAGGTGCAAATCGGTATAGACCCCGTCGGTGTCGCTGGTCAACACAACTTTTAAGGGAATGGGGTTGATGACGGCATCGACCATCGCGCTCGCCCTGGATGTTCCGGCCTTGTTGCTGCACTCGACAATCACCGTGTTTTTCCCCTTGGATGCCGGGAATTTCTTGGAAAAGGCACCGGCAAACGTCCGCAGGTAGTAGCGCACGCCGTTAATGTTGGCGGCGACCGGGTCGGCCGTAGGGTCGGAGCAGGTACCGCTCACCTCAAGCTGCAGGCTCGTCGTCCAGCCGCCGGCGGGCTGGGTGATAGTAACGACGGGCATCTTGGTACCTTTGCCGGTCAACTCAGCGCCCCTCCGAATAGTGACGTCAGGCTCTTGCGAAGTGGTGGCAAAAGCGCAGGGAATCCAACAACAGAAGAGCCACAACAAAACAAAAAATCTGCCAATCGGGGAAGGGATCAAGGCGACCTCCTTTTAAATTCAGGGCCAATATGTCAGGAAAACGCTCATTGTTTTCTATAGCAAATACTTAGGGCAATTTCAATCAAAGGTTTTTCAAACAGCCGGTATTTCCACCACCGCTCTGAGCCGCCGGGTGAAAAAGAAGGCAAGGGCGATCATGGCCAGAAGTTGCAAAAGAAAGGCCTGCCAGCCAAAGCGCTGAAATACCGCTCCGGGCAAAACCGAACCAAGGGTTCCACCGGTATAATAGAAGGAGATATATAAGCCGTTGGCAATGGCCTTGTTGTCACGGGCCAGCTTGTTGACAAGGCCGGACAGCAGGGAATGGGCGGTAAAGAGACCGGCGCAGAAGACAAACATCCCGAGAAACAGCACCAGATATTTCTCCACCATAAAAATGAGGGTTCCCAGGGCAAAAATCACAATGCCGACGGTGATGGCATTGATTTCATTGCCGAAGCGGCGGATGATCTGCCGGGTACTCAGGGAAACCAGCAGCCCCATGCCGTAACCAAGATATAAAAGTCCGATCCCGGTTTCCCGCGAGGCGGGATTGATCCGCTTCAGTTCAAAGGGGAGAAAATTCATGAGTCCGGCAAAAACAAAAAACAGGCAAAAAATCGAGGCATAGCTCCACAAAAATGGTCTGGAGCGGAGCAAGGCGATAATTTCCGAAAGCCTTGGCCGGGCATATTGCAACTTGGCATCCTTGGCCATACCCCCCAGCAGATAGCTGTTCAGCATAAGGAGCAGACCGAGGGCAAAAAAGAAAAAGCGCCAGCCAAAAAGATCGGTACACAGGCCGGATAAAAATCGCCCGAGAAAGCCGCCGACAATGGTGGCGGCAATATAGGCGGCGATGTTGTGCTGCACCTTGTCTCTAGGCGAGGTATAACTGATATAGGCCATAAGGGAGGTCAGGATCGCCGGGATCATCAGGCCCTGAATACCGCGCAGAGCGAGGAGGGTGAAATAGCTGTCGGCGGTGGCGAAAAACAACTCGAGGATGCCGAGGAGCAACAGCGCCCAGCGCAGCATCACCTTGGCGGAGAAGGATTCGAGGAGGTAGCCGTAGACCAGGGGAGCGACGCCGAGCGGCGCCATCATCAGCGTAGTAAAAAGGATGGCCTGAAAATTGCTGAGTTGGAATTCGCTTTTAAATAAAGGCTGTATCGGCTGCGCCGCGTACAGCGAACAAAAGGTCACAACGGTTGCGAAGTACAGATATTTGCTTGACGAATCAGTCACGAGGCTTTAATCGGAACAGTACTCTTTATGCAGAGGCTGAGGGTCTCGACAGTACGGTATTGAGAATCTGCTGCACGGCCGCGATGTCGAAGGGTTTGGCGATAACTCCGGTAAAACCGTAGTCCTTGTAGTTGACCATTATCGGGTCGTTGGCATAGCCGCTGGAGACAAAGGCCTTGACCGCCGGGTCAAGGGCGAGAATTTCTACGATAGCCTCCTTGCCGCCCATCCCGCCGGGAATGGTGAGGTCCATGATGATTGCCGTATAGGCTTGCCCTGCTTCTATCTGCTTGCTGTATTCCCGTATTGCCTCCGCTCCATTTGCTACCCAGACACCGTCAAAACCCAAATATTTGAGCATCTGGCAGGCGATTTCCCCCACCATATCCTCATCGTCCATGACGAGGATCTTCTTTTTTGTCTCTTTCGATTGCAAGGGGTTTTCCTCCGATAGCCCGGACATTGCCGCACGATATTCTTGCTCTTTGTAGTATGCCAAAATAAAAACTCAACAGTCAAGGAAATTACCGGCAAAAAGATAGTGGGAAGCATTCACCTTTTTGACAGACTCACTCCGCCGGAGTATTATGGCGAAGCCGGTAACATTTTTCTCATTCCACTCCCAGCCGCCTCCCGGCCTGCGGCACCACTGCACGGCATCGTATGGCACACAGTCCGGGCTTTCTTGTCCACAAAGAATCTTGGAATGGACACAGGGTCGAGGTCAGAGATAACGGCGACCACCGGAGTCTCTATTTCGGCTCCGAACATCTGCAAAGCCGGATGTCCCTGTCCCGACCCGAGGATCTGGTTCTGTCGTACACCCGGTATATGCTCACCGCCTTGCTGCTGGTGCCGGAACCGCAGGATATCCTCATCGTCGGCATCGGGGCCGGCTCGCTGGTCCGTTTCTTTTTCCACCATTTCCCTCATTGCCGAATCGATGCCGTCGACTCCTCTTCCCATATCATCCATGTGGCGAGAGGCTACTTCCGCCTGCCGACAGATGCGCGGATTGTGGTGCACTGCCTGGACGGCCTGCAGTTTCTTGGGGAAACGAGGAAAAAACGCTACGACCTCATCCTGGTTGATGCCTTTGACGATCAGGGCATGGCCCCCAGTGTCTACTCGGAGCCGTTTTTTTTTCGCTGCACGGCCTGTCTCAAAAGTTCGGGGGTTATCAGTTGCAATCTGTGGAGTAATGATCTCCTCCGCTACCGGGAGATCAGAACGATTCTCGCCGACCATTTTGCCGGCTGCCTCTATCTTCCGGTCCCCGACCGGGGCAATATCGTCGCCCTCGCCATGAACGAGGCCGTTCCCTGGTCGCGCCTTCTTCTCAAAAACAAACATTTCGCGGGACTTACAAACAGTTACGGGATAAATTTCAAGGAACTTGTGGGAGTGGCAAAAGCCAACAACCTGAGTCTCTCGGAAAGATTGTTGGCTTTTCTGCAGAGGGCTTAGAGGACGTTGCCGGAAGGCAGCCTACTCTCGGCGATTCTCGCCTCCTGATCAACGAGATCATCGATCTCCCGCTGCCAGTAGTCACGGGAGCCGAAGTCGTCGATGGCTCTGGTCATCCCGTCCGCCTCGACCTGATGGGCGCACCAGGCCATATAGTGGATAAAGCGCATCGCCCTGAGCGGCTCGATCAGGCGTAGGGTCCGACGATCAAAGGCGCGGAAGGTCTCGTAGCCTTCCAAAAGAAGATCAAGTTCGACCACCGCCTCTTCCTCAGCCCCCGGCAACAGCATCCAGATATCCTGGACCGGAGGACCCATGGCCATATCGTCGAAATCAATAAGGAAGAAGGACTCTCCGGGGCGGTGAATGATATTGGAGAAGTGGCAATCCCCATGGATACGGATGGACTTGGTTTGTGCAAAGAGCGGTTCTATCTCCTCGATTATCCTCAAAACCGTGGTCTTGAGGAGTGGTTTCAGGTCCTCTGCAACACACGACGCGCCAAGCAGATAGTTGAGTTGGTCGAGGGTCGAGTGGCTCGGCGCCATGGTGATCCGGTTTTTCGCCTTGCCGGCCTCACCAACCTGATGGACCCTGCCTAGCAGGCGGCCAATTTGCAGCCATTGCTCCTCGTTGAATTCATCACTGCTCCGCCCGCCACACTTTGGAAAAACCGCGAAGAGGAGTTTTTCGCTTTCGGCAAGCGTCGCACCATCTAAAAAAGAGAGGGGGGCAATGACCGGAATCTCCTGCTTGGCCAGCTGGGTGAGGAAGGTGTGTTCATCAAGGATGGCCTTTTTCGACCAACGACCGGGGCGGTAGAATTTTACCACCATGCGAACACCTTCCTTCGTTTCGATCTCAAAAACCCGGTTGATATAGCTGTTCAGAGGGCGGAAAAGATTGTTGCAGCGAATCCCCAGAGCCTTTTCCACCAGATTCAGCACCCGATCCGGCCCCAAGTCTTGAAAATCCCCGGTTGTATCTTTTTGCTGAACGGTCATGATATCCTTTCTTCGTTAATAATTTTACCCCTTGCACCCGGGTCGCCCGATCGACACCTTCCCGGCATCGACGATGATAGTAACACAGCAAAATCATTTGCGGTAGCAACTGTTTTCCGGACATCCGGGATAAGTCCCTTTATGCATAATTTTTCGCAAAAACATGCATCGAATCCCTGCCCGAAAAGCACTTTCGAACGGCGCAATCGACCGCCAACTGCGTAAACGCTCTCTGAAAAGCTTGTGCATCGGACCGAAACCGGTGTATCTTTTCTTCCTCTTTGCCTCTCTTTAGATCCGGATGAAAAATATCAGATGATTTCTGCCCCACAGCCCTGGCAACCAACAGTCGAACAACACCATAAAGCCGTCAGGAGCGGCGGCTTCTGCCGAAGATGCGGTCGCGAGCACTGGCTTGGTCAAGGCAATACCCTTGAACATTGCCGCCACCTCATGCAGCTTTTGGCCGAATGTGGCACGATCGACCTTTTCTCCGACCAGCCGCCTTTTGCCCCGGCCCTAGCCACCGACTGGCTGTTTGGTCCGGCGCGCGGCAAGATGTTTGGTATTCTGGAATGTCTTCGACCGGGCGGGACAACCACCTTCCTCTACGCCTTTTCCGGACAATACAAGGGCTGCTGGCTCGTTCGCGGCTGGGTGCCGCCGCTTTTTGATGTTGATGCATTTCTCGCCTTAAGCGGGGCAGTCGAACCCCGGATCAAGGCGCTTAGCCGACAGATCGACCGCGATGGTGGTGGCGAAAAATGGCTGGCCTTAAGAAAAGAGCGCCTCCATCTTTCCCGGCAACTGATGGAAGATCTCCACAGCCTCTACCACCTTACCAACTTCCGGGGAAAAACGGCCACCCTAAGGGACGTCTTTCTCGGAGAAACCGGCATTCCGACCGGCACCGGTGACTGCTGTGCCCCGAAACTGCTAAATTTTGCCGCCAGGCACCGGTTGCGCCCCATCGGCTTGTCTGAGTTCTACTGGGGGCGAGAAAACCCTTCCGGCACGCGGCAGCATGCATCTCTTAGCGGCTCTTGCAAAGAAAAATGCATGCCAATTCTGGGTTTTATGCTCTGTGGCCTGGACGAGCTGGAGGATGGCTGCCAGTCATGAACGCGAACAACGAGGGAACCAGCTACCGGGAAAATATGAAAATTGTTTTTCAGGACGAGGCAATCGTCATCATTGACAAGCCGGGAGGCTTGCTGGCCGTCCCCGGTCGTGGCGCAGAGAAACAGGACTGTGCCGCAACTAGGCTGTGTCGCCTCTTTCCCGCCATGATTGTCCAGCCGGCGGTCCATCGACTGGATATGTACACCTCCGGACTGATGGTCTTTGCCATGACCACCGAGGCGCATCGCCTGCTTTCCCAGCGCTTTGCCCGGCGTGAGGTCAATAAACGCTATACGGCAGTGGTGCAAGGCGTTCTTGAAAAAGACGGCGGTGAGATCCGCCTTCCCTTCCGGCTCGATCCCGACAACCGCCCTCTGCAGATTTACGATACACTGCACGGCAAGATAGGGGTCACCCACTGGCAGAAAATCGCCGTGCAGGGAGCAAACACCCGGGTTGTCTTCATCCCCCTCACCGGTCGCACCCATCAACTGCGGGTACACGCCGCCCATCCCCTGGGGCTTGCCGCACCAATCATCGGCGACAGCCTCTACGGCAGCGGCCGGGACGGTGCGCAAATGCTTCTCCATGCCACGCACCTGGGCTTTCGCCACCCGACCAGCAATGCGCCGGTGGAGTTTTTTTCCGAACCTCCGTTTTAGAAGCCGTCGCCAAATATGGGTTTTCGGTTCGTTGTCTCAGAGATTAAGAGACAAATTGCAATCCCCTCAGGAGGTGACGAAAGAGGTATTGGAGATTTTCAGAAACCGATCTCTTTTTCAAGCCTGGCTATCTCCTTTTTCAGCACTTCGCGTTCTTCGCTGGAAATATCCGCTTGGCTGATGCGTTGTTGCAAGGCCAGCAGAATCATTTCCCCCCGGTATTCTCTGCAGGTATAGGGGGTTGACTGGGCTGAGGTTTCTGTTTTGCGGGTCATAGTCGGGATGCTCTTGGGAGTAAATTCACTCATGATAGATAGCTGACCTGCATGATTGCCGACGCCATCTTCTTACCTACACACATATATTTATGAGGATGATCGGCCTTGAATTGCAAAAATTCATTTTCCTCGATCATGAAGGATTTGCCATCTATAGTTATCTGCAATGTCCCTTTTATGACAAAGACATACTCATAGATATTGCCCTTATGCGGTTCGCCTGTGAAAATCGCCCCGGGATCAATTTCAAAATAATAGGTCTCAAACGATTGATGCGGATCAAAGGAGATTAAAGGATAAAGACGATATTTTTCCCCTTCTGCAGTCAGCGGCTGCACCCCCTTAAAGGATTTCACCTCTGCCTGCACCGTTGGTTTTCTGAGCAGAGCCGTGAACGATAAATGCAAACCATTGGCGATCTTCCATATGGTTGAGATGGTTGGGCTGGACTTACCGGTTTCAATCTGTCGCAACATACTCTTGCTCACACCCGTCAGTTCGGCAAGCTGATCAAGACTTAAGCCCCTGCTCTCCCGTACCGTCCGGAGATTTTCCGATACTGCTTCAATCGACTGCTCCATATAACATCCATATTGACAATATATTGAACGGCGTTACACTATGACGATCATTTGATCGTTAAAATACGTGATGATGGCAAGATTTTCAAGAGATGATTCATGAGAAGCATGTCGACCCTGGCAATCAAGAGTGTCTCAGTAAGGTCTACTCACAGAATAAGGAGAAATACCAATGTCTCGACCGATGCGTAAAAATTCGTATCTGCCGATAGCAGCGTTCTTTTTGCTTGGGCTCATTTGGGGAAGCAACTTTATCTATATGAAACTTGCGGCGAGCCTCATCGCCCCTCTTCAGATCGTCTTTCTCCGGGTTCTTTTCGGTTTTCTGCCGGTACTCGTCTACGCCTCCCTCTCGGGTTCCTTAGCTTGGCGTCATCTGCGACATATCAGGCATTTTTTTGTCATGGCCTTGTTGGCAACCACCCTTTACTACTATGCCTATGTCAAAGGCACATCTCTTTTGCTTTCCGGCGTAGCGGGGGCCGTCTCCGGATCCATCCCGCTCTTTTCCTTTGTCCTTGCCCTGCTTTTTCTGCCGGGAGAGAAAAAAACCACTTCAAGAATCGTCGGCTTGATCATCGGTCTTCTCGGCGTCATCGTCATTGGTCGCCCATCCGGAGAGCAACTGCTCTCCACCAATCTGCAGGGTGTCCTCTATATAGTGGCCGGTTCGTTGAGTGTCGGCGCTTCCTTTGTCTACGCCAGAAAATATATAAGCCCTCTGCAAATCCCGGCGGCGGCTTTGACTACCTATCAACTGGGAATCGGGTTGGCAATGCTTGCGATAGTGACCGATTACACTGGGATCGGCAAGATTTGGACGGACGTGCATGCCTCAATCGGCATGATAGTCGGTTTAGGCCTCCTCGGCACCGGCGGGGCGTACATCATCTATTACTATATCATCGAGAGACTTGGTGCCGTCGCAGCTTCTTCAGTTTCTTATATCCCGCCTGTTGTTGCTCTCTTTATTGGTGCTTTCATCGTTGGCGAACCGATCGAATGGCTGGATTATGTCGCTACCATCACCATTTTTGCAGGGGTATTTTTATTGAAGCGAGGCTAACACTTGATCACAACGACGGTGCGTGATATACATTCCGAGGTCTTTCTCTCGAAAGCCTGCGGCATGCCCAGGCATTGTGCCGTCAATTACGATCATTTCAAACGCCAGACATATCGGAACTCAAATGAAAACAACGCATTTCCCTGCACGCCCCGAAGGCTGGCAAATCGACGAGCCAAGAACGCTGTTCGCCAACCCGATCATGAAGATGGTCACAAGCAAGGTACGTTCCGGCCGAACCGGCAAAACCCAGGATTTCTATAGATTTGAATTTCCCCGCTGGGTCAACGTCATCGCCGTAACCGCTGCCGGCGAACTGGTCCTGATCCGCCAGTACCGCTTCGGCACCGACCGGATGGAGCTGGAGATTCCCGGAGGAGCAGTGAACGACGGGGAAAGTCCTCTTACGGCCGGCCTCCGAGAGCTGCTTGAAGAAACCGGATATTCCGGAGAAAATAGCCGGATAATCGGCAAGATATGCCCAAATCCGGCGATCCAGAACAATCTCTGTTACACGGTCCTGGTTGAAAATGTGCGGCAAATCGCTGAACCGAAGCAAGACGATATGGAGGACATCGAAGTCCTGACCTTACCCCGGGAAAAAGTCGAGTCCCTGATCCTTGACGGCAATATAAACCACGGTTTGGTCCTCAACGGGTTGATGTTCTTTACCCTGGAAATGCAAAAAAACCGGTAACGGCCAGAAAACTCCAGATATCGGCAAACTCCGACACACTCGTTTCGGGAATTAAATTGACAGATTTGTCGTTTCCCGGTAATTCCTAAAGACTTTATTCCAGCGGCCATCTGCCGCTTTTTTTATCATTGCCCACGCATCAAATCCTCTATCCAGCAAAGAGCGTTCATCATGAGTGAAGAAAATCAAACCCTCGTCCAACGTAAAGAAAAAGCCGATTCCCTGGCGCAGTTAGGGGTCAAACTGTATATAAACAGCTTTAAACCGGCCAACGCAATAGAGGAGCTTCTACCGAAAGGCGCCACCCTAGAGGCCCAAGAAGTAGAACCGGGAGAGGCGATCTACAGTGTTGCCGGACGGGTCATGGCCATGCGTAAATTCGGCAAGGCGGCCTTCTGCACCGTCGCCGACAGCAGCGACCAAATCCAGATTTATGTCAAGCTGGACATTTTGGGCAACGAGGTTTTCGAAACCTTCAAGAAATGGGATATCGGCGATATCGTCGGCGTTGAAGGTTCCCTGTTCAAGACCAAGGTCGGGGAATTATCCATTCAGGCGGCGAAAATCGTCATGATCTCCAAATCCCTGCGGCCCCTGCCGGATAAATGGCATGGCCTGACCGATGTCGAGACCCGCTACCGGCAGCGCTATGTCGATCTCATCGTCACCCCGGAGGTCAGGGGAATATTCAGAAAGCGGGTCGAGATTATCCGTCTGATGCGGGAATATCTCAACACCCGCAGTTTCATGGAAGTCGAGACGCCGATGATGCAGCCAATCCCCGGCGGGGCCACGGCCAAACCGTTCAAGACCCACCATAATGCCCTGAATATGGATCTCTTCCTGCGTATCGCCCCGGAACTGTATCTGAAACGACTCCTGGTCGGCGGCTTTGAGCGGGTTTTCGAAATCAACCGCAATTTTCGCAACGAAGGCTTGTCGACCCGGCATAACCCGGAATTCACCATGCTCGAGTTTTATCAGGCCTATGCCACCTATACAGACCTCATCACCCTCACCGAGAACATGATCTCCGACATCTGTCTGAAGGTCAACGGCTCGATGCACATCACCTACCAGGGAACGGAAGTCGACCTCACTCCCCCGTGGACCAAACTGACCATGGATGAGGCCCTGAGCCAGGTGGCCGGAATTGCCCCGGAAATCCTCGCCGACGGTGCCAGGGTACTGGTGCTTGCCAAGGAGAAAGGTATTAAACTTGACGACAGTGCCGGTCCGGGCAAGGCCAAGACCGAATTGTTCGAACTGCTGGTTGAGGAAAAACTCATCAACCCGACCTTCATCACCTCCTATCCGACCGAGGTGTCGCCGCTTGCCCGACGTAATGACGAGGATCCGACGGTCACCGACCGTTTTGAACTGTTCATTACCGGCCGCGAGCTGGCCAACGGCTTCAGCGAACTGAACGATCCCCGCGATCAGCTGGCCCGCTTTGAAAAACAAATCGCCGACCGCGGCGACGACGAGGAGATCCATCCGGAACTGGATGCCGACTATATCCGCGCCCTGGAATACGGCATGCCGTCGGCCGCCGGTGAAGGCATTGGTATCGACCGCCTGGTCATGCTCCTCACCGATGCCCCGTCCATCCGCGATGTCATCCTCTTTCCCCACCTGAAACCCGAGACAGGGCTGCAGGCGGAAAAAGACGAAGCAGGTGAAAATCAGGCGACAGGAAGAGTTTTATGATTTTCGAATGGTTCATCGGCCTGCGCTATCTCCGTGCCAAACACCGGCATGGTTTTATTTCCCTGATCTCTCTCATTTCCGTGGGCGGGATCACCGTCGGAGTCATCGCTCTCATTGTCGTCCTGGCGGTCTTTTCCGGTTTTACCGACGGCCTGCGCGATCAGATCCTGGGCGTTAATTCCCACATCATCGTCCAGCAAATGGCGGGATCGATAAAGGATTATGAACTTACCAGGGAGCGCATCCTCACCGTTGACGATGTCGTTGGGGCCACTCCCTATCTCTATGCGCAAAGTTTGCTGAGCAGTGCCAGCGGCGGCAATGGCGTGATCCTGCGGGGGATTGACCCGGCCACTGCAAAAAATGTTATAAACCTCCCCCACCAGATGATCTCAGGGTCAGTCGATGATCTCCTGAATGATCCGACCGGCAGCGGTGTCCCCAACATTATTATCGGCAAGAATCTGGCAAACGATCTCCGGGTGCGTGTCGATGACCGGGTAAAACTCATCTCCCCTTCCGGCCCGCTCACCCCCATGGGTATCATACCTAAGGTTAAAACCTGTCGAATATCCGGTATCTTCGAGACCGGCATGTATGAGTACGATTCCACCCATACGTACATGTCCATAGCCGAGGCCCAAAGCTTTCTCGGCATTGAGGATATCGTTCATGGCATCGAAGTGGCGGTGAAGAAGTCGGAACTGAACAACGCCGATCAGATCGCCGCCCGGATTACCCAAAAACTCGGCCCCGGCTTTATCGCCAAGGACTGGATGAAAATGAATCACAACCTCTATGCCGCCTTCAAACTGGAAAAGATCGGCATGTTTATCGCCGTGGCCTTGATCATCCTGGTGGCCGCCCTCAATATCATCAGCGCTCTGGTTATGGTGGTTATGGAAAAGAGCAAGGATATCGCCATCCTCAAATCCATGGGAGCGACCTCGCAGGCGATCATGCGCATCTTTTTCCTGCAGGGCATGGTTATCGCCGTTGCCGGCACGACCCTCGGCGTCTTCGGCGGCCTCGGCTTGTGTGAACTGCTGTCGCGCTACAAATTCATCGAGCTGCCCTCAAACGTCTATCCGATGACCACTCTGCCCATCAAGGTGCTGCCCCTCGACGTCACCATCATCGCCGTCAGCTCCATCGTCATCACCCTACTAGCGACCCTCTATCCTTCATGGAAGGCTTCCGCTGTTCAACCGGCCGAGGTGTTATCCTAATGGCTCTTTTTTCCGCGCAGAACGTCACCAAAACCTACGGTCTTGGGGAAAATACCGTGACCGTGCTGAAGGGCATTTCCCTTGCCGTCGAACCGGGCGAGATGACCGGCGTCATCGGTGCCTCCGGTTCCGGTAAAACCACCCTCCTGCAGATCCTCGGCACCCTCGATCTGCCGAGCGGCGGGGAGATTTTCTACCGCGACCAGCCACTACTTGCCAAGTCCTCGAAGGAACTGGCAAAATTCCGCAACGCCGCAATCGGTTTCATCTTTCAGTTCCACCATCTCCTGCCCGATTTCACCGCTCTCGAAAATGTCATGATTCCCGGTCTCATTGCCGGCAAAAGCAGGCTGGAGATGACCGATCCGGCCCGCGACCTGCTTGAGCAGGTGGAACTCGGCCATCGCACCCACCATAAGGTTCTGGAACTCTCCGGCGGCGAACAGCAGCGGGCGGCCCTGGCTCGGGCGCTGGTCATGCAACCGGACCTGCTCTTTGCCGATGAACCGACCGGCAATCTCGATTCGCGGGCCGGCAACCTGGTCTTTGAACTTCTCCATAACCTCTGCCGCAAGCGAAAACTGAGCACGATCATGGTGACCCACAACACCCTTCTGGCGGAACGGATGGATCACTGTTTCACCTTGCGCGACGGTGTGCTGGAGAATAACAGATAAGCCATCCGCCCTGCATCACAGTCTTGCCATCTGCTCGGGGCCGCGATGAATGCCGATTACTTTACCTTGGATCAGTACTTCGCCGAGGCTATAGGTCATCACCGGAAAGCTGTCGTTTTCCGGTAGCAGGTCTATATGATCTCCCTGGTAAAAGAAACGCTTGATGGTGGCTTCTTCATCGTTGATCAGTGCAACTACAATTTCGCCGTTCACAGCGAACTGTCGTGGTTCGCAGATAGCCAGATCTCCTGCGAATATGCCGACCTTCTTCATGGAATCGCCTTGCACCAGCAGGGCAAAAAGATGATTGCCCCGGTAGATGCTTGCGTCAACGAGTATATTCCCTGCCCATTCCTGCTGGGCATACAACGGGAGGCCGGCAGCGACCTTACCGAGGATCGGCACTGTTCGCCCATCGGAAGAAGTTTTGGTGCAATCGGAGGTAAGTAAGGCGATTTCCCGGCTGTAACGTCCTTCGCGTCGTATCCAGCCCTTTTCCTGCAGTGTTTGGACCAAACCGGCAACAGCCGTATGCGTTATCTTGAGGTCTTCCGCCGCTTTTCGGAGACTGGGTGAACCGGCACCACTGCCGATACAGTTGCGCAGGTAGTCGTAGAATTCCCTTTGTCGGGAGGTAAGAGCAAGTTGTTGCTGGCGCATAGAAGCCTTCATCATTCAACACAGGTAAGGTAACTTAATCATGGAGATTTGAAAAACGTTACTTAGGTTCAAAAAAAACGCCTCGTCTGCCGCAACGCAAAATGTTTTGCAAGTTTCTTCCATAGCCTACCAGTGTTGTGGCGCTGCAGCTGCTCCCGGTTGTCTTAATAAAAGTGCGGTTCGGCACAGCACTTTTATTGCCAATTTTATGATTCAAGATTGTAAACTCATTCAAAAGATACATGGCTTCGGCATTGGTGTTCCACACGACATCGCCCGGTTGCAACAAAACAGGGACAGGCGGATACCAATGGTTCCCATCAAAATATGGCATAGTCAAGACAACAGGACGATAATCCTCATGAAATACGGGAACGACCCCAGCCTCTACCTCAATAGTACGTCGCGCTTGGGACAACTCGCCGATAAAATCCAAGTTAAAAGCGTTTTTTTCGCCAAATCGACTAAAGGCTTTGACCATCTTAATAAATGTTCCCAAAAGCATAACGTCGCCGACAAAATGTGTTCGCTCGCTTGAGAGAATAACGTCATCACCATACCGCTGAAGAACACGGAAAGCCGCGGGCGATAGGCCGCCATTTTGATAGAATCGTTGGGAATATTGATTTGATTCAGGTAGCTCGTGCCCTGCAAGCAGTTCTTTGGTAACTGCCATAAACTCAATCAAAGAGGGTGCAGGGAAAGGACGTGTTGCAAAACGCCCTATCCGTTCTCCAAGCGAATGCATATTCATCTCGTGTGGCGTCAAGGTCTGAAATAAAAATCCATGACCAAAAATGATTTTGCAGACTTCGGCGAAAGAGACCACCTTCTCTTTTGATTTTTTCGTGGTGATACTGCCATTATCATGAAGATCCTCATCTTTTGCTATAAGCAAAGTAAGCGGATCATTCTCACACGGTTGAAAAGCTTGAAGATAATGCGTCATGATTACTCCTGCTCGTTTTGTTGGAGATGCTTAAGTAACACCAGACCACAAACAAAGGTGTTTTTTTCCGACTCGCCGGACATACTGCGGTCGCCAATGCCGATATCCCAGCCGACGCTTTGTAGCAGCCTTTCCACGTTGATGCCAAAACCGGACATGGAGGGCCTGGCCGACTGCGGATGCCGGCATTTTCCGGGTGCGGCAAGGGCCTGACACTCCGGCTGGTCAAAACAGAAAATCCTCTTGCAGGAATCCCCGGCAAAGGCCTTGGCCTGGTCGAATCCAAGCCTGACGGCAGCCCTTTCGATCCCCGCCGCTATCTCATGGAGCAATTGAAAAATCTCGCGGCTCTCACTGGAATACAGCATGGCCGACGGGACATCAATCCGGAAAAACAATGCCTGTTCGCAGGCTTCAAGCTGTTTTCTCATGGCCGCAGGACCGCCGACATGCGGCGGACAACTCATTGAGAGTCCGTAATTTTCGCAGCGCGGCAGACGGCAGCGTTCGGCCAATTCGTCTTCAACCACGATATCCTTGGCAGCAACTATTGCCGCTTCCGTCGCCCCGACAAGGCGGGCGCCTTGCAGCAGTTCTTGCAGATGTTTGTAGTCAATTCCTCGCATGTATTACGTGTGCCAGCCTCCCGAATTGCAACTTATCCGTCCGTCCCCGGAAATAAAGGTCATCCATTTCTTCCGGTCCTAAATCGATGACCTCCCTGAATCCCATGGCCTGCAGATGGGCCTTGAGGGCAGAGGGCTCAAAAAAGGTCTGAAAAGGTTCACCTACCAGGGCTACGCGATGAGCCAAACCGGCAAATGCCATACGGGCGCTTGGATGCAGCAGTGCCGACGAAATCATGTAGTCAAAGACTATCCCGCTGCCGGCCGGCATCGAGGCAACGAGTTGCAGTGTGGCATTAATTGCGCTGTTCGTCAAATACATCGTCACCCCTAGCCATGAAAAAATAGCGCCCTTGCCGGTATCGAAACCAGTCTGCCGCAGTCCGTTCTCAAGGGTCTGGGTCTCAAAATCGACAGGCGAAAATGTGAGGGTCGGCGGGATGGGGATGCCTGCTTCCTCAAGACACCTGCGCTTCCAAATCTGGGTAGCCGGATAGTCCACCTCAAAAACATGCAAGACATCCCGGGAGTAGAGGTTTCGGTAGGCAAAGGTGTCGAGGCCGGCACCGAGAACAACATACTGGTCGACGCCCTTTTTTACCGCGGCATGGACCTGGTCTTCAGCATATCGACTGCGTGCCGCCAGGGAGGCCCGAAGCACTCTCGATAAAGGAGTTTCTTCTAAACAGGCCTGCCGCAGGTCTTGCCCCGCCGCCGCATCTCCCGCACCCACCACGCGAAGCGCCAGGGGATCGTCGAATATCCTGGGATCATCGAGGATTTGGTGAGCAACGCGGTGCATGGCGACACGCAGGGCTGTTTTGCTTGGCAGTCCATCCATAAACTTCTCCGAGACTTGTGCAGGAAAACCCGCTGTGTTACAGTTTCGCTTCTTGACAGATGGAATCAGTCGATCCACCTTCCCCCCAATAACCTCTTGCAATAACAGGTTATTGGAAATCCCCACGGCTTTCTTGAATGCGCTTGACCAGTGCCTTGGCGACATCGATGGCGGCGTCTTGATAACTCACCTTACTCTTCGCCGAGCATTCGCCGGAAAATACCACCTTACCGGTTTCCACATTAATAATTCGCATGGTGCCTGCAACGTTATAGAGATCCATATAATAGGTTACCAGCCCCAAGAAGATCGGGATGGAAGAAGTATCATATTCACTCACCGAGCCAAGAACGATCATATTCACCCCCAGGATCTTTCCCGCTTCAACCGCCGTTTTTTCATCAACCAGACCGATCATGGAGAGTTTTTGTTCTTCAAGCAAGGAGTGAAGCTTACTTCTTTCCACCACGGTTATGCCTTTCGTCGCCAGCAATTCATTGACCAGGGCGGCAGCGACAACCACTCCGGAACTGGCGGCCTCCGCTTTGGGGGCGTCGGAAAAGTCCATAACAGCGATGCGATTGATTTGTTGCATTTCCGCCGTGTCAAACCTGGCGTTTGGTGTGGAAACGCAGCCGAAGGCCGGTAAAAGAGCAAGGTAGAGGAACAAGACAGGGAAATTTCGCATAAAAATCTCTCGCTTTGCCATAGCCGGGTTACTGTTTCGCTACGGTTTTAACCTTCTTAACGGCGTTTACAAACTCATCCGACCTGACAATATTTTCGACCTCGTTTAAGGCAATCCAGTGCGACATATTGACGGCAACGATGAAACAATCCTCAGTGATGATCTGCCTGGGGCCGGAGGTGCCGAATCCGGTGACGGTCTTGCCGAAGAGTATCCGCCGCTTTTCCACGGTCGGATCAATCGCCGCAAGTTTCAGCTTTGCCCAGGCTTGGGTTGAGACAAAAAGCATTGCCTGGAGAACGTCGCTGCTATATTTATCGACTTTTATCTCCAGGATGGCATCCGCCCCTTGCAAACCATAGGCCTCTTCACTGTCTGAAGTATCAAGGTCGGTGACCGTGCTGCCCTGTTGTTTCACCTCCGCGGCTTGCAGGTCCTGCCTGTTTGTACTTGAGATATTCTCCATGGCCGCGGAGGATTTACCGCTGTCACCCGGTGGTTTTGCGAGTTTCTCGGCACCTAGCCTGACCGGAATTTCAGGCACTGTCGAGATCACCTGGTAGCCGGAGTTTTCGAGAATCCCCTTTACATGATAAGCCAGAAGGGTCTCCAGGTTTTCCTTGTGTGCCAGGAAAACAAAGCTGGTCGGGATCATGAAGCTGTTTCGCATAAGGCCGACCATGTTGTAATCCTTATAGGAAGTCGGCCTGGTATCTTTGACGACTAGGGCCAAACGGATATCTTTCTTTGCCAGCTGTTCGGCACTGCTTGGCTTTTCCGTTAAAAATACCGGCTTGGGGGTAAAGGCACAGCCCTGCCCAAAAGCCAAAAGGACAAGAAAGAGAAAGCAGGAAAAAGAGTGAGATAGCGTTCGGTTGCGGCTTGTCATTTGAGCACCTTTTTCTAAGGATTAAAAAAATGAAGAGAGCTATGGCGGCGAGCAGGATGGAGAGAAAAAGCCAGGGAGTACAAAAATACCTCCTCTTTCTCACGAGTACCTCCTGGCACAGAGAAGATGGCCATAGTGCAGGCGGTGGTCGATCACCTGCTTTTTTATATCGTCCATCCTCACCTGTTCGCGAATAACGGTGTGGTAAAGGCCTGCCCTGGCGATATCGCCGACAAAAAGCGCCCCGAGCAGACGATTGCCATCCGCCGAAAAAACCAGCTTGCGATGGGCGCCCGGTGAACTCCGGCTATGGGTCTCGTAATCGGTGCCTGCGGTATGGACGATTCCCATAGAGACAAAAGGCATACGGGCAACCTGAGTGGCATTGAGGATGCCGAAGGTGCCGCCGTAGGCCGTAGGCCGATCGGCCATGTTGGCTCCGGCACAGCGACCCATCGCAACCGCATTGGTCCACAGTCCGGTGATTATCGCCGCGCCGGTAATCGGCTCGAAGGTGACCGCCACATCGCCTGCGGCATAGACATTTTCAGCCGCCGTGCGGGTATATTTATCGACAACGATCCCGCGGTTTACCGGAATTTGCCGGGGGTCGATCCAGTCGGCATTGGGTTGCACGCCTTTGCCGATGCAGACCATCCGGCAGGCGAGTTCCGCACCGTCATCGAGAACCACGCCGTTCACGCCATCTTCATTGCTGAGGATTTGTCTCGCACTCCGTCCGGTAATTATCTTAAGACCAGCCTGATCCAAGGCATCCCTGACAAGAAAAGCGTCGGCCGGTTCCATCAGCTGGCTGAGCACCTCGGGGGATTGCACCACGAGGGTGACTTTGATGCCGCACTCCAAGAGGGCAAAGGCAACCTTCAGATTGAGAAGCCCGCCGCCCAGCATCACCGCCTGCCTTGTGCTCTTTGCCCGTAGGGCAGTCCGCCGGGCATCCGCCAGAGAACGAAGGGCGAAAACCCCATCGCTGCTCACTCCGCCAATACCGGGCGGAAGATGCGGACGGCTGCCGGTGGCGAGAAGCAGTCGGTCATAGGCAAGGGATTCACCGCGCTCGGTTACCACTTGGGCGCAACCGGTATCGATCCTCGCCGCTCGATTCTCCAGCAATACCTCTATCCCCTTTGCCTGATAGGGACCACAGCCCTGCAGAGAGATCTCTGCCGGGCTCTTCTTGCCGCTGACCAGAAAAGGAATCATCGGCCTGAAATAGGGGGCATCCACCTCCTCGCTCAGCACCCGGACCGAGCCCCCGGGATCGAGCCTTCTAATGGTTTCGGCGGCGGCCATTCCGGCGGCGCTGCCGCCGACAATCACATAGCGTTTACCTTCCATGGCCATTACCCCCCGTTTCCGGCCAGCATGGCGCGGGAGGCGGTTTGTCTTTGACTGCGGGAATAGCCGGTTGCGCTTTGATAGATGAGAGCCCTGGTCGGGCAGGCGTTGACGCAGGCAGGTGTCTCCCGGTCCGGGCAGCGATCGCAGCGATAGGCCTTATGTTCCTCAAGATGGCGGCCGATGACCCCGTAGGGGCAGACCATGACGCAGGTCCAGCAACCGATGCACTTGTCGGCGTCGGTTTCCACCACCCCCGCAGGGGAACGGCTGATCGCCCCGGCAATGCAGGCATGCATGCAGGGGGCGTCTTCACAGTGCCGGCAGACAATGGGGACAGCCCGGTCCGGTGCCACCCATTCGACGTAAAGGCGCGGCTTGGGGGTCGGTTTCTCGGATATTGCGGTGTATAACGATTGTCCGGCGGAGTGGGCTACGGCGCAGGCCATTTCACAGCTATGGCATGCCATGCAGCGATCCAAGCGGACAAAGATCTCTTTGGCTTCTGTCATATTTTTCTCCTTAAAAAATCGAGGTTGGTTGCAGCAGGTACCGAACAAAACTTCTCCGGTTAGGCAGACAAGGCAAGCGCCCTAGCATGCCAATCCCAAGCCTCTTCGTCTCTCATCAATGGCCGCCAGTAACTTTTCGGCTGCGCTCTCGGGATCAAGATCAACGATGAAATAGCCGCCGGTAAGATCTTTAACTTTATCGGTAAGGATCTCGGTCACCAGGGGACTGCCGAGTACTGGCAACATAACCCCCACATGGGTGGGCAAACCGGCGGCAACCGCATAGACACCGATGGAAACCGCCTTTTCGGAAACCGCCTCAGCCGCCGAGGCGACCACCGGCAATTGCTGGGTGTCCACCCCCAGATATTCGGCAACGGCAACCGTCAGGGCTACCGCCCGGGAATTGTCGACACAGGAGCCCATATGCAGCACCGGCGGCAAGGGACCGCCGAGATTGTTGGCTTGACCTATGGCGGTGAGCACCGCTTTCAGACCATCGCCGCACAGGGCCTCGACGTTGGCCGGATTCATAAAACCATGGCGCATCAGGGCGCCGGCGCCGCAGCCGGTAGCCAGAACCAGGACATTTTCCTTGAGAAGAATTTTCGCCATCTGCAGAAAATTTTTGTCCTGGGGCACCTTGACGTTGTTGCAGCCGGCAAAAAGACAGACGCCACGAATGTTGCCTGACTTGATATTGTCGATAAGCGGCCGGAGGGGCTGCTCGGCATCAAGCTTTGCGAGTGCCGCAACAATGGCTTCGACCGAAAAACCGGCGACTACCGGGGTGACGATCGCCGGTATTTCCACCGGTTTATGCCTTCGCCTTTTGAACTGCTCGATGGCCAGGTCGATGATCTCAAAGGCCTTGGTAAGGGCTGCCTCTTCGCTGAATTCTACATGGGTGGCGCCGCTTATCTTGGCGATATCCATGGTGGTGATAATCTGCGTGCCGACACATTCGGCGACGTTCACCACCGAAGGCATGATGCATTGATAATCGACGACCATTGCGTCCACGGCGCCGGTGACCAGGGCCATTTCCTGGCTCACCGAATGGGTACAGGACGGGATACCGTGACGCATCATGATTTCGTTGCCGGTACAGCAGATGCCCACCAGGTTAATACCGCTGGCCCCTGCCTTCTTGGCATCCTCCTCTTTCAGCCGGGTCGCAGAAACCAGCACCTCCGACAGTACCGGATTGTGGCCGTGCAAGGCGATATTCACCGCACCCGCTTTCAAGGTGCCGAGGTTGGCGGCGGAGAAGGTCGGCTGCGGAATCCCGAAGAGGATGTCGGCAAGGTCAGTGCCCATATAACAGCCGGCCAGATCGGCAACGCCGCAGCGCAATCCGCCCAAGAGGAGATTCACCGGGTCGGCATCGACGCCGTATAAGGTGCGATGCATGATTTCCGAGACCTCGTGATCGATGCCTTTGGGTACGAGATTCAGCTTGCTCAAAATCTTGACCCGTTCCGGGTTGACGACCGTCGCCGCCCAAAGTACCGGGGTGTCCTTTTCGTGGAAATCGGCGAGTGCCGCATTGGCCACATCGAGAGTGATCTCTTGGTCCTGCCGACCTTCGGTGTTGATGCCCAGACGGGCGGCCACGGCCCGCAGCTTGCCGGGCTCCTTGATGCTGTAGGCCTCGGCTTTGCCCTGGGCCATCTTTTTTAGAGTATGCGCCAGGTGTTTGGCATGGCCGGAGTGGGCCGCCGTTCCGGCGGCAATGGCGCGGTCGAGCCCCCGAGCCACCATGACATCGGCCGAGGCGCCGCAGATCCCAACCTTGGGGCCTTCGCCAAAGGGATCGATACGACACGGCCCCTGCAAGCAGTGCCGACAGCACAGGCCGGTATCACCAAAGCCGCACTGGGGGGTCATGGCGGCATAACGGTCCCAGATAGTCGTTATGTTTTGTGCACCGGCCTTGGCAATCATCTGCTGAATCGCCGGGTCTAGACTCTTTTCCGTTGTCTCCTTAGATTGTGTCATAGTCATTCTCCTCCTTTTTCAGATTATCATGATAATGGAAAAACCAGTCATCTTCATCAACACCTTGATAGTACTGTTTTTCTGTGAATCTGTTGGGCCGACGGCATCTCAGCAGGCAGCTGAAGAATTTTGGGGAAATCGTGAAACTAACACAAGAAGAGAGTATAGCCAACTCCTCTAAAAACATCATGGCAAAAAGAATTTCACCTTATTTTTTTTTGCCGACAGCTTAACAGTTTCATTGCCAGGCCAAACTGGCTACAATTTAGGGGCCATCAAGAAATAACTCATACTTTTTATCCAGTTGACATGCATTGTGACAAACCGGCAATGGTTCAAGGAGACACTTAATGAATCGCAAATACATTGTTCGTATACTCATTTTCCCGGCACTCCTGTTGTTATCGGGGTGTTTTGACAGCTCTTTCACCCTTCAGGTGCGTTATGCCGAGGTTATAGGGTTAAAACAAGGCGATCCAGTATATTTTAAAGAAAGCGAAATCGGTAAAGTGCAAAAGGTCTCCTATAGCCAACAAGGGGACTACCTGGTTGAGTTGAGCATTGTTCCGGAATTTAAAAACGCCGCCACGGTAGATTCGCGGTTTGTCATTGATGACGATCTCAAAAACCATCAAAGCAAGGCCGTGATTATTTTGCAGGAAAGGCCCGGCGGAAGAGTTTTGACAAACGGTGCCGTTGTGCAAGGTTCGGTAAGGGCTGGGTTTCTCGATGACATGTTGAGCGGCATCAAACGCACAGCCACTGCTGCACAATACGGACTGCAGGACGCCGTTCAAGAGATGAAAAAATCTTTTAACCTGACCTCCCAGAAACTCGACCAAGAAATGGCGGGCGCGCTTGACGATCTCTCCCGGCAGCTGCATGATTTACACCTTGAAGTGAAAAAAGTTCCAGACAAACAAGAAATAAAACAACTGGAACAAACTCTCAACCGATTCGCCGAGGAAGTTATTAAGGCGCAACAGAATGTTCGAGAACACATACGCAAGGAACTGATACCGCAACTACACAAGGAACTCGACCGGCTTCAGGAACTGCTTCATGAACAAGGCCGAGACGAGGAAGTTGAGGGAATCGACAAGCAAGTCAAAGAGATGAGCAGGATTTAGAACCATCCAAAGGAGTATCGATGATGAAAATGTTGAAAACCATACTGTTGACGATGGTTCTCATGCTTGCAATACTGATACCGACGGTATATGCCGCAGAAAACAGTTTAGAGAAGAAACACGTCATTATTGATGTCAGAACCGAAGCCGAGTGGGCAAACGGCCACATTGATGGAGCGGTGCTGATCCCCTATGAGCGGATCGGCAATGAGATATCAAAGGTGGCGACCGATAAGGAGGAGAAAATTTACCTGTACTGCCAGACCGGTCGAAGAGCAGGCATCGCCGCGGACACTTTGAAAAAAGCCGGCTACGGGAACCTCATGAATCTTGAAACGGTAGAAAATGCCTCAAAAGTGTTACAGAGAGGTGTAGTACAGTAGATTGAAAGGTTTGTCATACCAGAATCGCCACCCGTTCGGCAAGTCCTCGGAGATTGACCGAATTTTCAAGACCATCGAGAAAGCGCTGGGGAATGCCGGAAAGTCCGGTTTGCGCTCCGACCAGCGCCCCGGTGAGAATAGCCCGCGCCTGATTCTGGCCACCGCCATTAACGGCATGCAGCAAGGCAGATTCAAAATCATCATGAAACCGTGCTGCCAGGTAGTAGGCAGCCGGCAGTTGATGATAGATGGCGCAGGGCATACCATAGACGAGGGACACCTTCCAGGCCGGCTCGATCTTGATTTCCGGATCAGAGGCCGCTGCAGCCATGTAGGATGGAGTAAGCAAGGCATCCGGTGAGGCAAAGCGTCCTATACGAGGTGGGTCGGGGTCTCCCGGTTTAGGCGGTTGCATATTGTCGCTGGTGACAGCATGAAAAGGCAGCTCCCCGGTTTTGACAAGCTTCATCAGTTTACCGGAGAGCTTCGTATCAAGCCGGTGGCCTTGAACCAAGAGGCTTAATACAGCAGCAAAAGCAACAGTCATCGAGACCACGGTATCATCTGCCTGCGTCAGGACGGTATTGCCGGCAACGGCTGCGGCGAGCTTACTCGGTTGCCGGGCATAGCAAACCGCAATGGCAAGGGTACGTTCGATAGCCTCCGTGGTATCGGCATGTCCGCCGGTCTGGTTCCAGGGCAGTTTCTGTTGCACCCGCCTTCGCCAGGCTTCCCGGATGGACTGACTGGTATAGCCACCGGGCCCATTCATCGGGGTGCCATCGAGCAATGGAAAAAGCTCATCCTCCAATCTCCGGTAAAAATCGGCCTCATCGTAGCCACCGCAATCCGCCAGCGACTTCAACGTCAGGGTGAGAAGATAGCCGGCCTGGGAAAGCTGTCCGGCTTTCAGTCCTGCGTGGTAGCGGTTCGGTTTGGGGTCGGTATAGCCCGAGATCCATTCGCCGTAGTCACGCCGCAGCTCTGCCAAGTCGTAATACCAGTGCGGCCCGAGGGCCAGGGCATCACCGATCAAGGCGCCCATGATGGCGCCGACTGCGCGTTCTTGAATCGTTTTGTCTGTCATATTTTTAGCCTTCTCAGTAGCTTGATTTTGATATCATCGGCCATCAGGGGATGTTTTATACATGAAGTTGGTTAAACTCTTGTAGAGTATAATCACTGATCTTTTTATTTTCCCTGCCTAAAGCCACCATAATCTCGTAGCAACCTGATATATCTGCTAAAACTTTAATGTCGACATTTGGGCCTACTACTTCGGCATACTTAGCCACTTTCAATAACTCTTCCGGGACATCGGTGACATCAATAGTAGTGGCATCCAAAGATATTTTTCCTATAACCGGAGCACGGTAGCCATTGATTACCATATAGACTCCTTGGGGATGGTTATCGAGTTCGCTTAGCGTTCTCATATACCCATCCTTGTAGCCGATATGAACCAAAGCTATGGTTGTATCCCTTTTGGTGGTATATGCTCCACCATAGCCCACTGTCTGACCTTTGGCTATCCTCTTGATCTGCGATATTTTTGCATAAATCTCCAGTGTATGTTTGGTTTCAGATGAAAGAGGATGTGCCGCATTAGGGGCTCCACCAACTAATCCAATTCCCGGCCTGATCATATCAAAATTTACTTCTTGGTTGTCCAAAAGAATAACACTGTCTGTACAGGCTAGGGTGATAGGCGCTTGAGGCAGTTTCTGAAGGTAATTGTGTAATATTCGGATTTGTCGATTACAGTTAGTAAAATCGTTCCCTTTAATGTCATAAAAATGACTCATATAAAATTCTATATCCAGATGTGAAACCAGATTCGCATGGTCCTGACTTAATATTGCGACCTCATCGTCCAATAATCCAAGACGATTCATATGGATAATGACTGAACTTTTTCCATTAATTTTACAAAATTGATTCCATCGCTCCAATTGTTCAAGACAATTTACACAGGGGGTAATTCTGTATTTCTTAAAATAGGCCTCTTCATTTTCCAGAATTCCAGCTAACGTATATATTTTAGCATCTTGTTGGGGGAGAATATCTCTTAAATTGATTGCTTCAAATAATTCGGCCACGAAAAAATGTCTAGCATCTTCATTATATAAAGCAGGTGCTACATCTTTCATCTGCAACCCATGTACTTCCGCTTTCAAAACAGGAGCACAGATTGACCCAGTTTTATCAGCCCTTTCTTTAAACAATTGAAAATTGTGTACCACCGCAGCAATGTCTCTGATGCGAATAATCGGTTTAATTCCAAAAGCTTGATCTGGAATCGAACGAAAAAAAGATCCCAACTTACCTCTCCTTTTGACCGAGAAAGATTATTTCCTATGACATATGGAAACCTAACTATAGGAAACTGAGAACAATGTTTAAACTGTCTTATGCTTTGGAGTCTCATTCTCCCTTATCGGCATGGTTCTGTTCGCAGTGTCCTTACAGGTTATCAATCATTAATTCGGTATTGGTTTTTTCGTTCTGTGACCCGGCTTGGCCAGAATTTCCAGATAAAACGTTTCTAACTGCTGCTCTTGAGCCTGATCAATACATTTAGTAATTTCCGCCAAGTGAATTTCCTTCGCACTTTCGGCAGCTGGGCCGAATTTGCAGTCGAAATCCCAAAAATCGACGCCATCCGGCAGGTTTTTATTACGCTCTCTCTTTATGTACTTTTTAATTTCGTGTCTTACAGCTTCTATAAGTCGGTCTCTTTTGATTTTAGGATCGGTAATTTTAAACGTTTTCTTCATTATTATCCTCGAAAATAGTTTCAAATAATTCGTGTATGGACATTCAATTTTGCTAACTTACTAGATTTATTAAAATTTATGCAAACTCTTTCCGCTCTTCAAAAACGCTCGGCAATGCTCGCCACTGGGGCTGGAATTGTGGTCGAGACCTGGCCAACCATTTTCTCGCAGGGAGAGTTAATGCTTCGGTGTCTCAATCGTCCGCTCAAGTTCCGGCAGCCAGACATTTTCCTGATGATTGTAGGTTTTCACAACCACCTTATTCGGATATAAAAAGAGCGAGTTGGTCCAGATGGTGCCGCGGTTCATATCCTTGTTATGGATATTGGTGACGCGGCCATCGTAGAGATTGATCGGCGAAGCATAACTTTCTTCCGTCGGCGGGGTATGGGTATGACCGGAAACCCAGAGGAATACCTGTTTATTGGCTTTCAGGATCTCATCTATGGTCGCCACCGGCTGGGCGACAAAATTCGGGGTATTGACCCATTTTCCATAGTCCCGCAGGGTGCCGTTCAAGGGGCCATGAAAGATGATGATGGTCGGCGTCTTTTTGTTGCTCGCAAGCTCGGTGCGCAACCATGTCAGCTGCTGGTCCGACATGCCGGAAAAGAAATGTGAATGATCTGCGGAAAGAAACACCAGCAGGTAATCCCCGACATATTTACTGTAATAATAGCTTTTTAACTCAAATGTTTCGCGGAACTTCCTGAGCTTTGCTTCCCGCGACGCCTGTGTGCCGGCGAGGAGCTGACCTTGGCTATCGGCATAGAAATAATCGTGGTTACCGGCAATGGGAAAGAACGGTGCCTGCAGCTTACTGAAAAAGGTTTTTGCCGCCTGATATTCGTCGTCGGTTCCCACATTGGCACAGATATCGCCGACCGCCACCACCATCTCGACATCTTCCCAGGAATTGATTTTTTCCACAACCTGTTCTTTTTTCTCGATATCACGTCCAGGAAGATGCGGATCTCCAAGAATAACCAGATGATGGTAAACAGCGGCCGATTCGTCTACTGGTTTGCCGCAAGCGGTAAGAGCACATACAACCAGAACGGAAAGGACTAGCGATTTGAGAAAATTCATTGTTTTCTTGGCATTCATAGGCGTTGTCAGGCTTTTGGCCAGGGTGAAGAGTTTCTCCGTTGTATGAGACCTTACAAACCGATATCCCCGGCGATACCCTGCATCGCCGCAAGGCTTATTTGACAGAATTCAGCGAGGGGGATTCCCGCAAGCTCACATTCGCCAATGATCTCACGGTCGGCACCCCGGGCAAAAGCCTTTTCCTTAAAGCGCTTCTGTACCGATTTGGCCTTCACCAGCGCCAGCTTTTTCTCGGGGATAACTAGGGCGGCGGCAACGATCAGCCCGGTAATGGTCTCGCCGGCGGCAAGGGCGTAATGGAACGGGGTACTGCGTTTTTCCCCCGGCCAGGCGGTGAGATTGTGCAGACGGATCGCTTCGACAATCTCTGGATCGACCCCTTTTTCCTGTAAAATCGCCACGGTCTCCGTGGTGTGGGTAGCGAGATCCGGCCTCGTTTCCGAATCGAGATCATGCAGGAGACCAGCCAACCCCCATTGCACCTGGTCGGCGCCCAACCGCCCGGCCGCCGCCCGCAGGACCGCTTCCGAGGCGAGAGAGTGATTGACGAGATGCTCGCTCTTGAGATTCGAGCGAACCAGTTCCAGGGCCTCAGCCCGCGTTATGCCGTAGGTCATAGTTTTCTCCTTTAATATTTCAAACCGACACGATCGCGGACCAGATCGAGAGTCACTACCGCTTTCGCCCGTGCTTTATCCCGGCCCTTTTCGAGAATCGCCCGGAGCATCGGCGGATCGGCGAGCAACTCAGCCTTCTTTCGCCGCGCTGCCCCGAAGGTATCATTGAGCAAATCGAGCAGTTCAAGTTTCAGATAACCGTAAGCGGCCCCGCCACCCACGTAGAGATTATGGATCTCCGTCATCCGGGCAGGGGTGGCGAAAAGCTTCATGATCTTGTAGAGGCTGCAGGTATCGGGATTCTTCGGTTCCTCCACCGGGGTTGCATCGGTGGCGATGGCCATGACCCGTTTTTTCAAATCTTTTCCCTCCATAAAGATGGGAATGGTGTTGCCGTAGGACTTGGACATCTTCAGCCCGTCAAGGCCGGGAACGATGGCCGTCGATTCGTTGATGGCCGGCTCGGGGACAACAAAGGTATCGCCGTATTCATGGTTAAACTTGATAGCCAGGTCGCGGGCCACTTCGAGGTGCTGCTTTTGATCCTTGCCGACCGGCACCCGTTCCGCCTGGTACAAAAGAATATCGGCGGCCATCAGCACCGGATAGGAGAACAGCCCGTGACTGGCGGAGATGCCCTTGGCCACCTTATCCTTGTAGGAATGGCAGCGCTCGATCAACCCCATCGGGGCAATGGTGGAAAGAACCCAGGTCAGTTCGCAAACCTCGGGAACGTCCGATTGCACCCAGAAGGTACATTTATCGGGATCGAGGCCAAGGGCAAGAAAATCGGCAGCCGCCTCCAAGGTGCCGCCGGCCAGCCGGTCCCGTTCTCGAACGGAGGTTAAGGCATGGAGATCGACGATAAAGACGTACAGCTCATCGCTTTCCATATGGGCGATCATGGTCTGCATCATGCCGAAGTAGTTGCCGATGTGCAGTTGGCCGGAGGGTTGGATACCTGATAAGATTTTCATGCGTTTCCTGCAATTGTTAAAGAAAGAGAGATGGGATTGATAATTTTTCCGTCCGCTACCATACTGTAAAAACAAAAAAAAGGGGAGTAGGGAAACGCTGTCCCCTACTCCCCTTGTATAAATGACCGCTCGGCCGCAGGAGGTATTATTTGACCTCTTCAAAATCGGCGTCAACTACATCGTCGTCATCCTTCTTCTTGCCTTTGGTCCCGGCCCCCGGACCGGCACCGCCGCCGGCATCGGGATTTTCTTTAGCAGCCTGCTGATACATGAGTTCCGCTAGTTTATGCGAGGCCTGGGTGAGGGCTTCGACCGCCGTCTTGATGGCGGCAACATCGTCGCTGTCTTTCACCTTCTTGACGTTGTCGATTTCCTTCTCGACGCTCGCCTTGGTCGCTGCATCGACCTTATCGCCGAGATCCTTCAGGCTTTTCTCGGTGGCATGGACCATGGCGTCGGCCGAGTTACGAGTTTCAACCAGTTCCTTGCGGCGTTTATCATCCTCGGCATGCAGTTCGGCATCCTTGGTCATTCGTTCAATCTCATCTTTGGTCAGGCCGGAGGAAGCGGTGATGCGGATCGACTGCTCCTTGCCGGTACCCAGATCCTTGGCTGAAACGCTGAGAATGCCGTTGGCATCAAGGTCAAAAGTAACCTCGATCTGCGGCACGCCGCGCGGGGCCATGGGGATATCGGCCAGTTCAAAGCGACCGATGGCCTTGTTGTCCGCCGCCATTTCCCGCTCGCCCTGGAGCACATGGATGGAAACCGCCGGCTGGTTGTCGGCGGCGGTTGAGAAAATCTGGCTTTTCTTGGTCGGTACCGTAGTGTTTTTCTCTATAAGCTTGGTGGTAACGCCGCCGAGGGTCTCGATGCCGAGAGAAAGCGGGGTGACGTCGAGGAGCAGCACGTCTTTGACATCGCCCTGGAGAACACCGCCCTGGATGGCCGCACCGATGGCAACGACCTCGTCGGGATTCACACCCTTATGCGGTTCCTTGCCGAAAATCTCCTTAACCTTCGCCTGTACCATCGGCATACGGGTCATGCCGCCGACGAGAATGACCTCGTCGATATCGGAGGCGGAAAGACCGGCATCCTTTAAAGCGGTACGGCAGGGACCGACGGTCCGTTCGACCAGGTCTTCCACCAGACTCTCGAGCTTGGCACGGCTTAGCTTGAGATTCAGATGTTTCGGGCCGGAGGCATCGGCGGTAATAAACGGCAGGTTGATGTCGGTTTCCTTGGTGGTGGAAAGCTCCATTTTGGCCTTTTCCGCCTCTTCCTTCAGACGTTGCAGGGCCATCTTGTCTTTGCGCAGATCGATGCCCTGCTCGCGCTTGAATTCGTCGGCCAGCCAGTTGACAATACGCATGTCGAAGTCTTCACCGCCGAGAAAGGTATCGCCGTTGGTCGATTTGACCTCGAAAACGCCGTCGCCGATTTCCAAGATGGAAACGTCGAAGGTGCCGCCACCCAGGTCGTAGACAGCGATTTTTTCTTCCGCCTTCTTGTCAAGGCCATAGGCAAGCGATGCCGCAGTAGGCTCGTTGATAATGCGCAGGACATTGAGGCCGGCGATCTTGCCGGCATCCTTTGTGGCCTGGCGCTGCGAATCGTTGAAGTAGGCGGGCACGGTAACGACCGCGTCGGTGACTTCTTCGCCCAGATATTCCTCGGCGGTTTGCTTCATTTTCGCCAAAACCATTGCTGAAATCTCCGCCGGGCGATACGTCTTATTGTTCACATCGACGGAGACACTGCCATGCGACCCTTCAACAATCTTGAAGGGACTGATTTCAATTGATTTTTTTACTTCCTGATCGGTGAATTTGCGACCGATAAGGCGCTTGATGGCATAGAGTGTCCGTGTCGGGTTGGTAACCGCCTGACGTTTTGCTATCTGTCCAACCAAGCGCTCATCACTGTCATTAAAAGCGACAACCGACGGAGTGGTTCTGTTGCCTTCGGCATTGGCAATGACCTTCGGCTCGCCCCCGTCCATAATGGCCACACATGAGTTGGTGGTCCCCAGATCTATTCCGATAATTTTACCCATCTTCTCTCTCCTTAAAACTTTCTCAGCGGATTAAATATCCGTCCAGCATTGTTCAATTATTTGTCGATTGCTCTACCCGTGGTAGCAGCAACCTACTGTAAAGTTGTCATTTTCCCCTGTTTGTCAAGGGATTTGCGGATCTTTTCGAAGGCCACCCACGACGCCATTCCCATCATTTTGGGCCGGAGGAGACCACGACCTTGGCGGCTCTCAGCAACCGGTCCTTATAATAATAACCCTTCTCAAATTCGAGGATAACGTGATTGACCGGGATGCTGTCGCTGGCATCCATGGTCATGGCCTCCTGCTGTTGCGGATCAAAGGGCTTGCCGACACTTTCCACCGCCTTTACCTCAAATTTTTCCAAGGTGGAAGTAAGGCTTTTCAAAGTCAACTGAACACCGGCAAGCAGGGCGGAAAGGTTTTTTTCCGCATCGGCGCCTTCGATTACGCCCTGCCCCATAGCCCTTTCCAGGTTGTCGACGACCGGCAGAATCTCCCGGAAAATGATCTCCCCGGCATATTTCAACCCGGCCAAACGTTCCCTCTCCACCCGTTTTTTAAAGTTTTCATTGTCCGCGGCCATCCGCAGCATCCTGTCACGAAGACCGGCAATCTCCTCACGGGCATCGCCAAGCTCCTTCTCCGGATCGTATGCTTCCGGCGCTTCTTCGGCCGACTTATCAGATGCTTCCTCGGGGGCTTCGGAGACGCTTCCATCCTCAACCGCAACCTCAGGACTTGCCTGAAGTTCTTCGTTTAATTTCTCCTTGCTCACCTCATTCTCCCTCTCTTTATTGCATTTCTCTCCCACTCCGGGATGAGCCCGGTGCGGCAAAATTCAAACTTGTGCCAACAATAAGTAGCCGATTTTTTCTTGTCAAGTAGCCAAGAGCCAATATTCATGCCCACGACAGGAATAAAAATTATAATAATTTCAATATAAAACACCACAGGGAGGCTTGACTGCGAGGGTAATCGGAGGGACCTGAAACAAGCGCTGATCGCTATTCGACTTCGTATTTGTTCAATTTGTTGAGCAAGGTCTTGCGGGTAATGCCCAGCCTTCGGGCCGCCTCGCTTTTGTTGCCGGCGGTCTCTTCCAGGGTCCTGAGGATGAGCTGCTTTTCCGCCGCAAAAAGGGAGCCCGCTTCAACTTCGTCGGCGACCGGCGCCTGTTTTTCCGGCAGTTTGTCCGCCTGTTTTTGAATCGACAAAGGCAGGCTCTTTTCGGTCAGTTCGGTGCCGCGCATGAGAATGATGCCACGCTCGATGGCGTTTTCCAATTCCCGCACATTGCCGGGCCATGGGTAGTCGGTCAGCAGCTCCATACACTCGGAGGTGATCCGGTCGAGGACTCGACGGTTTTTTTCGGCGAACTTCCGGGCAAAATGTTCGACAAGCGCAGGAATATCCGCCCCGCGGGTGCGTAGCGGCGGGACGGTGAGCATAACCACGTTCAGCCGGTAATAAAGATCCTCTCGGAAGGCGTTGCGGCTCACCTCCTCTTCGAGGTTGCGGTTGGTGGCGGCGATGATTCGTACATCGACCTTAACCGTATCCTCGCCACCGACCCGTTGCAACTCGTGTTCCTGCAGCACTCGCAGGAGCTTAACCTGCATGGCCTGGGAGGTTTCACCAATCTCGTCGAGGAAAAGAGTGCCGCCGTCGGCCTGAACAAATTTTCCTTCCCGCCGTTTCTCGGCACCGGTAAAAGCGCCTTTTTCATGGCCGAAAAGCTCGGACTCAAGCAGACTCTCGGCGAGAGCGGCACAATTGACCTTGACAAAAGGTTTGTTGCGACGCTCGCTGTTGCGGTGCAGGGCCTCGGCGACCAGCTCCTTGCCGGTACCCGATTCACCGTAGATGAGCACCGTCGCCTCGGTCGGCGCCACATAACCGACCATCTCCAGCAGTTCCTGCATCGGCGGCGACGAGCCGATAATCGCCGTTTCCAGTGCCTTCCGCTCCGCCGCCGGCTGCTGCTTGCGGCGCACCACCTGCTGGTGGTCGACGGCCCGCATGAGGGCGAGACGCAGCCGATCGAAATCAAGAGGCTTGGTCAGATAATCGTGGGCCCCCTGCTGAATTGCCTCCACCGCATCGTCAACCGAGGAATAGGCGGTCATGATGATCACCGGCAGGGCAGGTTGCAGACCCTGGATTCGGGTAAAAGCTTCCCGCCCATCCATTTTTGCCATCCGCACGTCCATGAGTACCGCGTCGTAGGGTTGTTTAGCCACGGCGGCAACCGCCGTCACTCCGTCATCGGCCTCGACACTGCGCCAGCCCCACTCCTTGATGAGCGAACAGAGCATAAAACGATGCACCTGATCGTCATCAACCACCAGAATGGTTATCGGCCCCTTTTTTCCTGTCACCTTGTTCCTTCTCCCTTGGCATTTACCGCACCGGCATAGTGCACGCTGCAACGATAGTGTTTCTCTAAGATACCATTATATGTTACCATCTTGCCGGAAAAGCAAGGCATAAACTTTGGAATTTGATGCCGACCGGGCGAACCGGGCTCGGCGGTCCTTGTTGCAAGGCCCCAAAAAATACCGAATACCCTCAATCCGAGAGACAAACATGCACAACATTTCCATAATCAGCGTCGGCGGCACCATCGACAAAATCTATTTCGATGCCAAAAGTGAATATGAAGTCGGGCCACCGAACGTAGAAAAGGTTCTGGCCGAACTGAACCTGTCGATCACCTACCACATCAATTCCTTGATGCGCAAGGACAGTCTCGATCTGACCGACGATGACCGCTCGCTGATCGCGGGTGCGGTGGCCGAGGACCCCTGTCCCCGGATTATCATCACCCACGGCACCGACACCATGGTTGCAACCGCCTTGGCCCTCTGCAACCCTCCCGGCAAGACCGTCGTCCTCACCGGGGCGCTGGAACCGGCCCTGTTCAAGACCAGCGATGCGGTGTTCAATATCGGCTGCGCTCTGGGTGCGGTGCAGGTCCTGCCGCCGGGGGTCTATATCGCCATGAACGGGCGGATTTTTGCCGCAGCTAAGGTGAGAAAAAACCTGACGTTGAATAAATTTGAAGAGATCGGTAATGATGTTTAATGATGACGTCGTAAGCCTTGGAAAACGCCTCACTCATTTTTCAAATGAATAGAGCAGATCGGTGCCGGTTGACTGGGAAGAGCTTCTGGTCTCGACGGCGAATCCCCGGGTCAGATCGTAGCGCACCCGGAACTGACCGAGCTGGCTGAACATATTCATATCATAGCCGATATACAGCTCTTTCGTTACCCGTTTGCCGACAACCAGCGAGACATTGGCCTTCTGGCTGCTGCCTTCGAGATGCATGTCGTCTATCTGCAGGATATTGCCAAGCCCTTGAAAGAGATCGGCGCCGCCTTTCAGGCCAAGACTCTTCGCGGCCGCCTCAAGGAGACTATCCTCCTCTTTATTGGAAAAGGCCAGGGAATGGCCGACGATCATCTGGGAGAGAATTTCCGTGTCATCCATATACGGATCAGAAAAGAGGTGATAACTGAGATCCTGGGCCAGGCCGCTGATATCCACACCAACCGTGTAACCCCGAATTTTTGCCTCCTCATCGCTGAATTTTTTTTGAGCCCGCACATCCACTCCGGGATTATCTATGGGACCGCCGGTGAACAACACCCGGCCGCGCTCAATATCAAGAGTCCGACCGTAGATGGAAAAAACTCCGTCGATGAGATTAAGCTCCCCCTGCGCCGTCGGAAATTCATTCGGGTTGGTCTTGACCCGGAGCTGCCCGGTAAGCCTGCCGGCCAGTCCGTGGCCCTTAATGCGCACATCGTCCCCCAAAAGGACATCAAGATCCAAGGAGAAGGGCCACCCGGCTACCTTGACCTCCTGCCGACCGTTGACGAGAATGACGTCTTTGGAAACCTGTACTGAATCTTTCATCTCCTCAGGCGTGAGCAAGGCATAGGGGATCTGTACCGAACCCTTGATCGCCGCCTTTTTTTTAGCGAACAGGAACTGCACGTCGGGGTTTACCCGGATTGCGTATTCCGGGAGATTGACGAGGAGAAAATTGTGACCGCTGACATGCAGATCACCCTCCACCCCCTCATCGCCGTAACGGACACGGCCCTCGGCGCTCATCTCGCCCGGCCCGGAGGTAGCATGACAGAGGACCTTTGCCCCATCTTCCGCAGCGACCACCGCAACCTTCACATTTTCCAGGGTAATACCCTGGTACGGCAGGGCGATACCGCCGTCCTCAATCCTGCCCTGACCGACCAGTTCAGGTCGTCCGACCGTCCCCATAAGGGTGAAGGAACTGCTTACCCGACCGGTTGGGTCGACACCGTATCCGGTGAGGGCGGAGAGGATTGCCAGGTCGAAATTCTCCAGATCAAGGCTCCCAGAGAGCGGTAACGATCGAGCGGGCATGGCAAACACATCCTCCCCCCGAGTGGCCGCGGCCAAGGTGAGACGACTGCCGTTTTTCATCCGGGTGACAAAATTTGTTTGTAAGGAAGAATCGGCGAGCAGCAGATTAAAGACGGTGTCTTCGCAATGGATGGTGTTAAATTCCTCGTCTTCGACACCCAGTTCAAAGGTGGCTTCCGGCAACCTGATCTCCGCCCGGGCGGAAGTTAGCCGGCGGTTTTTGCCGGATGCGGCAATCTCGCCGGAAAACAAGCCGTTCACCGGCGCGGCAAGGAATTTCAAGCGGTTCAACCAGTTTAAGGAGAGTGCCGAAAATCGGCTCTTGAGTCGCCAGTCGATATCTTCCGCCACCTGGATGTAACCTCCGACACAGACCGCACCTTCACCCTCGGCCAGGCAAAAATCGTCGAGAACCACACCCTTTCTATCGGCGCTGAAAGCCGCTCTGTCCTCTTGCCGCCAGTTACCGTAGGAAGAAGAGGTGAGATGCACATCGGAGATCCCCCCCATCCAGCCGTTGTCCTTTGAGGCTTGCGCCCGAAGCTGCAATCGTCCGAAGGTACCCGCTGCTTGGGCGGCAAGGTCCTGTTCCTTAAAAGTCCCGGAAAAATCGATTTGCGCCTGATCAACCGGCAGACCGGCAAAACTCATCTTTTCCCCGAGCAAGGTGCCTTGCAAGCGATCCTCCTTTCCCAGTTGCGAATGGATCTTGGCTTCAAGCCGAGAGAACCTGCCGGTACCAAGGCCAAGCCCTTGTCCATGCATTTCGATGTCAAACACTGGTGCCGCGAAACTGCCGCGCAGCCTGCCAAGAAATTGCACGGCACCGCTCGTCTCCGGCAGAAGTGTGCCGATATCGGGAGAAGTGAGATTGAAATCGAGGGCAAAGGCTTCCCCGGCCTGGCCCTGCACCACCAGCTGCGAGGCGCCGCTCTTGAGAAACAGGCCGGTTGTATGAATGGTCTCACCGGAGAGACTGATTTCTCCGCTTCCAGCCAGGGTATTGCCACGTAAATTTCCCGCGATATCGCTTATTTTCAAGTACCCCTCGGCGCCCGCAGGACCAAGGAAACCCTCCCCTGCCAACAAGCCGCTCACTTGGCCGGGAAAATCGGGATAGATTCCGGAGGGATCGAAGTTATGCAAATGAATCTCTCCCGACCAGCTGAGTTTATCGGCCCATGAGAGCATCCCTTTTTCGATGCGGGCACTGCCCTCCACCTCGCCGCTGCGGATTGTCAGGTTATCGGTTCGCACGTCGTTTTCAGTAAGGGCGATCTTGCCGACAGCGGAGATCGGCTGGTCCCGCAGTTTGCCGTCAAGGCGGAAAACCTCAAAGGCGACATCGACACCCAGGTCGTCCCTGACCGTCCCGACACTGGTGAGGTCGGCAGTCAGTTTGCCCGGCAACCAATCGAAAAAGGCGGAAGGATCAAAATTTTTAAAATGAAAAAGACCTTGCCAGTCGAAGAGCTTTTTCCAGTCGATCTTGGCATTCTCGGCCACCGCCCAGCCATCGCCGCGGTCAATGCGCAGGGAGTCGAAGTCGATGCCCCACAGACCGGCGGTTATGGCGGCTTGCAACTGCATCTTGTCAAGTTTTCCCCAGCTGCCGACCGCCTGCACCTGGCCGCGGTAACCGTCGGTATTACCTGACAACTGCCCGTTCACCGTGGCCAAATCTATCTTCGGACAATATTTGATGAGCGCCGAAAGATCCACGTCCCGTGCCAGAAGGGTTGCGGTCCACTCCGGTTTTTCCAGGAGATTGCCGACATCCCCCTCTACCCGGATGTCGGCGGGGCTGTTGACGGCAAAGGTGGCATGGGGCGAAACAAGCGGCCCGAGGGCGGAAAATGTGCCCGCAAGCGAATGGAAACCATAATTCACCAGCCGCCAGTTCCCGAGCAGATCGACATGCCGGTCGCCGTCAAAATCGACGGTGCCGTGCACGTCCAGACCAATTTCCGGGCCCTGCAGCGAAATGTTGCCGATGCTCAGATGGCCATCTTTCGCCTCCAGCTGGACATCTATGCTCTCGAAGGCTATCAGTTCGCTGCCATCACTCCCCTGTACCTGCAGCGATTTCACCGCTGCCCGATCGACTGCTAACCCGAGGGGCAGAAGAAGCCGCGGCAGCATCATCGGTCCCCCGGCGGATGGCCTTGCCGGGCTGTCACGCAGTCCGATTACTACCCCCGCGACATCAAGGTCCGCTATACGCAGCTCACCTTCGAAGAGTTTTGCCGGGGACCAGTCCCAGTCAAATTTTTCGACCCTGATATCGGCCCCGGGAAGGACGATGCGGATTTTTCCGAGGCTGAAGTGGCCAAGGAGCGCACCCTCCGCCTCCCCGATGGCTACACTGCCGCCACTCAGCAGCTGGATACCTGTTTGCACCAGCCACAAACCTGGCCCGCTGCCCAAGAGGAGAGCGCAGAACAGAAGAATAAGGAGCATCGAGGCAAGAGCCATCCGGACACTTGTTTTCATCACAGGTCACCCCCAACCGTCAGATGGACTCGCAGGGGCTTGCCGTCTTCAGTGATGGCCGAAGCGACATCGAGGCGAATCTGTCCGAAAGGCAGGCGAAAACGCACCCCGACACCGACACCCTGAAAGAAATTCAGGGTCAGGTCGTCGGTTGCCGTGCCGACATCCCAAAAGGAAGCGAGGCTCCATTGATTGAAGACGACCCTTTCCGCCTCGATGCTGCCGACCACCAGATACCTGCCGCCGATGATCTGCCCGGAAGCGTCCCTGGTGCCTATGGATTTATAGCCGTAGCCGCGCAGGGTATTGTCACCGCCGGTGTAAAACCTGAGTGACGGCGGCAGGGAATTGATGCTATCAACCAAGGTTGCCCCAAAGGAGCCGCGGCCGATGAGCCGCCAGTCCTGAAACGGCGAGACGATCGCCTTGCCATTGACCGTGGCCTGCAAAAAACTGGCATCGGAGCCCAGTCCTTTCATGCCGCCAAGAAATCCCACCGCCGCCTGCAAACCATTTTTAGTGTTGAGAATATCGTCGGCAAAAATCCCGCCGACGTTCAAGGAAGGCAGGAGCAGGGTCGATTCACCGCTGGTATTGCCGACATCGTAAATCTCGTTGCGCAACTCAAGGCCGGTGCTGAGTTTAAATCGCGGATCCACATATTCTCTCGCCATAGAGGCGGTGAACAGTTGGGTAGTGGTATTTTCCCATTGCTTATCCTGATAGGCAAGACTGCTGGCCAGAGATTGATACCTGGGATCATCATCAACCGGCATCCGGTAACGCAAAGCAATGGTGTTTTCCCGTTCCCCCAGCTGGAGCGAGGCGCTGACCTTATCGCCACTCGAATTGAACAGCCGATTTTCCCAGTCGATTTTGCCGCGCACCCCGGTATCGGTGCCATACCCCAAACCGAAACTGTATTTATTGAGATGTTCCGGGGCGGTCAGATCGATCTCAACAGGAATGGCGAGAGCCTGAATCCGGTCCAGCTGCCCCCGCACCGAAACCTTGCTGAAGTAGTTTGTTTGATTAAGGATTGACTGCAATTCGAAAAGTTTTGCCGGATTGTAGGGGTCGCCTACCTTGTAGGGAAGATAGCGATTAAGCAGGTCTTGCTTCAAGATCTGCTGGGTACTGGCCGTCACCCCGAAGAGATACTGACGACCGGTGTCGAGCACCAAGTGAAGTGAGGCACTATTGGTTTCCGCGCTTATGCGCAGGGACCGTTCGCTAAAGGTGGCATCGAGGAAACCTTCGCCAAAGGCGAGGTTCACCAGTTTTTTCTTGCCCTGCTCATACAGTTCCTGATTCAGCACCTCGCCTTTTTTCAAAGGAAATTTTTCAAGGGCGGCTAAAAGGGGCGCATTGTTTGCGCCTGCACCGGCCAACTGCAGGTCGACCTTTTCGAGCACAACTGGCGGCCCCTGGTCGATGGCATATTGGGCATTCCACACATCATCCTTTTTATTCAGACTGCCTTTGATAGTCGGATTGTAGTAGCCGAACGGGGCCAGGGCTGCGCGAATATCCTCCTCGGCCTGGCGATGCAAGCGGCGGATGGCACTGGCTTGCAGTCGCTCGTTATTTTTTTGCAGCAGAATGGTCAGACGGGCCAGGACGTTCTTGTACAGCGGATCGCTGATCCCGGTTACCGTCACCTCAAGCTGTACCGAGGCCGACACCGCCGCAGGCAGAAAGAGGTGAAACGCTAGAAAGAGGAATATTATTCGACAGAACACGGATGTTATATTATGAAAAGGCTGACCGTCAGGGTGCAGTCTCCATTTTGCTATGCTGTGGATGAACTGCACGGGCTACATATATTTCTAAGGTCTAATCGCTCCAGGCTAGAAGATGCAACTGGAAACAATTAACATAAGCAAAATAGTCAACGGCGGTTACGGCTTCGCCCACCTGGCGACCGGGCAGGTCGTCCTCGTCCGCCAGGTACTTCCCGGCGAGACTGTCATTGTAAGCATTGAAGAAAAGAAAAAAAACTATCTTTTCGGTCAAGTTCGGCAAATCGTCACTCGCCATCCCGCCAGGCGTACCCCACCCTGTCCCTATTTCGGCGAGTGTGGCGGCTGCGACCTGCAACATGGCGAGTATGTCGGCCAGCTGCAAATCAAAAAAGATGTAGTCGTCGACCTCCTCAGTCGCAGCAACCGTGAAGAATTGCGGAATTCCTTATCATTACTGGCGGAACCGATCCCCGCACCCGCGGAGTTCGCTTACCGGCAGCGCCTCCGCCTCCAGGTTGAAGGGGGGGGCGTACTTGGTTTTCATCGCTTTCGGTCCCATACCCTCATCCCCATCAAAGCATGTCTGCTGGCCGGAGCGACCCTGAACAGTACCCTCGTCGCTCTGAGAGCTGCGCCCGACGGTCGGAAACTGACGTCTCTGGCGTCCGAGGTGGAACTGCAGGAGAATCCTCGCACCGGCAAAACCGTCGTCATCTTCCGATTGCCGCGCAAACCCCGCCCAGCCGAAATCCTGGCGGCCGAACGCTTCGCGCGGGAGAGCGACACGGTGGAGCGGGTTTTCTTTGCCGGGGAACAATACTCTCTTATGGGACCCTATGGCGATGCGGAAGGTACGGTGGCGGGCAATGTGCTTGGCATCCATTATCCCGCCGTTGCCGGGCTTCCGGAGGATCTCGAATTGCACTGGGAGGCTGGTGGTTTTTGCCAGGTTAATCTGGGGCAAAATCGCGCCCTCATCGAAACGGTCTTGGATTTTTGTCAGGTTGAAAAAGGTCGGAGTGTCCTTGACCTGTATTGCGGCATGGGCAATTTTGCCATTCCCTTAGCCCTCCTTGGAGCTGAGGTGCTGGGCATTGAGGGCCAGGGCTCGGCAATTCGCATGGCCAAAAACAACGCCGCCAGGGCCGGTCTTGCCCATGCTCGTTTTCAGCAAAGCCCGATCCACACCGCCTGCTCCGAATTGCTGGCAAGGGGCGCCCGCTTCGACTGCGTGGTCATCGATCCGCCCCGCCAAGGTGCCCCCGATCTTGCCGGTCAATTAGCAGCACTTACCGGCGAACGGCTGGTTTATATCTCCTGCGACCCGGCGACCCTGTGCCGGGACCTTGCCGACCTGATCGAGCACGGCTTTTCCATTCGAAAAATCCAGCCGATCGATATGTTTCCCCAGACCCATCATATTGAAACTGTAGTCCTTCTCGAAAAATAACCGGCTATTCTTCGTTGGAGCACACCTTCGTGGCTTTTTTTTGCCGAACCGTCACCTCCTGACAATTTTTCTCCTTGACCAAATAAAATCATTACTGTATCAATACGGTATCAATACACAGCAAGGAGAGTGCAATGGTCAATTACACAATAGATAAAGAGTCCGACACCCCCCTCTATATACAGATTCGCGACGTCATCCAGGAGGCCATTCGTCTGGGCGAGTTGCATCCCGGCGACAGGCTGCCGTCGGTTGCCGGCCTGGCCAAGGAGATCGGGGTTACCCAGGCGACCGTTCGCCGGGCGCTGCAGGATTTGAGCGACGCCGGCCAGGCCTGCTGCCATGTCGGACGCGGCACCTTTATCCAGAACCCAAATACCGCCGAGGCAAGCCCGGGAGAATTTCGCGACAGTCACAAACCCCTTGCAACTCTCGGCACGAACAACCCGTCTGCCGCCCATAACCCCCTCGAATATGCGGCGCGGCGTCTGCGCATGGGCGTCGGCAAGGCTCTGCGGGATATCATGTCGCTGGCCGACAAGCCGGGGATCATCCATCTCACCAAGGGCGTCCCCGATCCGGCCTTTCTGCCGGAAAATTTCCTTGAGGAGATTTGCCGCGAGACCCTGGCGGACAAAAGGGCCAATTTTCTCGAAGCCACCGATCCCCTTGGCAGGTACGAACTGCGGGCGGAAATCGCCCGGCGCTTCTCCGCCGAGGGCACTACGGTCAGCCCGGAACAGGTGCTGATCACCAACGGCTCGATCCAGGGCGTAACCCTCGTAGCCCAGGAAAATCGCGAGATCGGCCGGCGGGTGATCTGTGAAACCCCGTGTTTCAAGGGAATCACCGACACCTTTGCGGCAATGGGCCATTGGGTTGAGACCATCACCCGCGACAACGAAGGGCCGCTGCCGGGTCTCTTGAACCAGCTGCCGAACGGCAGCCCGTATCTCCTCTACCTCTGTCCCTATGCCCATAATCCCATGGGGACGCATCTCAGTCCGGAGCGCTATGGGCTCCTGGTCGATTGGGCGAAGAGAACCGGCAGCACGATCGTGGCCGACGAACTGTTCAAGGACCTTTCCTGGACCGACAACAATCCACCGAGCCTCATGCAGGGTTTGGGGGCGGAGCAGACCGTAGTGGTCAGCTCGCTGTCCAAATCGATCATGACCGGGCTGCGCCTCGGCTGGATAATCAGTTCGACGCAGCGCATTCAGCAGCTGGCGCAGCTGAAACGGCTCAACGATCATTCCTGCCCCGCCCTCATCCAAGGGCTGGCACTCACCATTTTCCAGTCGGGAAGGTTCGATGCGCATACCCGGAAAATGGCGGCAATGTACCAACAGCGGCGGGAGGCGATACTCAAAGCCCTCGATCGCTCTATGCCGCGCGAGGTCACTTGGACCAGGCCGGACGGCGGCTTTTCCCTGCTCCTTGAGCTGCCGCGCGGCTATTCCAGTGTTGCCCTGTTTCTCTCTGCCATTGATAAGGGGGTATCGTTTTTGCCCGGCCCGCTTTTCGATATCGACCAACGCTTTGTCAACTGCTGCCGGATAAGCTATGCCTGGTCGGATGAGGCGGAGATCAAGGAAGGGATCGAGCTGCTGGCCAGCGCAGTCGAAGAATTCATCAGCCGCCCGCCCGGAGATTCGGGGCTGAGCGGTCTCGGCAGTTACCAATAGCGGCCCATGATGCTGCAATCTCACTATGGATGGTGCAAGGACATGAATCCGTATCTACTGGAATTTGAGATCAAAGAACGGCGCCGGGAAATGCTTCTGGAGGCGAATCGCCGGCACCTTGTCAAGCTCTTCAACGCCCGGTATCCAAGCAGAACCGATAAACTCTTCCTGGCCCTGGCTGATCTGCTTATCGCCCTCGGCGAAAAAATCAGGCGCCGCCATTCGCACCCGGCGGTGCTCACCAACGATCTCTGCCGGGAATAACCCACGCATACTGGAGAACCAACGATGCAACTATCTGACATTCCTTTCGGAACCACCGTCTGGTCGGAGATTGAAAAAACCGAACACCAAGGTGATAGCGGTGTCGCCTACTGGCAGACCCAAACCTTCGGCTCCATTCGAGTGCGTATGGTCGAATATTCACCCGGCTATCTCGCCGATCATTGGTGTGTCAAGGGCCATATTTTGTTGTGCCTGGAAGGCGAACTGCATACGGAACTTGCCGATGGCCGGAAATTTATCCTGCGTCCCGGGATGAGTTATCAGGTAGCCGACAAGGCCGAACCGCATCGCTCCTCGACCGAGTGCGGTGCGAAACTCTTTATCGTCGACTGAGCGCGGATTTTAAAGAATTACTTGTTTTGCCTCTTGTCTTTGCCACGCATCAAGACCCGGCGGGGATTCCCACCGAGTCTTGATGCATGCCGTTCCTGATCTCAGGAAAAGGTGTCGCGCTACCGTTGCTTGAGCAACCTGTCCATCGCCAGTTTCAGGCTGGTTTGCATGCGTCCGATGGCTTTGGCGAGGGCGCCGATCTCATCCTTTGAGTCGATTTCGATATTGATGGAGAGATCGCCCAGGCTCATCTTCTCGGCAGCGTCTGTGAGCATTATGATCGGCTGCGTGATCCGTCTGGCAACGACAATCCAAATCAGCACGGCTGCCGCCAAGGATGCAATGAGAACCGAGAACAAAATGATGCTGCTCTGTTTGGAAGAGGCTTCTATCTTTGCGGCCGAATCCAAGAATTCATCCTGGGCGGTTCCCACGCCGATAACCCAGTCCCATGGTGCAAAATACATGAATCTTGCTACCTTAATTCTCGCCGCCGCTTCACCCGGATTTTTCCAAGGATAGTAGTGCTCACCGATCTCGCCTGGTTTTAAAGCAAGGGCTTTTTTTACCATATCTTGGATAAACAGGTTTCCCTGTTCATCTTTCATGGCAGAGATATCTTCCCCGTCACGCTTGCCCTTGTTTGATATGACATATTTACCCTTGCTGTCCAAGACCCACGCATAACCGGTTTTACCGACGACAATCCGCATAATCGTTTCGCGGAGACTCTTGACGCTTTCAACCGGAATCCCCACATACAACATACCGATGATCTTGCTTGAAGCGTCTCGTATTGGTTCATAGGAGGCAATATACCAATTGTTCACTACGTAGGCTCTTCCGGTAAAGGAGTCTCCTTTCATTATCGCGGCGGTTACCGGATTAAGTTTGCCGTCTGGATTGACTCCGGGAATGAAGGTTCCGATTGCCCGGGTCCCATCATCCTTTAATACGTTTGTCGCAACTCGCAGCATGTCTCCGGCAACATTCATCCGCTGAAAGATCGTGCATGTCACCGACACGGTTTCCCGAACCTTATCAACCACGGGAACAGGGATCTTCGGGTCATTCACCTGGCCGAGCCAGGAGTTGCCGATTTTCATCCGGGGCAGTTCCTGCATTGAAGCAGCTTGGGACAATTGATTCGTCGCTTGCCAACTCACGGTCTTTTCATCCAGCGCGAAGCCGCCGCCTTGGGAAACGATTTCACGGGCGACATTCAAGGCGCTTTTGATGTTCCTTTCATTGACTTCCTGATGCGATTCAACCAACCCATATACTGATTTTGCCAGTTGATCGAGATTGGCAAAGGCTTGGTTTTTAGCCACATCGACGGTAAAGTCGAGAGTGGACTTGTTTTGAAAAAAAGTGATGGCGCCGACAATAATCTGTGGCAAAACAACCATCAAACATCCGATAACAACTAATTTGAACTGCAATTTCATGGATCCGAACATATGGCATTGCTCCTTTGGAAAAATGTGGGTGATAAACCGTTGTAAAAAACGGATTGCTTATTGTTGAACGACGGCTTACTCCTGCGAAGTCAGGGCGAGGCGCACCCCCAGCCCGAGAAAGAGGCTGCCGACGGCAGTTTTGATGAGGTTGCCGAAGAGGCCATGCCGTTTCAATTTGTCGGCTATTTTCGCGGAAAACACCGCGAAGACGATATTGATAAGGGTACCGTTACAATTAAAAAGACAGCCGAGAAAGAGAAAGGAAATGGCGGGATGCACTGCATCCGGGGCCACGAATTGCGGCAGGAATGCCATAAAGAACAGTGCCACTTTCGGATTGAGGGTGTTGACGAGAATTGCCTGACGAAATATTCGGTCGTATGACAAGGGGGCAACGGGCCTGCCGACCGCCTCAAGTCTCGCACCTGCTGCAGGTCGCAGAGACAACAGCATACCCAGTCCGAGGTAGACCAGATACGCCGCGCCGCCGAGTTTGACAAGAGTAAATGCCACTGCCGAGGTGGCCAGCACAACCGACAAACCCAAGGCCGTCAGGAAGATATGAACCAAACATCCCGTCCCGATTCCCAGGGCGGCGACAACCCCGGCCTTCGTCCCCTGGGCTGCACTCCGGCTGCCGATGTAGAGGATATCGGCTCCCGGGGTAATGTTCAGCAGCAAACCTGCGGCTATAAAAACGCCGAGATTGACGGTATCCAGCATAATTTTGCTCCTTTTTTCTGCAGTAAAACAATTGTGATATGCATGTTCACCGTCCGCCGTTATCAAAGAGGGTCAAGACGAATGCAGAGCAGCACACCACTGCGTAGTTGTATTGTTGCCGCCGGATCCAGCAGGACATTACTGACCCCTCGTGTCGAACCGAAACAAAGGGTGGCGTCCTTAAGCGGGTATTCGAAGCCGCGGAGGGTAAGGCCATGCACATCACCCTGCAGCGGCAGGAGCGAAACCGTTTGGCCGGTGACGCCGCCCAGAGAATAGGGCTCGCCGGGATGGAGTATATGCATGACGCAGTCCGGTCCCAATACGGTGAAGTTGAGAGTCTTGTATTTCTCTCCGGCAGCGAGCAGGAGATTGGCAAGGCTCATGTCCCATCTGCCACCGAGTCCGGCGAGCAAAAAAACCTCCTGCGCCCCCCTGGCCATGGCCAGATCGAGGGCCAGTTCCAGGTCGGTGGCGTCCTTGCGCGGTGGATGACGATGAATGGCAACCGCCTTTTCCCGGAACTCTTCGAGAACGGTCGGGGTAATGGAGTCCAGATCGCCGATAAGAGCATCGGGGACAATTCCCAACCGCCGGCAATGGTTTGCCCCGCCGTCAACGGCAAGAATAAGGTCGGCCCTGGCTACCAGGTTCGAAAGACCTGTGGTGCCGGTCAGCTCGCCGTTGGCGACAATAAGCGTCAACATTCCGGAATAACTCCTGTATTTCAAGCAGATAACGGGCGGAAAAGAAATCAGAATCTGTTGCTCTCCCTGCAACTATACCGAGGGAGGAGTGGTTATTCAAGAAACCTTTCCGGTAACCTATGCTTGATGGTTGGAATCGGTTATACTGCCGACAACAAAGACGACAACTCTATGGTGCATTTGAATGTGCCGCAAGCGAGTGATCCAGCCACCCCTATTATTACCATATGAGAGGAATATCAATGAGTAAAGAAACTGCCCAAGTAATCATCGACGGCACTGCCTATACCCTGCCGATAGTTGAAAGCAGCACCGGTGAAAAGGCTCTGGATGTTAGATCGCTGCTGCGGCAAACCGGGTACATCACCCTCGACAGCGGCTATATGAATACCGGCTCCTGCGAGTCGAAGATCACCTATCTCGATGGCGATAAAGGCATTCTCAGGTATCGCGGATATGATATCGCCGATTTAGCGGCAAATTGCGTTTTTATCGAGGTGGCCTATCTTCTTTTGACCGGGGAACTGCCGACCGCCAAGGAACTTGAGCGCTTCAAGTACGACATGACCAGATATGCCCTGATTCATGAGGATATGATTCATTTTTTTGATCATTTTCCGCCAAATTCCTCACCCATGTCGATCCTCTCGACAATGGTCGGCACCCTGCACGACTTCTATCCGGAAATGGATAAGGAGGAAGACCCCTACGGCGGCCTCACCACCACCACTGCCCGTCTCTTGTCGAAACTTCGGACCATTGCCGCTTTTTCCTATAAAAAGAACATCGGCCATCCCTTAGTTTACCCCCGAGCCGATTTAAGTTACTGCGCCAACTTTCTCAACATGATGTTCGACCGTCCCAACATGCCGTATACGGTTGAACCGATCTCGGTCATCGCCCTCAATAAGCTATTGATCCTCCATGCCGATCACGAACAGAACTGCTCGACCTCGACGGTACGCCTGGTGGGCAGTGCCGGTGTCGGCCTCTATCCCTCCATCTCGGCCGGCATCAACGCCCTGTGGGGCCCATTGCACGGCGGGGCCAATGTCGCCGTTATTCGCATGCTTGAGGGTATTTACCGGGATGGCGAAGATTACGACAAATATATCGCCATGGCGAAGAATTCCGACGACCCTTACCGGCTTACCGGCTTTGGTCATCGTGTGTATAAAACCTATGACCCACGAGCAAAGCTCATCAAGGAAGTTTGCCAGGCAGTCCTGGAAAAACTTCATGTCGCCGACCCCTTATTAAATATTGCTCAGGAGCTGGAATATCGAGTCAGCCGGGACGATTATTTTGTCTCGCGCAACCTCTACCCGAATGTCGATTTCTATTCCGGCATCATCTATCGGGCCATGGGCATACCCACCAACATGTTTACCGTCATGTTTGCCTTGGGCAGGCTCCCGGGCTGGATTGCCCATTGGCAGGAGATGAATTCGGACAAGGACAGCAGCCGGATCGGTCGACCGCGACAGGTGTATAAAGGGATTCCCAGTCGCCCGTTTTTGAAAATAGAAGATCGGGGATAGGGACTCTTTGTAGATAGCCAGAAGGTCCATCCCATGCAAGCCGCCGCCCTCGACCTCTTTCACCCTCTCATCCGCGCCTGGTTCCACGAGCGGTTCGGCACGCCCACCGACGTGCAGGAAGGGAGCTGGCGGGCGATCGGCGAGGGCCGCCATGTCCTGCTCACCGCCCCTACCGGCAGCGGCAAGACCCTTGCCGCCTTTTTATGGGCGATCAACCAGCTGGCAACCGGGGCCTTACCGGGCGGCACGGTCCGGGTGCTCTACGTCTCGCCGATGAAGGCTCTCAATAACGACGTGCGCCGCAACCTCGAAGGACCGCTGGCCGAGATCGGCGAACGCTTCCGGGCGGCGGGAGTTCCCTTGCCAAGCATTCGGGTGCAGAGCCGCAGCGGCGACACGCCGGGGTCGGAACGACAGCGGATGTACCGCAAGCCGCCGGAGATTCTCGTCACCACCCCGGAGAGCCTGAACATCCTCGTCACCTCGAAGGCCGGTCGGGCCATGCTCGGCGGCGTTGCGGCGGTCATCCTCGACGAGATCCACGCCGTCCTGCCGGAGAAGCGCGGCACCCATCTCATCACCGCCGTCGACCGGCTGGTTCGACTGTCCGGCGAATTCCAACGCATTGCCCTGTCGGCCACGGTCAGGCCGCTGGCAACCGTCGCCGATTTTGTCGGCGGTTTGGTCCTTAGGCCGGGCGGCGGCTATGACAAGCGGCCGGTGACGATTATCCGCTCAAAGATCGAGAAAGAGATGGCAGTGCAGGTCACCCTGCCGCCCGATGCGGAAACGAGCCTCCAAGACGGCAGCTGGTGGCCGGCGATGGTCGGGGCCTTCAAGAAGATTATCGCCGAGGGCCGCTCGACCCTGTTTTTCACCAACTCCCGCCGCCATGCGGAAAAAATCACCCGACTGTTAAACGAGGACGAAACGGAGGAGTTGGCCTATCCGCACCACGGCTCACTCGCCAGGGAACTTCGCCTGGCGGTCGAACAAAAACTGAAAAACGGCGAACTGCGGGCCATCGTCGCCACCAACTCCCTGGAGCTTGGCATCGATATCGGCGACCTTGACCGGGTGGTGCTGGTCCAGTCGCCACCGTCGGTCGCCCAGACCATCCAGAGGGTCGGCCGCGCCGGTCACCGGGTCGGGGAGGCCAGTCGTGGCCTGCTTTTTCCTCTGCACGGCAGGGATTTCATCCATGCGGCGGTGCTGGCGAGAGCAGTACGGCAAAAGGATATCGAGGCAATCCGGCCGGTGGATTGTCCGCTCGATATCCTTGCCCAGGTAGTCCTTGCCATGACCTGCGCCGAGAGGTGGCAAATCGACGAGCTGTTCGACCACTTGCGGGCCTCCTATCCCTACCGTAACCTGCCTCGCAGCACCTTCGATGCGGTACTGGAAATGCTTGCCGGTCGCTATGCCGACTCGAAAATCCGTGAACTGCGCAGCCGGGTCCGCCTCGACCGTTTGGCCGGGACAATCGAGGCGAAAGGCGGCGCGGCCTATCTCCTCTACACCTCGGGCGGCACCATCCCCGACCGCGGCGCCTTTGTCATGCGCCATCAGGAAAACAAGGCCCCCTTGGGCGAACTGGACGAGGAATTCGTCTGGGAGCGACGGCTCGGCGAGACCTTTGCCCTTGGTGCCCAGGTGTGGCGCATTCAAGCCATCACCCATAACGATGTCGAGGTGGTTCCCGTTGCCGCCGCCCATAATATTATCCCCTTCTGGAAGGGTGAGGGCAGGAACCGCGACTGGCATCTGGCGGAGCTGATCGGCCGGTTTCTTGAAGACTGCAACAAGGCCCTGGCCGACCCGGCCTCTGCCGAATGTCTGTCCGAGCGGTTCATGGCCGATTTTGCCATGGACGAGGTCGCTACCGCCTACCTCCATTCCTACCTGCGATTGCAGCGGCAATCGGCCGGTGCCGACCTGCCGCACCGGCACCATCTGCTGGTCGAACACTACGAGGACCCCGGCAATCAGAACGACAGCCGGCAGATCATCCTCCATACCCTCTGGGGCGGACGGATCAACCACCCCTTCGCCCTCGCCCTGGCCGCTGCCTGGCAGGAAAAGCATTCTTACCCTCTGACGACCTTTGCCGACAACGACTGCATCCTCCTCATGTTGCCGCATGCCCATGCCGCCGCCGAGCTGCTCACCCTGGTCAATTCCGCAAGTGTCGAACGGCTGCTCCGCCTGCACCTTGAGGTCTCGGGTTTTTTTGGCGCCCTCTTCCGCGAGAACTGCGGCCGAGCTCTGCTCCTGCCGAAGACCTCGCTGAAAAGGCGGATGCCGCTCTGGCTCAATCGCCTGCGGGCAAAAAAGTTGCTGGAGGCAACCCTCGGCTACCGGGACTTCCCGATCCTCCTCGAAACCTGGCGGGAATGCCTGCACGACCGCTTCGATCTGCCGACTCTCAAGATGCTGCTCGACGAACTGGAAACGGGACAAATTGCCGTAAGCGAAATTGTCAGCCATCACCCCACTCCCTTTGCCGACGGGTTGGTCTGGCGCCAGACCAATACACTTATGTACGAGGACGATGCGCCAAAAGGCGGCAAACAGTCGTCGCTTGCCGACTCCCTGATCCGCCAGTTGGTCTTTTCCGCCCACCTCAGACCGCTGATACAGCCGGAGATAATCACCCTTTTCCAGGGCAAGATTGCCAGAACCGCCCCCGGCTACGCCCCCTTGCAGGCGGCGGATCTTATCGAAACGGTTGAGGAACGCTTGCTCCTGACCGAAGAGGAATGGCGGGAACTGCTGGCGGCAAGTGCCCGCGACAGCGGTCTTGCCGAAGAGGCGCTTCTGCGTGGTTGCGCCGACCGGTTGGTGGCCCTGCGTCTGCCGGGCGCCGCGACGACCTGCTACTCTGCCGTCGTCAGACTTCCCTTTATCGCCGAGGCCTTGGGCATAACCAGGGAGGCTCTGGCCTGCACGCCGATTTGCGCCGGCGTGGCATCAGAGCTAGGCCACGCCCTCGACTTGGCCTTTGCCCTCCAAAAGGACAAACAGAGCGACGAGCCGCCGGGACCGGCATCCTTTCTTGCCGCCTGGCTGGCCGGTCGCGGCCCCGTTGGCTTGGCCAGCCTTGGACCGATCCTTGGACTGACCGAAGGTCTGCTCGGAACCGCCCTCGCCGAGCTGACGGAGTCCCGGCAGATCGTAGTCGATACCTTTACCGCCGGAAAGGCTGAGGAGGTCTGCGACGCCTCCAACCTGGAAATCCTTTTGCGCCTGCAACGGCGGGCCAGGCAACCGGTGTTCGAACCGTTGAGCCTTGATGCCCTGCCGCTCTTTCTCGCCGGCCACCAAGGCCTGACGGCGGCCGACGACAGCCCCCAGGCCCTGCAGCAGAGCCTCGACACTCTCTTCGGCTATCCCGCCCCCTGCGCCGCCTGGGAGGAATATCTCCTGCCGGCGCGGGTTGCCGCCTACCGGAAAAGCCATCTGGACAGCCTGCTGCAGGCTAGTGATCTTATCTGGTATGGTTGCGGCCCTAAAAAAACGGCGTTCGCCTTTGCCGAGGATCTCGAATTATTTGCCGAGGATGAGAAAAAGGAGGGCGAGGAACAAGAGATAGCCCGACTCTTTAGCGAAAAAAGGAGCCGCTATAGTTTTTTCGACCTGCAGAATCGCTCCGGCTTTGACAGCACAACGCTCAGCAAACACCTCTGGCAACTGATCTGGCAGGGCCGGGTGGCGGGCGACAACTATAACCTGTTGCGCAAGGGCATCGAAAACGATTTCACCCCCATTGAGGTTAACGACGGCCGGATCGGTCGCGGCCGCCGGACAGGACTTTCCCGCTGGGAGTCGTCGAGGCCGCTGGCCGGAAGCTATTCCCTTTTGACCCAACCCGAAGATGACGAAAACAAGGATCCGATCCGAGCCCAGGAACTGAACAAGGACCGCGCCCGCCAGCTCCTCGTTCGCTATGGCATAGTATGTCGTGAAGTCTTGGCAAAAGAGCCGATCGGCCTGCAATGGCGCAGCATCTACAAGACCCTGCGGTTGATGGAGCTGTCAGGAGAACTCCTCTCCGGCTATTTTTTCGAGGGGCTGGCGGGGCCGCAGTTTCTCGCTCCGGAGACCTTCCGGCAGCTGCAAAAAGGCCTCGACCACGACGCCATCTTCTGGCTCAACGCCTGCGACCCGGCGTCCTTCTGCGGCCTCGGACCGGAAGGGCTGCGTCGCAACCTGCCGACAAGACTTGCCACCACTTCCCTGGTTTATCATGGGACGAAAATCGTCCTGATCCTCAAAAAAAACGGCCGGGAACTGGAGTTTTCCGTTCCCCCTGGCCATTCCCGGATTCCCCGCTATTTGGAGGTCTGCACGGTGTTGCTGACCCGCGATTTCAATCCGCTGAATGTGATCACGGTCGACAGCATCAACGGCGTTTCCCCGGCCCATTCCGAATACCTCGCCGACCTCAAAACCTTTGGATTTACCGCCTCGCATAAGGGGCTCATGCTGCGTAGAAGTCGGTAGTACATAAATGGCAGACAGACAAGGTCCTGTTCGACAATTGACAAAAAATCGATTAATAATGGGCGAAAATCTATGGAATGAAAAGCAGCCGAAAAGGCATAGGTGCTCCACCCGCAGTTCGAGTTCGGGTGGGTCGTCTTTTAACCGACCATTCCTTACACTTCATACTCAAGGAGATCTTCCAATGAAAACAATATCTTTTTCCCTTCTTCTCTTTCTTCATCTGACCGGTTTTGCCATGGCGAGCGAGTATAATTTCACCCTGATCAATAAAACCGGTTTCGAGATCATCGACCTGTTCTTCAGCCCCGCTTCCCGGAGTGACTGGGGAGATGAGGTGCTGACGGTCGACACCATTCCCAACAAGGAGAAGATGCAAATCCATGTGTCGCGCAAGGAAAAGGCCGATGCCTGGGATATTCTCGTTAATGATGAGCAGGGGGTTGCCTTTAAATGGCCAGGGGTGAAACTCGCCGAGGTCTCGACCCTTGTCCTGACCATTAAGGCCGGCCAGCCGATGGCCATTTATGAATAGGACAAGGTCGCAGGTAATTCAACACACCGCTGGGTTGTGAGGCAAAGAACAAGGGCCGAAGAATGGGAGAACCACCCTTCGGCCCACGACGCGCTCAACCTACCACAGATTTAACTACCAATTTTATCGTAATACATTTTCAGATCGTAACTGAGAAAATGATCGATTTTCGTGAGACTCCTGCCGTAGCCACTCCATAAATCGTTGGCCGTCAGGCCGATAAGATTTTGTCTCACCTTGAATTCCATCTTGCGCCACAGATTTCGGCGATAATCATTGTCGAGGACAACAAGACCGGCGGCGTTGGCAAGAGACTTCTTTAACAGCCGGCGAAAGGCGATCTTGCTGTAACTCAAGGAACCGAGGAGGAGCGTCACCAAGGCCAGAACCCCAGGAACAACCAGGGTGGTCAGGGCTATGTCTCCACTTTTCAGCGAGGCAATGAACGTTGCTTGCGGAAAGGAAAAAAAGGTAGAGAGAAAGATATCCCCAAAAAGAAACAGGACAATCGCCAGGCCAAGGGTGACATTGGCGAATTTCCAAAACAAGGTGCCGGCGCGCCTGAGGAATTCTCCAACCGCCTGGGCAACGATCTGTACCTCGTTCACCTGCCGATCGATATCTTCGAGGATATGGTTGATGCGAAAACTCGGGGCTTTTTTAATCTTGTCGATAAGCTGCTCCCGCTCCTGGGGCCAGTCTTCAGCCACGGTATTGAGGTTGGCGACAACGGGCGAATAGGTAAGATAAATATGCGGAATATCCTTACGTCCGGTCATCTGCGACATATTCCAGCAAAGGGTGCCGTAGGAGCGAGTGAAATCGCTGAGATTATCGCATTCGTCGATCCGGCTCATCACAAAAATAATACGATGTTCCCCCGACTTCTCCGGCAGGGTATTACGAATGGCGTCGTAGGATTCCTTGATGGTTCCGGCCTTGTGCGGATCAAACATGAGGACAATGAGGTCGGCCATCTTGGCAAATTCGCCGAGGACCTTCATGTAATCATAGCCGCGATCGTTTTCGCTGGTAGCGTCGAGCATCCCCGGACTGTCAATGATCGCCATATTCTCGACGATCGGGCTGACAATCTGCTTCATGCAGATATGGGAGATGAGTTTTTCACCGTACTGTTTGAAGAGATTGAAAGGCAGTTTTTCATCGTTCACGAGGGTCGAACCGGGCGTTTCCGCACCGGAGATTCCCGGATCGCAGGTAATGATGGTAAAGGAATCATCGGTTGGAGCCTGTCCTGTTCGCTGAATATTCTGACCGACCAGCTCGTTGATGAGGGTCGACTTGCCCGAGGAATAGTTGCCGATGATGAGGACAATCGGCTTCCATTTCAAGGAGGCGTCGATACCGCCAAAGTCCATTTTATAGCGGGTGAACAACGATTCGAGCTTTTTTTTCACCTTGGCCTGTAATTGCTTTTGCAGTTCTTTTTCATTCATCATATGACCCACATTGATATTTGATCTGACAGGTTCATCTTCCGGAAAAGCGCTTCATCTTACCCGAAGTGTAAAAAACTCTCGAACAATAAATGAGTTCACGAAAGGAGTTCACGACACCGGAGTAATCCTTTCAACGGTCACCTCACCCTTCCACAACATGTCGATGAGTTCCTCGTTATCGTTTTCCTTGATATGGACCGTGACCAGATGGTGTTCCGTGCTATAACCGTAGTGCTGGGAAATGGCGAGAATCTCTTTGTTCTGTTTTTGAAAGACCTTGATCATTTTGTAAAATGCCTCAGGGTTTCGATCAATCTTCAGGTCAAACCGAGTTCCCGCCTGCCCGCCGGTCATGATCTCCAGGAAGGCATCAAGGATATCGGTAATACTGAGGATGCCGACGAGTTTTCCGTCTTCGACCACGGGAAGACCGTCAATCTTGTTACGCCGCATCTTCCTGATCGCCTCAACCAGGGTATCGTCCGGCTCGACGGTGATCGGCGACGAGGTCATAACCGCGCGTATCTCCGTGTTGGCGGCGATAAACTCCTCCTCGGAAGCGCCTTCAGCATCGAGCATTGACGGCATCACCTTTTCCAGGTCGCGGGGGCTTATGATACCAACCACCAGCCCTTCCTCAACCACTGGCAAGCGCCTGATCTTGTGGCCCTTGAGCATTTTTCCGGCTACGGCGATGGTCTCCTGCGGCGCGACGCTTACAACTTCGGTCACCATCCACTGTTTCACAAACATTGCTGTGCTCCTTTCCTTCTGTTGTTATACCTGCTCTACCACTCCCGCAGTCATGCCTTTGCTGTCCGAGTGAAATTCGAGTTTCCCGCTATCGCTGTTGAGAGCAAAGTACCCCTCTCTATAGGTTTTTTTGAGCGTTGTCTCGGTGTTACCGATGCGAATGACAGCTCCACTATGAATTGTCCCTTTAACCGTGATTTTCTGATGACAGGCATAGCGCAGGCCACCCGACCTGTCATGCTCACCCACTCCGGGAATGAGGTTATACGAAGCCACCGAGGATTTGGCATCGGCGAGTTCTTCTTTAAGTTCGTCCAACTCGTCATGCGTTTCCCCCGCACCAAAGCGCCGCTGCCAGGCATCGACCGCAGCCTGCGCCTGGTGAAAAGCTTTCAGCAATTTATAATAGCGAACATACCTCTCAGGCATGGTGGCGGCGGCAAGCAGGGAATTGGGACAGGTATCGGTGTCGACCTCGCCCACCGTTATGCTGCCGCCGGCAAACAGATCGGAACTCACTACCTTGGCCTGGCCGGTGAAAATGATATCCTGCAGGCAACTGATCTCGGCATAATATGCCTCCGGGCCGACACGCACCGAACCTTTGCAGGAAATCGATCCATTGTCGATAAGCGGAATATCGACATCGCCATCGGCCTCCACCATAGCCTCAGCTCCCCTGATCCCGCCGCGAATAACAACATTGCCGCGACTACTTACATGCGCCCCTTCGACACTGCCTCTGATCACCACATCGCCGCCGGCTGTCACCTTGAAACCGGGTTTGACGGAACCACCGATTTCAATTGCATCTTGTGATTCGACATTGCCGGTCTGAAAATCGATATCCCCGGTAATGACCAGCTTCGCGGTCACCCGGACACTGGTGCCGGTGACCGCCGACAGCACTCCGGCAATGGCTGCCCGAATTTCTCCCGTATCCTCATCATAAAGGACATCCTCTGTCGTTTTGATAGCCAGGTCTTTGCCCGGTATCTGCGGCACTTCATGGCCATACACATTCACCCCGGGCAGACCCATGGTAGCCGAAATCTTGGTCGCCAGAAGCTGGCCCTTTTCAACTCCGGTAAACAAATGCCGTTCGCGAAAATCCATGCGACCGTCACCACGTTCCTCACCCGCCTGGGCTCCGGCCTCGATATCGATACGCAGCCGGGCGTTTTCGCCATTCACCGGTAAGCGACCGCGAGCGATAATCTGATTTTTCTGCGGCCGCTGCTCTGCTTTCACCGCCGCAAGACAGAGGGCTATGTTTTTTTCCCGCACACCCCAGCGAACGCCGGCTTTTTCAAGCATCCCCATAAGTTCCGCTACGCTGGGCAAAGTGTCGCCGACGAGTGGCGGGTAAAGGGTCATTTTTGCCGTCCAACCATCCTTACTGATTAAAAAAAGCGGCTCGAGATCGACGATGATTTTTTCGCCCGAACCTTCTTTCATTCGCAGCATTTGCGGAAACCCTGGCGTGATTGCCAAGAGCGCCCTCTTGTCGGCGGAAAATTCCACACCATCGCCGGCAACCAGCTTGATATCGGCAACCAGCTCGATATCAAGCTTGCCTGCAGCTCTCCCTTTTCCAGGCGAGCCCCCACCATCGCCTTCAAGGGCGACAAGCATTGCCCCAGCGTGCATCAGCTGACTGACGGTAAAGGTCTGGCGGTCCTCTTTCTCTCCGAAGGAAAAGGTTTCCGTAAGAAAAAATGTTTTCACCCTCGCTGCCACCACATTCCTCCCGTTGCCACTATAAAAAGAGTGTTGCACCAATGGTGGATCACAACCACCGACTGTAACATGCTTCTATTATAGCACCTTTTTCAGGCAATTTCCGGGTGCTGCTTCTTTTTCAAGGTTTTCCGGGATTTTTTCAACGAAAGTTGGCGGCGAGGAATTGAAATATACAAACAATATCTTGAAATATCAGAATAATACACAGATAAACAGAAGCGGAATTATAACCAGGCCAGCCACCGAGCTGCCGCCTCACCAACACCGCCGCAATTGTTTGAGGCAACCGTCTGAAACCGGGCTCGCAGAGCAGGTGGGCTGTTGGCGACGACAAAGCTTTGCCCCGCCCAATGGAGGAGGTCCTCGTCATTATAGTCGTTGCCGACGGCGCATACCCGTTCTCTCCCAATCGCCAATTTCTCTGCCAGCCAGCCTGCAGCCTGACTTTTGGAAACAGCCGGAGCAAAAATTTCGATCCACAAGGATTTGCCGTCGAGGGGTGAAGTCGCTTTGATCACGCTGAACTGTTTGAAGATTTGCCCGTGACGAGCGGCTATTTCATGACCACACTCTTGCTGCGCAATGCAGAGCACCTCGGTGGCCCCGCCGAAACCGGCGAGTGTTGCCGGCAACAAGGGAGTGGCGAAGGCCTTGTAGATTTCCAATCGACGCAGGAAGTCCGGATTTTCCCGGTTATGCTGAGTATAGAGAAAATGGACCGTATCAGGCACCGGCTTGTGAATCATATAATCAAAGCCCAACTGATCGAGTACGGATGAAATGGCGAGTACATCTTTCGGGGCAAGGGAAACACTTCGAAGAATTCGGCCGCCGGGGTATTCCATTATTCCAGCCCCGGTGGAAAAGATGATGTAATCAACCGGCAGGCCACTCACAGGCTCGGCATAGCCAAGCTTTTTCATAAGCATTGCCAAGGAATAGTTGGATCTGCCTGTGGCAAGGGCGACCACAATCCCCGCCTGCCGCATACGAGTGAGGGCCGATAGATCCACAGGTGCAATTTGCCTATGGTCATTCAGTAAGGTGCCGTCCAGGTCGGCAATGAACAGCCTTTTCCCAAAGTCTGCCCGAAAATGTTCCGGTTGTTTGCGCACCGTTTCCCCTTTCCCACCTTTTCCTGCTATTCCAACAACAAATCGGCAAGCCCACTGGCGCGTTCGATATTTCTCGATAACGCTAACCGCAATATTTCTTTTTCGGCAACAAGCCGCACCGCTTTTTTCGCCCGGGTGACGGCGGTATAGACCAGTTCGCGGCTGAGGATGCGGTTATCCTCCTCGGGCAGAACAACCACCACCTCGTCAAACTCCGAACCCTGGCTCTTGTGGATGGTCATGGCAAAGACGGTCTCGCAACCTGGCAGGCGGGAGGGGGGATAGCTGCGCATCCTGCCGCCTGCCCCCTCGAAGAAGACCAGCAGTTCGCCTTTCTCCCGGTCCGGCAGGCAGATGCCAATATCGCCGTTGTAGAGATCGAGGCCGTAATCGTTTCTGGTAATCAATACCGGCCGGCCGGGATACCAGGTATCCGGGCGGCAGGGGAAACCGCGGCGACTGAGGGCCAGCTCCACCTGCCGGTTGATCGGCTCTACGCCCCGGCTGCCGTAGTGCAGGGCGCAAAGCACGCGAAAACTGTTGAACAGGGCGAAGATTTCCTGAAAATTGACTGGCCTCGGTCGATTTGCCGCCGCCATAAAGCGGGCGTAATGCTCGCTTATAAAGCCTATCAACCCCTCATTTACAAGAGATATGTTAGTCGTCTGTGAATCCTTGAGCAGCCCCCAGGCGGTGGCGCTGTCGGCGCCGTTAATCGCCTCGGCTAGTCGCTTGATACCGGCTTCGAACCGATAGGTTTTTTGTAGTTCGACCGTATTTTCCGGCAGACTCCTGATAAAATCACCGAGCACCGCCCCGGACTCGACCGAGGCCAATTGGTCTTTATCACCAAGGAGAATGAGACGCGCTCCGGGCTTGATGGCATCGACCAGTTTACTCATCATCGCCAGATCGACCATCGAGGCCTCGTCAACCACAACCACGTCCCAGCCCAGGGGATTGTCCCGGTTATGCCGGAATTGCGGCGAGCCGCGCCGGACTCCGAGTAGCCGATGCAGGGTGCCGGCACTGGTCGGTAAGGCGTTTCGCACCTTGTCGGGAAGCTGAAGATGATTAAGATTCTTGCTGATAGCCTCGCTCAAGCGCATCGCCGCCTTGCCGGTGGGTGCGGCAAGGGCCATCGCCGGCTGCCGCTGCCCTTCTCCCGCCTGGAGCAAGAGAGCAAGGATTTTCACCACCGTCGTCGTCTTGCCGGTGCCCGGCCCGCCGCAGATGATTGTCAGTGCTCGATGAAGCGCGACCTTCGCCGCCTCCTTCTGCCAATCGATGCTCGGCCCGGCGTCGTTGAAATATGCGTTTACCAAGGCCTCATCCATCTTTAGTGCCAAGGTTATCGCCGCCATCTGCCTTATCTGTCCGGCCAGACGGGTCTCATAGTGGAAGTAACGATGCAAATACAGCCGGTGGTTGTTGAGGATTAAAGGGGTCCGGCCGGCATCCGAAACTAAAGGATTGGCAGAAAGAAAGCGTTCCTCCGCTTCGCTTACCGGCAAACAGCTGTGACCATCCGCCAGGGCCCCCGAAACCCGGGCGACCAGTTCCTGAAACCGCTCCTTCGCCGCCCCCGCCAAGCCCGAGCGACCGGCAAGAAACTCGGCAAAATAGCGGTCAAGAGGGGAAAAGCTGAGCTCACTCATCGGCATCCCCTCCCACTGCCCGGTCGAGTGCCAGCACTTTTTCGTAGTCGGGAAGAGCGGCAAAGACGCCGCTGCCGGGGATCTCCGGGGTCATGCCGCGGACAAAGAGGTACATGACGCCGCCAAAATGGTCCTGGTAGCGATAATCGTTCAAAAGATTCTGCAAATGACGATGCAAAACCAGGGTATAGATCCAGTACTGCAGGCCGTAGTTATGAGACTGCATGGCCGCGGTCAACTTATCGCTCTGGTAATCGGCCAGGGCGCCGCCGAGAAAATTGGTTTTATAATCAAGGATATAATATTTGCCGGCAAATTCGCAGACCAGATCGATAAAGCCGGTGAGGTAGCCGCGCATGGTCTTGTGACTCAGCGGCACAAGGGTCGGTTCCCCGGCAAGAATGGTATTGATCCGCTCGGTTTCCAGCAGTCCGAGATGGAAGTAAAATCCCATTTCCTTGAGGCACCGACGGTCATCGACCATGGCGAGACTGAAATTGTCGGTGCTGGTCGCGGGCAAGAGCGGTGTCGTCACCACTTGCTGCAGCAGTCTGCCGATCTCGGTCGGATCGGCCACTACCCCGTTTCGCAAACATTTCTGCCGTAGCAGCAGGCTATTATCCTGTTCGTCTCGGGCAATTCCGGCAAACGACAGTTCGTCCAGCAGTTCGTGAATGACGTTGCCAAAACTTGCCCCCGCCAGCAGGCCTGGAACCGGTATAAGGCTACCGGTACCGCTGGCGGCGGCCTCCACCTCCTGCTCGTATTCACTGAGCATAGCCATGGCCGAGTAACTCGACATCTGCCAGTCGGTGTACAGCGACCGACCCGAGGGAATGAGCGGGTGGAGTTCCCGAGGCGACACCCTGGCGGTTGAGACCGGTGGAGAATCATCTTCTCTAATGGTCACCAGATGCCCACGGTTGTGCGACAAAAGTGCCTGCAAGTGTTCCTGCTGCGCCTGACATGATATCGCGCCATCCGGAAAAAGCAGGTAGCCGAGGGCGGACTGGAAGGAATCGGCGACAGGGTTATGCGCTTTGACATCGGCCCACATGATATAACAGCGCATTTTTGCACGGGTAATGGCGACATAGAGCAGACGAAGTTCCTCGGCCATTTGTTCGCCGATCGCTTTATCCCGCCGCTGGGAAAACCGTTCCGAACCCAGATCGACCACCAGCCGGTGGTCGTCGTCATGACCGGATATCTGATACTTTTCGCCGCTCAGCCGGTCGCTCCGGTACCAGAGAAAGGGGCAGAACACCACCGGGTATTCCAGGCCCTTGGCGCCATGCATGGTGACAATGCGCACCGCCTCCTCATCGCTTTCGAGAAGGAGTTCGGTGTTCTCGGTACCGGAATCATCCATGGTCATTTTCAACAACCATTGGACAACTTGACTCATCCCGAGATTTTCGCTGCTCTCCTCTTCCTGGACCAGTTCAAGAAGATGGTTGATGTTGGCAATGGTTCGTTCGGCAAGCCTGCTGCCCGCGAGGGTAACCAGCACCTCCTCGGCCACCAGCAAACGGCTCATCATCGAAAGCAGGCCCAGCTCCCGCCAGAGCTGGTGGTAACCCTGAAACCGGCTGTGCAACAGGTTGAGCCGTTCCTCGTCGCACTGCAGGTCGTAGAGATCGTTGCCGGTCAAGCCGAACCAGGGAATGGTGAGGGCAGTTCGCAACTTCACCATGTCACCCGGAGTGGCGATGGCCTGTAGCAGCAAAAGCAGCTGACGGCATTCGCCGGTATGAAAGACCGACTCGCGGCTGGCAACCACCGCCGGGATGCCCGCCTCGGCCAAGGCCTGGCGGTATGCCTCCGCCTGTCGGTGGCTGCGCACCAAGACGGCGATATCGTGCGGGGCAAGCGGACGCTCCTCGTCGGTCCGCACCCTGACCGGCAGGAGAGGATCAAGCAGTCGGCTGATCTCGGCCACGGCATAGCTTAGGAAACGGTCTATTGCCTTGCCGGAGAACCAGCGGCCGTTCGAGTCATATTCATTTTCGTCCAGGGTGCAGTAGACCATGCCGGCAAGCGATTTCCCCTCCCGGAGAAGGTCGGCATCATTTGCATTTTTTGCCGCAAGCACGGGCCGATAGTCAAGAATTTCCGGAGGAAAATAAAAAGGCCGCGGCCGGGAGGTAAAGAGCCGGTTGACCTCGTCGACCAGGAAGGGATGGGAGCGGTAATTTTCTTTAAGCGTCAAAAGCTGCGTCGCCGATTTTCTTGCCAGAAAATATGAGTGGATATCCGCCCCACGGAATTTATAAATCGCCTGTTTGGGATCGCCGATCAGATACAGGGCATGCGCCCCGCCGCCGAAGATGCTGGAGAAGATATGCCACTGCAGCCCGTCGGTATCCTGAAATTCATCGATCAGGGCAACCGCATACCTGGCCCCCACCAGTCTTTTCAGGGCCAGTCCCCGATCACCCTGCAGCGCCCGCGACAGGCGGGTAATGAGGTCGTCAAAGCCGATATTGCCGTGCCGTTCCAGTCGCCTCGTCACCTCGGCACGCAGTTTTTCGGCAAGTTCTACCCTGAGCGTCAGGAGCAATTCGGTCGCCGCCGCCAGCAATTCTTCCACCTCCCCTTCCGGCAAGGGCCAGGCGGCAAGATAAGAGAGCTTTTTTTCTTCGCCTTTGATCTTATGGCCGTTCAGTTCGCAGGCCAAGTGTTGCCGGGTAAGGAGCCCGATCTGCGTCGGCAGAATCGCGGTAGCCCCGGAAAAGAAATCTTCCAAGCCCTCGAACCACAGGTCAAATCCTTCACTGAAGGGTTTTTTAAAGTGGCCAAGGCTATTACAAAACAGTTCTTTCAGTTCGCCGCCGCTTGCCCGCCACCAGGCGGTGAGCCGTGCCATGGCCGTATCCAGGCGGGTGAGGATCTCTTCTAAGGGGCCGACCCGGGGTTCGATATGGCAGTTCTCTCTCTTGGCCTCGGTGACACTGGCGAGCAACTGCTCCGGGGTCGGAAAGTCCTTGATCACAAGGCCGCAGGGCAAAGGAGCGAGGCTGTAGATCCGGCTTCGCCAGAAGTCTTCGGCAACCTGCATTCTGATATGTTCAATATCGGTCAAGAGTTCGACATCGAACAACTGGCCGCTCTCCAGAGCCTGCTCAACCAGCATGCGCTGACAAAAACCATGGATGGTAAAGACCCCGGCCTGGTCGATATCGGCGAGTGCCAGCTGCAGCAAGGTGAGTGCCTGATGTCGGTCACTTATGGTCGCGGCCCAGGCAGAAAGGGTCGGGTCCGTCGCCGCGACCGACTTGCCCGCCAAGAGGTTTCTCGCCTCAACCAGCCTGGTCCTGATACGCAGGCGCAGTTCCTCAGTGGCAGCCTTGGTGAAGGTGACGATAAGGATTCTATCGATCCCCACCTGCAACTCGACCACGGCCCGCAACACCAGCATGGTAATGGCAAAGGTCTTGCCGGTACCGGCGCTCGCCTCAACCAGAGTGATACCCTTTGCCAGTTGCGAACGGGCGGAGTCAAAGATCCGGAATTCAGCAGACACCTGTGTTCCTCCAGATCGAACAGATTATTTCCAGGCAAAGGTCGAGAAACTCCTCGTCAAGCACTTCCTCGGCAGGTCTGTCGCCGTAGAGGAGCGCCCACTCGGGCTCGTAACCTTTCTCCATTCTGGTACGATAGACTGCCAGCGCTCGGTCGATAGGGGTAGCGCGGGATTTCGGGTTGGCCTCCTGCATGGCATAAGCCAGGGCCGGTTCAAGAAAAAGCGGCAGGGGTCGACTACAGCCCTCGGCAAAGAGGGCAAGCAGTCGCAAAAGATCCGGCCCCTCGCTCTCTGCCTCAAAGCCGATGGTTTTATCCAGGGCGACGATGCGCGTCACCGCCCCGGGGCGCAACTGCTGGGCCACCTGATGATGTATCCAGCCGCTCAGCAGATCCCGGCCGCGAAGCTTGCCGAAGCGGAGCAGGAGAATTCCTTGCTCATGGACATTGGTCAAGGTACCGACCAAACGATAGCTGCCAAGGGTGAGATCAACCGGAAGACCGGGTTGCCCTTGCCCCATTTGCAGGGCGTCAACTCTCTTAAGATAGCCCTCAATCGCCCTGGACTTTTCGCTAAAAGCCAATTCGCCGGGAGAACCAAGCGGCCAACGCCCCTCGGCCAAGACTGCCGCAAAACCGCTGGCGAGCCTGTCCGCGCGAGCAAGTTGCAGCAGTTCCTGGTCAACCAGATAGCGGTCAAGGCCGATCGACTCGAAGGGCTCCCGGTCGTCAGGCAACTCCACTCCCAGGTCCAGGCGAATGCCAAGAATATCGGCGACAAAAAACTTTTGCGGGCCGGCGGCAAAACGCAGGAGGTCGGCGAGATGTACCGTCGCCGTCTCTGTCGCAATCCGCCCTTGCCACCATTTTTCCTTGGGTCTTATTCCCCGCTGCAGGGCCGCCGCGGTTCGACAAAAATAATCGTTATAACTGAACAGTTTGTCGCTGCCGCCGCCCGCAAAATATTTGCTGCTGAAAGGGTGCAGCGGATGGCTGACCACCATATCGCATGCGCCATAGGAGGTTTCCAGCAGTTCGAGGAATTCACTCACCACCACCGACGGCGGAATCGCCTCCCCGCTCCTGATCGACTGGCCGACATAGCTGAGATACAGATGCGACCTGGCGGCCAGCAAGGCTTCGAGAAACTGATAGCGGTCATCGGCGCGCGGCGAACGGTCGCCGGGCCGGAAATCCCCGGCCATCAGGTCGAAGGTATCATGGTTGTCGTTTTTCGGGAAAACCCCGTCGTTGAGACCTAAAAGACACACCACCCGGAAGGGTATCGATCGCATCGGCAGCATCGAACAAAAGGTCAGCTGGCCACGGAGAAAACCGGCGCTGGTACGGCTTTCCCGCGCCGACAGCTTGAGCCATTCATGCATCACCGGAAAACCGACCGGGCTGCCATGAAAGGTGCTTATCGCTTCAGCCGGTTCGGCGAGGATGGCGCGCAATTCCATCAGCTCCCGGTCATCCGAGTCGCCGAACAGCTGTTGCCCGTAGTGGAGGAGAAACACCGACCAGAGTTCGAGTGTCCGCGGCTGCTGAAAATCCCGACGGGCCTGTTCGATCATCTCGATGAAGCGGCACAGCCCCCCCAGAGGCTGCGCCCCCCGGCCCTCGATGTCCGGATAGGGGAGAATTCCGTCGATGAGTTCCTCGCCGTCTATGGCATAACCCATGAGCAAGCGTTCAAGTCCTGCCCGCCAGCTGCTCTCGGCAAATTCCGCCAACCCCTCCTCCCGCCGTTGCTCGCCTGACAAGCCCCAGCGGATACCCGAGCCGATTATCCACTGCTGCAGGCTGTCGAGATCGGCTGCGGCCAGCTGGAACTGGGGATGGACGGTCGGCTGCCGCAGGAGATCGAACACCTCGCTCCAGCCGAAGCGGCCGGTAAAAAGGTCAAAGAAGGCGAGAAAAGCGGCAAAGGTGCTGTTACGCCGGCGCATACTGCGGTCGGCAATGGAATGCTGGATATCGGCAAAAACCGCGGGAATGAGGGCGGCGTACTCCTGGATATCCGGGGCCATGACGATGATCCGCCGCAGTTCAAGGCTAGGGTCGCGGTGCAGGAGGAGAAGGAGATGATCCTTTAGCACCTGCAGTTCCCGCAGCCGGGAATGACAGGAAACCACCCGCAGCGAATCGTCGCCGCCGGAGAGCCGGGTCGGTTCCTGTTCGGCAATCCTGTCCTCAAGAAGATCCGCCTGGATGCGTTGCAAAAGCGGAGCGGTTGCGTAGTCGGCATCTTCGAGGGTTGCATCATAGCTATCCAATTCGTCAAAAAACTCGACGCTTTCGAGAAGCATATTCTGGAAATCCCGCCCCTGCCGACCAAGGGCGGCAAGAAGTGGATGATGCTCCATCGCCCCCGCCTGGTCTTGCGGAGACTGCCGCGCCAGCCTCTTCAGCTGCGCCCGCCGACTCTCCACGTCGCCCCAGTAATGGCGGCATGGTGACAGCAGCAGGAGATGGACATCCATATGGCCGGCAAGTCGGTTCAAATATTCGAGAAAAATCGGCGGCATGGTATGGAGACCAATCACCGAGATACGCTTCGGCAGGAGATGCGCAAGGTCATCCGCCCCGCTCAGCCGTTCGATCACCCGGCGGAACTGCACTCCCCGGTGCATCTTGCCGCCGGGACCTTCAAGCAGCCGGCGCCACAGGGCCATCTGCCAGACCTCCGCCGGATGGTCGGTGGCCCGCTTGCCGTTTTCCCAATGGTCGAGGAATTCCGGCCGCAACACCTGGTACTGATCGAAGATATTGGCCAGCCGCCGGGCCAGCTGAAAGCGCTTCAGTTCACCATTTTCCCCCGACAAATAGTACCTGAGCGGCTGATACTCCTCCGGCCCAAGATCGCGCAGTAACTCATCCAGGCGCCAGGTCATAAGCTGCCGCCCAAAGCCGTCGGGGCTGATGCCGAGATCAAGTCTTTTAGCGATATAGCCGAGAAAATCAAGGGGCAGAAAAAACTGAAAATTACAAAAACTGCCGAAGTGGTCGGCGAGACTCTGGGCCACCATCCGTTCCATGCCCTGGCTCTGGATAAGAAACAGCTCGGGGGCAAAAATATCCGGGCGTTTCCCTTCCCCCAGAATAAGGGCCAGGTGTTGTAGCAAATTTTCCGTGCGGTTGGCGACGTGGAGTGAGAACATGACCAAGGAGAATACCATTTATCGGTTCCCTTGCCCAGACAAACCGGCTACAATCTTTGTGGCCGGGACTTGTATTTCCTTTTCGATTTCATTTTGAAAATGGACTGCAAAAACAGGAAATAAATCATGCTTAACGCCATTTGGGTCGGTTTTTTCCTGACGGCCTTTGCCGCTGCCCTGTTTCAGTTTCTGATAAACGGTCAGCAGGATATCTTTGCCGCTCTCATCAAAGCCGGATTTGACAGTGCCAAAACCGCCTTCGAGATTGCTCTCGGCTTGACGGGGGTCATGTGTCTCTGGCTCGGGGTTATGCGTATCGGTGAAAAGGCAGGCTTTCTCGACGCCTTGGCCCGGTGGCTTTCGCCCCTCTTTGCCAGGATTTTTCCCGAGGTGCCGCATGGGCATCCGGCCCTTGGTTCGATAACGATGAACATGGCGGCCAACATGCTGGGGCTCGATAATGCGGCCACGCCGATAGGCATCAGGGCCATGCAGGAATTGCAGGAGCTGAATCCGGACAAGGACACGGCCAGTAACGCCCAGATCATGTTCTTGGTGATCAACGCCTCCTCGGTGACCCTTCTGCCGGTGACCATCTTCACCTACCGGGCGCAGATGGGTGCCGTCGATCCGACCGATGTGTTCGTGCCGATCCTCATGGCCACCTATTGTTCGACCCTGGCCGGTTTTCTTTTTGTGGCGGCGGTGCAACGTATCCGACTGGATAGGGTGGTGCTTGCCTGGCTTGGCGGCTTAACCCTTGTGGTGGGAGGCCTTGCCGCCTGGTTTCTGCGTCTGCCGGCAGAGGAGCTGGCCGCGCGGTCCTCCTTGGTCAGCAACCTGCTTCTGCTCGTGCTAATCGCTACCTTTCTCATCGGCGCCCTGGTGAAGCGAATCAATGCCTATGAGGCCTTCATCGAAGGAGCCAAAGACGGATTTCACACCGCGGTAACCATTATTCCCTATCTGGTGGCGATGTTGGTGGCCATCGGCATGCTGCGGGCCAGCGGCGCCCTGGATGTGTTTATGAATGGGATGCGGGGCTTGGTAACGTCCATCGGCTGCGATCCGGCCTGGGTAAACGGTCTGCCCACCATGCTGATGAAGCCGCTTTCCGGCAGCGGCGCCCGGGCGATGATGGTGGAAACCATGAAAACCTTTGGCCCTGACAGCTTCGCCGGTCGTCTGTCGGCGATTGTCCAGGGCTGCACCGAGACCACCTTCTATATCCTGGCCGTGTATTTTGGCGCCATCGGCATCAAACGCATGCGCTACGCCCTGGCTGGGGGACTTGTCGCCGATTTGGCTGGGATGATTGCGGCGGTGTTGTCTGCTTATCTGTTTTTTGGCGGGCGAGTTTGAAAGGCGGTGGCTTATGTGCTTTTTCGTGTAGAAGCAACTTGTTTCATCTATGCCTCTTTAAAATAGTATGGACAGAGTGAAGCTTACTCGCTTCCGCGATAAATGGGGTTCCTCTATTGCTTATGTCACATTTACTGAGCATCTCCGATATTTTTGGAAATATATTCTACCTGTTATCTGTCCGTTGGGTTAGGATGTTTTGGAAATATATTGCCTTTTTGTGGTATCGTTTCTGCTTCTATACGGAAGGGTTCAAGCCTTAGTTTTGCTACGTATACCGCTTGCGCATCTCCGGGATTGTCAGAAACAATCTTAGGTTTGAGTCTTTACTTTTTATGTCAGGAATGTTTGCCTCTCAAAAATAAATTTACCTTTTATCTTGCTAGGTTATTGATGCAACTCATTGTTACAAAATACAATAGTTGTGCAAATATCAAGTATAGGATAATGACCAAGAGGTTCGTCCTTCAAACCTCAATACTTGACAAGAAAGTAGTTGCTACAACTGGCAAAATATCCAAGAAATTCTCGCAATGAAAATATCGATAGGAGAGAATATTTATGATGACAAGATCATCCCGATACAGTAACGCAAGCAGATTGTCATTTTGGATTACCAAAATATAATTCAATAGTGTAAGATTTACAATCTTAGAATCATATAATTGGCAAATAATTCATTGGAATAACACCTTACTTCTCTACAAGGTAATCAAATGAGTATTAGACGCTATAAGCAGCTTCTGTCCGATCATCTAAGATTCATTGATAAGTCAGCAAGTGAATTTGACCGAGGTGATATTCGCGAAGCGCTAAGAATTGGGAACTCTCTCCGAGTTATCTTTCACCAAACCCATAACTCAACAGCATTACTAGAACATCTCGGAGCCTGGGATATAATGTTGAGAACTGTTACCTCAAATGAATTGAGAGATTTGCCTATTCCACTGATATTGATTGACTTTGGCACTTATCATTTTATGGATAAGTCAGATGAAGAGTATTTATCTGTAAAAAATTGGTGGAGCAAGTATCCAACAACAGCTGTTAATAATAAATGGATTTATCGAAGAGATATTGTACTGTGGATTACCAATAAAGATGGAGGTGCCCATGTTGATAAAGAGTTGCCTGAAGATTATTCCAGATCAATGAAGTCATTAAGCCATTTCGGTCCGGACAGGTATACAGGTGAGTTGAAAGAACGAGCCAATATGGAACCTTTTATACTTCTTCGTCAGTTCGCGTACGAGTTGCTTCATTCTTCAGACTTGCTTAAATTGGCCAATAACTATACTGTCTTTATGCCTGATAATGCGGCTATCCTTTTTAATAGAGGATTTGATCATTTCATGTTTGGAGAGAAAAAGGAAGCATTAGAATATTTCAACAAATCGATAGCAATCAATCCCAACGTAGCAAAAACCTGGCAATTCAAAAGCAACTGTTTAGATCAGCCTAAAGAGGCATTACAGGCAATAGATACAGCTCTATCATTGTCATCTTCTAATGCAACAACTTGGTATTTTAAATGCATCTGCTTAGAGCGCCTTGGCAGGCATAATGAAGCAATCGAAGCCTCGGACAGTGCACTTAAAATACAGTCTGATTTTGCTGAAGTTTTATCTGAAAAAGGTGTTTCACTGCTTAATTTGGGCAGATATGAGGAGGCGTATAAAGCTGCAATCAAAGCTATTGAAATCAAACCGCACCTTGGTCTTGCTTGGAAGGTAAAAGGGGTTGCTTTGGCTAGGTTTGAAGAGCATCAAGATGCTATTGAGGCGTTTGAGAAATATCTGGAGAAAAATAAAAATGACGCTCAAGCATGGAACGCCAAAGGTGATTCTCTGACAAAAGTTGGTCGATACAGTGAGGCATTAGAAGCCTTCAACACGACACTCGAAATCAACCCTATGTTGATAGATACATGGTACAGCAAAGGCATTATCCTTGCCAAACTTGATCAACATGAAGAAGCTTTAGACGCTTTGGGTAAAGTCAATCAAGCATGTCCTGAATATGCTCTCGGTTGGATTGCTAGAGCCAACGCCTTAATAAAGCTGGGAAGGCATGAAGGCGCCTTGGATAGTGCCAATAAAGCTTTAAAAGCAAATCCGAGCCTTGCTGAAGCTCATAAATGTAAAGGCAGTACATTGATCTTTCTGGGGAGAAACCAAGAGGCTATAGAAGCTCTTGATTATGCACTTAAAATAAAGCCTGATTTTACTGATGCTTTGATCTTTAAAGGTTATGGATTAATTTATCTTGGAAGGTATAAAGAAGCTTTAAGAATATTTAACGATGTTTTGCGAGTAAGGGCTAGTTTTGCTGATTTATGGAACTGTAAAGGATTTTGTTTGATGAGTATCGGTAAATACAAAAGCGCTGTTAAGGCATTTGATAGATCGTTAACCCTTAATCCTGATTTTTCAGAAGCCATTAAATATAAAGCCCTTGCACTAAGTCAGGAAAAAAATAAAACATGTCAAAGTTCATTAAAAAAATAAATTCAAACATGGGTCTTAGCAAATAGCAGCAAGCGACTAAGGGTCAGGTCTTGAAATATAACATTTTGGTGGGCAGCCAAGATAGAAGAAAATGCAAAATATGAGCTTAGGCTTGACTTATGGGTATCAACTCATCTTCATATAACGCCCATAAGTCATGCCTGACACCTCTCACCACCACTCACCACGATGATTCACTGAGCATCTCCGAGATTCAGGAAATATTTTCTACCTGTTATCTGTCCGCTAGTTTATGATGTTTTTTTGAAATATGTTGACCATCGAAGCACATCAGTCCTGCGCATTTGCAATGAAACTTTCTTTATGCAAACCATCCCTAAGTGTTTGGTATTCAAAAGCAGTACAGCAACTTGCCAGCAACTATTCGTGCAATAACCGCAGATTAGATAAGGAATATGAACTTGACATCCAGGCAGCTTAATTTGTTTAGCGAGTCGGTTTATACTCATTCGCCTATTGTCGCTGCGGCAATTGAGAAATTGTCGGCAACAGCAGGAGCCGAATCTCGCGGGGCAATCTTTACACGCATCGAGGTAGTCGATTTTATCCTTGATCTAGCGGGCTACACTGAGGATCAACCGCTCCATGAAAAGCGGATTTTGGAACCTTCCTTCGGCGGCGGTGACTTTCTATTACCTGTGATCAGTCGATTGCTGACGGCATGGAAATCATCGCAACACACAAAAGCTGTTGTGGAAGAGTTAGGCGGCGCAATTCGCGCCGTTGAGCTGCATCGTAATACTTTTTCTTCCACTCGATTAGCCGTGATCGAGCGACTGAAACAAGAAAACATAGAGGAGCAATTCGCAGTAGCACTTGCTGACCGGTGGCTTATACTGGGAGATTTCCTTCTATCACCCCTTGAGGGGGAATTCGATTTTGTTGTCGGCAACCCTCCCTATGTTCGCCAAGAGCAGATTCCCGCACCTTTACTGGCGGCATACCGTCGCCGCTACCAGACTATGTATGACCGGGCCGATATCTACATCCCCTTCATCGAGCGGTCGCTTTTAGCGTTGGCGAAGGGGGGTTGTCTTGGCTTTATCTGTGCGGATCGCTGGATGAAAAACCGATATGGAGGGCCGCTTCGCAGCCTGGTGGCCGATCGGTTTAACATGAAAATCTATGTCGACATGGTGGATACCCCGGCGTTTCACTCCGATGTGAGCGCCTACCCCGCCATCACTATAATTAGCCGGGAAACTCCTGGTGCCACACGCATTGCCCATCGCCCTGCCATTGATCGAGCCACGCTTGCGCTTTTGTCCGCCGCGCTAAGGGCTCGGAATCTTCCGAAAGAGGTGGGGCCGGTGCGAGAACTCGCCCGAGTCACTCATGGGTCGGAACCGTGGTTGCTCGAAACTTCGGATCAGATGGCACTGATTCGTCGCCTTGAGAAACAATTCCCAAGCTTGGAAAAGGTGGGTTGCAAAGTGGGAATCGGCGTAGCAACCGGCTTGGACAAGGCCTATATAGGCGATTTTGATGCACTCGACGTTGAGACTGATCGCAAACTGCCGCTGGTTACAACAAAAGACATAGTATCCGGCGAGGTGCAATGGCGCGGTCAAGGCGTCATCAATCCGTTTGCCGAGGCTGGTGGTCTTGTCGACCTGCGGAATTATCCACGCCTCTGCCGTTATTTGGAAGCGCGACGGGAGAGTATCTCTGCTCGTCACTGCGCCCAAAAGACCCCTGCCAACTGGTATCGCACGATCGACCGTATCACCCCGGAACTGGCATCAAGGCCGAAGCTCCTGATTCCCGACATCAAGGGAGAAGCCCATATTGTTTTTGAGGCCGGAAAGTTGTACCCCCATCACAACCTTTACTATGTCACGTCCGACGATTGGGACTTGCGGGCATTGCAAGCGGTAATGCTTTCGGCCGTCACACGTCTCTTCATTGCGACCTACTCGACCAAAATGCGCGGTGGATTCCTCCGCTTTCAGGCACAGTACCTGCGTCGCATCCGCATTCCGCAATGGGCTGATGTCCCGCTAGGGTTGCGGGCAGAGCTGGTGGAAGCTGCAATACAGCGGGACATCCACGCCTGCAATCAAGCAGTATTTAAACTGTTTGCGCTTTCCAATGAAGAAAAATCCTCCCTTGGAGGCAATGGAGATTAAATGGCCCTTGATCTTGTCGATTACCAACAAAAAGCCCATGAGGCGGTAAAGGCCTTCTGGGGAAACCGTGCGGCAGCGAGACAAAAACAGGTTGAATCCGGCAAGGCTGACCAAGGCGAGCGTGCCGGCGTTACAGCGGGCAAGAACATGGATGGATTCTTGGCTTTGATGCTCGACATCGTGCGGGCTAATGGACTCGCCGATGCCGAGCTGCATCAGAACCGAGCACTGCTGACCCTGCCCGGCTACTTCAGGCCGACAAAACTCTGGGATCTTCTGGTCATGTACAAGGGCGAGTTAATCGTTGCCATCGAGCTGAAAAGTCAAGTGGGTTCGTTCGGAAACAATTTCAATAACCGAACCGAAGAAGCCATCGGCACCGCGCATGATTTCTGGACAGCCTACCGTGAAGAGGCCTTCGGCAAACAACCGCGCCCTTTCGTTGGCTGGTTGATGATGGTTGAGGATGTCCCGAAATCCAGATGCCCTGTAAGGGATGTGTCGCCGCATTTTCCCGTTCTCAAGGAGTTTAAGGGGGCCTCGTACCTCGTCCGCTATGACTTGCTCTGTCAGAAATTGGTAAAGGAACAGCTTTACACCACTGCCGCACTCATAACATCGCCGCGTAGTGCTTCCAAGAATGGGGAATTTTCACAGATGTCTGCAATGACAGGACTGAGAACATTTGTTGCGGCTTTGGCCGGTCACGTTGCTGCAGAGGCTGCCAGATGTAGGTAAGCACGCTAAACGAACGGCGATTATCAAATTTTTCTGAAAATACCAACAGGAGGACCGACTGTGTAATATCTCTCCGGATTTTGCACCTTCGGGACCACTTCTATACCAGGGGCGGTCGAGATCCGGCATCTCGCCACCCTTTACCTCGCGAAAATGACAAGTGGTCCTATTCGGCGTTTTGCATAGCGTCATTTTAAGATTGCGAAGCCCAACTTTCCCGTGAAATTCTGCGAGTCAACAGTCACTACTAAAAGTAGATGAATCAGCTGTTTCCTGGCACTGGTGGCAGAACATTGACATGTTTTTTCTCCTTGTAGTTAAAGGGCTAGGTTAGGCTTGCATCTGACATGAAACCACCCAAGATCCTGGTGATAATTCATATTAGACACAAATTATCGGGGGCTTACAAGGTAAGCCCCCGCTTTTATCGATTAGATCCGCCGATTCGTCCTCTTTCAAGGATTGCGGGGATCGGGGGAAAATTCCGCAAAGCAGCATCGGGGAGAGGGCTCCACTCTTCTACCCCGGGACTGTCGGGATATGGCTTTAGTGAAGCCTGATTATAGTCCCTTGAGGTAGAGACGATAATCCGGCCGACCATTCCAGACATCTCATGCGGAATACAATAATAATCGTAAATCCCTTCCACCGTCAACCTAACTTCAAAACTGTCGCCGGGGTTCACCAGGTATCCGGAATCCCATGGCACGGCAGCAGCAGGAATACGCAAGGCATGGTTGTCGTTCTTCGGATGGTATGCGGTTGCCGTATGAACATTGTTGCCATCATTTACCCAGCGGATTCGCTGACCAGGTCGGACCAGAAGACCTATGGGATCGAAAGTGACGATTGATCCGTCTTCAGTGCTGCGCATGGAGATTTCAACAACATCTTCATCTTCAGCACTCAGGCAGAAGCGACCAAGAGTGAGGCTGGCTAGCCACAGGCCGCCAGCCATCAGGATTTTCCGTCGGCTGAGCATAGTTATTTCACCATTGCCGACTCAGGATTTACGTGCCATAGGGTAACATGGTAGTGAGGACTTTCCACCCCCGGGTGGCCGGCATTAAAAGTGATATCGACCTTTTTCACCTGGTTGCTACCTGTGGCCAATCCGGTAAAAGCCGTATGTTTTTCCATGTCGCTGAGCGGCACCATGTAGATAGTTGAAACCAGTGTCCCTTTCCTGTCATAAGCCAGAAACGGACCGACCGGAAGAGTAGAAGGATTCACGTACAGAGTTCCCATTCCCGGAAGAAAATCCGGAAGAGCAACCAGTTCGCTGACTTTTTTGTAAGATGCATCAGGCATCTTTTTTGGGCCTGCAGCAAATGCAGGAAGGGTTAAAACAAGCAGTGTGGCACATATGGCAATTATTTTTTTCATGGTATGACTCCTTCTTGGTTTTTTGTCCATAGCCATATAATTGTTAGCTCGCAACCGGCTTGATGCTCTTGTGCCAGCTAATTTCGACCATGGAGTTCCAGTCGCCGGAACACTCCGGCGACGATGCGGTCACAGCGTTCTCCGGCGAAAGAGAATACCTCGCCAGTCGCGGAATCCACCACGCTCGATAAATTCTGCTGGAGAATTTTTTTCGCTCGATGATATCGGGTTTTTACTGTGGCGGGTTCGATCTCAAGGCAATCGGCAGCCTCTGCCACGGACATCTCTTCAACTCCACACAGAATAAAAGCCAGTCGATAAACCTCAGGGAGGGAATCAATGACTGATTCGAGCAATCGGCGCAACTCCCCCCGTGCGGCACTTTGTTCCGGATTGGGCAAGTTTGAAATAGTACTGGCCATAAAATTCGCCTCCTCTGTCTCCTGCAAATCATCCAAAGAAATACCTTCTTTCGCAGGCCGAGACCGGCGCAGACGCCCCAGTGCCTCGTTGACGGTTATTTTTGCCAACCAGGCCGACAATGCCCCCTTGCCCCGAAATCGCTCCAGGTTTTGATAAGCCTGGATATAGGCATCCTGGACTGCGTCTTCGGCATCCGCCTCGTTGCGAAGGACCCCTCTGGCAATCCGATATAGCCGCTGGTTATATCGGCGCATGATCAGTTCAAAGCTTGCGGTATCTCCTTCAAGGACCCGCCGTATCACATCCTGATCCGATGTCATGCCTTCTGCCAAATTGTAGTCACCCGCATACTCCATATCCTTGTCTCCCGTTTTTTTGGTCTTGATATATAGATGCAAAGAAGATTGAAAAGGTTCCAGGTTTTTTCACATAGGGTTACAAAAAAGGATGTTTCTTATTTGTTTCTTGATATTCCACCTTATTATCAAATGCTTCGCGCAACATGGTTGTGCTGGACTCTCTGAGAGTATACAATTTATAATAGTCTACCAGGCAAAGAGAAGCGGCTCCGAAAAAATAAACTGAAAAGTGGGAAGTCTTCTGCTGAGGAGTTCTTTGTCAAATATCTTCCGGTGAGCGCTATCCTCCTCTCAGGTTGATTTCGATCTTGAGTGTTATCCGTACAAATTAAATGTGCTTTTTTGATGTAAAATCGTATTGTCGCTAAGAAGTTATTCTAAGCCTATTATTTCAAAAGGAGATGAACATGAAAAGAATTATGCTGCTTCTTGCAATCAGTCTAATCGCTCCGGCATTGATGTCAGCTGCTAATACGCCGGTTGCTCCTAACGGAATCGCCTATTATCCCGAATATATGGCCTGGAAAGTCATAGCGCCTTCCTACCGGGAGGATAAAAGCCATATCCGCATTATCACCGGCAACGAAACCGCTATCGTGGCATTGCATGCTGGTAAGAACCCACTCCCGGATGGGAGCGTACTGGCCAAAGCAGCCTGGAAAGCAGAAAAACATCCTTCCTTCCCTGAAGCCACCGTACCGGGAGCGTTCGTACAGGTTGAGTTTATGGTGAAAGACGCAAAAAAGTATAAAGATACAGGCGGTTGGGGCTTTGCTCGATTTGTGGGGAACGAGCTCAAACCCTATGGAAAAGATGCCGGTTTTGTCAGCGAGTGTTTCCAGTGCCATATGCCAGTTGCAAATAATGATTATCTTTTCACCAATATCGTTAAAACACCTTGAATCTTCCATTCCAAATAAAACACATAGAGGGACATTCTTGACTCATCTCATGAGTACCTGCTTACGAGCGGTCGAATAATATCGAAGCCCAAATTTCCCCTATCCACTTTCACCAGGAATTGAGCAAAAAATGAATATATTGGTAGCTGACTTGGAAGGCGTTTTTCTGCCGGAGATTTGGGTTAGTGTTGCAGAAAAAACAGGAATCGAGGGCCTGAAGCTTACCACTAGGGACATCAGTGACTATGACGTGCTCATGACCAAACGGTTGTCCATTGTACGGGAGAACAACTTGAAGATTCAAGACATTAACAAAGTGATCGCGACGCTGGAGCCTCTTGAAGGTGCGTTGGAGATCTTAACTTGGATCAGGGCAGAGTCACAGATTATCATTCTGTCGGATACATTTGAGGAATTTGCCAAGCCGATGATGGCAAAACTAAATTATCCGACATTGTTTTGTCACAATTTAACCATTGATGGCCAAGGCAATATTACCGGGTACAACATTAGAGTCAAAAATCAGAAAACAATGGCTGTCAACGCATTAAGAGGTCTGAATTATCATGTGGTTGCATTTGGCGATTCTTATAACGACATTGGGATGATTCAGGCAGCACATCAGGGGTTTTTCTTCAATCCGCCTGATTCATTGACCACTGAGTATCCCCAGGTACCGGTGACGAGAAATTATAAGGGACTAAAATCCATGATAACCTTGGCATTAAACCTCAGATAGGAGAAAATTTTACTATTATCCCAGGGTGTCATATAAAAAATACTCAAGTAATTTCGTAACAACACCAAAATCCTCACGGATCCGTTTCTATCGTTTACAGGGCACGTAACTCCCGTTATTATTGATTTCCTACTCCAGTACCAGCATATTCGTAAATGCCGAGGAAGAGCCCGGCCAGAATACCGATGGCAAAAAACAGCCGCAGTCGCCGGTCCCAGGGGATCTTCTCACCCTCTGCCATATATTGGAGAAGAGCGATGATCACGTAGGCGATCCCGGCAATATAGGGTGCATATTGAACAAGCTGCCACAGCGTTGCGGTACAGGTTGCCAGGACATCGGCTCCCAGGCGCAAATTGAAGAGCAGATAGAGCGCCGCTGAAAGATATAATGAAACTTTTCCTTGAAGGTTCCTCATATGAACTCACTTAATACCCTTTATTTTCCGGGAACGGCCATCCAGTCCCTGCGCCAGTATCCGATTTTTCTGTTATTTCAAAATATGCACCTCCTTTCGCCGGTAGAAAGCGACCCGGTCGAGGACGGCAAAGAATCTCCCGATAGTTTCATTAAATCGGGGTTCTGTCAAGTACATACTCCCTGCCCACTGGGCGAGGATCGAAATCGCTTCCTCCGCCTGGTGGCCGACATCAAGACCGGCAAGGATGATTATGCGGCCCAGTTGAGTTCCCTGACTTTGGCCGGCATGACCACAGCTCCTGCCCGGGAGCAAGAGTCGGAACGATCAATCGTCCGCTCTCTTAGCGGTACCGAGGAACTTCCGGCCGAGACACGACGGCAGCAGGTGGCGGAAAAAATATGGCAGGCGCGGCTGGTCTTGGCTATCGCCGAACTGCTCGATCAAGAAGAAGAAGAAATTGCCCTCAATATGGCCGTGCTTGAGGATGAAGAAAAGGTGCTGTTCAAAGAACTGCAGGGAGAAGACGAAATAGAGGACGAGGAAAATCCCTTTGCCGAACTTGCCGCCCGGCGGGAAAGCATGCATGGCAATGCGGCAAGTATCAAGAACAGGTTTAAAGCCTGGAGAACCTTTTTTCTTGCCGGGGAAATTGAGGAATGCGAGATGTTCCTTGCCGGCGACAAGGAGAGTGGCGACATTTTACTGGAAATGTATCAACAAAAAACGGGCCATCAGGCGCCGCTCATTGCCGGCCTGCAACTCCCGGGCTTTATCGGCTGGAACAGTAGTGAGGCAAGTACTATTGTACGTAAATTTATATCAAAAAACGGTACCTCCCTTGCTGCCATTGAGGAATTATTTAAGGATCTTAGCGGCCAGGCTGCAACTCCCGGACAGCGTCTCGAACTCACCGACCCACAACTCGCACTCGCCGATGCCTGGGAGAAACTGCTCGTTGCCGATTTCCCGGTAGAGCAGTTTGGCAGAATTTCGGTCAGCTTCCACCTTCTCCCGGGCCTTCCCTGTGCAACTCTGGTCGGCAAAACCTCACACAGCCAAAGCCCGGTAACCAACGGTCTGCTGGCGGTAATCGGATAAGCGGCAAGGGAAGCCCTTGCCCCGGCCTCCGGCTATTGACAACAGGTATAAGGATTAATCGTTAAAACCGGACAGGAGGCCGATCGCACCACCTTGTCGGCGACGCTGCCGAACATGATCTTCTCCAGGCCCTTATACCCATGTGTACCCATGATGATAAGATCGGCTTTGATTTCGGCCCCGTACTCGACGATCTTTTCCGGAACGTCACCCATGAAGACCTTGTAACTCAGCTCCTTGACCCCGGCCGCTTCACAGTATTCAACCATTTCCCCGCAGAACGAGGCCATTTTCACCTCCGCGCTCTCAATGAGTTCTCCTTCCAGTGAAGGCAGCGACATCTGCGGCACAAAAAAGCCGGAATAGTCGTCAAAATTCTGCACGACGAATACCAGATACATTGAGGCCCCGAATTTCCCGGCAATATACGCTGCTGATTCGGCTATCAGCTTGGAATTATCGGAAAAATCTACCGGTGTGACCACTTTTTTGATCTCATGCATGATACTCATACCGTCTCCCCCTCTCGTATTGGTTTTGGATTCGCGGCGAAACAACCTTGATTTTTCGCCAATTTTTTCTATGTGGGCAATACACCCCTAAGACAAAGATTTTCTTTGAGTAGTGCTAACCCACTTCTTTTTCTCTTAGAATTTTCTCATATCATTCCTGCCGATGCAAGGATTACCTTGCCCTTCATTCATGTTGCCATTCTTCAACAGCCGGTAAATTGGTTTGACAAAACTGAATTTGACGATATTTTCATAGACAGGCACTTATAAAAGATTGTTCCATGGGCTGAACGGCCCGTGGCCAAAAAAGAGGCTCTCCAGTGAACAAAATCAAGGCAATTTCCATCAGCGACCGGAAGGGAACGCGCAAAAATAATGTGGATGCAACCAATCTGATTGCCGATTTCGGCCTGGAAAATGATGCCCATGGCGGCAGATGGCACCGTCAGGTAAGCTTTCTTGCCGAGGAGAGCATCAACAGCATGCGGGCCAAAGGGCTTGATGTCGTTGCCGGCAATTTTGCCGAGAATATCACCACCGAAGGCCTGGACCTCACGGCCCTCGAGGTCGGCAGGCACATCAGCATCGGCCCGACGGAACTGGTGATATCGCAGCTCGGAAAAATCTGCCATACCCGCTGCGCCATCTACCATCAGGCCGGGGACTGCGTCATGCCGAGAGAAGGCATTTTTGCCGTCATCCTGCGAGGCGGGACTATCAAGGTCGGCGATGTTATCAAAATAGAAGAAAAAATCTCCAGATCGGCAGCAATAATCGGCAGCAAAGAGACGGAGGCAGGCCTTGGCGATGCATTGCAAAGGATCGTTCGGGAGAAATTCAAGCCGGCCTTCATCCGTTTTGATGCGATCACTACCAAGGAAGGAGGAAGTCTGACCGCCATCCTCGACGATCTGACCTGCACCCAGAAAACCTCCGAGATCGTGGTCTTCGATCCTTCCGGAAACCTCGGCCTGGCTCTCACCGGCTACGCCCGCAAGGAGAATCGACCAAACTGCTATCAACGTGAGGGTTCCGCTATCTTCTACTGCCGAACGCTGGCCGAGTTGGAAGGGTTGTAAGTTTTCCGGAAAGCCGTTAGCCAATGGCCTGGTGTTCGAGGCATGAGGTTCTCCTGCTCATGGCTTTTGCCCCCAGTGCACTCCGATAGTTCCAAGCATGAATTTTTTATAACCGACATTCGTGAACCCGGCGTCCAGAAACAATCCGGCAAGATTCTTAGCGTTATAAAAATCCATTGTCGATCCGGTCAGGTAGACATAGGCAGCGGCATCATCGGCCAGCAACTTGCCCATGAGAGGGATACCAAAGCGAAAATAGCATCGTACCAGTGGATAGAGAAGATTTCTCTTAGGCGGCGTGGTATCGAGGCAGACAACTTTGCCGCCCGGCTTCAGCACCCGATGGACTTCCCGAAGAACTAAGCCTGCATCATCGACATTGCGCAGCAGATAGCCGAAGGTCACCGAGGCAAAGGTGCCGTCGGCAAAGGGCAGACAGTTGGCATCACAGGCATGCCAGAAGATATCTTTATCGGCGAAGCGTTTCTTTGCCTCCTGCAGCATGTTCAAGGAAAAATCGCCGCCGACGATCCTGGCGCCCTGATAGGTTGCCGACATCAGAGCCGCAATATCCCCGGTTCCTGTTGCCAGATCGAGGGTCCGGCCCTTGCCTGGGTCGCCTGCGATCCTGACCACAAATTTGCGCCACCGCTGATCCTGTCCCAGAGTCATGACCCGGTTCATCAGATCATAGCGGCCGGCGATGGCATCGAACATCTTCTGTACGCCCGGTCCTTTACTCAAAACTCTCTCCTTCCATCAACACGGCGCAAAACCCGGCGTTCTGGGAAAGGCAATAGCCTCACGGATATTGGTCATGCCGGTGACGAACTGAATCAGCCGCTCAAAACCAAGGCCAAAACCTGCATGGGGCACTGAACCGTAAAGGCGAAGGTCGAGATACCACTGATAGTCGGCGAGGGTAATCCCAGCCCCGCTCATCCGTGCGGCGAGGACATCGTAACGTTCCTCACGCTGGCTGCCGCCGACAATCTCACCGATCCCCGGGACGAGGATATCCATGGCAGCCACGGTCTTGCCGTCATCGCTCACCCGCATGTAAAACGGCTTGATGGTCGCCGGGTAATCGGTAACCGTCAGCGGCCGCTTGAACACCTCCTCGGTCAGGTAGCGTTCGTGTTCCGATTGCAGATCAAGGCCCCATTCGACGGGAAATTCAAACTGTTTCTTGGCCTTTTTCAAACGGTCAACCGCTTCGGTATAGGTGATATGGGCGAACTCCTGCTCGGTGACACCCTGCAGTTTCTGCAAGAGGCCCTTTTCGATAAATTTGTCGAAAAGCTCCATATCTTCGGGGCAATGGGTCATGGCGTCGGCGAGAAGATACTTGAGCATCTCTTCGGCGATCTGCATGTTGCCCTGCAGATCGCAAAATGCCATCTCCGGCTCAATCATCCAGAATTCCGCCAGATGCCGCGAGGTATTCGATTTCTCGGCGCGAAAGGTTGGCCCGAAGGTATAGACGTCACCCAAAGCCAGGGCGTACACCTCAGCCTGCAGCTGGCCGCTGACGGTTAGGCCCGCCGGCCGACCGAAGAAATGCTCTTCCTTGCCTCCCGCTTTGCCGGTGGTGACTTGGAACATCTCGCCGGCACCTTCACAGTCACTGGTGGTGATAATCGGTGTATGCACCTGGACAAAGCCGCGCTCTTGAAAGAATTGATGCACCGCATAGGAAAGCCGCGACCGAACCCGGCCGACCGCCCCAAGGGCATTGGTCCTCGGCCGGAGATGACTGATCTCGCGAAGAAATTCGAAGGAATGACGCTTTTTCTGCAGGGGATAGGTTTCCGGATCGGCCTTGCCGACCACCGCAATTTTCGTGGCGTGCACCTCAACCTCCTGACCCTTCGCCGGGGATGCCTTCAGTTCCCCTTCGATTATGACGCTTGCCCCGGTGGACAACTGCTTGATCTCCGATTGGTAGTTGTCCAGCCGGTCATCGGCTATGATCTGCAGGTTGGCAAGACATGAGCCGTCGCTCACCTCGATGAAAGAAAACCCGCCGGTATCTCGCCTGGTCCGCACCCAGCCGCAAATGATGACAGTCTCGCCCAGCGGTTTTTCCCGTAGGATATTTTTAATACGTGTCTTCATAACCATTCACTCCGTAGTATTCATTGCCGAACAATACACCGCCATTTCACCTGTCCCCGGCAGCTTTGCCGGATTAACACCGGCAAGTTCCGCCATGTGCCTGGCAGCCACCGCACACTTGAGCATGAGGAGGAAAAAGACCTCCCGATCGACTTCAGATAAACTTTCGAAATTACCCTGGCCTTTGGAGATAACTAAGTCGGCCGAAGCAAATATTTGGCGAAATTCATCCGAACACTGCTCAAGAACCGTCCCTGGGCACCTCGAACCATTGGAAATGATCCGGCCAAAAGTGTTAAGGCCTGCGGCCAGGGCATCTTCCATCAGGGCGTCGTTGATGATCGGCCCGTCTTTCACCGCAATGGTAATTACAAAGCCATGCCGGAAAAGATATTCTATCAGTAAACTGTCGTAGACTATTTCCCCACTGTTATCGGCTAAATAGAGAACTGAAGCACCTTTTTTCAAAGTAGCGATATGATCGCAAAAATGAGCGGAATGATCGACCGCAAAAGGATTGTTCCGACACTTGTCCAGCGCACCTATAATATCAACGCTTGCAAAGGCACCGTAATCGATGCTATTGCCGGCAATAGCAAAGCGCAGGGCCGCCGTCAATCGCGACGCTGAGCACTCAATCTCCCGACGAAGTGCCGGTACGACCCTTAACGCATCTGCATTACTCCTGGTTTTCAGCAGCCGGTAAGGGTCCTCACAGCCGGTAAGTTCGGCAATGGCCCGGTAAATTTGCAGGGCGTTGGCCGGTGGACTGAGACTGACATCAAGGCTTGCAACGATTTTCGCTATTTTTTGCACGACACGAACCTGCAATGCCGGCGAGCACCCAATAATCCGTGCCACCTGCAGCGATTGCCGCACGAAACAGGGTAGACATTCGACCTCGGTTCTCATAACAGGTATTCCCGGCGAACATTGGAAAGTGCGGCAAAGACCGAGCTTTTTGCTAGAGGCTCATCTGCATAGAGTCTTTGCAAGAGACCACGGACCTTTTCTCGCCTGGTGTCCTCGGACAAAGGACAGAGATTTTTTACCGGCTTAAGCTGCAACTCACCCGCGATCTGCTGTACCTCTTTTTTTTCAAGATAGGCCATCGGCCGAACAAGGGCCAGGGTGCCGCCGAATAAATCCTGCCGGGGAATCATGGTCGAGATATTACCGCTGTAAATGGCATTGAGGAAAAATGTTTCGATGAGATCGTCTTTGTGGTGACCCAGAGCAATTTTATTGTACCCACGTTCTCTGGCTATATCGAAGACCTGGCTACGCCGGTTGCGAGCACAAAAAAAGCAGGTTCTTGCCTCTTCGCTTATCTCCCGCTCGGCGACTATTTCCAAGGTGAGCCCATAGGGCAGAAGTTGTTCTCCAATGGTTGTCGTAGGAGCCGGCATCTCTCTGTCCCTTCGCCAGAATCCATGATCGATATGATAGGCGGTGAGGTTGAAGCGGATCGGTGCCTTTTTTTGCCACATCTTCAGCACCCATGCCAGGACAAGGCTATCAACTCCACCGGAGACTGCAACCAGAATGTTGTCTCCCGCAGAAAACATTGAGTAATCATGCATCGCCTGGCCGATTTTTCGGTTCAGCCTGGCCGGTAGCCGGTAACTAGTATTCATCCGAGACACAATGAAAGAAAACAGAAGATGCAGAAGGCAGTTGGGGAAGGAGCCGGAAAAAACTCAGTCTGCGGTCAATACCGCAGACTGATAAAAGCCAAACGTCAGAACTGCTATCTCAGGTAGGGGCACGTTGCAAGGCGTTCGGTAATACCTTGTTCCACCATCTGTTCGACACTCACCCATTTAAGACCACGATTCTGCACTTTTTCAAGGGATAAAATATTCTCGAGAAAGGATTCCTGGGTCTCCCGGAAATCGGCGGTCCAGAGCACGGCGCCGCTGTCGGCATGAATAAGGGCCATATGCAGGTCGGCGGATGCCGGAGCATCGGAGGCATATTCATTGCCCTCGCGCTGTTTGAATCGCCGGACTGTCGTCATCAATACCCCATCACAGCCAATCTTTTTGCCAATCGCCGAAACCATTCCGAACACACCGCCGGAGACTTCCGGAGAAAGCGTTGCCGCCTGACCCGCGCTGATAACACGGACCCTAGGGTTGCCGCTCAACTCACGGGCCATAATACCGGTTGCATAAACCGCACCACTTTCCAAAGAACGCGCCTGTTCTGAACTGACCGTTTCATCTTTATCAATTGCAGTTCCGGCCGGCAACACGGCAATGCAGGAGAGCGGTTTCAGAGGTGCCTGACTTTGATTGCCATCGCCAATATTGGCGGCACACGACGTCAGAAAAGCAATTGATACACTGCAGACTGCAAACATTCTCGATAATTTTCTCACTAAATCACCTTTAGATTGAGTAACGGTGCACTCCATGCACTCTTGTCGATGAACCTTCTATAAACATCCCTTAGATGAGAGTGGTCCCCCAATCGCTATCCGGGCCACCGCCATCTTCAAGGCGCGGCCAAAACCTTTAAAAATAGCCTCTATTATATGATGGCCATTTTCTCCATGCAAGAGATCAATATGCAGGGTTAAACCTGCGTGTTGCGCAACTGCACGAAAAAATTCCTTAGCCAAAACCGTATCGAATAAACCTATTTTTTGCTCGGCAACCGCCACTCCGTAATGCAGAAAGGGACGATTGGAAACATCGACAACAACACGGACAAGGGTTTCATCCATCGGCAAATAACAACTGCCGTAGCGAGCAATCCCCGCTTTATCGGACAGCGCTTCGGCGATAGCCTTGCCGAGGCAGATACCTATATCCTCTACCGAGTGGTGATCATCTACTGCCGTGTCTCCTGCGGCCCGGATGGACAGGTCAAAAAAACCATGAACCGTAAAAAGAGTCAGCATATGGTCGAGAAAGGGAACCCCGGTTTGTATGCCGTTTACTCCGGTTCCATCGAGATCAAGCCCCAGTTCGATATCTGTTTCCCCGGTTTTCCGGGAAATCACGGACTTTCTTATCGCTGTCATGTGTTTCATAATCTATGGCTGGTAAGATAAAAAAGATTGCAATTTCCAACAGCAAAACGACACAATACAAACATGGCAGGCCTGAAGGACAATTGCAATTGACAAAAATAGCATACCCGAAACAAACAAATCCTTCTCTATTTTTTCGTGACAGTTAACAAGAAAACAATTATATTGGAAAGCTTAGCCCAATCATTTTTTAATTGACACCCAGTTGCAGACCTTGTATAAACACCCCAGTTTTGATATAGGAAAACAAAACGCGCGGGAATAACTCAGTGGTAGAGTGCAACCTTGCCAAGGTTGAAGTCGCGAGTTCGAATCTCGTTTCCCGCTCCACTATAAAATATAAAAGGTTCGACACTGTTCGGACCTTTTTTTATTAAAAAGATCGACCATTTGAGGGATATAATGAAAACCTATCTTGCCCCAGTCAACGAGATCGAAAAAAAGTGGTACGTTGTCGACGCCGAGAACAAGGTTCTCGGTCGTCTGGCGTCTGAGATTGCTAATCGGTTACGCGGCAAGCATAAACCGACTTTTTCTTCCTTTATTGATAATGGTGATTTCATAATCGTTACCAATGCAGAAAAAGTGGCCCTTACCGGCAATAAGCTCGACGACAAGAAATACTACCGTCATACCGGATATATGGGTGGCCTGAAGGAATGCTCTGCCAAAGACCTTCTCATCAAACACCCAACCGACCTGATCATGCATGCTGTGCGGGGGATGCTGCCGAAAAACAAACTTGGCCGCGCTCAACTGAAAAAGCTTAAGATCTACACCGGAACGAATCATCCTCATGCAGCACAGCAGCCTGCTGAATTAGATATTTAATCTTGGAGAAATAATTATGGCTCAAGATCGTTTTTATGCCACCGGAAAAAGAAAAACTGCCGTTGCCAGGGTTTGGCTCACACCTGGAACCGGTAAGATGATCGTCAACGAAATGGAAGCCGACGCCTATTTTGGTCAGATCTTCAAAAATCAGAGAATTAATAAGCCGTTCAAAGTCACCGAAACCGCTGAACAGTATGACGTGATCGCCACTTTGCGAGGCGGTGGAAAATCCGCCCAGGCCGATGCCTTGTGCCATGGTATTTCCAAAGCATTGCTTGAGACGAATCCGGAGGTCAGACTTCCGTTGAAACAGTCCGGACTGATTACCCGTGATCCTCGCGAGAAAGAACGGAAAAAATACGGTCAGAAAGGCGCCCGAGCCAAGTTCCAATTCTCGAAACGCTAGGATTTATCAAGACTGCTGCTCTTTTTGAGTTGGCCATGTAGTTGCAGGAAATTGCCGCTACAATATTCGAATATTGAGGGGAATGACGGTCCAACTGTCATTCCCCTTTTTTATTGTCTTGTCAGTTTTATCAGAACCACCATTTTCTTCTAGAGGAGTATTCACTATGATCAAAGTCGGCATCATCGGGGCGTCGGGATATACCGGAGCCGAACTCGCGAGAATACTCTGCAATCATCCTGAGGTCGAGATAACTGTGGCTACTTCCCGGCAATATGCCGACCGGCCTCTGTCCGACATCTTTCAGAATCTGCGAGGCAAGGTTGATATCCTCTGCGAGAACCTTCCTGTGGAGGAACTCTGCCGGAAGGCCGACCTTTTTTTTACCGCCGTGCCGCATAAAACGGCGATGGATCTGGTTCCGGTTCTCCTTGCCGCCGGCAAAAAAGTGGTTGATCTCTCCGCCGACTTTCGCCTCCGCGATGTTGCTGTTTATGAACAGTGGTATCAGCCGCATTCTTCGAGTCGGTTAGTGAAAGAAGCTGTGTATGGACTTCCTGAGCTCTATCGAAAAGACATTGCCGGCTGCCGACTGGTTGCCAACCCGGGGTGCTATCCTACTTCCATCATTCTCGGCCTCGCCCCGCTCTTGAAAGCGGGGGCGATACAACCACAGTCCATCATCGCCGACTCCAAGTCGGGAACGTCAGGTGCCGGGCGGACGGCGCAGACCGGAAACCTGTTCTGTGAGGTCCATGACGGATTCCGGCCATATAAGGTCGGAAGGACCCATCGGCATACCCCGGAAATTGAACAGGAAGTGAGCGCCCTTGCCGGACAGGCGGTCAATATTACCTTTACCCCTCACCTCCTGCCAATTGCCCGAGGTATCCTGAGCACCGTTTACGCAACCCTGACTCCCGGTTTCAACCGACAAACTATCAGTGAACTTTATCGTGAGGAGTATGGTGCCGAACCCTTCATCCGTTTATTGGGAGAGGATATATTTCCGGCAACCCAATTTGTTAGAGGATCGAATTTCTGCGATATTTCATTTAAAATCGATCCGGCAACAGAGCGAATAATCATCATGTCGGCGATTGATAATATCGTTAAAGGTGCATCCGGACAGGCCGTCCAGAATATGAATATCATGTGTGGTTTTGCAGAAACAGCCGGTCTTGGCATTGTCCCGCTGTTTCCCTGATTCTTGCCGACATGGCTTTGGAACCGCGCAATATTAAACTGGTAATCGGTTACGACGGCACCGAATTCAGTGGTTGGCAACGCCAGAACAACGCCTGTACCATTCAGGGCGAAATCGAACGTCTCCTCCAGCGGATGACTGGAGAGGATATCCTTGTGAATGGTGCCGGACGTACCGATGCAGGCGTCCATGCCGAGGGCATGGTCGCCCATTTCCATACCTCTTCAGCGATCAGCTGCGAGGATTTTTTGCGCGGTCTGAATGCCATGCTCCCCGGCGCTATCCGAATATTCCACATTGAAGAGGCAGACACCTCCTTCCACGCCCGTTTTTCAGCTGTCGGCAAACAGTACCAGTATGAAATCTACACCGGCACGATTCACCCTCCCAGGCTGCGCCTCCACACCTTGCACGTCACCTGTTCTCTTGATTTTTTCGCCATTCACAAGTGTCTCGCCATAATACAAGGGACCCACGATTTTTCTTCCTTTGAAAACAGTGGATCACGGGATAAGGACGCTTGCTTGGGGCGCGGTGCGGTTCGAACGATTCACGAGGCACTGCTTTTGGAAAACAGCAGTGAACTTTTTTCTCTGCTGTTTCACGGCGACGGATTTTTGCGCAATATGATCCGAAATCTGGTTGGTACCCTGCTTGATGTGGGGAGAGGGAAGATTATGCCCGAGGGATTTGCCGAGATACTCGCGGCCAAAGACCGAACCATGGCCGGTCCTACTGCACCAGCACATGGTTTATGGTTGAAAAAGGTATTTTATTGACAATCGACGACGACTTAACCCCGTTTGACGGGACTCTTTTCAGTACCCCCTTGAGGGGTGTAAGTACCTTCACGAAATTCTTTCTTCAAAAGCAAGAATGAATTTCTAAGCTACTAATTGGTTTTTTTAAGTGCCGAGTGCCTGGCCAAAAGGGATTGCAGCTTCCAAGGTGAAGAGAGGCAAACCCGAGAATCGTCGCAGAGCGACATAACATCGCAGAAAGTAAGAAATTCGTTGAGGGCCTCACTGATCACGGTATCTTTTCTCTGAATGATTTTCAGCTGCCTTTTCATATCCAGCCCCTCGATTTTGAGCCCCTTTAGCCAGCCGTTTTCAGCTTCTCGACAGATGCAAAGCGCCGAAAGGCAGGTAATGCCGGCACCGGATTCAACAGCCCGCTTCACCGCTTCCGGATGCCCCATTTCCATGACTACATGCACTTCATCCATATACTTGCCGAACCGCTCCCTGATGGTTGCGGCGGTCCCCGATCCGCTTTCCCGCATAATCCACTTCTTGCCCTTAAGATCACGGTTTATATCGAACACCTCGTTATGGGCAAGAGGGTCTGTGGGACCGCAGAGAACCAGCAGTTCATCTTCAAACCAAGGACGCCAGAGAATTTCTTCGCGGCCGGAGAGAGGCCCTTCAACAAAACCGATATCCATTTCCTTATCAAAGACCAGTTGTTCGGCATGCCTGGTATTGTAAACCAGCATATTGACATGTACATTCGGATGAACCCGTTTGAAGGCCCCTATAAGATACGGCAAGATGTAATTTCCCAAGGTCGTGCTGGCAACCACCTCGATGCGACCATCGAGTTTATCATTGCGCTCCGACATTATCGTTTCGATATTGCCGACTTGGCAAATTATATCTTTGGAAAGCGGTAGAAGAAATCTTCCCCGTGCGTTGAGCAGGAGACTGCGCCCGTGCCTATCAAAAAGCGAGCCGCCAAGTTGATTTTCAAGTTCCGCAAGCGCCATACTCACCGCAGATTGAGTGACGAACAATTTCTTGCTTGCTTTAGTAACCTGCGCGGTTTCGGCAACGGCTATAAATATTTCTAATTGTCTTAAGGTGATAGACATACGGTATCTCCATGCACCGATTCGTATTATTAATGATTCTCGTTTTTAAAGGTTTTTACAATCACCGCACTATATCATTTTTGGTTATATTAACAAGCACCTTTTTTCATCATAAATTCCAAACTACTAGCTTCGCAGCAAAGGTCGACATTGTCGTAAGGGAGGTGAATTTCTTATTGACACACAGTTAACAATTCTATAAGTTAGCTGCCGACTAAGCAGAATGATAGTATGTTAACCAGCAATGATGTAACTTGGCGGCATTGTATGTATTTCAATGCTTGCGCAACGAGGAATCACGTATGGAACATCAATTCAGTGCTTTTCTGTACCAGGAACATGTCCTCTGGATCGCCGCTTTCACCCTCGGAGGATTAGCTTTCGCCCTCGGCCCCATCGCCATCGTTTATCTATTCATGCCTCTTCAAACCAGGCAATTAAGCAACAAGGCACTGCAATTTATCGAGTGTGGCATGGATCCCATTGGGGACAGCTGGATTCGCTACGGTGTCGTCTTTTATCTGTATGCCCTCATCTTTCTTGCCTTCGATGTAGACGTTCTTTTCCTTTTTCCTGTAGCTACTGTTTATAACACAGCGTTATTTGCATCCTCAGTACGCGATTTTGTTGAAATAGTCCTTTTTGTCGGGATATTAGCACTCGCAATAGTTTATGCATGGATTAAGGGAGTATTTAAGTGGGAACGCAAAACATTCCTTCGTCGGTAGTTCAATTCGCCCTCGCGGACAAACTCATTAACATCGGCAGGGCCAATTCTTTCTGGCCCTTAACTTTCGGTATAGCCTGTTGCGCTATCGAAATGATGGCAACCGGCTGTGCTCGTTTCGATATGTCGAGATTTGGTGCTGAAGTATTTCGACCCTCGGCTCGGCAAAGCGATGTTATGATCGTCGCTGGAACCATCACCAAAAAAATGATGCCGGGCATCAAAACCCTCTACGATCAGATGCCCGAACCAAAATGGGTTATGGCCCTTGGTAATTGTGCCATTTCCGGTGGCCCTTTTGCTTTTGAAGGGCAATACAGCATTATTCTCGGTGCCGATACCTTTTTGCCTGTTGATGTCTATATCCCCGGGTGCCCTCCCCGCCCCGAAGCTCTTTTACAGGGAATAATTGAACTTGAGCATCTGGTTTCGGACTGGAAAAGATGGAAAAATCCTGAAGCCGCGTGATCTTAATAGAGCACCCCGTCAAGCCGATTTTTGCCTGACAAAGGCTTTCCGGAGTCTCCCTTGGAGCATTGAAAATGATTTGTGAAAAGCTAAAATTGACTCTTCAGACTCTCTTTCCCGAGCCCACTTCAGCACCTCTCGAAGCCCAAAGCGTAGGTGACGACCAGGACAAAAAGACAATAACTCCCCCACCTCCGCGACCAGATGGCCTGCTTGAAAGAGAATACTCTGTTCACGGCTATCATCTCGACGCTCAAATTGCCCCGGCGCAACTCCTTGTCGCAGTAAGCATGCTAGATGATGCCGATTTTTTTATAGAAAGCATAACCGGTGTTGACTGGATTAAAGACAACCAACTGGAGGTCGTTTACGATTTCAGCCGTTATGATTTTGATCTTTGCCGAGTGGTGATACGTACACGAGTAGACCGCAAATCTCCGGTGGTGCCTACGATAACTGAGATTTATCCGGGGGCCAACTGGCACGAACGAGAGACTCACGACTTCTTTGGGATCAAATTCGATGGTCATCCCCACCTCATTCCTCTCCTCCTTCCTGAAGATGCAGATTTTCATCCACTCTTAAAGGATTTCAAGGCATGAATTCTCCAATATTGCTCCAACCGGACGAGACCTTTATTCTCAACGTTGGTCCCCAGCACCCTGCAACCCATGGGGTATTGCGGGTCAAAATGGAAATGCACGGGGAATATATCGTCAATGCCGAAACTGTTATCGGCTACATTCACCGCATGCATGAGAAAATGGGTGAACTGAAGACCTACCCGCAGTTCCTCATGAACCTCAGTCGAATGGACTATCTTGGAGCCCTCGGCTACAGCCACGGCCATGTGCTGCTGGTTGAGAAGGCATCGGGAATCGTCGTCCCCGAACGTGCTGAATATATCCGGGCAATAATGGTTGAGTTGAACCGCATTGCTTCGCATCTCTTCTGGTTCGGGGCCTTTGTCATGGATCTTGGAGGCTTCAGCCCGTTGATGTATGCGCTGCAGGATCGGGAACACATTCTTGATATGCTTGAGGCGGTGACCGGATCTCGGCTGACCTATTGTTATTTCCGATTCGGAGGTCTGTATAATGATGTCGATGATGATTTCATCGCAGCAGCCAGACGGTTCATCCCCCGCATGCGAAAATCTATGAAAAAATACCATAGGTTGGTGACTGGGAATATTATTTTTCGAAAAAGACTCGAAGGCATTGCCCCACTCAGTAAGGAAATGTGCCGTAAATACGGCGCCTCAAGTGCTGTAGCCAGGGGTTCCGGTATCAACTTCGATGTGCGTAAGAATGAACCGTATTCAGTGTATCCGGAATTTGATTTTGACGTCCCCGTTTACCACGAGTGCGATTCCCTAGCGAGATACATGGTGCGTATGGACGAGATCGAACAGTCGTTGCGTATCGTCGAGCAGGGTCTAGACAAACTCCCCGGCGGTCCGATCATGCCTGATAAAAAGCCAAAGCTCATCAAGCCTCCTGCCGGTGATTATTATCAAGCAGTGGAAACCGCACGAGGCAGTTTCGGCATTCGTCTGGTCAGCGATGGTGGAAAGAATCCGTATCGATTGAAATTACGTTCACCTACCTACTCAAACATGCACCTTTTTGATGAAGCATGTCGAGGTATGATGATCATGGATGCACTTGCCTTCATGGGTAGTCTTGATCTGGTTATTCCCGAGATTGATCGATAAAAGGAAAATTGTATGCGATTAACCTTACTTAATGTCATTATTGCGGTAGTCCTCGCCATCGCTTTCGCCGCAGTCAATGCCGCGTATCTGGTCTGGGCTGAACGTAGAGGTGCGGCACGCATTCAGAGGCGTCCTGGCCCCAACATCAACGGACCTTTCGGCCTGCTCCAACCGCCACTCGACGGCATCAAACTGATGGCCAAACAATTGACGATCCCCGGTGGTGCCGATAGGATAATGTTCATCATCGCCCCGGTGCTGGCCATGTTTCCGGCCATTATGAGTTTTGTGACAATACCGTTTAGTGATAGTATCGTCGCCAAGAACATGAACGTCGGGGTTCTGATGATTTTTGCCTTCGCCTCCATGGGCAGCATGTCCTTGCTGATTGCCGGCTGGAGCTCGCGCAACAAATATTCGATGATGTCTTCAGTCCGAGCCGTGTCGCAAGCCGTCGCCTATGAGATTCCCATGCTCATTACGGCCATCACCGTGGTCATGATCGCCGGTTCTGCCGATTTGACTGAAATCGTCCACCAACAAAGCAAGTCGATCCTGCATTGGAACATTTTCCCGCTCCTTGGCAACTCGCATAACATCCTTATGCCCTTCTCCTTTCTTATCTTTTTCATGTGTACCCTGGCCGAAACCAATAGGGCACCCTTTGATCTCGGTGAGGCCGAAAGCGAACTGGTCGCCGGTTTTCATACAGAATACGGCAGCATGGGGTTCGGGCTTTTTTTTATGGGAGAGTACGCCAATATCGTCATAGGTTCCTGTATGACCACAATTCTCTTCCTCGGCGGCTGGGGCTGCCCTTTTGGCCTTTTCCCCGGCGTCTGGTGGTTTATCCTGAAACTGTATCTGCTGATTGCCACCTTTATATGGATACGTTGGACCTTTCCACGTACAACCATTTATGGACTTCTGAATCTCTGCTGGAAAATTCTCATTCCGCTTTCCCTTTTCAACCTGCTGTTCACCGCGGGACTCCTTAAGGTGTTTTGAGATGGTTGCATACTTTACCGAAATTTTCACCGGGTTGATGAGCCTATTCATTGGCATGGGGATTACCTTTAAGGAATTTTTCAAACCTACGGTAACCGTCTCCTACCCTTATGAAACCCTGACGATGTCGGCACGATATAGAGGCCATATTGAACTCGTCGAAGATGAAGAAGGCAATCCGCAGTGTGTAGTCTGTGGCCTCTGCGAAAAAGCCTGCCCTTCCGACTGTATTTCGCTGGCAGGTGAAAAACCGGAAGGTGGCAAGAAAAAGGTGCTCACAAAGTATAAGCTCGACTTTACCAAATGCTCACTCTGCGGCTCCTGCGTCGAATCCTGCAGCTTCGGCGCCATTAATTTTTCCAAAGATTACAATCTGGCAAGCACCAACAAAGAAGATTTCTACTTTGATCTTCTGAAACGTCTTGAGGAGAGGAAAAAATGAACCCGTCTGCCCTTACTTCCCCCTCCCTTTTGACTGTCGACGGACTGGTTGGAGTGGTTTTCCTCATAATGGTGTTGATCACCGTGGTCGGTGGGTTGATCGCCTGCAATTCAGAGAGACTTGTTCGCTCGATAGCCGGACTGGTCGTATGCTTTATCGGTGTTGCCGGATTATATTTTTTCCTCAACTCCCCCTTTGTGGCGATGATGCAGATACTCATATATGTCGGTGCGGTGGCGGTTACCATTTCCTTTGCCATCATGCTGGCAGCCCCCGAAGAAAAGAAAAAAATCGGACCCACGAGTATCCTTGCCGGACCGCTGGGATTCATCACCGCAGCCCTCATTACCGGTGGTTTTGTGGTCCTTGCACTGAAAACAGAGTGGGCTATCCACAACAAGCTCAATGACGGTTCGATGAAGAGCATAGGTCTGCAGCTTCTCACCGATTATTCGATGGTTTTTGAATTGGTCTCCATCGTTTTACTTATTGCAATACTTGGAGCTTTAGTGATTGCTCGGGAAGGGAGGAAAAACTGATGTCACTCTTGGGCCTCTACAATGTGCTGAACACCTACCTCATCATAGGAGCGGTGCTTTTCGGCATGGGAATATACGGCATGGTCACCCGCCGCACCCTGATCGGTATGCTTATCGCCGCAGAACTGATTCTCGCCGGTTCATCCGTCAATTTCATGGCATTCAACAGATTCACCGCACCGGACCCGGTAACCGGACAAGTTTTTACCCTGTTCATTATGGCCATTGCCGCCGCGGAAGCCGCCATCGGTCTGAGTATCATCATTGCCGTCTATGGTCACTTTAAATCGATCGATGCGGAAGATACCGCCCAACTTAAAGGTTAGTCATGGAGCCATCGGGAATGGATTATAAATTGCTTTTAGCTCTGCTCATCCCACTTATCGGTACACTTGGAGTGATGATTAAGGGGGACAAGGAAAACATCAGGGAAGGGATTTCTTGCGTTTCCTCAATTCTTCTTTTGCTGGTTGTCGGCTCGATGGTTCCGGCGGTATGGCACGGCAAGACTCTCATATTTCACATGTTCACCATCCTGCCCGGGGTTTCTGTGACCTTGCGTGCCGATTCGATGTCGATGATCTTCGCCCTCGTCGCCTCATCACTGTGGACGATTGCCGTTTTCTATTCCATGGGTTACATGCGAACGCTTAAAGAACACGCGCAAACTCGGTTTAATGCCTGTTTTGCTCTCGCTATCTTCGGCGCCATAGGAGTGGCTTTTTCGGACAATCTCTTTACCATGTATCTCTTCTACGAGATTGTCTCCGTCTGCACTTATCCTTTGGTTGCGCACCATCAGGATGATGAGGGTTACAATGGCGGAAGAAAGTATCTCGTTTACCTGACCGCTACCGCTAAGGCCTTTCTCTTGCCGGCGATGATCCTCATTTACGTCCTGACCGGCACCTTGGATTTTGCCCCACAAATCACCACCGGCATTTTTCCCCAGGGGGTCAACTCGACGCTGGTCATCATGCTCTATATCTTTTGCATTTTCGGTTTTGCCAAAAACGGCATCATGCCTTTCCACCATTGGTTGCCGGGAGCAATGGTTGCACCCACACCGGTCTCCGCCCTACTCCATGCCGTGGCAGTAGTCAAGGTTGGTGTTTTCTGTACCACCAGGGTCATGTTGTACGTTTTTGGTACCGATACCATGCATGCTCTCAATCTTGGTATCCCGACCGCCTACTTTGTTGGTTTTACAGTCATTGCCGCCTCGATAATCGCCCTTTCGAAAGATAACCTTAAGGCTCGACTAGCCTATTCCACCGTCAGCCAACTGTCATACATCATAATGGGTGTGGCGCTCCTCACCGAGCCGGGCATTCAAGGCGGCTTGATCCATATCGTCAACCATGGCTTTTCCAAAATTACCCTGTTCTTCTGTGCCGGCGCAATCTATGTGGCAACCCATAAGAAAAATATCTCGGAAATGGAGGGCCTCGGCAAAACCATGCCCTTTACCTTCGGGGCATTTGCCATTGCTTCGCTGAGCATGATCGGCGCTCCGCCGGTTGCCGGCTTCATCACCAAATGGAATCTCCTTGTCGGCTCGGTACAGGCACATCAGATGGGCATACTCCTTATCCTTATTACCAGTACTATGCTCAACGCTGCTTACTTTGCCCCTATAACCTACAAGGCATTTTTTGGTAAACGCCCAGTTGGCGAACCCTTTGTGGGAATTAAAGAGGCTCCTCTCGCTATGTTAATCCCAATACTTATTGCTTGTTTAATATCTATAATAATTGGGATTTTTCCAGGTTTTATGATGCATTTTGTAAAGGTGGTGACAGGATGATTACGCAACTCATCGATTACCTACAAGAGCGACTGCAAACAGTGAAGGTGCTCAGCGCCATTGCCGTTGCCGTCATGCTGGTATGGACCATTGTTGGTGTCGACACCAGCCATGCGCACACATGGATGGAAGCACACATCCCAGGTTTCTGGGCGATTTTCACCCTTCTCGCCTGCCTTGTGCTCATCTTCTTCGCCAAGTGGTTTGGCAACAGTGGAATCATGACCCGAGAGGATTACTATGACGACTAGTTTCATTCATCCGGCCCTGATATTGATATGTGGCGCCCTGCTCCTGCCATGTATCAAAGAGCCGTTTCGAAAACTCTATCTCTGTAGCGTGCCTCTCCTGACCTTTTTAGATGTAATCTATCTCAACTGGCATCCCGGTGTGCATGGAGTCGTCCTTTTTATGGACAAATGGACCCTCACCTTTGGCCGGGTCGATAATCTCTCGATGATCTTCGGGTTCATCATGGCCCTTATGGCGATCATCGGCACTGTCTACGGGCTTCATGTCCGAGATAACTGGCAGCATATAGCCGCCTGGTTCTATGTGGCCGGTAGCCTCGGAGTAATCTACAGCGGTGATTATCTGGTTCTTTTTCTGTTCTGGGAAATTATGGCTTTCGCCTCAACCTTCCTGATCTGGTTCAATACCGATAAAGGTGCCCTTGCCGCCGGATACCGGTATCTCCTTGTCCACACCTTCGGTGGCGTTCTCCTGCTGCTCGGGTTCGTCCTCCGCTACCAAGCAACCGGCGACCTTTCCTTCGTCCAGCTTGATCAACAAAACACCCAACTGTTTACCTGGTTGATTATGGCCGGCCTGATGCTCAATGCTGCAGTCCCGCCGCTGCATTCCTGGTTGCCTGATGCCTACAGCAAAGCAACGGTTACCGGGTCTGTCTTCATGTGTGCTTTTACCACCAAGACGGCAGTTTATACCCTGGCTCGGGGATTTGCCGGTTTTGATATTCTCATTGTGCTGGGTGTGATCATGGCAATCTACGGGATTATTTATGCCATGATGGAAAACGATATTCGTAAATTGCTCGGCTGGGAAATTGTCAGCCAGGTTGGTTACATGGTAGCCGGAGTCGGTATCGGCACAGCTCTTGCCATCAATGGTACCTGTGCCCACGCCTTCGCCCACATCCTTTATAAAGGCCTTTTGTTTATGGCCGCTGGAGCAGTAATCCACAGTACCGGAAAAAGCAAATTTACAGAACTTGGCGGTCTTTACCGAAAAATGCCCAACACCTTATTTTTTATGGTGATCGGCGGAATCTCCGTTTCAGCCTTTCCGTTCTTTTCCGGTTTCGTCTCCAAATCAATGATTATAACGGCAAGTTTTGAGTCGCACTTTATGGTAGCCGGCTTTCTCCTTACCCTGGTCTCCATAGGTACCTTCCTGGTTGCAGGACTGCGACTTCCCTATCTAATCTTTTTTGGTGAGGATCGATGCAGTACTGAGACTCGCGAGAAAGCCGCAGATCCACCATGGAATATGCATATGGCCATGGCTGCCGCTGCATTTTTATGCCTTCTAGTCGGCTGCTATCTTCCATTTCTTTATTCTATGTTGCCGAACCCAGAGGTCGCCTACCATCCCTACGGGGCTTATCACCTGAGCGAGACTCTGCAAATCCTGGCGTTCACCGCACTCGCCTTTATTTTCCTTAAACATAAACTGGGTGCAAAGGCCTCCATCAGCCTCGACCTTGACTGGTTTTACCGGATGGCTGGTCGTGGTTTCCTCTGGCTCGCCCAGAATCCCATCCAATGGGTTGACACCGCCTGGGGATCTGCCTACCGGGTAGTCGGACTCTACTCACTGATGATCATCGCCAAATTCTGGTCGTGGTTCGACTGGCATGGGATAGATGGCGTTGTCGATGGCACTGCCAGATGTGTGCAGGCTTGCGGTCGAAGAATTACCGTCGTATTACAGAAGGGGCATATCCAGCAGACAATTTATTTCTCGGTCACCTTTGCCGCCATTCTTCTCATTTCCTATGTCTGCCTATAAACCCTATTGAATTCAAGGATCACTGGTAATGGATCAACTACTGATGAACTCCGGCTTCCCCATTCTGAGTGTGCTCATATTTCTGCCGCTGGCAGGAGCCCTGCTGCTCATTTTTGTAAAAAGTGAGCAATTGTGCCGCTACCTCGCTCTGGTTGTCACCAGTCTTGTGGCCCTGCTCTCCCTTCGCTTGATCGCAGGTTTTGATATTACTACTGCCAAGTTCCAGTTCGTTGAGCAGCACACCTGGATCAAAGCCTTCAACATCAATTACATAATCGGGGTCGACGGCATCTCCATCCTCCTTATTCTTTTGACGACTCTTATCATGCCCTTATGCGTTCTCGCATCATGGTCCTACATAAAAACGAGGGTGCAAACCTTTATGGCCTGCCTGCTGATCATGGAAACCGCGATGATCGGTGTTTTTGTGGCTCTTGATTTAGTTCTCTTTTATATATTATGGGAGGCAATGCTCATCCCCATGTATCTCCTCATAGGGATCTGGGGCGGCCCAAGAAAAATTTATGCTTCCATCAAGTTCTTCCTCTACACGCTTGCCGGTTCAATCCTCCTGCTGGTCGGTATCATTTGGCTCTACGCAACTAACAACTACAGCTTCTTCATTCCGGGCATGATGTGGCAAAACTATCCCATCACCTCACAGATCTATCTTTTCCTGGCTTTCTTTCTCGCTTTCGCGATCAAAGTCCCGATGTTTCCCTTCCACACCTGGTTGCCGGCCGCCCATGTTGAGGCGCCGACGGCGGGTTCGGTAATCCTGGCCAGCATCTTGCTAAAGATGGGAACCTACGGTTTTCTGCGTTTTGCTCTACCCATTACCCCCGAAGCGACGGTTATCCTCATGCCCTATGTCCTCTGGCTCTCCATCGCCGGCATTATTTATGGGGGTTTTACAGCACTTGCTCAGAGCGATATGAAAAAGCTGATCGCCTACTCCTCCGTCGGCCACATGGGTTTCGTAACCCTCGGTATCTTCGTACTTAATATTAGAGGCATTGAAGGGGCAATTCTCCAGATGGTCAATCATGGAATAACCACCGGTGCGTTATTTCTTTGCGTCGGTATGATCTATGAAAGAACCCATAGCAGAGAATTACGTTCGGCTACCGGGGTGGGTAAGTACATGCCGATTTATATTACCTTTCTTGCCTTTTTCTCCCTGTCTTCTTTCGGATTTCCCGGGACCAACAGTTTCGTCGGGGAATTCATGATTATCGCCGGAGCCTTTCAATTTGACACTGTGCTCCACAAATTTCCCTATCTGGCCCTGGCCTCAATTCCCGGCGCCGTACTCGCCGCAGCGTATATGTTGCGCATGCTGCAGAAAATTATTTGGGGTGGCACAAACAATCCTGACCAATCATGGATAACAGACCTCAACAGTCGCGAGATTGTCGTTCTTGCACCGTTCCTCTTCTTTGTTTTATGGATCGGCTTAGGCCCACAGCCCTTTATTGACTTGATGCATACAAGCGTAACCCAGCTTCTTCAACAGTTTGACGCTCATCAGGCACATTCGATTGCAGCAGCAGGATCGCTTTTCCAGTGAGAATATAACTAACAACGACCGCGTAAGGGTAACACAATGCTATTCCTCCCCGAATTAACACTGTTAGGTGTCGGCCTGGTTTTTTTCTTCCTCAGTTTAGGTGAACCGAGCAGCGCTAAGGTAAAAAATGTGGCTATTGCCCTTTCCGCCCTTGTAGTGCTCGTCACCTTGATGTGTTTGAAAAGTGAAGGAGAACTCTTTTACAAAGCATACCGTGTCGATTTTTTCTCCCAGCTCTTTAAGTTTCTCATTGCCCTGGCAACACTGATAGTTCTTATCTTTAGTGACCAGCTACCCGGCGTCAAAGAAAAAATCCAGTCAGAATACTATCTATTTTTATTTGTTGCCGTTTTGGGTCTGATGATGCTCGTTTCAAGTGTCGAGCTTCTTGCGATTTTTGTCTCTTTGGAATTGTCCTCTTTTGCAGTCTACATCATGGTGCCGCTACGAAACAAAGCTAGCGGTGCAGGCACACAGGTAGAGGCCGGCATAAAATATCTGTTGTTTGGAGTTATGGCCACTGGCTTCATGCTGTTCGGCATGAGTTATATCTTTGGTCTTACGGGTTCTACTCAGCTTTTTGTCATCGCTGACAAGCTGAATCTATCCTCCACCCAGCCTGCCGCGGTGGTAGCGATTGTTCTTGTGCTGGCAGGATTTTTCTACAAACTGGCACTCTTTCCTCTGCACTTCTGGGTACCGGATGTATACGAAGGTGCTGCCAATGAAACCACTGCCTTTATTGCTGCCGTCCCCAAACTTGCAGCCGTTGCCCTACTGATTCGTATCGTAGCTCTCATCAATACCGAAACCGAAGTTATAGTCAATATCCTTGTCGTTTGCGCCCTGCTCTCGATGTTTTACGGCAACCTCTCAGCCCTTGTCCAAAAAGACGCTAAGCGACTCTTAGGTTTTTCCGGTATTGCCCATGCCGGTTTCGTCCTCGTCGGATTGCTTACTTTGGAAAACACAGGCTATGCGGCAGCGATGTACTATATTATCGGCTATGTTTTTATGAATCTCGCTTGCTTTCTGGTTATTTGCACTGTTTCCGATAAAGGTCGTAATGTAGCGATTGAGGACTTTACCGGGCTCCATAAACGGGCTCCCCTTCTCGCTATCACCTTAACTGTTGGGCTCTTCGCACTCGCCGGTATTCCACCTTTTGTCGGTTTTTACGGAAAATTCCAGTTGCTCGTTGAGGCGTTCAAGCAGGGCCATCTTCTTTTGGTCATCTTGGCAGCGGTCAACACGGCAATCGCTATTTACTATTATTTGTCCATAGTCAGAGTCACTTTTTGTACAGATTCTGAAAATCGGGGTGCCATCATCTCAAGCAGAAAAAACAATGTCCTTTCTGTGCTTCTCATCGTGATAATTATCGTAATGGGCGTGCTGCCGTCCAAATTTATGGAACTTACTACAACGGCTGTTCAAGCAGTCATGTAGCCCCCTTGCCTTCACCGCCAACAGGTTCTAAATTTTTTCTAGTACAACAGGACCTGTTTCCACTTCGGCGAATTCCGTGACTGAACCGTATAAGCCTTGCATTGTGGCACTTGCCGATTTTCACCCTTCTTGCATATGAATACTTGGCTGATTTTCGTTCTTTTAATACTCTTAGTTTCCTTTCTCCTTGACCTTACAGCATCGATACTCAATATTCGTGCTCTCTCTGCAAATATTCCACAAGAATTTACCGATGTTTATACTCCCTCGGCATATCAAAAATCCCAAAATTACACTCGTACCCTTACCTATTTATCCGTCATCCAATCCAGTTCCTCAACTCTACTCACCGTTCTCTTTATTCTTGGTGGCGGGTTCAATGTTCTTGATGTCTGGGCAAGAAGCCTAACTGACACGGAAGCCATCATCGGTCTGCTATTTATCGGTTCCCTGTTGTTTCTTTCATTTTTAGTCGACCTACCCTTCACTATTTACAGAACATTCAGGGTCGAAGAACGTTTCGGCTTCAACCGGACAACAGTGCAAACATTCATTTTTGATATACTCAAGGGCCTGGCACTTGTTCTTCTCCTCGGAGGACCTCTTCTCGCCTCCATTTTGTGGTTTTTCACTCATGCCGGACCTCACGGCTGGTTATTTTGCTGGCTTGGTGTCATCCTCTTTTCTCTAGGGATACAATTTCTTGCCCCTGTACTCATCATGCCGATGTTCAATAAATTTTCACGACTGGAAGAGGGGCCTTTATATGCAACTATCATGCACTATGCACTGCAGGAGCGATTCACAGTACAAGGGATTTTTACCATGGATGGCTCAAAAAGGTCTTCGAAGGTCAATGCCTTTTTCACCGGCTTTGGGAAATATAAAAAGATTGTCTTTTTTGATACTCTCGTAGAAAAATTGCATGATCACGAGATACTTGCCATCTTGGCCCATGAGATGGGGCACTTTAAACTGCAACATATCCCTAAAAATATGGCTGCCTCGATTCTCCAGATCGGTGTTATGTTCTTTTTTCTTTCATTTTTCCTCAATAACCAGGAAATTTCCCGTGCCCTTGGCATGGAAACTCTTTCGGTCCATGCCAGTCTTGTTTTTTTCGGCTTTCTCTACTCACCGATAAATTTGATGGTTTCCATCCTCTTTCATTTTATTTCCCGTCGGCATGAATATGCCGCCGATGCATACGCTGCAGAAACCACCAGGTCTGTTCCCTCACTCATTTCCGGACTGAAAAAACTCTGTGAAACAAATCTCACCAACCTTACCCCCCACCCCTTTATGGTTTTTCTTCATTACAGCCATCCTCCTGTTCTTGAGCGAATCGAACGCTTAAAATTATCTCAAGCAACCCACGTCATATCCAAATGTGAAGATAAATCTTGACACTATCGTTAGTTAGATGGTTACTTTTTTTGTGTGCACGGCAAAACGGTTCGGACGTTTGCTTGAGTTGCGTTTTGCTGACTAGATGTTATTATTCTTATAACTCTGCAATCAATTCCAAGACATTTTCAGCATTCAGGAGAATACAATGAAAAAAAATGAATTTCGAGGCCCTCTTCTCCAATCAGCTGGTCTGCTGATTGGCGTTATTATTTTAGCAACAATAGCCGCCTCCGCTGGAAGTGGAAGTAGTGGTGGAGGCTTTTTTTCCATTGTTGCCGGTATTGGCAATTCCATTCTCTTTGTCATTGGCCTGATAATTGGAGTGGGATTCAGTATCACTTTGCTTGTGGGCATCTTTCTCGCCGCAGTAGCAATGGTTTCACCGGAACAAGCCTCACAAATATATTCAGACTTAAAAAAAAACTTATCGCAAGACGTCTTGACCTGTAGGAATACCTTCTGGTCTTGCTGTGAAAAATACGGGTCTGAAACACTAATTAATTTGGAGGAGCAAAACCGGATGCAACAAGAGATTATCCATCTTCAGGCAAACAACTCGGAACTGAACGGCCAAATAAAGGAGTTGCAAGAAGAAGGTATTCTCTTGAAAGCAAATATTGAGGATTTACAAGCCGAAAATTCATCATTTAAGGCAAGAATCGAAGAATTTTTGAAACAGTCTCCGACATCCGGCATCCTGTCCTATATCGACAATGATACATATCAAACACTGTTTTTAGAAAATGTTGAAAAGGCCCTCATGCAGGAGATGACATACAGCCAGATAGATGATTATTTAAGCAAAGTTCTGCCTCCCGAGTTGGATAAAATCATTAAAGATCATCCATCTCTGACCAGAATTTTTATTCGCATTCTTCGCAGGAATTAAGACCTTCAAGATCCTGAATGAATATCTAACAACCCATAATCACCATTTGCCATGGTTATATTTCACCTATCTTGTGAGATGAACTTGCAACCCTTGCCGGTTAAATATTTTAATCGGCATTTTTCTTGTTGACATTACCCAACTGTTCAAGTAGTTTGCCGCGGTCCTGGCGGGAGAGGAGGAGCGAGCATGAGTGATGTTATCGCTTTTTCAATTCGAGTTGGAAGGGGACGAAAGAAAGGGAAGAAAGATATTGACAGGGTGTTTTTGATAGATTAAATTAACACCTCTTCGCGGCATAAAGCAGCGCGGTTTTTAGCGTAAGTTAAAGACTGGAACGATCCTTGACAACT
>CAIQWD010000027.1 GCA_903875445.1 uncultured delta proteobacterium | reverse complement strand
TAAGGTCAATGTCAAAGATATTGAAGAGTTGCTTGGCGCTAAAATCCCCGGAGCGGGTGACATTGTCGAGGTTGAAGGCCATGGTGCTTCCGTTGATGATTTCTCGGCTGCCCATAAACAGGTCTCAGCTGATGACAGTAAGCCGGCACCGCCTCCCAAAAAACAGCTGTAGGATGAGTGACATGAAATCAAGCACTTAAAGCGTTACCGCTTTAAGTGCTTTTTGCGTTTTTGACGATTTGTCCAACTCCCCTATACAACCTTTACATCGAATAGCCGAAAACTGAACCGCTCAACAAGCTTTTTCTATCCGTAATGGCCTCAGTAGCTATCACGACCTCTATCGTGATCACGGTCTCTATCGCGATCACGGTCTCTGTCGCGATCATGGTCTTTGTCACGATCATGGTCTCTATCGTGCTCATGATCTCTGTCACGATCATGGTCTCTTCGGCCTCTTTCGTGATCACGGCCTTCTCGGTCCCTGTCGTGATCATATCTCTCGTCACTATCTGGCCAGGGTGGCGGGAGTACACATCCGCCAATCGATATAAGAAGGGTCGATAAAACAATAAACAACATTATGCTTTTCTTCATTTCATTATCCTCTTAAATCAAAGCTGTAATTTGACCCAGGGTTGCATTTGTCAATCAGGCTATCAAAAATGTCACTACTATGCTCATTTTGCCACGACAGCATTCAAGTAATCGTTAAAGTTCAGAGTTGAATTGTAGGCATCAGGGGTGCAACCGACAGCATTATCGCACCATGTTTTGATGATGAATTTATATTTGCCGCCGCCAAAGGTTTCTTTACTTACTACCGCGGAAAGGCTTGAAGACTTGGGAGGAGATTTAGCGGTTTCGATGGTTGAATCGGTGGCAATTATTATTTCCATTGGGCAATTTTTTTCTACCCATGCCTTAGCTGCATTCCATTTGTCTTTGCATTCCTGATCGGTATAGCAATGCGGGGTGGTTTGAGCCAGTTTCAGTGCCCTCTCTTGAATAAATTCTCGGTTGTCCGCGCACCCGGACAGCAGGAAGAAAATGGTAACAACGATCACCAGTGAAAACCTCATATTTCACCTCAATAACTGCGATACGTTCAATGCTTTCATGCAGCCGAAAACGGAACCCATATTAAAAAATAAATACAGATCCCGTTGCCAATCAGACGGACGCTTTAGTAACGTCTTCGTTCATCATCGTGCTTTTCTCTCGCAATATCCATATCCAATCTATTAAGGTCGCGATTGACCGTCTCCCGTTCCCGTTCGTCGAGACGACCATCTTGTTTCATGTAGTCGATTTTTTCGAGAATGCCACCCAATTCCTCCTGCAGCCTCCTTGCTTCATGCCCTGTCAGGGATCCTCGCTCGACCCCCTGCTCTATCCTTTGTTGAGCCTCTTCAATCCTCGACCGAATTGCACCATGCCAATCCCGACTTTCTCCATATCTTGGCGCCATTTCATCATCGTGCTTTTCCCTCGAAATATCCATCTCCAATCTATCAAGGTTACGATTGACTATCTCCCTTTCCCGTTCGTCGAGACGGCCATCTTGTTTCATGTAGTCGATTTTTTCGAGAATGCTGCTCAATTCCCCCTGCAGCCTCCCTGCCTCATGTCTTGTCAGGGATCCTTGCTCGACTCCCTGTTCTATCCTTTGTTGAGCCGCTTCTATCCTCGACCGTATCCCACCATGCCAATCCCCTGTTTCAAGCCTCAACCGTATTCCGCCGGGCAACTCCAAGGTTTCTGCATAACTTGGTTCCATTGCAGCAATAAACATTGTCGCAAAAAATATCGCGAAGACCACTTTCTTCACTTGCAACCTCCTTGTTTAATTTCGAAAATGAATCCCAACCAGGAGAATCGACGCTCCACGTCGATTCTCCTTTTGTGGGAAATGGTTTTTCATACTTTATGCTGTTTTCTCGCCTGAGGCAATAAAACTTGCTGGTGATATGGGTGAATTTGCCGAAACGACTCCTAGAATTTCACTTGCGCCTTCGAATGGCAATTCTTTTATTTTGGCTAAAGGAAAAAGCACTTTGAGCTCCGGCGGCACGTTCAACAGTGAGGGTGCGGGCGCCAAATTCCTCCTCCAGATAGCCTTCCAGTAAGAGCGGCCCCTTACGGTAGAGGAGGTGGCAAGACCGTTCATAGACCTTGGGGAAGAAGGTGCATTCCACCAGGCCGGTTTCATCCTCAAAAGTTAGGAACTCCATAGGTTCCCCGCTTTTGGTGCCGACAATCTTGCCGGTAATCAGCCAGCCGAGGAAACGATGGCGGTTACGTGCCGCAGTATCAAGGGGTACGCAGAGCAGTTCTTTAGCTGTTGCCGCCCCGGCGCGCCTTCGCTGTTCGGCAAAAAGAGTTATCGGATGCACTGTACAGAGAAACCCCAGGGCCTTGTATTCGTTGCGCAACCTCTCCAGCGGATCATCGGGAGGCAGGGAGGGAGGCGTTGGTTCAAAGGAAAAAAGCGAGGCTTGGGCAAATGTCTGGGTTTTTCGCCAACTGGCAAGCAACCAGAAAAGACTACTGCGGTTCGACGCAACCTGCCACCCATCGGCTTGCAAGGTATCCAGGGCACCGGCCTGGATGAGAGCCATACATTCATCTTCTTTGGGCTGGACGCGCCGGAGAAAATCGAACATCGAAACGAACGGTTTCTCCTTCCGTAAGGCAATAATCCTGGCCGCCGTTTCGCCACAAAGCCTAGCAATGGCCATCAAGCCTACCCGTATCCGGCACTGTCCTCCCTGCCAATATATCTCACTGCGGTTGACATCCGGCGGCAGGATAGCCAGACCGAGTCGCCGCGCCTCGGAGACATAGGCGAAGGTCGAATAGAATCCGCCCTGATTGGAAATAACCGCTGCCATGAATTCGGCGGGAAAGTGGGTTTTCAGGTAGGCGGCCTGAAAGGAAACGCGGGCATAACTCGCAGAATGCGGCTTACAAAAAGAGTAACCGTCAAAGCTCATCATCATGTCCCATATCCGAATGGTATCGGCTTCCGGCAGCCCACGTTCAGTAGCGGATGCAAAAAACTGGTGGCGATAATCTTTCAGTTGTTTTTCCTTGTCCTTTTTCGACATGATTTTCCGTAACCGGTCGGCATCGGCATGGGAAAAACCGAACTGCACGGCGACCCGCGACACGTCCTCCTGATAGACCATGATCCCATAGGTTTCATCAAGCACCCCGGCCAAAAGAGGATGCAGGGGCTGCCAGGAAGCCCCATGCAAACGCCGCAGATATTCGCGGATGAATTCGTTGGCTGCCGGCCGGATGATGGAAGAATGGATGACCAAATGTTCGAAGTCGCCACAGTCGGATCGTTGCTGTAAAAGCCGCATTGCCGGGCTTTCGATATAGAAACAGCCCATGGTCAAACCTTGGGCCACGGTCCGCTGCGTAGCCGGGTCATCCTCCGGCAGCCAGCTCCGTTCGCACAGGCAGTGGCCGTTCGCCCGCACCTGACGGACTGCATCGCGGATCACACCGAGGCTACGGTTACCGAGCAGATCGATCTTCACGAGGCCCGCCTCCTCCGTCCCGTCTTTTTCCCACTGGATGATCGGTACCCCTTTGGGTGCCATCTGCACCGGCACATAATCAGTTATCGGATCAGGGGTGATGATCACACCGCCCGGATGCACGGAAAGATACCGGGGAATACCGCTGATTCGGGAAGCCAGCCGGAGAATCTCGGGCCATGGGCCGGAAAGATCGACATCCCGCATCTGGGGCAGATCCTGCAAAACAGCCAGATATCCGTCGTCTTCGGTATCGGCTCGCCAAATCCATGGCAGCTTCTTGGTTACCCGGCTGATCTCGCCGCCGGGAATGCCGAATACCTTGGCGGTTTCGCGGATCGCCATGCGCGGTTGGAGGGCGACATGGTTGGCCACCATCGCCGCATGGGCGCCAAAACGTTGCAAGACCGAGGACAAGATCCGGTCTCGCTCATCCCAGGCAAAGTCGATGTCGATGTCCGGGGGATCGGTACGGCCGGGATTGAGAAATCGCTCGAAATAGAGATTGTGGCGTATCGGACAGACATTGGTGATACCGAGACAGTAGGCGACAAGAGAGGCAGCCCCGGAGCCGCGGCCGCAGGTTCGGGCAACCGGTCCGACGATATCGCGTACTACCAGAAAATATGACGAAAATCGCATGGCAGCAATGACGCCGAGTTCATATTCGAGCCGAGTAATAACCTCTGTCGGCAGCGGCGTGCCGTAGCGCTGCCCTGCTCCTTCGTAGGCGGCTTGGTGGAGTTGCTCGTCCGGATCTTCATGCTCCCAGGGAGGCATGATCAGGCCGGCTCGTGGCGAGCGAAAGCTGCATTTTTCGGCAATCAGGGTTGCCTGAGATAAACTTTCCGGCCAGACCTGGAAGCGGCGAGCCAACTCGGTAGGAGGAATGAGATGTGCTCCATCTGTAACGGTTTCGCTCTGCGGCAATCGGCAAAGAGAGCTGTTGCTGTCGATGGCCCGCAACAACCTATAGGAAGAGTATTCTGTGCGGTCGAGAAAGAAGGTGTCCCCCATGGCAAGGACTGGAATTCTTTGGCGAAGTGCCGATTGCCGCAGACGGCTGTTGTGTTGATCGGGGTGGCCGATCAGCGCCGCTGCCGTATCGGCGCCGATATCCCGGCAGTGAGAGAGAAGCGTCTCATCCGACGCCAGCAGTACCAGGCCATCGTGATGGGCAGTCACGGCGGTTTGCAGATCGAAAGTGGGCTTGCAGTGACGTTCGGTAAGCAGGCGGCAGAGGTTGCGGTATCCGTTTCGGTCCTTAACCAGACAGAAGAGCCGGAATCTATCCGTTCGTATTTCGGCACCAATGATCGGAGTGAGATTTTCCTCGGCGCAGGCGGCGAGAAAAGGCCACAGACCGTAGAGATTATTGATATCGGTCAGGGCCAGAGTGCGATAACCCATCTTCCCGGCCTGTCGGCACAGACTCCGGGGGCTGGCGGTACCCTGCATCAGCGAGAAATGCGAATGGAGGCCGAAGCAAATCATGCCGGTCGGGCAGCGACCATCGGCTGCTGCGATCCTCGATATATCTTGTCGCCCCCACAACGATTACGGATTGTATCAAAGGCTTCGCTGAGCCGTTTGTTCTTCTGCTGTCGGCAATCAACCACCTCAAAAAGCGATAACTGCCGCACAGGGTGACACATCTGAGAGCAAGCCAACGCAATCTGCCGCAAACGGACGCGCCGCCGGCAGCTGCGCTGAAGGAGGCGGACTGCCTGTTCTCTCAGGGTGACATCATCGTTCATCGGCAATTTCACGCCGGCTTGCCGGGTAACGTTGAGACCGTCGCTATACAGTATATGTACGGTCAGCCTGCGACAACCGAGATGCTGTTGTCGCAGGCTATAACCGGCTTGCTGGGCGAGGGTCGTGAGAGCGGCGCGTATGACCTGCTCGTTATTGGTATCCGGGGAAAAAATGTGCCGATGGACAAAATTGGGGCGCGCCGAACCATTCGCTTGAACGGGTGTCGGATCAACTCCGCGAACTGCGCTATAGAGAAAGTCGGCCCGATGATCACAGAGCACACTGAGTTCCCGAAGCGAAAGAGCGGCCGCTTGATACACCTTGTGGATATTTACCTGTCGCAGCCGAATCAAATCAGGGATCGACATGCCGGGGAGGAGCATGAGCGGCAAGGGAGCAAGAAAGGAGGCCTCCTCCCCATCGGCAACAATGTACTCGCCCAAGGGTTTGACCAATCGGCTTGCCACCTTGGCCACCAGTTTATTGGGTGCCAAGGACCAGATGGGATCGAGGCCGATGTCTTGTCGGAGAGTATTACGGAGTCGCCATCCGATGTCGGGAGGTGAGCCGAAAAGCCGTTGCGTACCGGTGACATCGAGGTAGAGATGGCCGTTGCCGCTGGAACGTTCAACCAGAGGAGTATAGTGCAATGCATGCTGCAGACAAGGAGTCAGGGCTTTTTGGTAGTGTTCCGGACGAGGTGGGAAAACCACAGCCCGACGGCACCGGTTCCGGGCAATGCTGAGTTGCATTCCCTTGCGCACCCCATCGCCATAAGCCTCGTCGCTCATATCGTACACCACGGAACGAGCCGATGGTTCGGCAAGGATCAATGCCTTGCCTTTCAGGCTGTTGTCGAGCAGACGTTCTACCGCAACGCCGAAGTCTGCAATATTCAGATGAATGATCTTTCGTTCCATAAAGCATATGTAACGAAATGTATGGTTAATGTAAAGTGTAAACTGTACATTAATACAGAACATCAAAGGAAACCGACGAGCTTCAGGGCAGCACGGTTGTCATGGAATCCACCGGCAACTGGATTCCTGCCGCAACAGAGGAAATCATCAAAAGATTTGACCGGAGAAAAGAATGATGCCGGAGGATAGGCAATTCACCCGGTACTGCTAACGGAGCGTTGTTTCTTCCCGCAAGGCATCGATATGTACCTTCCCCGTTCCGATTGGCAGTTTTTTCTTGATCTCAGTGCGCCGCAAGGTCTCAGGCTGCAATCGAAATCGCTGGGCGACAACTGCCGGGTCGACAAGATCCTTCCCTACCAGATTTTTCACATCGTCTTCAAGCGGTGACGACAGTTTTTGCGCCACCAGATGTTTGAGATTGTTTCTGCCACCGGTATTGCCGCCACTCGCCAAGACCTCCCGGGTGTTAATTTCCGGCTCGGTAAAAGTACCGCTGATTGTAGAGAGGGAGGAGTGATCCACCTTTTCCTCGCGACCGCCCTTACCAAGGACCGTTGTCACAAAACCGGTTTTCACCTGCAGGTTCAACTGCTGCCGAGCAAGGTCAGCGGTACCGCTTATCTGCAGGTTGCAGTCCGGGGCAACGAGACTTGCCTCACGGATTTGCACAAGGCCGTTATTGATGGTGACGACACTTTTAGCCTCGGTGAAATCAGTCGACAGCTTTTCTTTTGGAACGTCAACGGCAACAGCACCGTGCGAGCTATCATGCGTTCCATCCATTCCTGTCGTCCGGGTTAAATCGAGGCCGACCAGTGAGCCGTCCCGTATAAGTAACGTCGCCTCGCCACTCAGGTTCATCGGTTCCAACCTGCCGCCGGCAAACTGCAGCGCCAGGTCGGCGGAGAGGGTGCCACGCAGAGCGTCCCAGCCGAAATAATCGTGCAACAGCGCTTCGGCCTCAAGCCCTTGGGCTTTAAAGGTCGCCTGCATGGTCGGAGTTGCGGCAGGCAGATCAAGGGTTAAAGCGGCCTCCACTTGTCCCCTACCGATGTTGAAGGTGGCCGGTGCCACGGTGAGGATGCCCTCTTTACTCTGCAGCGGCAGATGCACCTCCGTCATGGTTCCCCCATGCATTTTCAAGGCACCGACCTGAATGACTCCGGCCAGGGCAAGATCCCTCCACGTCCTGCATCCGCCGACGGCCTCCTCCTGCCCGGGATTTTTTTCATCGGTTTGATCCTCCGGGATGGAGAGCGGCAGGTAGCGATCAAGATCGATTCGGTCGAGATCGAGGGTGAAATCGACCTGCGGATGCTTGAAGTTTTGGGCCAGAAGCGAAAAATTCAGTTTCGAGTCATCGAGATGGCCAATGCCCTTCTCGATGGTGATTTTCTCCTTGTCGCCACGAGCCGTAAATTCCAGATCGGAAGCCCTGAATGTCTCGGGATCTTTGGTCTGTAGAGGAAAAGGCAGATCACAGGCGGATAAAAAATCGCGAGGAGAAAAAGAATAAAGGTGCAGAGACAAGTCAAAGTTCGGAATCTTGTCCTGTGGGGTGATCGTGCCCCGCATTTGTCCCCGCATTTTGTTCACCACACTGAAAACAAGATCGACCGGCAAAGCGCCCTGATTGTTTTTCTCCTCCATTATCGGACCAACCTTGCCTTCGACAGCCACCGCTTTTCCATCGAAGGTAGCCTTGCAATCCAGGGAAACCGGACGATCAGGAGTGAAATCGTTGAGCAGCAGCATGATGTCCTCAACCTGGTACTTAACGTTCTGCGTGCTGTCATGCCACTTCACCTGACCATCAGTCACAGCCAAGAGGGCAAAGGACAGTTTTTCCGCAAGAAGGCCAAGAGAAAAGGGAGGGGATGTCGCGGAGTCTTTACCGCTTTCCGCTTCCCCCCCGAACTCCCAGTTAACCTGTCCAGACGCGTTTTTCTCAAGATTAACCGACAGGCCTCCGACGACAAAGCGACTTATTTCAATCCGTTTCCGCAACAGGGGCAATACCTTAATTCTCGCTTCGAAGCTTCGTACCTTGATAAACTCGTCACTCGAAAAACCCGGCGGATTGCCGATTTTCATATCGGAAAAGGAAATACTCAGCCAGGGAAAAAAAGACACCCCGAGATCCGGACCGAGTGAAAACGCTCTTCCGGTGGCCTTGTTGACTTGTTTTTCAATCTCCGGAACATATTTTTGGACGTTTACCAAAATAGGAATAAGGATGACGGTAACAAGCAAGAGAATGAAAAAAATCCCTACAGGAACAACACCATATCTAATGAATCGTTTCATCCTTCAACCCCATGCCGTTTGTAGGCTAAACGGCTAGCACTCGTAAGAGCACATCTCTGCAGCACATCGCATTTTGGCTCCCCATACGGCACCGGCGTCGGCACCAGGCGAACCTTGGCACTTTCTTGACACTTCCTTAGTATCACTAGGAAATGCTGTAGGAATCACTAACATAAAAAGACGTGACAAGTCTAGCAGCAATTGTCGGAAAACCGCAAAATTCTCGCAGCAATTGCTTCTTTTGCGAAAATCCGCTCTCCGCTCGGTACCGGGACCCGAATTACCAGTAACAGCCTTGAATTACACTTTGGAAATGCTAACAGGTTTTATGTAATTGAATGCCACTTGGTTTTTTATGGAAACCATAGGACCGGATATAAGGAACTGAAATAAATCATCTTAATGAGAAAATATAATTGATTGATTCATGGCACGCCCTTTGCTTTAAAAAGGGTAACCCCACGAGGGAGATTATCAAGCCCCCCCAATCGGGTAGAATCTACGCAGTTTGTATTTTCTGCCCGATTTCTTTTTTGGCCCATCGACCTGGCAATAACAACGCCTAACTTGGAATGAGGTTCTGGTGTTGCCACTCAGTCTCGAACGAGGAGGCTCCTACGATATTCGGAATATGCCTGACGGGCAGCTACGTAAGGATCCAGTGAGTACCTTTTCAGATCTTCGTAAAGACCCGGGTTGAGAGACAGGACATTGATCCTTTCGGTTGAATAGATAGCGAGATCAATCATGCGATCATCGTATAAATAGGGGAGCGGCTTGGCAAAGGTGTCAGCTGTCAAACCGATGGTGTCTCGCAAATTGGAAGGACCAACTAACGGCCAGTAGATAAACATTCCTTCTCCGATCCCCCACCGCCCGAGGGTCTGACCAAAATCGGCACGCCGAGGGCCGATATCAAACTCGCCGGCAGCCACATCGACCAGGCCGCAAATGCCTATTGTGCTGTTGATGAGAAACCGTTCCGCAACAATGGCCATGGTACTGAAGTCGCCTTGCAAAACGGAATTGAGAAAATTCACCGGAAAACTGATATTAAGGAAGAAATTTCCAAGGCTTTCCCGGAGTTCATGGGGCAGAACCAATCGGTAGCCTTTGGTAACCGGCTTCACCGCCCAGATATACAGCCGATCATTGACCTCAAAAAGGAACCGATTCATCGATTCCAGCGGATCATAAACCGCCACCTCTTGTCCTCTCTCAACTGCCTCGTCGACACTTACCTCCTCATCGAGGAGATTTGGGAAAATATTAGGAGCCGGAGAATTGTCGCCGGCTACCGAGAAAAGTGGCTGACACAGGAGGATAAACAATAAGATAATAAAACCGACGGTTTTCATAGATATGTTGGCGATAGAGATGAGTTACGACCAAAATTGACTTGGAATCTTAGGAAGGCAGTTATACAAACATTCTTTGTTTGCTCATTTTTTCCTTTCCGTCTTCCGTTTTGTAATCTGTATATTGTGGCAACTCCCCGGGAATTAGTCAATCCAATATTTACAACAAAGCTTAGGAGCCGTTACGAAATATGGGCTTTATATTTTCGTTGCCAATCCTAAACCATGAAGACGAACAGTCCCGCAAGAATCGTGAGAAAACTGAAAGGAATGGCCAAAGCTTTTGAGGTCAAGGCATCGCCGACCAGCACCCGCTCGGTGATCCGATAGGTAACATAAAGCGAAGCCAAAAAACCACCAAGCACCGTCAAAATTTGCAAGACATGGGTGCTGTCGCCGCTGATCAGTCGCAAATTTTCATAGGAAGAATGCATACCGAGCAATTCCTGGACGTTAGGAAGTATTCGCCCGGCACCTCTGACGAAAAATTCCAGGTGCAGGGCCATATAGCCGCCAAGAATAAGAGGAATGACCCCATAGCCGAAGAGGGGGAGCAGTAGATTTTTGTCTATTCTGGCATACAGGGACTGAATGGTCACCATGAGGTAGTAGCCGATCTGGAACACCAGGATTAACAAAAAAAAGATGACGCTGCCGACGAGATGCCCGGGAAGCAATATACCCGCATGAGCGGCAAGGGTCACCAGCCAGTCGGTCAGTCGGAAAAACTCGCTTTGCAGGGCAAAGGGGAAAAAGATCGCCCCCATGGAGACGATAAGGAAGCTGTCGGCCCGTCGCGGTGTCTCTAACGCCCACAATTCCTGTGGTGCAAGACGCAAATTCAGTTGAATCGAACTATTGCCGCAGCTCTTGATACATTTCGCACACATGATGCAGTCCCGGTTGTTATCGACCAGATAGGGATGTCTGAACATCGGACAGCCGGAATTATCTCCATCCCCGGTAAAACATGAGTGATTCTGACAACGATTGAGGCAGACGTGCCTGTTCGAGCGCAATTCAACAACCGAAGGCATGGCAAAAATAGCGTTCACCGCTCCCAGGGGACAAAGGTAGCGGCACCAGCTGCGCCTGGAAAAGAGCACACTGAAGAGGATAGAACCCAAGGTAATGATGAGGATGATTCCACCGGTCAGATAAGGATTGTTATACGCGTCCCAGACAATCTCGATCCAAAACACCAAAATACACAGCATGGCCATGATCCAACCGGAATACTCCTTGATGAACTCAGGAGTCTTACGTGTCGGTTTGACGATATTTTGCAGAAGGGTCCCAGGCAGGGCAAGGGAGCAGACGCTGCACCACGTTCTGGCGAGAAAGAAGAACGAGAAAAACATCAGCGGCCAACCGATGTACCACCCCAGGGTTAGGCCGATATTCGCCTGCGGGTCCGACGGCCCAAAAAAGAGAAAGACAACGGTAATCAACAGGACACAACCGATAATAACTTGAGGAACCCTCGGAAAGATGCGGCTTTCGAGAAATTTCCTGATCCAGGCGATGCGCAGGATATTATACTCCCACTTGCCTTCCGTCTTCGGCAGGCCAAGTAAAATCTGTTCGGCGACGATTTCATCTTTTTTTGCCAGCATGACCGCCCGGCGAATGACGCTGGACAATTCGGTCAGATTGCCGGGCCAATCGTAGTTCATGAAAATGCCCAGGGTTTCCGGGGACACCTTAAAGATCTTCTTGCCGTATTCCTTGCTGAAACGCTCAAGGTAATGGAGCACCAGGCGTGGCAGATCCTCCTTGTGGTTGCGCAGGGGTGGAACGTGGAAGTGCCGACCCTGTATCAGAGCGAGCAATTCCGGCAACAGTTTGCCGGTGCTCCGCAGATGATCGAGGGGATAGGAACTGATAAAGGCAAGTCGCGATTGCATCGCCACCTGCCGATTACTGTCGATGTGATGGTAACTGCTGCTTTCGAGAATCCGCACAAGCTTTTCCTGCAACTCTTCTTTCATCAAATGAATGTGGGTGAAAACCAGGGTGCCGTTGGCGGTCTGCTCGAACAATCCGGCCTGACGAGCCTGGACAAAGGGAAAGGCACTCTGTTCATTGCCGAATAAGACGCGTTCCAGTTGCAGGGGCTCAAAGTCGCGCAAATCCACCTCCAGGAACTGTCCGCCGGCGCGTTTACTCTGCAGATGGATCTGCCGGGCGATGATGAGTTTGCCGGTCCCCGCCTCACCGGTGAGGATGAAGGGCGAACTACTCATCGCCAATTGATCGACTACCGCCTGGGTTTTTTGCGCCGTTTTCGATTCTCGAATATCGTCTTGTCGCCTCCGGGCCAAGCGTCTGAGACTGATGGCCGACATATTCGACTCTTTGAAAAGAATGACGTCATCCGCCTCGGATTCTTCCTCCTGCCGACTTCCCTCGCTGCTCGGGTCCACCTGATCGAGGAAAGCCACCCGCAGCCTCTCGGCGAGGATCGCGTCCAACTGCCTGTGTATCCTGCTGTTGGCAAGGAGGGTGATCTTGAAATAACGTTTGTCAAAGCAGATGACTACAAGATCGCACAGGGCACGGACCGAAAGCGAGCGCGGCTTGTCGGTAAGGATACCGGTCTCGCCAAAATGACCGCCCGGCCCTATTCTCCCGACGATTTTCACACGACCGTTGTCACTGCCGAGAACCAGCTCCGCCTCCCCCATGGCAAGGATAAAGAAAACCTCGCTGGCCTCCCCCTGTCGGTACACATACTGCCCTTCCGGAATAATCTGTACCCGGGCACCCCCGGCATAGGATTCGATTTCAGAGGCAGTGGCATCCTTAAAAAGGAGGGACTGTCGAAGATGCAGTGCGATGTCTTCTCTTTTCATACCCCAACCACGGCTCCCTTGCCGGCCATTGACAGCCCTGTTTCACCGCATCCGCAGTGGACACGGTGATGGCTGCCCCTTTCTTGTACGGCCTGTCCTTCAGATCTGCAGATGCTGTTCAATAACGTCGGCGAGAAGCGGTGCCACCGAATAGACATCAAGGAGGTCGTCGCTTTTCCGCCCCGGATAGGTGTCGGAACCGAGGATCCGGGAGATCGGTCCGTGGCGAAAATTTTCCAGGGAATCGCCGGCCAGCACCAGATGCGTGGCATGGGCGACGACATCCTTCGCTCCCGCCTCAAGACATCTCCTGGCGGTCTGGAGGATCGAACCGCCGGTACGGATCATATCGTCGCAAATTATGGCCGTTTTCCCCTTAACGACGCTCGACACCTGGCCGACAATGGTTTTATCGGTATCATAGCGGTCTTTGTCGGCGGCTGTATGCGGACAATCCAACATGCTCGCCAGCTTGGCGATCCTTTTGGAATAGCCGTAATCCGGAGAGACGAGGACATAATCAGTGAGCCCGCTCTTTTTTATTTTGTCGACCACCAGGTCGTCAGTCCAAACATGCTGAGTACGAATTTCTCCACCATGGGCATGGAGAACCGCCTCCGAATGCAGATCGACGAAGGCCACGTAATTGGGTCTGGCCTTGAATATCTGCCTGGTCCGGGTAATCCCCTTGGGGATTTCATGGGATCGCGGTTTGGCCCTTTCCATGGTGGAATAGCCGAGAAAAGGGATAATGACGCTGATCGACAAAGCATTCCAATAGATCCCCCCGGAGATAAGATCGAGGAGTTCCTGATGCGAAGTGTCGTCGTGGGTGACGCCAAGGATCACCAGATCCTTGCCGGCTATGGACGTTGGAAAGGCGTGGTATTGCTCGCCGTCGGAAAAGCGCTTGCGGATCATTTCGGTAAACGGCATCCACAGCCGCTCGGCCAGTTTATGACCAAGCTCGGTAGAGGCCTCGTTGGCCACGAGAATGACATTCTCCTTGTTCTGCATGGGCGTTCCTCCGTCCCGGAAAACATGTGACTGTGGTTTTCCGGGACTGTCTTGCTCTTCTTAACCTTGCAATGCCCTGACGATGGCATCACCCATGGCGGCGGTACCGACCGCAGCCGCCTTCTTGCTGGTAAGATCGGCGGTCAGTATGCCCTTATCAAGGGTAGCCTCGACCGCGTTATCTATGGCCGCCGCTGCCTCGGTGAGGCCAAAGCTGTAGCGAAGCATCATCGCCGCCGATAAAATTTCAGCGATGGGGTTGGCGATGCCTTTGCCGGCGATATCGGGGGCGGAGCCACCGGCCGGTTCATACAAACCGAAGTTGTCTTTATTGAGGGAGGCGGAGGCGAGAAGACCCATGGAACCGGTCAGCATTGCCGCTTCATCGGAGATGATATCACCGAACATGTTGCCGCAGAGCAGCACATCGAATTGATGCGGATCGCGCACCAGCTGCATGGTGGCGTTGTCGACATAGATATGTTTCAGCTCGACGTCCGGGAATTCCTTCGCTATCTCCACCACCACCTGGCGCCAAAGGACCATGGTGGTGAGGACGTTGGCCTTATCGACCGACGTCACCTTGCCCCGCCGCCCGCGGGCGGCGGCAAAGGCCATTCTGGCAATCCGGGCAATTTCAAATCGGGTATAGGCCATGGTATCGAAGGCCCTTTCCTCGTCCCCTTGTCCTTCCCGCCCTTTGGGCGTGCCGAAATAGATATCGGAGGTCAACTCGCGCACACACAGCACATCAAAGCCGTCGCCGACGATCTCCGGGCGCAGGGGGCAGGCGGCAATCAGCGATTTATAGACCTTGGCCGGGCGAAAATTGCAGAACAGATCGAAATGTTTACGGAGAGGCAGGAGGGCCGCCCGCTCGGGTTGTTCCTGCGGCGGCAGGTTTTCCCACTTTGGACCACCGACCGAACCGAAGAGGATGGCATCGCTCTTTTCGCAGAGAGCAAGGGTTGTCGGCGGCAGGGCCTGGCCGTGATTGTCGATGGCTATGCCGCCGACATCGGCGTATTGATAAGAAAGTTCGAAAGCAAACTTTTTTTGTGCACAATCAAGAACCTTGATGGCCTCTTTCATCACTTCCGGACCGATGCCGTCACCGGCCAACACTGCAATATTTTTCATTCTTTCACCTGAGTTACGTTAATAGGAATCGCAAGCAACAACAAACAACTTTCAACTGCTTACCGGCTGTCAAAAAGCAAAAGACTGCGTTTTGCCCCGGAAAAAGGCAATGTATGCTCAATCACCTTGGTCAGCCTATAGGAAGAACGGCTGACAATTTCCGCAGCGGTGGCCAGTTCTTCCTGCCATTTCGGGCCTTTCATACAGATCACCTGCGGACCGGTCGGGGCGAACCTTTCGACCATAAGAAGGAAAGGGCCGATCTCCGTTATCGCCCTGCCGGTTATATGGGAGAAGATCTGCCTAGATGGCAGCTGCACCTCGTTCTCAATCCGGCAGGTAAGAATGGTGACTCCCTGCAGTCCCAGGGTTCGGGCGATATGGCCAAGAAAACTTACCCGCTTGCCGCGCGGTTCCACCAGGGTGACGGCCAGCTCCGGCAGGGCCGCCTTGCAGACCAGGCCGGGAAAACCGGCACCGCTGCCGATGTCCAAAAGATGCGTGCCAGCGCCGGTAAGCAGCGGCAGAAGGGTCAGGGAATCGATAAAATGGTTCTCAATAATCTGCTCCGGTTCGGTCGCCTTGGCGATCAGGTTGACCTTTTTGCTCCACTTCAGCAGTTCGTTGAAATAGCACGCCAGTCGCCCAACCGCATCGGGCGGCAGAACCAGGTTAAAACTGTTCAGGCCGGTTGCCAGGCGAGCAGAAAACTCGCTGCTCATTTCCCGAGTCTCACGGCAACCGAGGCGGCATGGGCGGTCAAGCCCTCGAGTTCTGCCAAACGGATGATATGCTCGCTGTCGGCGGCAAGGCCCTGCGCCGAATAACTGATGATTGAACTCTTTTTCAAAAAAGTCTCAACCCCAAGGGCCGAGGCAAACCGCGCGGTGCCCATGGTCGGCAGGACATGATTCGGGCCGGCAATATAGTCTCCGGCCGCCTCCGGGGTATTGGCACCGAGGAAAATCGCCCCGGCATGACGGATATGCGGGAGCTGCGACCAAGGGTCGGCTATCATCAATTCAAGATGCTCGATTGCCACATTGTTGGCGAGTTCAATTGCCGTCTCCAGGTCTTCCGCGATGAGGATGATCCCGCGGTCGGCCAGCGCCTTCCGGGCAATTTCTTGCCTGGACAGCAACGGCAACTGCCGCTCAAGTTCGGCCACCACCGCGCCGGCGAGTGGCGCATGGGTGGTCACGAGAATGGCCAGGGCCAGCGGATCATGTTCCGCCTGCGCCAGCATATCGGCGGCAACACTTACGGCGGAGGCGGTGGCATCGGCGACGATCAGCACCTCGGAGGGCCCGGCGATCATATCGATGCGAACCATTCCCGACACCTGTCTTTTCGCCTCGGCGACATACTGGTTGCCGGGGCCGACAATCACATCGACGCGGGGGATGGTCTCGGTACCAAAGGCCAAGGCGCCGATCGCCCAGGCCGAGCCGGCCTTATAAATTTCGGTGATACCTATTTCCTGGGCGGCCACGAGAAGATGCGGACTGACCTTGCCGTCTTTACCCGGAGGCGTTACCATCACCCGCTGGTTGACACCGGCGATACCGGCCGGAATGCCGTTCATAAGGACCGAGGAGACGAGCGGGGTCGTTCCACCCTTGCCGCCGGGAACATAGAGCCCGGCCGAGTCCACGGGACGTACCAGCCTGCCGACGATTGTCCCATCCTCACGAGTCTGCAACCAGGAGTCTTCCATCTCCCGTTCGTGGAAGGCTTGGATACGTTCGATAGCCCTGCCAAGACTTTCGAGAAACTGGTCGTCAACCTGTTGGTAGGCCTCCTGCAGTTCCTTGGCGCTCACTTGCAGTTGCCCGGCACTCAGTTCCGGGGCATCGTATTTGCGGCCATAGGCGACCACCGCTTCATCCTTCATTTCCCGCACCGCCTGGAGTATATCCCTGACAACTCCACGACAGGAATTATCGCCCGCCTGAAAACGGTTCAACAGGCCGTGCAGCAGGCTTTCACCTTCGGGACTGCTCAGAACAACCGGTGAGATCAACATATTTCCCCTTCAATGCGTATCTTAGCGCAAGATTTTGTGCGTCACTTTGAACACTTTGCATAACCAACAAGGCTTTTACCAGCCGGATCGTAACAGGGTTAGCACTATAAGCTATTTAGCACAAATTATAAAGATCAAGCATCGGGAATTCAAGATTTAGGAGCCGTTAGGAAATAACTAGACCATTTATAACCATTTCCTTACGGCTCCTTATGCCGTTCCAGGCATGCCTTCGGCCCATATTTTTTTACAACGGCTTAACGCGAATACTTGCGATGCTTCCACCTCCCCTCCAAAGAAATCGCAATAGGCCTCCGGAAGGTGGGCGCTTTATTTCTCCCGCGAAAATACTTACTGTTTACAAGCTATCCCGATTATGGTTTTTTCCACGTTGCGGCTCAATGAACAAACCTATTGGGCAAGATTCACGACCACAAAGGGTCACAACATTTTCCTGTAGCTTTTTCAAAGACAGCAACCGCGCAGGGAGGAGAGTGCATGGAGTTTCAACCGAAATGGATAGCCTGGGAAATCACCCGCCGCTGCAATCTCAAATGCGTCCACTGCCGCTCCTCATCTGAACTTGAAGCCGCCGGACACCCCGATTTTTCCTTCGACCAGGCCAAGGCGATTATCGACGCTATCGCCTCCTACGCGAGGCCGGTGCTGGTGCTTTCCGGCGGCGAACCTCTGCTCCGCGCCGATGTCTTCGAGATCGCCAAATACGGCACCGCTCAAGGTTTTCGCATGTGTCTGGCCACCAACGGCACCCTGGTAAACGACGCCATCTGCGAGCAAATAAAGGCGGCCGAGATTAAAATGGTGTCCCTCAGCCTCGACGGTGCAAGGGCCGAAACCCACGACAACTTCAGGAATCAACAAGGGGCCTTTGACGGCACCATGAACGCCATCCGCCTCTTTAAAAAACACTCCATCCCTTTTTTGATCAATTCTTCTTTTACCGTTCGCAATCGCCTGGAAATCCCGGAAATCTACCGGCTCGTCAAATCCCTCGGAGCCACCGCCTGGTATATGTTCATGATCGTCCCCACCGGTCGCGGCCAGGAGATCATGGAGGAACTCATTCCGGAGAGCGTGTACGACGAAATCCTCGAATGGCATTATCAAGTCGAAAAGCAGGAGAATGAACTGCTCATGCGGCCGACCTGCGCCCCCCATTACTACCGGATTGTTCGGCAGAAGGCCAAGGAGGAGGGCGAAAAATTGGCGAGGAGGAATCTGCAGTTTTCAACCGGCGGCTCGAAAGGCTGTCTGGCCGGCCAGCTCATCTGCCTGATCGATGTCGACGGCGAGGTCCTACCCTGCAGCTACTTTGCCAAATCCGCCGGCAACATCACCAAGACCCCTTTTAAAACAATCTGGGAAGAATCGGAACTTTTCCTTCAACTTCGCGATTTCAAAGGGTATAAGGATAATTGTGGAAAATGCGAATATGTCGGGGTCTGCGGCGGATGCCGGGCAAGGGCTTATGCCATGACGGGAGACTATCTGGCCCAAGAGCCCTTTTGCAGCTACATTCCAAGGCAATTTACCCCAAAAGAACAATAGAAGCACACTACCAGAAATCAACCTGAAAAATCTATGAACGATACCTTTCTCAAAGCATGCCGCGGTGAACAAACCGCTTACACGCCGATCTGGATGATGCGCCAGGCCGGACGATATCTGCCGGAATACCAGAAGGTCAGGGGCAAAATCTCCTTTCTCGAACTGTGTAAGACCCCGGAGCTGTGCGTCGAGGTGACTCTCCAGCCGGTGGACCTCCTCGGCATGGATGCGGCAATCCTCTTTTCCGATATCCTCATTCTCATGGAGGCGATGGGGGCACCGCTTGAATTCCACGAAGGCCGGGGACCGATTTTTCATACGACCATTCGCGACCAGGCCGCCCTTGACCGCCTCATCGTTCCCGACGCGAACGAACAAACAGGTTTTGTCATGGAAACCATCCGCCTGCTGCGCCGGGAGTTGCAGGTGCCGCTCATCGGTTTTGCCGGAGCGCCTTTTACCTGTGCCACCTACCTCATTGAAGGCGGGTCCTCCAAGGTGTTCTGGGAAACCAAGAAGATGATGTACCGCGAACCGGAACTGTTCCACAACCTGATGGCCAAAATTACCGACAGCACCATCTTATACCTGCAGGCCCAGGCCAGGGCCGGAGCCCAGGCCCTGCAACTCTTCGACAGCTGGGTCGGGATCCTCGCACCCGACGATTTTGCCGAGTTCGCCCTGCCCTATGTACAAAAGATTCTCGCCGCCCTTAAGCCGTGCGCCCTGCCCCTCATCTATTTTGCCAATAACGGGGCGACGCTACTCGAACTCTCCGCCGGCTCCGGTGCCGACGTTATCGGCCTCGACTGGCGCATTCCCATCGGTGAAGCCATAAAAAGAGTCGGGGCAAAAGCGGTTCAAGGCAACCTCGACCCCTTTGCCCTGCTCCTCCCCAAGGACCGGTTGCGGACGAGGATCGGTCGCCTGCTCGACGATGCCAAGGATGCACATGGTCACATTTTCAACCTCGGCCACGGGATTCATCAATTCACCCCACCGGAACAGGCGAAAATTGCCGTTGACGCGGTCCATGAACTCAGTTGCCGATAACGGTCGAAATATATCATCATAACATGAGTGATCCCATGGCCATAGCCATTCCTTCCCCCAGCCAGTGCCGAGACCTTTTCGACCAGTTTGCAATGTTTGACAATATTCGCGAGCACTCGATTCTTGTCGCCCGGGTAGCCGGGGCCCTGGTCGATGGCCTGGCGAGAACAGGGAAATGCCCAGGTCCCCCGCCGAACCGCGACGAGACAATTGCCGGCGCCCTGCTGCACGATATCGCCAAGACCCTGTGCATCAAAACCGGTTGCCATCATGCGGAAATCGGTCGGCAGATCTGCGTCGATCTCGGCTACCCGGAGATCGGCGCGATCGTCGCCGAACATGTGGTGTTGCAGCATTTTCATGCCGATCTTTACCAACGCGGCCTGTTCGGTGCCAAAGAACTGGTTTTCTATGCCGACAAGCGGGTGCGCCACGACCAGGTGGTGCCGCTGGCCAGTCGTCTTGAATATATTCTTGAACGCTATGGCGACGACAATCCGCAGAAGGAACAGCATATCCGCCTGAATTTTAAACGTACCCTGGACTTTGAAAAGTACCTGTTCAGCTTCCTCGACCTCACACCGGATGAAATTACCCTTCACCTGAGGGAAGAGATATTCCTTCCCACCGCAAGCACCCATCAGTTATCCTCATAAAGCGACGTCGACCATAGATCAAATACTCTGAAAGTGTTGATGGTCTCGACCTTTGCCCCTGTTTAAAATAATGATTCCCAGTGATCAGACTGCTTGACACAATCTGTAAATATTGGAATAACATTATCTATTAACGATGATCGTGCCTATCAGGTAGAATTAGGTGCTGTTGAAGGGCTTGGTCATTGCGAAGTATCGATTCCAGCTGTCCGACGAGGTTCTCCGGCGGCATAATTTACTACAATTCCACAAGGAGGCGTTTTTATGGCACATTTTCAGCGAATTGTCCCAGCAGTAGTGGTCGCATTTTGTCTGACCGCAGGCGTTGCGATTTCCGGCACCCTTGATGCTGTCAAGACCAAGGGCTTTGTTCAGACCGGCGTCAACAGCGACCTTTTCGGCTTCGGCAAACCCGATGAAAAAGGCGTATGGAAAGGCCTTGATATCGATACCGCCAGAGCGATTGCCGCCGCCATTTTCGGCGATGCGGAAAAGGTGAAATTTACCCCGCTGACCACCAAAACCCGTTTCACCGCTCTGCAATCCGGCGAGATTGATGTCCTCACCCGTAATGCCACCCAGACCCTTAGTCGTGACACCGACCTCGGTCTCGACTTCGTTCAGGTCAACTACTATGACGGCCAGGGCTTCCTGATTCCCAACAAACTCGGGGTAAAAAGCGCCAAGGAACTGGATGGCGCCTCCGTCTGCGTCCTCCCCGGCACCACCACCGAGCAGAATGTCGCCGATTATTTCCGAGTCAACAAGATGAAGATGAATCCCGTGGTTATCGAGAACAATGCCGAATTGGCCAAGGCCTTCTTCGCCGGTCGTTGCGATTGTCTGACCTCCGATGCCTCTCAGCTGGCCGGTATCCGCGCGGTAGCCCCCAATCCCGCCGACTATACCATCCTCCCGGAAATCATCTCCAAGGAACCTCTCGCCCCAGCTGTCCGGCATGGCGACAACCAATGGAAGGATGTCGTCAACTATGTGGTCCTGGCGATGATCGAGGCGGAAGAACTGGGCATAACCTCGAAGAACGTCGACGAAATGATGACCAGCACCAACCCTGCTGTCATGCGGTTCCTCGGCGTTACCCCGGGTAACGGCAAGTCCCTCGGCCTTGACGAGAAATGGGCTTACAATATTGTCAAGCAGGTCGGCAACTACAGCGAGGTCTTTGAACGTAACGTCGGCGTCAACACCCCGCTGATGCTCAAACGCGGCCTAAACGCCCTGTGGAATAATGGCGGTCTGATGTATTCACCTCCTTTTAAGTAGCGAATTAACCCCGATGTCCTGCCCGGTTCCTGCCGGGCAGGACCGATTATGCAGGTGAATATGGACACTACTGTACCAGAGAAAATTCCCTTTCTGCGTGACCCGGCCAAGCTGGCAATTCTCTATCAGCTGCTCACCGTAATCGGTGTCGGGCTGCTCAGTTATTATCTGATCCACAATACCTTGGCCAACCTTGAGCGGCAGTCGATCTCGACAGGGTTCGACTTTCTCGGGAAAGAAGCTTCTTTCGAGATCGGTGAAAAACTTATGCGTTACTCCGCCGCCGATAGCTACGGTCGGGCGCTCTCCATAGGTTTTCTCAATACCTTGGTCGTCGCCTTCATCGGTATTACCCTCACCGTCATTTTCGGGACGGTCCTGGGAATCGCCCGGCTATCCAAAAACTGGCTAATGGCCAGACTCGCGGCCATCTATATCGAGGTGTTCCAGGACATTCCGATACTCCTGCAACTGTTTTTCTGGTACGCCTTCTTCTATGAGATCCTGCCGGCACCGCAAAAGGCGCTCGGTCTCATGCCGGGTGTCTTCCTCTGCAACCGGGGGCTTATTTTCGGGGTACCGTATTGGCATGTTGCCCATCTCTATGCGGCGGCGGCCTTCGGCCTGGCCTGCCTACTGATTTTCTTCATCCGCACATGGGCAGCCAAACGTCAGGCGGCCAGCGGCCGGATCTTTCCGGTAATGAAAGTCGCCATCGCCCTCTTCGTCGGTCTGCCCCTGCTCGCCTGGTGGCTGACGGGTGCACCTGCGACCATGAATGTACCGAGGCTGTCCGGTTTCAATTTTAAAGGCGGAGTCACCATCAGTCCGGAATTCACCGCGCTGCTCCTCGGTCTCGTTCTTTATACCTCGGCCTTTGTTGCCGAAGTCGTCCGGGCGGGAATCCAGTCGGTCGGCAAGGGTCAGCGCGAAGCGGCGCTGACCATCGGCCTGAAACCTGGTCAGGTTCTTAATCTGGTGATTCTCCCCCAGGCACTGCGGGTGATTGTGCCGCCGCTTACCAGCCAGATGCTCAATCTGACCAAAAACAGCTCACTGGCGGTGGCCATCGGTTATCCCGATTTTGTCTCGGTGGCCGGTACTACCATTAACCAGACCGGCCAGGCCATTGAGGGAGTCGCCTTGATCATGTTCGTCTACCTGGCATTCAGCCTCTCGACCTCGGCGTTCATGAACTGGTACAATAAAAAAATCGCTATCGTGGAAAGATAATGGCAACCATGGAACTCACTAAACCCCAAAAAGTCGCTGATGCCATCAAGCCGCCGGTTACCAGCATCGGTATTATTGGCTGGATGCGTGTCAACCTGTTTGACGGATGGTTCAATTCCATCCTCTCGTTGATTGTTCTCTATCTGCTCTCTATGACCCTTCCTTCCTTCATCAAGTGGGCCTTTATCAACAGCAGCTGGTTTACCACCAGTGACCAGTGCAAGGCAGGGAGCGGCGCCTGTTGGTCGGTCATCACCGCCAATATCCGTTTTATTACTTTCGGCTTTTATCCGCACCAGCTGCAATGGCGACCGCTGCTGGCGATGATCATTCTGGTGCTGTTGCTGTTTTTTAGCCAAAATCGGAAACATTGGCGGAAATCGCTGGCTTATGCCTGGTTGCTTGGTCTGTTTTCCATGGGCCTGCTGCTAAAGGGCGGCCTCGGCCTTGAGGTCGTTGACAGTGATAACTGGGGCGGACTGCCGCTCACCTTGCTGCTGTCGGTGTTCGGCCTCACCGCCGCCTATCCGATTGGGGTGATGTTGGCCCTCGGCCGACAATCGAGGATGCCGATCATCAAATCTTTTTCTGTGGTGTACATCGAGTTGATCAGAGGGGTTCCCCTGATCAGCATGTTGTTTATGTCGTCGGTGGTTTTCCCGTTGTTTTTGCCGGAAGGGGTGACCCTCAATAAAATTCTGCGGGCCCAGGTGGCGATTATTCTCTTTACCGCTGCCTATATTGCCGAGGTGGTGCGTGGCGGCCTGCAGGGTATGAACAAGGGACAATACGAGGCGGCCGAATCCCTTGGGCTGAATTACTTCCAGGCCATGCGCTTGATCATCCTGCCCCAGGCCTTGAAAATTGTTATTCCACCTTCGATGGGCATTCTTATTTCGGCCTTCAAGGACACCTCGCTGGTAGTCATCATTGCCCTGTACGATTTACTGAAAACCACCCAGACCACGCTGTCCGACCCGAAGTGGATGGGCTTTTCCGCCGAGGCTTATTTTTTCGTGGCGTTGGTCTACTTTGTTTGTTGTTACGCCATGTCCAACTACAGCAGACGGCTGGAAAAGGAGCTTGATACCGGGCATTAGCCAAGAATTGCCCCGAAAAAGGAAAGAATCAAACCACCATAATGATCAACCGTGATCAGAACCGAGGAAGAAAAGCAATGAACCCGCAAAAAGCCGGACAGCAGAATGTCGACACGATGCCGATTATCACCATCGAAAATATGCATAAATGGTACGGGGAGTTCCATGTCTTAAAGGATGTCAATCTGACGGTTTCAAAAGGCGAACGAATAGTCATCTGCGGCCCTTCCGGCTCGGGGAAATCGACGCTGATCCGGTGCATTAACCGCCTGGAGGAACATCAGCGGGGTCGTATCGTCGTCGACGGCATCGAACTGACCAATGATCTGAAAAATATCGAAAAGATCAGGACCGAGGTGGGCATGGTGTTTCAGCACTTCAACCTCTTTCCCCATCTCACCATCCTCGAGAATCTGACCCTCGGGCCGATTTGGGTGCGCAAGACGCCGAAAAAAGAGGCGGAACAAATCGCCATGTACTACCTGGAAAAGGTCAGGATTGCCGAACAGGCCAAGAAATTTCCCGGCCAGCTCTCGGGCGGACAGCAACAGCGGGTGGCCATCGCCCGCAGTCTCTGCATGAAACCTAACGTCATGCTCTTTGACGAACCGACCTCGGCACTCGACCCGGAGATGGTTAAGGAGGTTCTCGATGTCATGATCAGCCTCGCCCAAGAGGGCATGACCATGCTGGTCGTCAGTCATGAGATGGGCTTTGCCAAGAGCGTCGCCCACCGGGTGCTCTTTATGGATAGTGGCGAGATTCTCGAAGAAAACAGCCCCGAAGAATTCTTTCACCATCCGCAGCATGAACGTACCAAACTCTTCCTGAGCCAGATACTCGACTAAAAGATGGGGAGTGAGGATCACAACTTCCAACCATCCCGGTGACGGATTGCTGCGAACTGGTATGAATCTTCGCTCTAATAGATGCAAGAACGGCACGCAACTTCTTTGTCCCTTGCAATTGTCGAGTAATTCCTGCAAAGTGAAGCTTGACTCAGCATGAGTGCCCCCCCTTCCAGCCCCCGGCTGTTCGCCTGGGGGAGGCGCTCGGGATGGTCCCGGAGATCCTTGTTATGATAGCCTGTTTCTTACAGCGCCTCCCTGCTCGAACACTCCTTCTGCCCTTAATATTCTTCCTTGTTTTGCCGATATTGGCCTGTCGGCCGGCGGCGGAAGGCGAAAAGGATAAAGAGCAAGTCCTTCGGTTCACAGTAATTGATGCCTTTCGTATTCCGATACTGGCCACGGCTGACGAACAGCTCGCCCATGCTCGCTCCGACTTTGAGGAGGTGCATGAAAAGAAAGCCGCTCTCAAGGCGGTCGCGGCGCTCCATCCGACCGCAAGACGCCATGCGGCCATGGCCGCCCTGGAACTCGCCTACCTCGAACTCGGCCCCGACTACCGTCTGGCCGACAGCCGGCAATGCAGCCTAGCCATGGAGCAGTACCGGGACATTCTCGACACCTTCTCCGATCTCCCGGAAGTTGCGGCCAAATCGCTCTGGTATCAGGGTTGGATAGCCAGTGATCTTCTTGGCGACCGTAGGTGCGGCCTTACCTATTACCAGCGGATCATCGACCAATACCCCAATGAAAGCCTGCACTTTCTTCCGCCCGCCCCCTGGCTGACCATCCACCGGACCGAGGAAAGCGTGGAGCACCGGCTCTCTTATTCAAACCCGGGGCTCACCTGGGCGGACGTTGCCTACCTGGAGATCATCCGCTACGCCACCGAGCAGGAGCGGGCTTGGGCGGCGCTTCTCGCCATCCGTGCCAACCATGGCAACGACGGTTTTGCCGGGATAGCCCTCAAGGTATTTCTCACCGGCCATGATTTCGAGGAACGGAGTGAACAACTGACGAGGAGCTATCTCGCCCAAAGTTCCGCCGACCAAGCGATAAAAGATGACCTGCAACTCGTTCTCTCCGCCCATCTGGGTGATGCCGAATCGAGCAAGGAAACCCTGCGATGAAACTCAAACACGAGTTGAGGAGATGCCGGCAATCCTTTCATCTGCGGGTTTTTCTCGCCCTGGTCCTGGTCATTGTCATCTTTCTACCGGTGACTGGCTATGTCGGCTACCTCCAGGCCCTGAAGGTAGCGGAGGACCAGATGGAGCAGTATACCATCGGCACCGCCGATCAAATCTCCAAGCGGGTGACCTCCTTCCTTGCCCAGCATACCTACAACGTCAACCTCCTCGCCTCGCTTTTTGAAAAGGGCTTGATCAATGCCACCGACGACCGGGAACTTCTCAACTATTTCCGGTTGTTCAGGAAGGATCACCCGGAGTTCGTCAATATTTATTTCGGCGATGAACGCGGCCGTTTTGTCATGGTTCCGCCACAAAGCCCCGAGGTGTATAAAATCTTCGATCCACGGCAGCGCCCGTGGTACCGCGGGGCGGTGGAGAGCCGGGGCATCCATTGGACCGATGTCTATCTGTTCGCCTCCACCCAGAAACCGGGAATCACCGTGTCGGCACCGATCTATGCCGACAATAAGCTACTGCGCGGCGTCTGTGCCATCGACATCGACCTGGTCGCTTTCTCGAAATTCCTTCAAGGTATCGATATCGGCGATCAGGGTGTTGCCTATATTTTCGAGAATCGCACCGGCCATCTCATCGCCCACCCACTGCTTGCCGGGTTGCCGGAGAAAGCCGATAAATTGGGATTGCTCCGAGCCTGTCTTGGCGACCTCACCACCCGCAAGACCGGTTTCGGTCGTACCTCCTACGCTGGCGGGCAATACTTCACCGCCTACTCGCGCTATCCCGGCAAGGACTGGACGGTGGGGGTTACCTTGTCGATCTCCGAGTATCTCAAGAAGATCCAGGTGATCCGCGCGACCACCATCACCTTGGTGATCGTCGCCATCCTCATCTCCAGCTTTCTCAGTTATCTGCTGGCCAAGACCATCATCAGCCCGCTGCTTCGCCTGCAACAGGGCATCGAGCGCATTACCAGCGGCGACCTGGAATACCGCGTTGCCATCAAAGACCCGGATATCGCCCGCGACCTGGCCCGGTCGTTTAACCGCATGGCCCTGTCGTTAAGGAGAAGTCTGGCAGAGTTGAAGTCCACCTACGTGAAACTCCAGGACAAGGAAAAACTGGCTGCGGTGGGCAAGATGACCGCCGGTATCGCCCACGAGATTAAAAACCCCTTAGGGATCATACTCGGTTCGACCCAGGTGGTCCTCGACCGCAAGCGACCTTGGGAGATGCGCGAAAAGGCGGCAAGCTTCATCATGGAGGAGGTGATGCGTCTCGACAACACCCTCAAGGCCTTCCTGGCCTTCGCCAAACCGGCCACGCCGGTGTTCGGGGAGATCGATATCATTCGCCTTCTGGAAGAGACGCTGTCGGCCACTGAGGAACGCTACCGCGAGGACGGTTACCTTTTCGTCCGCGACTTCCCGGAGCGCGTTCCGCTCCTTGAGGCCGACCCCTCGCAGCTGCGGCAGATCTTCACGAACATTTTTCTCAACAGCTGCAAGGCCATGCCGGATGGCGGCATCATTACCATTCGGATTCGGGCGGAGAAGGAACCGGAAATGCTGACCATCAACAAGCGCTTCATCTCCCTCCGCAATCCCTTTGCCGTAGCCCGCCATTGGCTGATTGTTTCGATTCGTGACGAGGGTCAGGGAATTTCGGCGGAAAGGCTGGAAAAAATCATGGAGCCCTTTGTCAGTTTCCGCGACGATGGCATCGGTCTCGGCCTGTCCATAGTTGCTCAGTTGGTCAAACTGCACCGTGGCCACCTGCAAATCGAAAGCCGGGAAGGGCATGGCACCACCTTCCATATCTTTTTTCCATGTTTACTCCAAAGGCCACTAAGCGATGACGAACCTACTGATAGTTGAAGACGAAACCCGGATGCGCGAGGTGCTCATGATGTTGCTTTCGGATATGGAGCTCACCATGTTCGAGGCGCGGGACGGAGCGGAGGCCATCGAGATCTTTGATTCCGAGACCATTCACTTGGTGATCACCGACCTGAAACTGCCGAAGGTCGGCGGCATGGAGGTGCTCGGCCATATCAAGAAGAAGAATCCGGAGGTGCCGGTGATCATCATTACTGCCTTCGGCTCCATCGACAACGCGGTGGAGGCCATCCGTCTCGGTGCCTTCGACTATGTGACCAAGCCCTTTACCGAAGACAAGCTGCGCGCCTGCGTCGAGAAGGCCATGCAGATCAGTCGCTTAACCTCGGAGGTGGAGTATCTCAGAAGTGAGATCGAGAGTAAATACACCTTCAACAATATCGTCGGCAATTCGAGCGAAATCTGCGACATCCTTCGCCTGGCCGGCGAGGTCTCCCGCACCGACACAACCGTGCTGATCACCGGCGAGAGCGGCACGGGCAAGGAGCTGCTCAGTCGCGCCACGCACCTCAACAGCCCGCGTGGCAAGGGGCCGTTTTTACCGGTCAACTGCGCTGCCATCCCTTCCGCCCTCCTCGAGTCGGAACTATTCGGCTACGAACGGGGCGCCTTCACCGGCGCCCAGCAGCAGAAAAAGGGCAAGTTCGAGCTGGCCTCGGGCGGCACGCTCTTTCTCGACGAGATCGGCGACATGACTCTGGACGTCCAGGCAAAATTCCTCCGGGTCCTCGAGTCTAAGAGCTTCGAGCGGCTGGGGGGTACCAAGACCATCCAGGCGGACGTGCGGATAATCGCCGCCACCAACAAGGATCTGGAGAAGATGGTCCACGCCCGAACCTTTCGCGAGGACCTTTATTACCGCATCAGCGTCTTTCCCATCCGCATCCCGCCCTTGCGCGAGCGACGGAGCGATATCCCGCTCCTGTCGCTGTATTTTGTCGGCGAATTCAGTACCGCCTTTGGTCTTCCGCCTCCTGTCCTCTCCGACAAGATCATGGAGATGCTCACCAATCACCCGTGGAAGGGCAATATCCGCGAGTTGCGCAATGTTCTGGAAAGGGCGATGATTCTCTCCCGGGGCAGCGACAAGATCACCTCGCGCCATGTGATTCTCAACGAGTCCCATGACATACCGCTCGGTGAATTCGACCTCGATCGGATCGTCAGGCTCCTTATCCGCGACCACCGGGTCGGCCTGGAGGAGCTGGAAAAACGTTGCATCAACTATGCCATGACCACGGCCGAAAGCAATGTTTCGAAAGCGGCAAGGCTGCTCGGACTCTCCCGGGCGACCCTCAGATATCGGCTGGACAAGCTGGAGAAATAGGGGAAAGGCAGCGGACGATAGTGCCTCCGGAAGTTTTCAAGTATTGAGAACCGGTTGTATCCCGGTTCTGACCGCCTCCATGAAGGCCTGAAGTGACGGGGAGATCCATTTGTCCTTATGGTGGATCATCATCACCGCTTTCTCAAGCGGCGTCTCCGGCCAGGGGATCACCTGCAGGCGGCCCGATGCCGTTTCCTCGCGGACCATGATCTCGGGGATGATCGTGATGCCGATGCCGGCAATCACGCATTGCCTGAGCATCTCAACGCTGTTCATCTCGATCTTCGCGGCCGGCCGGATCTTGTTCTCGATCAGCTCCTTCTCGAATTCCATCTTGTAACTGCAGTCATGTTTCGGCAGAAGAAGCGTCTCGTCTTGGAAGTCGTGGAGGGCGAAGGTCTTTTTCGTCGATGCCGGATGGCTAGGCGAACAGACCGCAACGATCTGCAGGAAACCCAGCGTTTCGACAATGAGTTCCGAGGCGGTAACGTATTCGGCAATCAAAAAGGCCAGGTCGGTAACTCCGGCCCGGAACTCCTGTTTCAGGGAATCGAAGGCACAGCTGTTGATGCTGAAACCGATCCTCGGATAAACCTTGTGAAATTCCCGGAGGACCGCAGGCATCAGACGGATACCGATGCTCTGGGGGACCCTCAGGGTCAATATCCCCTGCGGTTCCTCCCAGCCGGATACCTGGGTCCTGGTCTCGTCCTCCATGGTCAGGAGCTTTTCTGCGTACTGCATCAGCAGATCGCCCGCCCCGGTCAACACCACCTTTTTTCCCAGCCGGTCAAAGAGAGGGACCGCGAATTCCTCCTCCAGGAGTTTAATCTGGGCCGAGACGGTGGATTGGGCATAGTTCAGATGCTCCGCCGCTCGATTGAAGCTCAGAAGCCTGCCCACTACCTGAAAAGTCTTGAGTTGCCTGAGTTCCATAGTATTCCTCTGTTCGTTAATTTCGATTATAACCATCGAAAACATTCGTTAGACACAATTTTTTCGATGGATTATATCTAAAAGAAAGACAGGTGCCTGTCAAGAAGAGGAAATCAATCTCTGCAAGATACCAAGAAAAAAGGAGTGATCATGGAAAAACAAGAAAAGGTAAAGGCCCTCTTGCTCGATGGCTACAAATGTTCCCAGGCGGTTTTGGAGGCATTTGCCGAGGATTTGGGACTTTCTTCCGATATCGCACGGAAGATTTCCCTCGGTCTGGCTGCAGGATCGGGCGCCGGCGGCGAGTGCGGCGCCGTCTCGGTCGCCTATCTGGTCAACGGCATGGCCCATGGATTCTCCCATCCCGGAGACCCGGAAAGGTTCCGGGTGGTCATGCGGAAAAACATCGAGTTCCTTGAAAAATTCAAGGAACTTCACGGTTGGATCAACTGTCATGAGCTGATCGGCGTCAATATCCTGACGGAGGAGGGGAAAAAATATGTCAAAGACAACGATATCCAGAACAAGATTTGTACGAAACTTGTCGAGGATTCGGTGCAGATCCTGCAGGAACTCATCTGATTAGAACCGGTACGACAGGCCGAGTAGGCCGCTGGCCTGCCCCTTCTCCTGCACCACCGGGCTCGCGGCTGCATCGGCCAGCAGCCGCTGGTAGGCGACGGAACCAATTGCGTGCCATCCGCCGCTGATCGTCAAGTCTCCGCCAATCTCCAGCGCTGCGCTTTGCCAGCCGGAGCCGGCTTCGTAGGTTCTGAAGCCGCTACGCGCGCTCTGTACCGGTGTCACGCTGTAGAAGGCCTGCATCTGGGTCGAGTCGGCCCAGGTTACTGTAGGCATCACGGTCAGTTCAAAGCTGCTACCCAGTTTCAGCGGCACGTAGGCACCGAGGATCGCAAGCGTCCCCTGCTCGCTGTTCAAGGCCGAGCGGACCTGCGCAAACAGTGGCACGCCAAACACTAAGACATGGCCCTGCACGCCGGCATCCACGGCGGTGTCTATTGTACCCATGCCCTGCAAACGCGTGCTGCCGGTGCCGCCGCCGAGCAGGCCGGGATCCTCCTCGTCGCGACCGTCGCGATAGCCGAGCAGCAGGCCGAAGGCGGCGTCGCGGCCGTCGAGGAAGTTCCAGCGCACTTCGGGATTCAGCACCAGCGAGCCGCTGTCGAACGCAAAGGTGCCTAGGTGTTCGGTCTGATACTTGCCGCTCGCCCATATCGGCAGGCGCAGGCTGGAGTCCTTGCTGCCGCTGTAGTCCGGTTTGTAGGACGAGCCGAGTCCAATTTCCAGTTCCCAGGGCCGCGTCGATGTTTCGGCTTCAGTCGTGGCGGCGGGTGCGCCGGTCGCGACCAGCAAAGCGGCTGTGAGAGCCAGCACTGTACCGGTGAGGCTTGGGGTCGAATGTTCTTTCATTGTTTCGCCTTCTTGTCGGTGGGAGATAAGCAACTGCTTTCTTCGTGATTTTTTTAAAAGATCCTTTCCAGCCAAGCGATATCTCATCAAACGCCTCTAAGCTACCCTTTCAACGCAAATGTCGCAATTTTTTTTGTGTCGAGCCCCGGATACCAATACGACCAAATTGGATAACTTGTAAACTTGGGAGCCTGCCATTGCCGTGCGATTCTCCTTATCCTGCCGGTCCTTGATCAAGCGTGTCAATTGCCGCCAGCTGTGGAAAAGAACGCATCCACAGCAGTACCACGACGATCGTACCGATGCCGCCTATCAGGACTGCGGGCACAGTACCGAACAGGGCAGCGGTCAGCCCCGATTCGAATTCACCCAACTGGTTCGAGGTGCCGATGAACATCGAATTGACGGCACTGACCCTCCCTCGCATTTCATCGGGAGTCCTGATCTGCACCAGCGATTGGCGGATGACGACGCTGATGACATCGGATGCCCCCAAGATAACCAGCAAGGCAAACGAGAAAAGAAACGAGGTGGAAACGGCAAAGAGCACAGTGGCCGCACCGAAGACGGCAACCGCCCGAAACATCGATCTGCCGACACGGTGGCGAAGCGGGTGGCGGGCAAGGTAGATCGATATCGTCAGGGCACCGACGGCGGGGGCCGCACGCAGCAGCCCCAATCCCCATGGGCCGGTGGCCAAAATATCCCGGGCATAAATCGGCAGCAAGGCCGTTGCCCCACCGAGCAGGACGGCAAAGAGATCGAGAGAAATTGCTCCGAGGATCTCCCGACGACTGCAAATAAAGGAGATGCCGGCAAATACCGACCGAATGCTGACCGGCTCATGCCTTACCGGAAGGCGTTCAAGCCTGATCAAGGACATAAATACGCCGGCAACCAGGAACGCTATTCCGGTTGTCATATATACCGCAGTCGGTCCCGCTGCATACAGGAACCCACCCAGAGCCGGACCGATGATCGTGGCAGTCTGCATTGCTGAAGACGACCAGGCCGCAGCCTGGGGAAAGATTTGCACCGGAACCAGTCTTGGCAGCAATGCATGCAGAGTCGGCCCTTCGAAGGCGCGCGCAGCTCCGACAATAAAGATAATCAGAAGGATGCTCTCTTTACTTTGCCATCCGCAGTAACTCGCCAGGGCCAAAGCACCTGCAGCAAGCCCTTCTATGGCCTGACAAATGCGGGCAATATTTCTTCGATCATATCGGTCGGCAACATGACCAACCACGAGAGTCAGCAGGAACATCGGCAAAAATTGGGCAAGCCCGACAAAACCAAGATACATTGCACTGCCGGTGATCGCATAGATTTGCCAGCCTACGGCGACACCAAGCATCTGGAACGCCGTAAAGGTAGCTGCACGAGCGCATAAATAAAGTACAAATGGCCGGTGCAGTAAAACCGACCGCGAAGGAGTGGAGTTCATTTTTTTCTTTTCATTCGTGATGGGAGGTGAAATTCATTCCAGCCATTGCGACAAGGTGATACACATGGCCGGAACGGCGACAATGCCGTCGGCCAGGGGCCTTGACCTCCCGTTTCCCCGTGTTTTCGTGCCAGGGAACGAGTCGAAATGCCATATACGTGCTTTCGAGGATGTCCAGGTAGCGCCCTGCCGACTTGTCGCTTACTCCCAGGGCGCGCGCCAGTTCGCTGCCGTTCCAGGTCTGGCCGTGATAGTGCGCCAGCATGGTCCAGAAACGGCGCAGAGTGAGGGCCGGAAGGCGAATACCCAACTGCGGCAAATCGCGTTCCAGATAGGTGCGGATGAAGGCTTTGCGCCAATCCCGGCTCAAAGCAGACGAATACCATGAAATTTCGGAGAACAAAACCGAAATTTCATGGTTCAAAGCGAGTTTGCATATGCTCTTGTTTTCACCGCTGGCATACCTATCTCGTTGACAATGTCGGCGATATCGTGACCGAGAATGCCAGTGAAGGAACCGACACCGTGCAATCGAGTGTCACCTACACCCTGGCCGCCTATGTCGAAAATCTCATTCTCACCGGTTCCGCCGCCTTAAACGGCACCGGCAATATCCTGAACAATACCCTGACCGGCAATAGCGGCGCAAACCTCCTCGACGGCGGCAGCGGTGCCGATACCATGAAAGGTGATCTGGGCAACGATACCTATGTGGTCGACAATGTCGGTGATATCGTCACCGAGAATGCCGGCGCAGGAACGGACACCGTGCAAGCAAGTATCACCTACACCCTGCTCGCCTATGTCGAGAACCTCACCTTGACCGGCACCTCGGCTATTAACGGTACCGGCAACACCCTGGACAATGTGCTCCTCGGCAACAGTGCGGCGAATACCCTCAGTGGCGACGCCGGGAATGACGTATTGAACGGCTGTCTCGGCAATGACACCCTGACAGGCGGTGCCGGTAACGACACCTTCCTCTTCGATACCGCCCTGAACGCCACGACAAATAAGGACAGCCTGACCGATTTCACCTCCGGTCAGGATAAGATCGCCCTGGACAAAGATATCTTTACCGCTCTTTCCAGTGTGGGAACGCTGTCTTCCGCCTTCTTTAAGGCAAGCACAACCGGTGCCGGCGACGACAACGATTATTTTCTCTACAATACTACCTCCGGAGCGCTTCTTTACGACGCCGACGGCAACGGCCAGGGCGTAGCGATGCAGTTCGCAACCCTTACTACCAAACCGACGATTACCGCCGGTGATTTCCTCGTCGTTGCTTAACGGCTGAGGGATATACACCTGATACAGGCCTCCTGCCCTGTTGTCGCCACCTGGCAAGGCAGACAGGACAGGAGGCCTTTCTCACCCAACTTGCTGGTCTGCAGGAAATTCCCATTCACGAAGCGTTTGGTTGAAAACTTCATGTTTAACGAACTGCAGAAACATTCCGCATGTACCGAAAAAGAGCCGTCTCCCCCTTCCCGACCTTTGTATTATTTCACTTGACAGTACTATGAAACAACATAATACATAGTCATATAGATCATTATAACCAACAAACAGCCATCGGAGGTACCATTCATGGAACACATCTCTATAGCCGCGGCCAAAAGCCATCTCTCCGAGTTGGTGTCCAGGAGCGTCCACGGTCATGAGCGTTTTGTCATAACCCGACACGACCGTCCAGTAGCCGCCCTTGTCAGTCTCGAAGATCTGGCAATTATCGAACAACATAAAGCCAGGCAAGGACTGGCATCTCTGGCAGGAACGTGGAGGGGATTCGAGGAAATAGAAGAAACCCTAAGTGATATCGAGGCATTGCGTCAGCATGGAGGCGGCGGACGTGAAATATCTCTTTGACACGGATATCATAACCAACATCTTCAAAAAACGACCATCAGGGCAATTGCTGGCCAGACTCGCCGAAACACCAACCAAGGAGCAGTACATTTCCACAATAACAATCAGCGAGATCGTGTACGGTGCCTGGAAGAGCAGAAATCCTGAGCAACACCTGCGGAACCTGGAAAATATTTTGCTGCCGGCGGTACGGATCGTCGACTTTGACAGCAAGGCGGCCTATATCTGCGGCAAACTCCGTGCTCGTCTCGAACTGCAAGGACAACCGCTTGCCCTGGCCGATCTCGAAGTCGCTTCGATTGCCATTGCCAACAACATGGTTCTTGTCAGCGGCAATACTCGGCATTTTTCCCGTATTGCCGAAATCAGTTTAGAGAACTGGCTGATTTAAGGGAAAAAACAGATAACAAGATTGACCACGATTGCACCCCTTCTCACCCTTCCACCCACAAGCCGTTTACGAATCCCTTCCAGTATTGTATATAACGATTTTGCGCCTTCCGTACCCCGTTGTCGCAACCGGTGCCGGGGTGAGGGAGCGACAACCCAACAAGGAGAGCAGGCAATGCATGACTGTATCTTTTGCAAGATTGTAGCTGGGAAAATTCCCGCCAAAAAACTCTATGAAGACGATGACGTACTGGCCTTCTGGGATATTTCCCCGCAGGCTCCGGTCCACTTTCTCGTCATTCCCAAAAAACATATCGCCGCCCCGGTCGATGTGCTGGAAGAAGATGACCGGGTCATCGGCAAGCTCATCCGTATCGGCGGCCAATTGGCCAAAGAAAACGGGGTGGCGGACGGCTTTCGGGTGATCTTCAACAACGGCAAAAAGGCCGGGCAGGAGGTATTTCATGTCCATCTGCATATCCTCGGCGGCCGGGAAAGACCCTGGCCCCTGTAAGCGGGATGAATGAATTTGCGCTGGAAATAAGCGCCGCGATGGCGAAAATTCTGCCACCGGCGCTTGCCCCACCAACGCTTCTCCTGCTGTTTGCCGGCGGTTTTCTCCTGCTGTTTTTTGCCATGCTTGCCGGGATCATCTACCTCCTCGGGCAGAAGCGGCGGCTGCGCGAAACAGAGCGAAAACTGGCTTCAGCCGAACAACGCGGGGCGCAGCAGGAAATTCGCGCCGCAAAACTCATCACCCTGCTGAAAAACGATCGGAAACACGCGAGCGAAAAGCTGCAACTCCTTGAAGATGCTAGGGAGGAGCTGAGCCTGCGCTTTGCCGGTCTTGCGCAGCAGATCTTCGATGAAAAAAGCGCCCGCTTCAGTGACTTGAACAAGGATCGCCTCGAATCGATTCTCCAGCCCTTCAACCACCAGCTCACCGCCTTCAAGCAAGAGATAAACGAGATCTACCGCACCGACAGCCGCGAACGCTTGTCGCTGAAAGGCGAGATCCTCCAGCTGCGCGATCTCAACCAGCAGATCAACCGCGAGGCGATGAATCTGACCCGCGCCCTGAAAAGCGACACCAAGCTGCAGGGCAACTGGGGGGAGCTGGTTCTTAACCGGGTACTGGAAAAGTCCGGCCTGCGCCTCGGCCAGGAATACGACATCCAGGGCGGTTTCCGCGACGACGGCAACCGCCTCTTTAAGCCGGACGTCATCCTCCACCTGCCGGAAGGCCGGGATATTATCGTTGATTCCAAGGTTTCTCTCATCAGCTGGGAGCGCTATGTCAACTGCGACGACGAGGCCGAACGGGCCGGCCACCTGACCCAGCTGGTAAAGGCGGTGCGCGACCACATCACCGGCCTCGGCGGCAAAAATTATCCGGGTCTTGCCGGCATCCATTCCCTCGATTTTGTCCTCATGTTCCTACCCATCGAATCGGCCTTTGCCGCCATCCTGCAGCAGGACGACGGCATCTTCACCGAGGCCCTGGCGGCCAATGTGGTCATCGTCACCCCCACCACCCTCCTGGCAACCCTCAGGACCATTGAAAACATCTGGCAATATGAGCAGCAAAGCAAGAATTCTCTGGAAATCGCCCGCCGCGCGGGCCTTATGTACGACAAGTTCCGCAGCTTTGCCGAAGAGATGGAGAAGATCGGCAAACAACTGGCCACCTGCCACGCCACCTACGATACCGCCTTTTTGAAGCTGACCAGGGGCCGCGGCAATCTTGTCGCCCATGCCGAACAGCTGCGGGAGCTGGGGGTTCAGATAAAAAAAGAACTGCCCAAATCGATCACCGAAATTGCCGATTGTGAGCCGGAAAACGTGACTAACTGAGAGCGATACTTATCGTTACAGTATTGGCAACCTGCATACCATAAAGGCAGAAAGAGAACCAAGCGCTTGCAGTTGCCAAGTCTTGGGAAAAATGGTAGTTGGAGCTGATGTTTTGCTTCCCGGTCGCACGCCAACCGCGGCGGATGGCCGGAACAACCACGAACCCATGTAACAGTTCGGAGGCGCCGGTGCTGCTCCATCACACTTTTATCGACATCGCCAAGCAGTTCGGCAAAAAACTGGCAATCCACGATTTTACCACAAACCGAGAACTCACCTACGGCAGATCCCTGATCGCCAGCCTCATTCTTGCGCAAATTTTCAAGAAACTCGAACCGGGATTCACCGGCATCATGCTGCCGACCTCGGCCGGTTGCATCCTGGCCAAGACCGGGGTGCTGATGAGCGGCCGCATCCCGGTAATGATCAACTACTCGACCGGGGCGGAACAGAACGCCAGATACGCCCAGCAAAAGTGCGATTTTAAAACCATCATCACCTCCAAGGCCCTGTTGGAAAAAATCGAATGCGCCCATGTCGACGGTATGCTCTATATCGAGGACATCATGGCCGGCATCACCTCCGGCCAGAAGCTCCGGGCCGCCGCCATCGCCGCCCTGCCCGCCGCCGTAATCAAGATGCTGGTGCACGGAGGGCAGGAAGATGACACGGCGGTGGTCCTCTTCACCAGCGGCAGCGAAAAGGATCCGAAGGCGGTGCAGCTTACCCACAAAAACCTCCTGGCAAACATCGCCTCGGTTTCGCCGATCTTCAATTTTCGCAGTGAAGACGTGTTCATGTGCACCCTTCCCCATTTCCACGTCTTCGGTCTGATGACTACCTTCTGGCTGCCGATCCATCACGGCATGACCATGCTCACCTACGCCAACCCCCTCGACTTCAAGAAGGTCTGCAGCATTGTCAGGGAACATAAAGCCACCTTCATAGTCGGCACCCCGGCGTTTTTCTGGGGCTACCTGCGAAAATCCGAGGAGGGCGACTTCGCCTCCCTGCGCATTGCCATGACCGGTGCCGATAAATGTCCCGATGCCCTGCGCGACGGCTTTAAAACGAAACATAACATCACCCTCTACGAAGGCTACGGGGCTACCGAATGTTCGCCGGTCATCTCGGTCAACACCCCGGAATTCAACCGGCCGGGCAGTGTCGGCAAACCCGTCCCCGGCCTGCAGGTACGGATCGAAAATTACCAGACCGGCGAAGAATGCGCCCAGGGCGAAGATGGCCGCATCCTGGTCAAGGGCGACAGCGTCATGAAGGGCTATTTCAATGATTTTGAGCAGACATCCCTGCATATTCGCCACGGCTGGTACGACACCGGCGATATGGGCAATCTCGACCGGGACGGCTATCTCTGGCATGTCGGCCGTTTGAAACGTTTTGTCAAGATCGGCGGGGAGATGGTCTCTTTAGTAAAAATCGAGGATATCCTGGAAAAATTCCTGCCCGAGGACAGCCATTGCTGCGTGGTCGAGATTCCCGACGCCATTAAGGGTGCGCGGATCGTCGCAGTGGTGACGACACCGCTCGACGAGAAGGCGGTCCTCAAGCAGATGGCCAAGCACCTGGCACCTATCTCCCTGCCGAAAATCTTTCTGGTATGGGAGAATCTGCCGAAAATGGGCAGCGGCAAGATCGATTTCCGGATCATTTCGGAAATGGCCAGGGAACAGTTGAGTCGCAAGAGCATCTCCTAACACGCAGCACCGCGATGAAAGGACAACGACCGGCTCCGGCAGACAGCAGAACCTGGCAGGGTCTTTGCCGTTCCCGTGGCAGCGCTTTGCTGCAATTTTGCCTTCTCTTGGCAGGCCTTGCCTGGCTTCTTGTGCACAGCGCCGACAGCATCGGCTATAACTGGCAATGGTACCAGATCCCCCGCTATCTGTTTACCAAGACCGATGGCGGCATCATCGCCGGGCCCTTGCTGGAAGGGTTGAAGATAACCCTGACCATCTCGCTTGCCGGCCTGGTTTTTGCCCTCCTCATCGGTTTACTGACCGCCGGCCTGCGACTCTCCCATTCGTTTGTCGCTCGGGGCCTTGCGGTATTCTACCTGGAGACCAGCCGCAACACCCCGCTGCTCATCCAGATTTTCTTTATCTACTTCGTCCTTGGCCCGGCCCTGGGCCTGGAAAGGCTGCCGGCGGCGATCCTTGCCCTCAGCCTCTTCGAGGGCGCCTATACCTCGGAAATCCTCCGCGCCGGCATCCAGTCGGTGGCAAGAGGGCAGATCGAGGCGGCACACAGCCTCGGACTTACCACCTTTGCCACCTACCGCCATATCATCCTGCCCCAGGCCCTGCGCACAGTGCTGCCGCCGCTTACCAGCCAGGCCATTTCGCTCGTCAAGGATTCGGCGCTGGTCAGTACCATCGCCATCTATGACCTGACCATGCAGGCCCAGGCGATCATCGCCGAATCGTATCTGACCTTTGAAATCTGGTTCACCGTCGCGGCTATGTACTTTGTCATCGCCTTTCTTTTATCGATGCTGGTTGGCATTCTCGAAAAACGACTTAACTTGCCGTAGGATATCGCGTTTATTCACAGCCACTCAAAATTCTTTACAGGAGATCCCCCATGAAACCCCAGCACTCAAGCCTCCACCTCTGCATTCTCACCCTTCTGCTGCTTGCCATAAGCACCGTCGGTTACGCCGCCTCGGCCCAGCAGGACATCGTCACCGGCAGCACCGTTGAAGCCGTCAAGAAAAAAGGTGTGCTCAAGGTCGGCATGGATATTTTTCAGCCCTGGGCCATGAAGGACAAAACCGGCAAGTTGATCGGCTTTGAGATCGATGTTGCCACCCGACTCGCCGCCGATATGGGGGTTACGGTCGAATTCGTCCCCACCGCCTGGTCGGGAATCATCCCGGCGCTGCTGACCGGCAAATTCGACGTCATTATCGGCGGCATGGGGATTACCGCCCAGCGGGCCCTGCAGGTCAACTTCTCGAACCCCTACGACTATTCCGGAATGGCCATCGTCGCCCATAAGGGCCTCGCCGCCGGTTTTACCTCGCTTGAAAGCTTCAATCGCCCGGATGTGCAGATTGCCGTGAAACTCGGCACCACCGCCGTCGCCGCCGCTAAAAAATACCTGCCCAAGGCGACGCTCAGAATGTTCGATACCGAGCCGCAAGCCTATCAGGAACTGCGCAACGGCAAGGTGCACGCGGTTGTCGGCTCGGCCCCCCGTCCCGCCTATGAGGCGGTTGAGTACGCCGACTCGCTGTTTTTGCCGATACAGGGGACCTTTACCCAGGAACCGATCGGTTTTGCCCTGCGCAAGGGCGACCCGGACAGCCTGGCATTTTTTAATAGCTGGATCAGCATCGTCGCCCTCGAAGGCTGGTTGAAGGAGCGGCACGACTACTGGTTCGCCACTAAGGATTGGGCAGGGATGGTTGAATAGACACCGAAATTTCCAGTGCCATGCAAACGAAAAAATACCCGGTTACCGTCCTTGATGCTCTTGTCCTGACCGCCGTCCTCGGCTTTTTCGCGTTCATCGCCTATCGGCTCTTTTTCGCTCTGAACTATAAATGGAATTGGGCGGTTATCCCGACCTACATGGTGCGTTTCGACGCCGAACAGCAACGCTGGACCGCCAATATTCTCCTTGAGGGTTTTCTCACCACCATCAAACTCAGCCTCTGGGGAACCTTGCTGGCGGTGCTGCTCGGCTTTTTTATCGGTCTCTGCCGGATTTCGCCACAGCTTTTGCCCCGGCTGGTCGGTCGGACCTATGTCGAGGCAATCCGCAACACGCCGCCCTTGGTGCTGGTTTTTATTTTCTATTATTTTGTCAGCGATCAACTCCTGGCCGCGGTCGGCATTGAGGCGCTGTTCCGCACGACGGCAGGCACAACCAGGGCAATTCTCACCTTTTTCTTTGCCGAACCGCACCTCATCAACCAGTTCCTCTCCGGTGTCCTGACCCTGGCTCTTTTTCAGGGCGCCTATATCGCCGAGATCGTCCGCGCCGGAATCCAGGCCATCGACACCGGTCAGTGGGAGGCAGGCAAAGCCATAGGCCTTACCAGCCGGCAACTCCTTCGACAAATCATTCTGCCCCAGGCAATCCGCATCATGCTGCCGCCGCTGGCGGGTGAATTTATCAACACCATCAAATGGTCATCCATCGTCTCCATTATCTCCATCCAGGAACTGACCTTCCAGGGCCTGCAGGTCATGGCCTCGACCCGGGCGACCATCGAGGTGTGGCTGACCATCTCGGCCATGTACCTGGCCCTCTGCCTCAGCCTCTCTCTTCTGGTACGGCGGCTGGAAAAGGTCTTTGCCCGTTCCGACGGGTCCGTGCAGGCCGCGCCGCAATTCCCGCAATATTAGTGGAAAAGGTCCATGAAACATGGTCAACTGCGGATTACTAACACAATCCTGATCATGAACAAATATCTTCGAGATAGAAACTGCTGAAAATACATTGTGCTGCGGCGGAGGTCATTGCTGTTACTCTTTTCAACCTCAAGGAGAAAGAAATGAAAACACCAGGTATTTTCGGACGTTATGCTTTTGCCGGTCTCTTGGCCGGGTCCCTTTTCCTGGGTGCGGGACCGAGTTCGGCCGCCACCCAGATCGATTTGTGGCATGCTTTCACCGGCCAGCTTGGAACCTTATTGGATGAACAGGTGAAGACCTTCAACTCCTCGCAATCGGACTATGTGGTGGTAGCAACCAACAAGGGCAATTATTCCGAGACGTTGAATGCCGGAATTGCCGCATTCCGGGCCGGACAACATCCCGATATTCTTCAGGTGTTCGAGGTGGGCACGGCAACGATGATGGCGGCAACCGGTGCCATCAAGCCGGTTTACGAGGTGATGAAGGAAGCCGGATCAAAATTCGACCCGGCAGGCTATATCCCTTCGGTTACCGGCTACTACACCACTTCCGATGGCCGGATGCTCTCTCTGCCCTACAACTCATCGACTCCGGTGTTATACGTGAACCGCGATGCGATGACCAAGGCCGGTCTTAACCCCGACATGGATTTATCGACCTGGGATAAGGTGGATAATGCCCTTACAAAACTGAAAGCAGGCGGCAGCAAATGCCCGATGACCACCGCCTGGCAGAGCTGGGTGCACCTCGAAAATGTATCCGCCTACCACAATGTTCCCTTCGCCACCAAGGAAAACGGTTTCGGCGGCCTGGACACTGAGCTGGTCTTTAACGGCCCGATCCAGGTAAAGCACATCGCCAAGATGGGTGAATGGGCAAAAGAAGGCAAGTTCATCTATGGCGGGCGGAAAAACGAGAGCGGCGCCCAATTCCGGGCCGGTGAATGCGCCCTCTACAGCGAATCCTCCGCCGGCTATGCCGGGGTGAAGGCGGAAGCGAAATTCGCCTTCGATATTCGTCCCCTCCCCTATTGGCCGGATGTTGCCGGAGCTCCGCAGAATACCATTATCGGCGGTGCCTCCCTCTGGGTAATGGCCGGTAAAACTCCGGCGAAGTACAAAGGGGTGGCGGCCTTTCTGGAATTCATGTCATCTCCTGCCATCCAGGCCAAATGGCATCAGGATACCGGTTATCTGCCGATTACCATGGCGGCCTATGAACTAACCAAATCCCAGGGATTCTACAAAACCAACCCCGGAACCGATATCGCCATCCTCCAAATGACCGGCAAAAAGCCCACCGGCAATTCCAAAGGTCTGCGTCTGGGCAGCTTTGACCAAATCCGAACAATTATCGATGAAGAACTCGAAGGGGTCTGGGGCGGAAAAGAAACCGCTCAAGTCGCCCTGGACAAAGCCGTGGAACGCGGCAATAAACTCCTGCGCCGCTTCGAGCAAGCAAATAAATAAGACGACTGAGTGGATGGGGGCCTCTCCCTATCCACTTCACCGAGACAGGATACTCCATGGAAAAACGTGTTTTCTTTCGGAACAAATGGTTGCCCTATCTTCTGGTCGCCCCACAAATTGCCGTCACCCTGGTGTTTTTTTTCTGGCCGGCGGGAGAGGCCGTCTACCAGTCGGTCTTTATGCCTGACCCTTTCGGCTTAAAAACCCGTTATGTCGGTCTTGCCAACTTCCAGTTCCTTTTTACCGACCCCTACTATCGTAATTCCTTTGCGACAACTGCGCTCTTCAGCAGCCTTGTTACCACGATCTCCATGTCCGTGGCTCTGTGGCTGGCAGTGCTGGCGGACCGAGTCGGTAAAAAGGCCGGGAGATACACAACTCTCTTGATCTGGCCCTATGCGGTGGCACCGGCCATTGCCGGGGTTCTGTGGATGTTTCTTTTCATGCCGTCCATCGGTGTGCTTGCCCGCGCTCTCGGCCACTTCGGATATACCTGGAACCACGCCTTAAACGGGGGACAGGCCATGTTTCTGGTCGTCATCGCCTCGGCCTGGAAACAGATCAGCTATAATTTTCTTTTTTTTCTCGCCGGCCTGCAATCGATTCCCCGCAGCCTGATCGAGGCTGCGGCAATCGATGGAGCGTCCTTTACCCGCCGTTTCTGGACCATTGTCTTTCCCCTGTTGTCGCCGACCACTTTTTTTCTTTTGGTGGTTAATGTGGTTTACGCCTTTTTCGAGACATTCGGGGTCATCCACACAATTACCGGCGGCGGGCCGCAACAATCGACCTCAATTCTTGTCTACAAAGTTTTTTCCGACGGTTTTGTCAGCCAGGATCTCGGCTCCTCTGCCGCGCAATCGGTCGTTCTCCTGCTTTTGGTCAGCGGCTTGACCATTATCCAGTTTCGCTTTATCGAACGACGGGTGCAATACTGATGACCGGCATGGTAGAAAAAAAAGGATGGGGCCTATGGCTTACCCATGTTGGACTCCTGGCTGGGATTATAATAATCTGCTATCCGCTGTATATCGCCCTGATAGCATCGACTGTGACCCAGGCAGACCTGGTGACGCCGCCGATGCCGCTTCTGCCTGGGGGTCATTTTCTCGAAAACTACCGGGCTGCCCTGTTTTCCGGGATGAGTACGCCGGTTTGGAAGATGATGGCCAACTCCTTGGTCATGGCTCTCGGCATCACGATCGGCAAAATTTCCATCTCCCTGATTTCCGCATATGCCATCGTCTATTTCCGCTTTCCGTTGCGGAGCTTTTTTTTCTGGCTGATCTTTCTCACCCTGATGCTGCCGGTGGAAGTCCGTATTGTTCCCACCTACGAGGTTGTCGCCGGAATGCACCTCCTCAACAGCTATAGCGGTCTGATCCTGCCCCTGGTTGCCTCGGCGACGGCAACTTTCCTGTTCCGGCAGTTGTTTATGACTATCCCGGACGAACTGGTGGAGGCGGCCAGAGTCGATGGCGCCGGGCCGATTCGGTTTTTTTTCGACATTCTCCTGCCCCTGTCCAGGACCAATATCGCCGCCTTGTTCGTCATCCTCTTTATCTATGGGTGGAATCAGTATCTCTGGCCGCTTCTCATCACCACCGATCCGGTCATGAACACCATCGTCATGGGGATCAAGCAGATGCTTCCCTCCGGCGATCAGACAGTGGAATGGCCGGTAATCATGGCAACAGCCATCCTGGCCATGGTTCCCCCGGTTGCGGTAGTAATCGGCATGCGCAACCTCTTTGTCAAAGGTCTCATCGAGAGTGAAAAATAACCATGGCACGAGTCAGTCTTACAGCGGTGAAAAAATCCTACGGTAAAACCGTGGTGATCGATGATCTTACTCTTGCCATTGAAGATGGCGAGCTGATCGTTATCGTCGGTCCTTCGGGGTGCGGTAAATCCACCCTGCTGAGAATGATCGCCGGTCTCGAGACCATAACCGCCGGGACGGTGGTCATCGCCGACCGCGTCGTCAACAACCTGGAGCCGCGAGAACGGGATATTGCCATGGTTTTCCAGAATTATGCCCTTTATCCGCATATGACGGTCTTTGCCAATATGGCCTACAGCCTGAAGATTGCCGGACTGGACAAGGGTGAAATCGCAAAACGGATCGAGACAACGGCTCGTCTTCTCGAACTGGAATCCTTCCTTAAACGCAAACCCCGTCAGCTTTCCGGCGGTCAACGGCAGCGGGTGGCCATGGGCCGCGCCATTGTTCGTAACCCGGCGGTCTTTCTCTTCGACGAACCGCTTTCCAATCTCGACGCCCGTTTGCGGGTGCAGATGCGCATGGAAATTAAAACCCTGCAACGGAAACTCGGCGCGACCCTGCTCTATGTCACCCATGATCAGGTCGAGGCAATGACCCTCGCCGATCGAATGGTGGTGATGAACAACGGGATAGTTGAACAGGTGGGCACTCCCCTTGAAGTGTATCACAACCCGGCAACCACCTTTGTTGCCGGGTTTATCGGCTCACCGCCGATGAATTTTCTCGATCTTAACAACCACAACATCGTTCCCGTCCCAGTAAAGGCCTCACTAGTCGGTATCCGGCCGGAACATCTACGATTTTGCCCGCTCGGGACCGGCCTCTGCGATGCTGAAGTTGCCTTTTTCGAGGAACTTGGTGCGGAAACTCTGGTGCATTTACGTTCCCAAAATGGTGAAAAATATATCCTTCGCCTGGAGAGCGCCACCACCCCGCCCGCTTTGGCGACAAGCGTCGGCTTGACTGCTGCCGATAAGTACCGTTTTTTCTTTGATAATAACGGTAAACGTCTGAAAAGCGAGGACGCTCCTCCATCCCCATAAAATTCATTACCGCGAATGGACTCCAAATGGCGTTTTCATCTTCAATCGGCATACTTGCCGCCTTTCTCACGACAACGGCCTTCATACCGCAGGTAGTGCGGGTGATGCGCACCCATGATACCCATGCAATTTCGCTGTGGATGTATATCTTGTTCACAACCGGTGTAGCGCTATGGTTGGTTTATGGTGTTATGCTATGCCTGTGGCCTGTTATCCTCGCCAACAGCGCAACGCTTATCCTGGCACTCATTGTGATCTACTTCAAGGTTCGCGGTCCCGATAAACCTCCCCGGCGTCAATAATCTTTTCGGAATAATTGCAAAAAGGATATTTGTCATGTCAACGCCATCTTCACCTTTTTCCATCCCCAATATCCGACTGTTCATCGCCCTGCGGGTGTTCTTCAATGCCCGTTTTTACTATCCGGTTTTCACCATACTCTTTCTCGATTACGGCCTCTCCATTGAGCAGTTCTCCCTGCTGAACACCGTCTGGGCGATCACCATCGTCTGCGCCGAGATACCGTCCGGGGCGCTTGCCGATATCCTCAGCCGCAAATACCTCTTGGTCGGAACCGCGATTATCATGGTGGTGGAGATGAGCCTCTTGGCCTTCGTCCCCTTGGGCAACAGCAGTCTTATTTTCACGGTCTTTCTCATCAACCGTGTTCTCAGCGGCCTGGCCGAAGCCATGGCCAGCGGTGCCGACGAGGCCATTGCCTACGACTCGCTGGTCGCCGAAGGCAATCCCGACCATTGGCCGCAGGTGCTCAGCGTCCAGATGCGGTTGCGCTCCATCGCCTCGGTCATCACCATGACGGTCGGTGCCCTGGTCTATGATCCGCACATGGTCAACCGACTGCTGGCCTTCTTCGGCTCCACCGCTACCGTCACCCAGCAGATGAGCATGCGCTACCCCATCTATCTGACCCTTGTGCTGGCGATCCTCGCCACCGTAACGGCGCTGAAAATGCAGGAAAAGCGCCGTGAAAAAACGACCGGCGGGGGCTCCACCGCCGTTGCCGCCCTGCGCAAGACCCTGGAGGCGGCGGTCTGGCTGGCGAAGACGCCTTTTGCCCTGGCGGTTATCCTTCTCGGCACCTTATACGACCACGTCCTGCGGATGATCGTCACCATGACCAGTCAATACTTTCGTCTCATCGACCTGCCGGAGGCAAGTTTCGGCCTGATCGGCTCGGCCATGGCCGTTCTCGGTTTGGTGACCCCGAAAATTGCCGAACGGATGGTGGCGAAAAACTCGCCGACCGTCAATGTCTACTGGGTGTCCGGGATAACCCTTCTCGGTCTCATCGGTCTCACCGGCTTTTACCCTTACTGGGGCCTGCTGCCGATGGCCCTGGTCTTTACCGCCCTGATGCTGGTCTCCTTTTTCACCAGCCATTACCTCAACCGCATCACCGCATCGCATCAACGGGCAACCGTCCTCAGCTTTAAAGGCCTGGCCTTCAACCTTGCCTACGGCACCATCGGCTTTCTCTTTGCCCTGCTCATAACCGGCATTCGTGAGGGAGGAAAAACCGCCCATCCCGATTGGAGTGCGGCGGCGGTTGAAAACTTTGCCTTCCGAGAAGCCATCGGCTGGTTTCCGTGGTATGCGGCGGTCGGCCTTATCCTGACAATCCTCTTTTGTCTGTACCGTCTCCGCGGCACCGATGATTACCGGAAAATTGGTTGAAGGAACCAGTCGCCTGGCGACAGTGTGTTCCGAACAAATTGTCAATTCTATTTACAATTTGTTCGGACCGGCAAACACCGGAAGTTTTCCGTTTTTCCTCCAATACTTGCGACTTGCAGTTCTGGCACTGACCTTATATAGTGAGTCCCGAATGCGCCGCCTGCCGCCGATTGCCCACCTTCGCGGCAAGGAGGCGGCCACCTCGCGGAAGTACCGAAAAATGTCCCGTTTATCACAATGTCAGGAGGTACAATTCCATGCTGAAAAGATTCTCCATATCCCTTGAAGAGGAACTGTTGACGATCTTTGACGAACATATCACCGCCCGCAGCTACACCAACCGCTCGGAGGCAATCCGCGATCTGATCCGTAAGACCTTTATCAAGGACGAGTGGCAGGCGGACAAAACCGTCATGGGCGTCATCAGCCTGGTCTATGACCACCACCAGCATAAACTGCAGGAAAAAGTCACCCTGGTGCAGCACGACTACCATCACCATATCGTCTCCACCACCCATGTGCATATGGACCACGATAACTGTCTCGAAGTCATCGTCGTGCGGGGCAAGGCCAAGGATGTCCAGGAACTTGCCGATCGTCTCAGTGCCCTCCGAGGGGTGCGTGACGCCAATCTGGCCATGTCCAGCACGGGAAAATTCCTGCACTAATAAGGTTACCGTAGAGAATGAAAAACATCGCATCCGTATCCGTCCACGGCGGCCATAGCGGCCAGTTCTGTCACCATGCAACCAACACGCTGGAAGAAATTATTCAGCAATATATCGCCAAGCAATTTCCCTGGGTGGGAATCACCGAACACGCCCCAGGAATAAGACAGGAATTGCTCTATCCCGATCAGCAGGCGGCGGGGCTGACGCCCGAGTTTCTCCTTAAGCGTTTTTCCCTGTATATGACCGAATGCCGCAGGCTCCAGGAAAAATACCGTTCGCAGATCAGGATCTTTGCCGCTATCGAAAGCGAAACCTACAGTGGTTACAAAGAGTTCATGCCGTATCTGATCGCTACTTTCCAACCGGACTATGTGGTCGGCTCGGTGCATTTCGTCGACAATATGGGTTTTGATTATTCCCGCGAACAATACGACCAGACGGCAGCAGCCGTCGGCGGCAAAGACGAGCTGTATTGCCGCTATTTTGACCAACAGTATGAGATGCTCCAGTTACTTAGGCCGTCCGTGGTCGGCCATTTCGATCTCATTCGCATCTTCGATCCCGATTACAAGGCAAGACTGCTACAACCGCAGATAATGGCCAAAATCAAGAGAAACCTGGAACTCATCAAAGAACTCGATCTGCTTATGGATTTCAACCTTCGCTCACTCCTGAAGAGCGCCGACGAACCGTACATCTCCCGGGTAATTCTGCAGATGGCCCGGGACATGGGCATCGCCGTCGTCCCCGGCGACGATTCGCATGGCGTCGGCAATGTCGGGGCCAATATGGCGACGGGCATCGCCATTCTCAGCGAACTGGGGTTTGACACCGACTGGCGGGAACCGAAGGTCCTGCGTTACTGATTGGCCTGCTTAGCCTCCTTGCCTTCGTCAAGCAGACGCCGAACCTTGGTGAGAAAGGTCTTGCCGACCAGCGGTTTCATCATCAAGGCCCGAACCCCCAGGTCCTGCAGGGATTGATCCGTTACCAGATCGGTATACCCGGTCATAAGAATTATCGGTAAATCGGGGCGCACCGCCAAACATTCCCTGGCCAGGCGATCCCCGGTCAGGTGCGGCATGGTCACATCCGAGATCAGCAGATCAATAGCCTGCGGGTTGTCACGGAAGGTATTGAGTGCCGCCTGACTGTTCTTCTCCGTCTGCACCTTATACCCCTGCATTTGCAGATAGATCTTGGTCACTTCGAGAATTACCGGTTCATCGTCGACCACCAGGATGGTCTCCGTACCGCCCAGCCTGCCGCCGATTACCGTAACCACATCATGGGAAACAGTTCTTTCTACCGTCGGCAGATAGATGGTGAAGGTTGAGCCGCGACCCACCGACGAATCGACCGTAATATGGCCACCGCAATCCTTGACGATGCCGTGCACCACGGAAAGCCCGAGGCCGGTGCCCTGACCCGGCGGTTTGGTGGTAAAATAGGGATCAAAGATTGAAGCCACCACCTCCTGGTTCATGCCACAACCCGTGTCACTGACCGACAACTGCAGATACTCGCCAGGCAGAAGATCGCGGTTACGTTCAAAAAACTGCGGGGGCAAGACCGCCTTGCCGATGGTGACGGTGAGCACCCCGCCATACGGTTCCATGGCGTGGCTGGCATTGGTGCAGAGGTTCATGATGATCTGGTGAATCTGTACCGGGTCGGCGAGTACCGGGGCTACATTGTTGTCGATTTTTTTCTTCAGTTCGATGGTAGTGGGCAGGGTCGAGCGCAGCAGTTGCAATACCTCCTTGGCAATAATCGGAATTTCCGTATTCACCAGTTTTCCTTCACCTCGTCTGGTAAAGGTGAGAATCTGGCGTACCAGGGCGGTTGCCCGCTTCCCGGCCTGGGCCAGCTCCAACAAATAGTCCTTAAGTGCTCCCTCCTCTTTGACAATAGCCAGGGAAAGTTCCGTATAGCCGACTATCCCCGAGAGTATGTTATTAAAATCATGGGCAATACCTCCGGCTAAGGTGCCAAGGGACTCGAGTTTATGCGTCTGCCGAACCTCCTTGTCAATGGTCAGGTATTCGGTAATATCATCGCCTACATACAATACATTCTGCAGTTTTCCGGTATCATCCTCTATCGGGATGGTGGTCACCCGCCACCGCCGGTTGTTCGGCATTGACATCTTCCGCTGTTCAATCTTTTTCGAGGCAATAACCTGTGCTACCGGACAATTGTTACAGCCCTTGTCACCACATCCCGGCCATATTTCATGGCACTTTTTACCAAGAAGGGCAAAAAGGTCGCGACCGCTACTCCGACAGGCGCTCTTATTCAGCCAGAGTGCCTCAGACTGAAGATTGAAAAGCACTATCTTGCTCGGTTGCGACTCGAGTATGAGGTGCAGCATGGAGGACTGAGCCCCAGGCCCGGATGGCTCACTGTCAGGGCAAATTTCTTGCAGGAAGGTGAAATACTGCTCGTCTTTATCCGCCAGATAGCGGGTACAGCAGCTCATCTTGAGCAGGGTGCCGTCGCTTTTACGGTAGTAGGTCTCCCGTTGCCGAACGGCTGAGGTCGGTTGTAAAACCAATCCGACCTCCAGATCGGTGACGGCAAAAGCCTGCAATTGCGGCAGGGAATAGCCGAGCAATTCGCCCAGGGTCGCGTCCGTTTCCAGCAATCGCCCCTGCGCATCGGAGAGCCAATAATGCGTTGTCATCGTATGCATACGCACAGCCTATCCTCCCCGGCGAGTAGAGAAACGCTTGCAATACCCCGGCAAACTCTTACCATTGGCACTCTCCGCATTCCCTGAGCGACATCGTACAGAAAAACAGCATTAGCCCTCTTTAGCCTATCACCGGAAAGAGTTAAAAGTCAAATATCCAGCCGGCTCTTCAGACTCTTTTTTTGCCGATAAAAAAAACAGGCGGGGGAACCGTGTCTTCGGATCTGGCAATCCCGACCTGGAGTTCCTTGGAGGTCTTGCTGCTGCATGGTCAGCTTCATTCTTGTTTCCCCCGTTTGCCACCAGGCAGTTGTTGGGCCAATCTGTCAAATTCATTGCCCATCCGGTCGAGTTCGGCAATCTGTTTGCGGTGAAATTTCTCATATTCGTCTTCCACTGCCAGCCGCGCCATCTCATGGGAGATTTTGCCGGCATGGCAAAGGATATCACGGTCGTTGATATTCAAAAAGGCGTCGAGCTTTTTCAGCCAGTCATCCATATGCATGGGGATGCGGCGCATGGCCTGGCCTTCGGCGAAGATCAGGTATTGCTCCACCGATTATTCAGTGCCGCCAGTTCACCTGCGTCCAGATAGTTTTTGGCGATGGCTACGTCCTGTTTGCGTACCTTCGCGTCGCGCCAGTTGGTCAACCCCATGTTGGCCTTGTCGGCATCGGCACGACTGTGGACAATTTCAGCCGCGGTTTTGCCGGTGATCGCCCAGTGCATCTTGTTCTGCACGGTCTTGAAGAAATCAACCATCCGAGTGACGTCCCGTGCCCCCTCTTTTTGAACTATCCGGAATTTCCGGATAGTTGCCTCCGGCTCCAGTTCGCGCTCTTCATAGACATTCTGGATATGTTCGTTGATCGTCCGCACATCCTTCTGGAACAGCTCGGCCATCAAGCGTTGAGTCAACCAGACCGTCTCATTCTCCAACCGCACATCGATCTTAATGCGGCCATCTTCAGCCTCGTAGACTAGAAACTGGCCCATGGCGGTTGGGCGAAAACTCGCAGCTTTTTCCCTACTCATGCCTGTACCGCCTCCTTCATGAGTTGCTCGACGTCATTTTCAACGTCTTTATCTTCACTTAGCAAGTAATTCCGAATGTTGCCGTTTTTCAACCCCGGCCAATCGATCATACACCTGGGTTCCCAGCCACTTGGATACAAGCTCCTGCATTTCAGGTTTACTCATATAATCGGTAAACAGCCCTTCATTAAGATCCATACGCTCAATAAACAACGATTCGAGAACCTGCCGGAACACCAGTTGAAATTTATCAAGAGAATTGACTCCCGCAGCTTTTTGCAGTGATTCATTCCTACTTGCCGCCTCGGCGATTTGATCGAAAAAGAGCTGATCCGCTTCATTCATCTCGCTGCCAAAGCGCTCATTGATGATGTCGATCAGGCGTGACAGTGTCACGTACTCTTCGCGAACCTCGCCCGTGCCCACCTCGCGCGGCCCATCGAGCGGTTTGGCGTAGCCTTCGCTTAAACTGATGGAACCTTCACTGATCTTCTGTAACCGGTAGTAATCGAGTTCAACCTCTTCATCGAATTGATAGCCGGGGCCGCTCTTACGCTTTGGCAATTTCAAGGCGAGATGCCGCAAGTAGGTGAATAACTTCTCCAGATCACTGTCCTGATAGGGTATCACCTGGCTCAAAAAACTGTAGAGATTACGAAAGGCCTGCATCTTGCCGCGCCACAATTCGGCCTCCTCCTCTTCGGTAATTTGCAACTGCCGAAACCGCGCCACCGCCTGATCAAGGATCGCATTCATGGCTTTGTGATCGGACGGGCTCTGGCGGCGTTTGGGAGCAAAGAAGATGGCAGTAAAGTCGTCCACCTCGGGTTGCAGATACATGCCCGAGGCATCAAGCTCTGCTTTCACCTCATAGAGCTTGTCCGGGTCCACTTGCTCGCCCATCACCGAGCCTTCGTAGTACTGACGAAAGGCCTCTTGAATCTCGCTCGGGTCATTGACGAAATCGAGGACAAAGGTATCGTCCTTCAGCGGATGCGTCCGATTCAACCGTGACAAAGTCTGCACCGCCTGAATGCCCGCCAACCGCTTGTCAACGTACATGGTATGCAACAACGGCTGGTCAAAACCGGTCTGATATTTCTCGGCAACCAGCAACACACGGTAATCGGGCTTGGCAAAGGTATCGGGCAGCTCCTTCTCTTTTACCCCGGAGTTCATTGCAACCTCGGTGTAGGTCTTCTCGGGCAGCTTATCATCTTCAACAATGCCGGAAAAGGCCACCAGACTCTTGATGGGATAGCCCTTCTCGCCTATGTAGCGATCAAACTCCTGCTTGTAACGCACCGCCTCCAGCCGCGAGCCGGTTACCACCATGGCCTTGGCGCGACCACCGATCTTATGCCGGGTATGCTGCTGGAAATGCTCGACCATCACCTCGGTCTTTTGCCCGATATTGTGCGGGTGCAGTCGCATAAAGCGGGCGAGCGCCCGAGCCGCCTTCTTGCGCTCGACGTTGGGATCGTCCTCCGCTTTCTTGATGAGTTTGTAATAGGTCTTGTAGGTCACATAGCTGGCCAGCACATCCTCGATAAATTCCTCTTCGATGGCCTGCCGCATGGTATAGCGGTGGAAGGGTTCACCGCCCCTGCCGAAGATGGCCAGGGTTTTGTGTTTGGGCGTGGCGGTGAAGGCGAAGAAACTCATGTTCGGTTGGTGACCACGTTTGGCCATGGAACGGAACAGGCGCTCCAATTCAACTTTGCCTTCTTCCTCGGCCATTTGCCGGGCTAATTGACGCAGCTGAGCACCACCCAAAACACCTTTTAGTTCAGTGGCGGTTTCGCCGGACTGTGAACTGTGGGCCTCATCGATAATCACCGCATATTGGCGCATCGGCAAATGGCTGGAACCTTTTTTTTGCCCAGGGATGGGCTTATGTCCCGGAGGGCAGGACGCCCGAGAGGGACCACCGTGCTCCTCCGAAAGCTTCATCAACTGCCCGGACACAAATGGAAACTTCTGCAAGGTGGTGATAACGATCGGCACCCCGGATTCCAGTGCCTCGGCCAACTGGCGTGAGTCTTCGTCGATCTTCTGCACCACGCCCTGGCGGTGGTCGAACTGGTAGATGGTATTCTGCAACTGCCGATCCAGCACCACCCGATCGGTGATCACCACCACGCTGTCGAAAATCCGCTGGTCATTGTCGTTATGCAGCGAGGAAAGACGATGCGCCAGCCAGCCGATGGTGTTGCTCTTGCCGCTCCCCGCCGAATGCTCGACCAGGTAGGTGTGTCCCACGCCTTCGACACCCGCTGCCGCAACCATCCGGCGTACGGCCTGCAACTGGTGATAACGCGGGAAGATCATGGTTTCCTTGCGCATCTTCTTGCCGTCTTCGGCAATCTTCTCCTGCACGTCCAGATGGAGAAAGCGGGCCAGCAGATCGAGCAGGCTGTCACGTTGCAAGACCTCTTCCCACAGATAGGCCGTCTTGTAGTTGCGGCCCGCCGTGTCGGGTTCATTGCCGGCGCCCCCCTGATTACCCCGGTTGAAGGGTAAGAAATGGCTGCCGGCGCCGGCCAGGCGGGTGGTCATGTGCACCTCTTCCGTGTCCACGGCAAAATGCACCAACGTGCGCTTGGTGAACTGAAAGATCAGCTCACGCGGATCGCGGTCATGGCGATATTGGTGGATGGCATTGGCCAACGACTGGCCGGAAAGCGGGTTCTTCAGTTCCAGCGTCACCACCGGCACGCCGTTGACCGACAGCACCACATCCAGCGACTTTTCATTCTTGGGGCTGAAATGCAGTTGCCGTGTCAGGCCCAGCCGGTTGGCCTGATAGCGCGCCTCAAGCTCTGGGTTGAGGCCATGCGCCGGGCGGAAGAAGGCGATGCGCAGAGTCTTGCCGAAACACTTGAAGCCATGGCGCAGCGTAGCTAACACCCCGTAGGTGTCCAGCCATTTACAGAGTGCTTCCAGCACTCTGTCGCCGGTCTGCTCGCCGTGCAGGGTTTGCAGTTTGTCCCAGGTTTTGGCCTGGGTTGCGCGAATGAAATCCAACGCCACTTCAGGAAAGATTGCCCGCTCGCGGTCGAACTCGCTGGACCCTAGCTTCTGATACCCATCGGCCAGCAATACGGCCTCGATGGCGGTTTCAAAGGCGGCTTCGCTGGTCTGTTTCATGCCCTACTCCCCCTGGTTCTTCATATCGTATTCATCCTTCAGGCTTCCCGTCGCACCCGTTCGCATTCATCAGCGACAAAACCGACGAGATATGCTTGTTCGACCAACTGCTCAAACATGTTCATCGGCCACCTCCCAATCGATCAGGTCCATACTGCGCCGGGTCAACTTCATATCCAGCAGGGCAAGAGACACCGAGGCCCGCCACAGACGACAGTCTTGATCATAGTTCAACCGGTCGGCGACATTCGCCGACCGGCGTTTGCTGTGGATATATTCGATATGACCGAAATCCCCGCAGTCTACGATATGGCTGCGCCCCGAAGACATCAGAGTAACCCAGTTCAGGGGGATCTGTGATATCACCCCGGCATCACTCAACACCGTCTCAAGACTCAGGTAATTGAAGGCATCCGCCCGCAGTTTTGCCGCCGCATGAAACAGGACCAGCCCGGCCGGGTAGGCCACCCGAGGGTACAGATAGATTCCCCGGCAGACCCGTCGCAGCAGCCCGGCCTTCTCCGCCCGACAGAGCAAAGCCTTGAACGCGCCCGGACTTGCTTCCGGCAAGGCGCTACGCAGATCATCCGGCGAAAAGAGATACTGCTCTGCGCTAGCCAGGTGCTCCAGAAGTCGGGCTAATTCCTTCATCGGTTGCATGGGCATAGTCCACATAAGGTTACATTTTTTATTACTTTATGTGTACCATTGGTGCTTATGCAGGTCAAGGGACAAAAAGCTGTATTTGCAAGGTGACCTTTGCACCGTGAGTAACGTACCTCACGCCTCCATCTTTTTTGGGAAGACCACTCGTTCACGGTTGCTTGTTTTGGGACGAATGTTTGTAGATAGCCCTTAGCGAGCTACACGGCCTCGCTGGTCTGTTTAATGGCAATGATTCCTTTGCTCAACTTTAATTTACTAGCTGCCTTAATTAAAGAAACGTCGCCAATTTTAAATAACGAAGAGGCTTAAGTAACGGCTTAAGTAACGTTGGAAGACAAAAACCCGTCCCCGCTGCTGTCCGGTGACTTCCTGCAGGATGCCAAGCTGCACGAACTCGCGGATCAGCGCATTGGCCAGTGGGGGCGACACATCCAGCGCCGTACAAACCTTATCGCTCGTCACCAGAAATAACTTTCCAGACTTCCTTATATTCTCGGCCGGAGAGAGGGGCGTTGCTGGGACGCGCCCGATTCCAGGTTTCAATATCCGCCGAACCGAGAAATTGCCGGACTTTCTGGATGCCAGATCCAACGCCATCCGCGTTGCCTATTTGTTGATAACGTTCGCCCATTCGCTCGGCAATCGAGCGGGGAACGCCATTCATGCGCATGAGGACACCTTCCTCTGTCTTCACGCCGTGGTAAATCATCGCCGGGAGTAGATCGATTTGCCGCTTCTGCTGAGGCGTAAGAATTTCGAAATCTATTCCCGATAGCCGACTGAGCGCGGATAACCCCCACGTCCCGTTGTTGGCAAGGTTCCGATAGATGGCGCGACATGCCTTCGTAATCGCAAGAGTGGCGTCGCCGTCCACTTGGAAATAGGTTCTGGCGATTTCCCGAAGACTCCGCCCTTCCACCCAAGCTTTGGTTATGTCCGCCAGTTGACGGTTGTCAGTGCCGGAGGTCGTGAGTTCGTCCAAGTTTCGTGCAAGTTGAGGAATGCGGAGCATGATGCCATAAAAGTCAGCCATGCCGCCGTCGTTTCCAAAAAGTCGTTCAGCGGAAAAATCATTGGCCGTAAGCTTCCGCTCAAGAGCGCTGACTCCGCTCAATGCTCTCCCGACCCCCTCGAACGAAAAGCCGGTCATGTCGGCCATCGCCACTTGGCCGGGATTAGCCGAAATTTTCCGCGCGTATTGTTTGGTGGCTTCGATCAATTTTTGGGCACGAGTACGACCTTCGACGCTTTCTTGAAGGACACGGTAGCCAAAGGTGTTGCGTAGGGACAACTCAGTACTCGAAAGAACGCGTTCCAAGTTGCCGATCTCATGAACGAGGTGGGTCACATAGCAGCGGAAGTCTTCCCATTGCTCTTGTTGAATTACTGCGGAGAGTTCATCGGGCGAATTGGCCGCATCCAGTTCTGCCACGACAATCACCAAGCGTGACACCAGTTCCCCCGTAGCTTCTTTCACGAAACGAACGATCTCTTCTGTCCGGTTCGCCTCGGCGATACCAACAACTCCAACGCTGTCCTGATTCATGCGGCCCGCACGCCCAGCCAGATTCCAAAATTCGCGGGGTACCATATCAACTTGATACGGAAACTTCCGCGATTTCATTGATGTTGTAGCCAAAAATACCGATGAAACCGGGAAATTGATGCCCTGAGCCAGCGTAGTCGTCGCGCAAAGCACGCGGATATCGCCTTCCTCCGCCAACCATTCGACAAGCGCTCTCATCTCGTCGGAAAGGCCCGCATGATGCACGGCAACCCCTCGGGCAAGCATCTCAACTAACTCGAAGTCAGGGCTGATCTCCGCTGCAAGGAACTTTTGGACGAGCTGAATACGCTCTGATGGTGTGTCGATTGGTGGCAGTTTCTTCGCTGCCTCCCGTGCCATGGACCATGCCGAGGGAATTGTTCCCCCGACTGCGATACTTGTGCCTCGCGAGGAAAAGACTGTGGCCATTGCAGCTGCCTGGAGGCCAAAGCCCTGTTGCTCCCCATTTGCCCTGATCAACTTGGATTTGGCTAAGTCGAGCGGCTTTATCCCGCCTACTTGATGGATTCCAGCCAGATGAATCGTTTTCGGTGTTGTGACCAAAGTTTGATATTGGAGCCGCCACCCTGCTCTCTGGTTATCGTCTGCCTCAGCACGAAACATACCGACAATGCGCTCGTTGGGTCTCCAGACACTGGTGCCGAGACTGATCGAGCGACCGCCGCCAACATCATTGGCAAGCCATCGTGCGAGTGCCTCCGCTTTTTCAACAAACGGCATCAATAGCAGAAAATTCGCCTGATTGCTCTCCTGTTTGACCGTAGCCAACAGCAGCTCAATACGCATTCCGCGCGACTTGCTCTCCATGTTGTGGGCCTCGTCCATCACGATCAACGCGAGCGGACGCTGCACCTTTTTATTTCGGATCACCAGCTGTAACTTTTCCGGTGTCGCCACCAGCACGTCGAAGCTGCGCTCATCGCCACGCGCCTGCGCTGAGAGCATCTCCGCTTCGATGGCATCAATCTCAACAGCACCGGTCAGTTGCTCCACGCGCACGCCGATTGGCGTAAAATCGCGGCGCAAGCGGCGGGTGATTTGGGCGCTGAGGGCACGAGTAGGCACCACGTAGGCAACCCAACCACTTTCTTCGGCGAATTGATTGAGAGCTTGGAGAATGCGGAATTGAGCCAGCAGGGTCTTTCCTCCTGACGTCGGCAGATCGATAACCACCGCCGTGGCCGCTTGATCGAGCAGCCCCTGTTCCTGCAAGGCCGCCCTTTGCGGCGGCAACAGCTCAAACATGGCCTGATGTTTGGTGGAAGACCCGACAAAACGAGTGACCCGTGAATTGATTGAGTGGGCAACCCACCAGAGCGAACCGGAAATCATCTGCCGGGCGGTCGCATGCAGCCACCGCATGAGGATTTCCAGTTGAGCGTCGTCCGCAGCGATCGCCGCTTCCGCCGCCGCCTCGAAATGTTTGTCGAGGAGCGCGTTGATGCCCCTTGGCTCGCCCTGCAATACATACTTAGCTAGCAGTTCCGTGGCCTTGGCCCAGTTATAGAATGCAATCAGCCTCAACGCCATGGCCCGGTCCTGCTCATTAGAGCCACTGTCAAGGGAAGTCCGCTCGTATTGCCGCTGATCCTCCCGCAACCCGGCCACAATTTCCCGGATGCGGTCGAGATCGTCCCATCCTTTTTTGCGAAAAAGACGCACCCAACAGTCGAAGAGCCGGAAGAGCAAACGGTAGTGCCATGGCTGATCCGCTGCGGAGAGCTCCACGATGCTGCATCCATTCTCCACATACCAACGCCGGATATCCGACCAACGATCGCCGCAATAAGCCAGTGCCGATAAATGGAGGACATGAAAGATGCGTTCTTCAACAGCCTCGGGAACTTCGAACAAGCGCCTTAGTTCAAAGGCGCGCCACGCTCCGGCGACACATTGTTGCCGCCGATCGTCCTCTGCGGTGGAAAGGTTGAGGAGTGCCGTCAGGCCTTCGATGGCGGCCATCTCGTAGGCCATCGCGAGACGGTGCAGTAAATCCCCGTCGCTGGCCCGCTCTTCGAAAGCGAGGCGCATTTGTCTGCCCACCGCTTTGGCGACCAGCCGCGCGTTGGCAACTTCCAGACCACGTTCACGCTCTTCGACACCTACTGCGAGGACGGCCCAGTGATTGTCCACACGATCCAGTTCTTCTTTGCGCAGGCTCATCGGGCACCTCCATTTCGTCGAGATGTCACGACCTGTACTCCCAAGGTAGCAATTCGACCTTGAGGGAGATAGAGTGCCAGCAACTCAATGACCGTCGAGGCTGGACAGTATTGCGCAAGCCCATTCACCCGAGCACGCAAGTCATCCTCGTTCGGCGGCACATCTCGCACCAATAGGCCAAAAATCCGCACATCTCCAGGATCTCGCAAATACACTCCGGCGGCGGACTGGAAACGATCTTTCCAAGTGGCATTCACCGCACGGTGGGCAAGATATTTAACCAGATCATCCCGAATCTCCCGCCGGTCACGCAAATCCTCCATCTGTTGCTTTAATCCGTGTCGTCCGTAGGCGGCACCGGGCGGATAAGATTGTTCGGCTGAGGTTTTCACTTCGCCAAAGGCGAAGTGATCAGCCTCGCCATCGCGGTGAAAGCCCACCAAATCCGCGCCCGGCAGACTCGAACCGCGCTTGCGTTCATCGCGACCATCGGGCCAGGGGAAATGGCAGCTCCTGCATTCCGACAAATAGCATTCTGCCAGTGCCTCGCCCACGCGCCAGTCTTCTGGTTCGCGCTCATGTTTCAGGAGCACATCCAGATTGTTCTGGGTAAATTCCGTATCGGCCACGCCACCGAGCAGCGCGGCTATTTTGTCATTGCCCGCATCGTCAAAGACCACCGCAGCAACCGGACCGGACAGTGCAGTGTCGAGGTCGGTGGGCGATATACCCAAGCCCGCTCCCGTAACGGGGGCTGCTCCCAAGGTGTAGTGTGTGGTGGTCATGTGCATAAGATCGGAACTTTAAAGAGTTTTCACCGGTATGGCAAGGCAATTAACAAGGAAAATCCCCGTTGACCTCGATTGCTCGATTTTCAATTCTTCTACAATTTTTACTGTCTGGACTGAAATTGATTTGCCCAATGACGGCTGCTGTAATCAAGGCGGCACGGCGTTCCTTGAGAAGTCTGACTGAGCTGTTAAGTTCTTGTTGTATACGATCCATGACACGCTTGCCTTCTTGAATTTGCCGAACAATATGAACTTGCTCATTTTCAGGAGGCAGCGTGATACGAAAGTTCGCAAGTTGTTCACATGTAATGGCTCCTTTCGTGCTCCCCGAGCCATCACTGTCGCTTCTGAGAAAAGAGTATACTCGTACGAGGACGTAACGCAGATATTCTGCCGTTATCCTTTCGCCCCTTGGTTTTACGAACGCAAGATGCTGATTGATCGTTGCCTCAATCGTTAATATCGAAGCCATCCCACGAGTTTTGCCTTGGCCCGTAATGCCAACCAAAACGGCGGGGGGATTTATTGTTGGCAGATGGCACTCCGTCAGCGCCTTGGCTGTAACATGCCTTGATGGTTCCTTCACATAATCGGCGTTGACAACGGAGCTATTTAGCCAAGGAAAGCCGTTTTCATCCCAATAGTCCACATTGTCGACGGCTGGCGTTGATCCGTTGCCAACCGTCGCAACATACTTAATTGGCATCACTTCCCAATGCGCCGGAATATCCCCCAGCCAGTCGAGGCCGGAGGGTTTAAGGGGGGCGTCGGGGTTGAGTCCGCGGGTAACAGCGCGGCTGATGAGGGCGACTCGCTTTTCTTCCAGCAGGGCCAGCATGTGCAGTTTTTCCGCTACCAGCTCATCGATGCGGGCGGTTTCAAGGTCGAGGTAGTCGGCGATTTGGTGTTGGATTTTGACTGCTGGCAAGGGTAAATAATGCCGGCGGAGCAAGTCTGGTGATACCCGCTTGAGTCCACCGGCACCGGTCATTGATGCTTCCCCTTCCTGTTTGAACGTAGAAGATTGAAAGTAATAGAAGAGGAATTTGCGAGCAACACCTGTTGCCCGAATCACGAACAATTCCGAACTGCCAAAGCCCTTGCCCCCTAAAAGATTCTCACCAATCGCAATGTTACCATTTTCGAAGCATGGTGTAACTTTGGCCAAAACAATATCCCCTTCCTCGAAAGAATTATAGGAAGAGGCGTATTTTGAAAATTTGTCGGTATTGGGAATGAAGTAACCACTCTTGACCCTATCCATGGGCAAAAAGGTCAGCTCATCATCTTCTCCAAATGCACCGAAATCCACCGGCGGGTTGAGTTGACACACATAACGAAGAGGAACTGCTTGCCAATCTCGCTTGCTCTGATTTGCACTCATTCCCCCACCTCTTTTCGAGTATCCACCTCTTCACCCCACTCCTCCAACTTCCGGCGCAACAGCTCCTTATCGGGCAAATAGAGTTGATATTCCTTGGCATGGATATTTGCGTCCCTGGGCAAGGTGATTTCCACCAATGCGTCATGTTTCTTTTTGCACAGGACTATACCGATAGTCGGGTTTTCGTCTGCCAGCTTAACGAAGCGGTCGAAATAGTTGACATACATCTGCATCTGCCCGAGGTGCTGATGATTGAGCTTGCCGATCTTCAGATCAAGCAGCACATAGCAGCGCAGCAGGCGGTTATAGAAGACCAGATCGACAAAGAAATGCTCCTCGTCGAAGGTGAAGCGTTTCTGCCGGGCCTCAAAGAGAAAACCCTTGCCCAGTTCGAGCAGGAAGTGTTCGATCTTGTTGATGATGGCAGTTTCCAGGTCTGATTCGGAATATCTGGTCTTTTCATCGAGCCCGAGAAATTCCAGAACGTAGGGATCTTTCAGCAGGTCTTCTGGGCGGCTGACGATCTGCCCTTCCGCCGCCAGCTTGCGGATACCGTCTTTATCCAGACTGAGGGCCAGACGTTCATAGAGGCCGGTGTTGAACTGGCGTTTCAGTTCCGGCAAGGTCCAGCCATTAGCCGATGCTTCAATTTCGTAGAACCGGCGCTCATCGAGATCATTAATCGAAACCAAAAACACATATTGCGACCAGCTCAAAGAGAACGGCCGGTCAGCTTTGCCCGCGACAAGCAGAAGTTCTGCCTTAGAGGATTCGCAAAATGGTGGCTGACCTTTTCGTTCATCCGCCAATTTCCCAGATGGCATCTGGGAAATTGCCAATGCCCTGTCTTTATAGGCCAAATAGAATTTTCGCATATATTCCAAATTGGAACGGGAAAACCCTCTGCCAAATTCCGCTGTGAGTTCCGTTGACAAATCCTTGAGAAGTGCTTTGCCGTATTCGGCCCGTTCCGCACCCTGCTGTTCATGCTCAATGATGCGGTGGCCGATCTCAAAATTGGTCAACACCTGAAGCAGATCAATGGAATGGACCGCCGCCCGGCGGGCAGAGAGGATCAGGTCGCGGATGTCGGAAAGCAGCAGGTTCACTCGGTCACCTCCCGCAGCAAATCCATAATCCGCTGCTCGACAGCGGCAAGCTCCCGGTCGATCTCGTGCAGCGGGCGGGGCGGCTGGTATTGGAAAAACACGCGGTTGAAGTTGATCTCGTAGCCAACCTTACCGATACCGCCATCCTGTTCGTCGAGCGTTGCCCGATCGATCCAGGCATCAGCCACATAGGGCCGGACCTCACGCAGGAAGTACCTGACGATGTCTTCCTTCAGGGGAATGTTTTCACTGTCTTTGAGAGCCGGGTCGGGCTCATATTCGATGAGTTTGCCTTTTCCCTGGGCATAGAAGCCCAGCACCGCTTGCAGCTGGGAAGGTGTCAGCTCGCGAGGCAGGTTCTGGCCGGGAAACAGGTTGGCGATATCGAGCTTCTCATTCTTATACTGTTTGGCGATGACCGGCTCTGCTTCCGGGTCGACCTCGGTGAATACCTCGCGGAACAGTTTTTTTTGGGCTGTGCCTTTGGCGCCCGCTGTCCAGCCGACCTCGTCATCCGGCAGGGCCTTGACTGTTTTCTGCACCATTTCCCAGGTGGTATTCCAATTGAAATAGGGTTCGGCGCCCAATCTTTCTTCCAGCGCCAGAACGGCATCCAGCAGTTCCGGGCAAGTGTCGAGAAACCGCTCTTTATTCTCCCGAATCATCTGGAAACGCAAGCGCAGCGGGCGATGGACGGTAATACGCCGGTAGCCGAAATCGGTATTGGCGAAAACTTTGCTGGTCTTCGAATCTTCCAACGCGCCATGCTCGCGGGTAAGCGTGGCGATGGCGGCTTCATCGAGATAGCGGCGTTTGTTGCCGAGGCTGCGTTTCATCGGCGTGAAGCGTTCACGTGCATCGATCAGCTGGATTTTTCCTTCGCGGTGTTGCTCCTTGCGATTGCTGAGCACCCAGATGAAAGTGCCGATGCCGGTGTTGTAGAACATCTGCTCGGGCAGGGCGACAATGGCTTCGAGCCAGTCGTTTTCAATGATCCAGCGACGGATTTCGCTCTCGCCACTGCCCGCGCCGCCGGTGAACAGCGGCGAGCCATTGAAGACGATAGCCACCCGCGAACCGGGCAGATTGCGATTGCCGGTCTGCCAGGGTTGGAACTTAGCAATCATATGGATCAAAAACAGCAGCGCGCCATCGTTGATGCGCGGCAGCTTGCCGTTGTAGCCGCGAAAGTTGGGCCAGCGATCGATTTCCTTCTTTTCCCCTTTCCAATCAACACCAAAGGGGGGATTGGCCAGCAGATAGTCGAAGCGCATGTCGGGAAACTGGTCGTTTGTCAGGGTATTGCCGTACTCGATGCGGCTGTCCTTGTGACCCTTGATGAGCAGGTCGGAGGCGGCGACGGCATAGGAGCGCGGGTTGTAATCCTGGCCGTAGACCTTGACGGTGGCCTGTTCGTTGTGGGCGCGAATCCAATTCTGCGCCTCGGCCAGCATGCCGCCGGTGCCGCAGGCCGGATCGCAGATGGTGACGATGACACCTTCCTGGGTGAGCACCCTGGTATCCGGTTCCAACAGCAGGTTGACCATCAATCGAATGACCTCGCGCGGGGTAAAGTGGTCACCGGCGGTCTCGTTCGCCGCCTCGTTAAAACGGCGGATCAGGTCTTCGAACACCAGTCCCATGGTAATGTTGTCCACCCGCATGGGGTGCAGGTCCATTTCGCTGAACTGGGCAACCACCTGATAGAGGCGGTTGGCCTCTTCGAGTTTCTCGATCTCTTTTTCGAACTCGAAGCGCTCGAAAATCTTGCGGATGTTCTCGGAGAAGCCGTTGATATAGTCGGCAAGGTGACGGCCGATGTTGTCCGGGTCGCCCTTTAGTTTATGAAAGTCGAGCTGGCTGTGATTATGAAAACCGAGCGGTTTGCCGTCTTCGTCCTTGGCCAGGTTATTAAGGATGGCGTCGATGTTGGGCTGGCCCTTGGCGGTAAGTTCAGCGTGTTTTTTAAGCACCGCATCCTTGGTAGGTTCCAACACCCAGTCGAAACGGCGGAGAACCGTGAGCGGCAACATCACCCGTTCGTACTGCGGCGGGCGGTAAGGACCGCGCAGCAGATCGGCAACGGACCAGATGAAATTTGCGAGTTGTTGAAAGTTGGCTGGGGTCATGTGCCTAATAGTCCTTTAGAGAGAGCTTGCCGCTACGGGTCTGCGCCGCGACAAAGGCCGAGAATTGTTTACGTGCCAGCTTCGACGGCATGGTTTTGCCGTTCTCCCAGCGGTTTACGGTGGCAAAGCTCACTCCCAGCGCGTGGGCCAGCTCCTCTTGGGAGAGCCTCAACTGTCTGCGAACTTCCTTCACCAGGTCAGGAAGGTTCTCTAGTTGTCGGTTCATTCTTCTGTCTTGGTTGTTTTGACTTTGCCTATTGAGATCAGGTCAAGGTATTTAAACTGATCAATGATTCATAACATCTGCTATGAAGTCTGCAACAAAAAAGACGTCGATCAAGAGAGATATTTATAAGACAGGAATTATCGGCCGGAGCGTCGAAGGCAACCGGCCGATTGTCGGGTGAGGGGTATCTTTAGCTGCGAAACCGATCTCATTCCAAGCGAAAGGAATCGTAGCGATTGAGGCCGTACTTCTTTATTCGGTAGCCCATTTGCCGCTCGGTCAGGCCCAGTTCATGGGCTGCCCGCACCTGCACCCAGCCATTGCGCCGCAGCGATGCCTCGATCTCCAGCCGTTCGATGTCATGGAGCGACTTCCGTCCCGTCGGAGGATTGACCTTGATGACAGGCCCACCTTCCCGTCCTTCACCGGCAACGGAACGATGATTGATAAAAAGATTAGGCGGCAAATCATGCAGAGTGAGTCGATCGCCCTCCACCAGAATAACCATCCTTTCCACCAGATTTTGCATCTCGCGGATATTACCCGGCCAGGGGTAATTGATGAGAAAATCGAGCAATTCCGAAGTTATTTGCACCTTCTTGCCGTTACGTTCATTGCTTTTGCCGAGGAAATGGCTGAACAACAGGGGAATATCCTCCTTTCTCTCACGCAGCGGCGGCAGAACGATAGGCACGACATTCAACCGGTAATACAGATCGGCGCGAAACCGCCCTTGGGCGACGGCGTCCTCAAGACTGACGTTGGTCGCCGCGACGATCCTGACATCGACGGTAAAGGTCTTTGAGCCGCCGATCCGTTCGAACTGCTTTTCCTGCAACACCCGGAGCATCTTGGCCTGGAGGGAGAGCGGCAATTCGCCGATCTCATCGAGAAAGATGGTGCCGCAGTCGGCCAGCTCAAAGCGCCCCGGCCGCGAGGCATAGGCCCCGGTAAAGGCCCCCCGTTCATGGCCGAACAGCTCGCTTTCCAGGAGGGTCTCCGGCAGGGCCGCGCAATTGACTTTGATAAGCGGTTTGTCTTTGCGATTGCCGCCCTCGTGGATGGCCCTCGCCACCAGTTCCTTGCCGGTTCCCGATTCGCCGAGCAAGAGGGCGGTCACCTTGCTGCTGGCGATTTTATCGATAATGCTGAACACCTCCTGCATCGGTTTGGAATGGCCGATAATAAAATGATCGCCGTGTACCTGGTGCAGGCGGGCCTTGAGCGAGGCATTCTCCTCGACCAGTTTGGCCTCTTTCTTGGCAATCTCCCGGTGCAGGGTGAGAAACTGGGCAATGAGGGTGGCAAGGACGGTGAGAAAGCGGATGTCCTCCTCAAAGCTGACATCATCACCGAACAATCTGTCCACGGACAGCACTCCCTCCGGTTTGCCCTGCACCACCACCGGCACGCCGAGAAAGGAGATCTTATTTTTTCGAACCTTCGACCGCGCCCCGGTCCGGTTAAGAAAAAGCGGTTCGCTGTTGATATCAGGGACGACAAAGGGCAAGCAGGTTTGAAATATCTGGCCGCAGACGCCCTCGTCCGGCCTATACACGCCGCGCATCTCCTCCTCATCGGACAGACCGCAGGATGCCTTAATCGTCAGCTTCTGCTTGGCCCGGTCAAAGACCAGCAGCGTTGCTCTCTCCATTTTCATGGTATCGCCGAGAACTCGGAGAATGCTTGCCAGGGTGCTGTCGAGATCGACGGCCTTACCGATCAATTCGGTAATTCTGGAAAGGGCGATCAGCTCAATCCCCTGGGTCCTGCCGTCCATAGGTGTAACCATTGTGTACGCATCCATCTTTTAGCTCCTCAGCGGTGAACACCTTGCATCCGCCCGTTTACCACAGCACCACATCCTTTGGTCGGCAGCCGGCGGTACGATGACGCGGCTGCCGAACTCTTTCATCCTACAGAGAAGCAAAAGTCGTTCCATTTATTCAACTACATGTAATTGTTCTGTATATTTTTATTTTCCGGAGAACTTGGCCGTTTTTTAGAACAAATTTGTGCATCTAAATATCTAGTAATTTACATTTATGTAATTTGTTTTGATTGATTGTCGGAGCCATTCCGAAATCCACTTTTTGTTACTTATTTGTCGCGTTCCCACCAAATTGCACCTTTACTCCTACCCGGCAAACTCATCACGCGAGTTCCAGCTATTCACAATATCATACTGTTATTATTGTTTTATTTTCAGAATGTTCAGCATGGCACACCTCTTGCTCATAGGTAGGCAACAGCAACAATAACACTGCCGCAAGGACTGCCAGTTGGAATCTGCAACATTGGCGCCAAAATCTTGAGGCAATGCCAAAGAACAATGAAACACACCACTACCCACAAGGAGAACATCATGAGAAAGGTGGCAATTTACGGCAAAGGCGGAATCGGCAAATCAACAACTACCCAGAATACGGTGGCCGGGCTTGCCGAGATGGGACGAAAAGTCATGGTCGTCGGCTGCGACCCGAAGGCCGACTCCACTCGCCTGCTGCTTGGCGGTATGTCGCAGAAATCGGTACTCGATACCTTGCGTGAAGAAGGCGAGGACGTGGAACTGGAGAATATCAGAAAACTCGGCTATGGCGGAACTTGGGCGGTTGAATCCGGCGGCCCGGAGCCGGGTGTCGGCTGCGCCGGCCGGGGCATCATCACCTCGATCAACATGCTCGAATCCCTCGGCGCCTATGAAGAGAAGGAAGGCCTCGACTACGCCTTCTACGACGTGCTCGGCGACGTTGTCTGCGGTGGCTTCGCCATGCCGATCAGGGATGGCAAGGCCGAAGAGATTTACATCGTCTGTTCAGGTGAGATGATGGCCATGTACGCTGCCAACAATATCTGCAAGGGTATCATGAAATATGCTCAGTCAGGCTCAGTCCGTCTTGGAGGCCTCATCTGCAACTCAAGGAATGTCGACAACGAAAAAGAGATGATTGAGGAACTCGCCAAAAAAATCGGCACCCAGATGATCTACTTTGTCCCCCGCGACAATGACGTGCAACGGGCGGAAATCAACCGCAAGACGGTTATCGAATGGAACCCGCAGGCACCCCAGGCGGACGAATACCGTGGCCTGGCAAGAGCCATCGATAGCAACAAGATGTTTGTCGTTCCCAAACCCCTGGCAATCGAAGAACTGGAGCAGCTGTTGCTCGACTTTGGCCTCTTGGCAGCATAATTCACCCACCAATTTGAAGAAGGAGATACCACAATGATGATCATGATCAGAGCCATAGTTCGACCGGAAAAGGCTGACGACGTTCTTGCCGCCCTTATGGATGCGGGCTTTCCCGCGGTTACCAAATATTCGGTGACCGGTCGCGGCAAACAGCGCGGCATCAAGATCGGGGCGGTGACCTATGACGAGATCCCCAAGACCATGCTGATGAGTGTGGTGAAGGCGGCGGACAAGGATTTTGTCATCAACACCATTATGGATGCGGCCCGTACCCCCGGCAAAGGGGCGTTTGGCGACGGCAAGATCTTCGTCACCGAGGTGGAGGATGTCTACACCATCAGTTCCGGCGTGCGCGAGGATACCCCGGCGGAGGTAGCGGCATGAAAGAGATAGTCGCGGTGGTCCGTATGAATATGATGAACAAGACCAAGGCTGCGCTGACCGCGGCCGGCGTCGACGCCTTCTTCGGCCACGAGGCGCAGGGGCGAGGCCTCGGCTTTGTCAACCGCGATCTCATTAAGGGTGCGGAACAAGGCTATGAGGAAGCGGCCATACTGCTCGGGGAAAAGGGCAAACTCTACCCCAAGAGGATGATCACCATCGTCGTCAAGGACGACGAGGTGGACGATATCGTTCAGGCAATTATCCAAATCAATCAAACCGGCAAACCCGGAGACGGCAAGATATTCGTCCTGCCGGTGGCGGATGCCGTTCGCGTCCGTACCGGTGAGAAGGGTGCGAAATCAATCGCCTAAACCCGACAAACGGGATTTTTTATATGATACCCCTGGCGGGGTATAAGTCCCTTCACGAAAAATTCTTTGAAAAAAACACGCAAAGAATTTTTCTAAGGAACTAAAGGAGAAACTATCATGGCAAAAGCACAGAAACTGGTGCAGTGGGAGCCGCACAATATCAAGGAACAACTGCTGGAAAAGTATCCGCCGAAGGTTGCCCGTAAACGCGCCGGACAGATAATGATCAACGAGGCGCTTTCGAACACCACGCCGGAAATCGTCGCCAACGTTCGCACCATCCCCGGCATCATCACCATGCGCGGCTGCACCTATGCCGGCTGCAAGGGCGTTATCATGGGACCGGCCAGCGACATCGTCAACCTGGTGCATGGACCGGTAGGTTGCAGTTTTTACGCCTGGCTGACCCGGCGCAATCAGACCGACGCCAAAAATGATACGAACTCCAATTATATCCCCTATGCTATGACCACGGATATGCAGGATTCGGATGTCATCTTCGGCGGAGAGAAAAAACTGGCGGCGGCGATTCAGGAGGCCTACGACCTGTTTCACCCGAAGGCCATAGCCATCTTCGCCACCTGTCCGGTCGGCCTGATCGGCGACGATATCCACGCGGTGGCCAAGAGGATGAAGGATCAGTTCGGCGATTGCAATGTCTTTGCCTTCAGCTGTGAGGGCTACAAAGGCGTGTCCCAGTCGGCCGGCCACCATATCGCCAACAACCAGGTGTTCACCCACGTCGTCGGCAAGAGCGAAACGGAAAAGATCGAAAAGTATAAAATCAACCTGCTGGGCGAATACAACATCGGCGGCGACGGTTTCGAGATCGACAGAATTCTGGAAAAATGCGGGATCAAGAACATCTCGACCTTTTCCGGCAACGCCACCTATGACAAGTTCGCATCCGCCAATCAGGCGGATCTCAGCTGCGTCATGTGCCACCGCTCCATCAACTACGTGGCCGACATGCTCGAAACCAAATACGGCATTCCCTGGATCAAGGTGAACTTCATCGGTGCCGAGGCGACTGCCAAGTCGCTCAGGAAAATCGCCACCTACTTCGGCGAGCAGGAGCTGATCGACCGGGTCGAGGCGGTTATCGCCGAGGAAATGCCGGAAGTCCAGGTTGCGCTGCAGGAGGTCTATCCGCGGACCAAGGGCAAGACGGCAATGATCTTCGTCGGTGGTTCGAGGGCGCATCACTACCAGGAACTGTTTAACGAAATGGGCATCAAGACCCTGTCGGCGGGCTATGAGTTCGGCCACCGGGACGATTACGAAGGTCGTCATGTCATCCCCACCCTGAAGGTCGATGCCGACAGCAGGAATATCGAGGAGATCGAGGTGGAGGCGGACCCGCTGCTCTACCGGCCACGAAAAACCGTTGAGGAGCTGGCAGCGCTTGCGGGGGAAGGGCTCACATTCAAGGATTACGAAGGGCTCAACCCGAACATGGACAAAGACACGCTGATCATCGACGACCTCAATCAGTACGAGGCGGAAAAACTGGTGGAACTGCTGAAACCGGATCTCTTCTGCGCCGGAATCAAGGAAAAATATTCCATCCAGAAATTGGGCGTTCCGATGAAACAGCTGCACAGCTACGACTCCGGTGGCCCGTATGCCGGCTTTAAAGGCGCGATTAACTTCTACCATGAGATCGACCGGCTGGTGAATAGTCGGGTCTGGAGTTATATGAAGGCGCCATGGCAGGAGAACCCCGAACTTTCGGCAACCTATGTTTGGGAATAACCAGTGAACGATAGATGATAGAGCGCCAATCGGCTCCATCGGGAAGGTATAACCATGCTACTACGACACACACCAAAAGAGATAACGGAGCGGTCGGCTCTGATGATAAACCCGGCCAAGACCTGTCAGCCGATCGGCGCCATGTATGCTGCTCTGGGGATCAAGGGATGTCTGCCCCACAGTCACGGTTCCCAAGGGTGCTGCGCCTACCATCGCAGCACGCTGACCCGCCACTACAAGGAACCGATCTCCGCCGCCACCAGCTCGTTTACCGAAGGCGCTTCGGTCTTCGGCGGGCAAGCCAACCTGTTGCAGGCAATCGATAATATCTTCACGGTCTATGAACCGGATGTAATCGCCGTGCACACCACCTGTTTGTCCGAGACCATCGGCGATGACCTGCCGCAGATCTTCGACAAAGCGATGAAGGAAAAGAAGGTGCCCGCAGGTAAGACCCTGATCGGCGCCCAAACCCCCAGCTATGTCGGTTCCCACGTCACCGGCTTTTCCAACATGGTCAAGGCGATGGCCGCCCTGGCTAAGCCATCGGGGAAGAAGAACGGCAAGATCAATATCATTCCCGGCTGGGTCGAGCCCTCGGACATGGAGGAGATCAAAAAGATCGCCGCCATGATCGGAGTGAGCATCAACATGTTTCCCGATACCTCGGGGGTGCTCAATGGCCCGCTCACCGGTGAATACAAGATGTTTCCCGACGCCGGGGCCTCGATTGACGATATTAAGGACAGCGGTAACAGTATCGGCACGCTCGCCCTTGGCGAATGGTGTTCGGCGGATGCGGCCCGGCTCCTTGACACCAAGTGCAAGGTCCCCTGCTCGATCCTCGACATGCCCTTTGGTCTGAAGGCCACCGATCGTTTTGTCGATGCCCTGCGGACCGTTGCCGGCACCTCGGTACCGGACGAGGTAATGATGGAACGGGGCAAGCTGGTGGACATGATCTCCGATATGCACCAGTACTTCTACGGCAAGAAGGTGGCGCTGGTCGGCGACCCCGATCAGGTCATCGCCATGACCGAGTTCCTGGTCTCCATCGATATGTGCCCGATCCATATCGTCACCGGTACGCCGGGTAAACGCTTTGAGGAACGGATCAATGAAATCACCAAGGATATGGGACAAAAAGTCAATGTCCGGGCCAAAGGCGACATGTTCCTTCTGCATCAGTGGATAAAGAACGAGCCGGTCGATCTGATAATCGGCAACAGCTATTGCAAGTACATCGCCCGCGACGAGGATCTGCCCTATGTTCGCTGGGGCTTCCCGATCCTTGATCGCCAGGGCCATCAGCACTTCCCGACGGTCGGTTACATGGGCGGGCTGCGACTCTTGGAAAAAATCCTCGGGGTACTGCTCGACCGCAAGGATCGTGACGATCCGGAATCGAAGTTCGAGCTGGTTCTTTAGTTCCCTTACTGGTTCTCTAGTGCCCTTTGCGACAGCGGGGTTACCCTGCCCGCTGCCGCCATTTGCTAAGGGTTATCGGTGAAAAAAATGAACGTTATCCCTCTTGCAGACCATAAAAGTTGCTGTTGCCCTAAACCGAACAAAGCGGAATCGGTTGTGTATCTACCGGTTGCCCCGCAGGTGGTCGCCCGGACCCGGTTTTCCCCGCCGACCCCGTTGCGCAGTGGGTGTCTGATGGTTCCCGAAGCCATGGAACTGCTGGACGGGGTGATGCAAGAGAGAGGAAAAAGTATCGCCATGGTGGCGATCACCGGTCCGGGCGATCCTCTGGCAACCCCAGATATCACCTTAGAGGCCGTACAGTTGGTGCACGAGCGCTATCCGGCAGTAAAGATCGGCCTGAAAACCTTAGGACTAGGAAGCGAAAAGCTGGCCGGAGACCTGGCCCGAGCCGGGGTCAACTATGTTGAGATGCAGGTCGATGGTATCAAAACGGACATTCTCGAAAAAATCTATGCCTGGATCAGACCGGGACTTAAAACCCTGAAGGTCGGCGAGGCAGTGGATCTTTTGATCAGAGAACAGCGTAACGGGGTGTCGGCCCTGAGATTCCATAATATCGAGGTGACAATCCTTACCACCCTCTACCCCGGCCTGAACATCGACCATGTGCCAAAGATCAGCGCGGCAATGATGGTCCTCGGGGCGGGCGGTATGGCCCTTATGCCCTATGCCCCGGAATCGGGCGCCGAGGTGGACATGGAAAGCCCTGCCCCACGGGCAGTACAGGCAATAACGGAAAAAGCCCGCATCTCTCTGCCGATCGTCGAACCGCTGCTCCTCGACCAGCCCGGCGAGGCCGCGGGGAGCGTCACCTTGCAAGCGCCGCCGCTCCCCCGCCCGACCGGGACCCGGCCGAACGTGGCGGTAGTCAGTTCGAACGGCATCGAAATCGATCTGCATCTCGGCCAGGCAATCAGGCTGCTCATCTACGGCCCCCGCAAAGACGGTCTGGCCTGCCTGCTGGAAACCCGGGACGCCCCGGAACCGGGGACGGCAGAGCGGTGGAGCGAGCTGGCAGCTGTTCTGCATGACTGTTTCGTGATCCTTGCCGCCAGCGCCGGCGATACCCCGCGCCGGGTTCTGGCCAAAGCAGGGATCAAGGTCCTCATCACCGAGGACAACATTGAGGGTACCGTTGATGTCCTGTACGGCGGCGGCAAAAAGGGCAAGAAAGGAAAATCTCATTAACCCCCAAAAAGGGGGATAAGTACCTTCACAAAACTCATTCTTAAAAAACAAGAAATGAATTTTTAAGGTTCTAACCACGGGTCGTTACAAACCCGCTAAACACTATGAACAAATAAAGGAGCTGAAAATGGCGACACCGGAGAGGCAGGTTCTACTCTGCCAGAGTTTTCGCGTAAAAGGCGATCCCAAGGGGATCTGCCACAAACAGACGGACGGTTTTTTACAATATATCGAGGAAGAAATCCTCGACCGCGGCCTGGACATGCAAGTGGTCGCCACCGGCTGCCTGAAGCAGTGCGAAGCCGGACCGATCATGGTTATCCAGCCGGATAACTGGTGGTTCAAGGGGATCGACAGCGAGGCAGCCATCGATGCGATTCTCGACGGTTTGCAAGACGGGTCGCCGGCGGCCGAATACCTCATCAAATAAACAACAGGACAACACCTATGATCCGCCCGGCCACCCGGTCCGATATAAACGCCATGGTCGAATTGCTGCACCGGCTCTTTACCATTGAAGCGGACTTCGATTTTTCTGCCGAGCGGCAGCAAAGGGGCTTGGAATTACTCCTTGCCGCCCCTGCGGCGGCAGTCATGGTGGCCGAGAAAGAAGGTGCAGTGGTCGGCATGGCCACAGCTCAGTTGGTGATCTCCACCGCCGAAGGTGGGCCATCCCTGCTCCTTGAAGATCTGGTGGTTGTTCCGACCCGGCAGAACCAAGGCATCGGCACCGAGTTGCTGATCGCCCTTGACGAGTGGGGATGTGCCTTGGGTGCCGACCGAATGCAGTTGCTGGCCGACCGCACCAACCTCCCGGCCCTCAATTTTTACCGGCAAAAAGGCTGGCAGGAAACGCAGCTCATCTGCCTGCGCAAATACTCCAACAAGGAGATACTCCTATGAAACTTGTCCAGATCGACAATTGGCGCGACTACCGGCGCGACGGCGAACAGTTCCTCAGAACCGCCCAAGGGGCCTACAACAAAAAGAAAAAGACCTTTTCCACCGACACCCTTTACAATCTGACCTGCATGGCCATCGAAAAGCTGATCATGGCCTTCTTGATGAAAAACGGCGATCTCGCCGAAAACCATACCATGGGCGACCTGCTGCGGGCACTGCAACTGCATCTCGGCGCGATTCCCGAACTTGCCGACAAGCTTCTGTATATGAACGACTTCCAGGAGATTTGTAGCCTCGAACATTTCACCATCCGCATCCCGAGCGAGGAAGATGTAATCAGGTTTCTCGCCATCGGCGAGGAGGTGCGGGCGGTTCTTTATCCGCACCTGTATGAGGCCCAAAGCGGCGCAACCCACTGACCCACAAGGAGCAAGAAAATGAATAAGGAAACCCTGGAAAAGATTTTTGAATATGCCTCCATGCCGGTCCACGGCACCCTGTCGCGGAAAATCCGTAAAGGCGTAAAAATTCAGATCAACGAAGGCAAAATCTATGAGCAAGCAGTGCTGTTTCTCGGTGACGGCTTCATTCGTATAACCGAACAAAGCACGGAAGAGTCCGTCAACACCTACTACGGCTGGGACAAACTTACCTCAATCCGCACACTGAGCAAGGCGGACGCGGCGTAGCCGGGAGAGAAAAGCGGACAGCTAATAGCAGTCCACTTTTCTCCCTAACCTTCAACCGAGAAAGCAACCATGACAGAACCACCTTCCATCCCCATCAGGCCCCTTGGTATCCTCAAGACCCTCCTGGAAAGCCTCGGTTATCAGGTGACCCACTGTTATGAGGATCTGATTTTTATCGAACATAACGCCTTTCTTTTCCGCATGGAGGAAAAGGGCGAGGAGGTCAGTCTCTTCTTCAACAGCGAATCGGAGCCGGATAAACGGGCAGGGATTGCCGAGACCCTGGCCGACGCAGGCAAACACTCTCGCCTCACCATCACCCGCCTGGGTACCTACCGGCTCATGCCGAATGCGGCTGACAATACCCTTTCCCTGGAATTCCTGGAAAACGAGATGTAATTCCTCCGACACGCTTGGCGTTGCCACTCCCCTCATTTTCTAGCAGGGGAATGGCAAGCCCGTACCCTTCCCCCCACTGCTGTCCCGCTATTTTGCACCACAAGCTTATTATTTTCTAGTATTTTTCGGGAACTTTTCGGCATTTGCTGCGTATTGCTTTTAAAAAAGCAATAGCCGCAAACAGCAACCATCCAGATACAGAGGAGGTGTATCGATCATGAATATGAACAACAACTACGAGCCGTCTCCTGATTTTGTTTCAAAAACTATGAGACGAGTTTACGAGTATGAGGCTTCAAAAAGCTCTTTTTTAAAAAAGATTAAGATATATGATTTGTTGCAACGCAATGCGCTGGCTTTGTGCGGGGCTCTGTTCGGAGTATTGACCGCTACCCACGTTTTCTAAAATTTGTCAGGAGAATTATAATATCACATGGTAGATATAACTGGTGTATATGCAAATAATCGACTGGAGAGCAAATCAAAGTCAAAACTTCGAGAAAATATAGAGACTCTTTTTTGGTGTATCATTATTTTCCTTTTTGTCCGAACTTGTGTGGTCCAGCCCTTCAAGATTCCCTCTGAATCGATGGTAAACACTCTGATTATTGGCGACTGCCTGTTTGTCAACAAGTTCATTTATGGTATAAAAGTGCCCTTCACGAACCTGCGCTTACCACAGATTCGCAATCCGCAACGAGGTGATGTTGTTGTCTTCAGGTTCCCGCTCGACCGCTCAACAGACTATATCAAGCGTTTAATAGGGGTTCCGGGTGACAAGATTGAAATTCGCGACAAGAAAGTGTATGTAAATGCAATTCTCTACCAGAATCCCCATGAATTGCATACAGATAGCAAAATTTTACCGCAAGAACTGGCGGTGCGTGACAACTTTGGCCCGATTCAGGTTCCGGCAAACTCCTATTTCATGATGGGTGACAACCGAGACAACTCGTATGATAGCCGGTTTTGGGGTTTTGTCTCAAGTGACGATATAGTCGGCCTGGCATTTGTCAAATATTGGTCCTGGGACAAAGACCGATGGCTGCCTCGACTGAACAGAATCGGCAAACTCATCGATTGACCGGAAAACGACTCATCGTTTTTTACACCACCCCTTTTTTCCTGTATTGCCGGGTTTTAGAGAGACGGAGAAATGTTGGACGAAATAGAAATTATTCGAGAAATCAAAGCAGGCAATACAAATTCCTATGCCCTGTTGGTGGAGAGGTATCATCGACCATTGCTTGCCTATATTTTTAAGATTGTCGGTGACAAGGATGTGGTGGAGGACATAGGTCAGGAGGTTTTTTTAACCGTATACAGGTCGCTAAAAAATTTCGATGAAAATACGGGCATCCCCTTCTCAGCATGGATCTTCACTGCAGCCAGGAACCGCTGTATTACGGTTCTAAGAAAGAGGCGCACCGGGCAGCGAATAGATCTCGATGGTTTAGATTTCCTTCTGGATGGCAGGAAGAATCCGGAAGAAAATTTGCTGGCAAAAGAGCAGATGAACGCCGTAGCCACTTCCCTGCAACAGATTCCCGAGCCTTTCAGAAAAACGATTTTGATGAGCTTAGAAGGAAGCTCTCTTAAAAAAATTGCAGCAAGTGAAAAGATTACCGTTGGCACCGTGAAATCGCGGCTCTTCAGGGCTAAAGAACGAATGAGGCTTCTTGTCGGTGCTTATTTCGGATGTAAACAATCGACATAAAATGGTAGTTTGTTCCAATCAGGGTGCGCTCTACGCACTTTGGTTGGTGTCTGTCCAGAAATGAGAATTTTTGTTCTAAATCGAGGCGCTCGATAAATTACAAGGAGAAATACCATGGGTCAAAATAGAATCTTGTTGGCAATTGACGGATCTGAACATTCCGGCACGGTATTGGAAAAAGCCATTGAATACGCAAAATTACTCGATACGGGAATTATTCTTGTGCATTGCCACGAGAAGTTCCCGGTAAACCTGGGTGAGCCCTACAGAGATAGTCAGATCGCCAGCATAATCAGGGAGAGCGAAAAATTGGTCGCGCCCTTTATGCAGCGTTTGCAGAGTGAGAATATCCAGGTCGAGGATCGGCTCATGGAGGAACCTGCCGGGAAAATCATCCCCGAAGTCGCCGAAATAGAGAAATGCGACTTAATCATTATGGGCTCGCGAGGCTTCAGCAACCTCACCAATCTCATAGTCGGCAGTGTGACTACCAGGGTCCTGCAAACCGCCCCCTGCCCGGTTTTAGTGGTGAGATAACTCGTGAGTTATGGTCAGGTGTGACCTTATTTCAGACCCACTTTCTCCCAATACCCCTCGATCTCAAGCTTCTCTTTGAGGAATTCGAGGAGGTCGGTTTGGCTGTGGGCGCCGGGGAATTTGCGGCGAAATTCGGTAAGAATGACTTCTTGTTGCTGCGGTGAGTAGAGGCTCCATTCAATAAGCAGATCTTGTTCTTGATTAGGTGTCACAATATACATCACTTTCGGTAAAGGTTAAGATAGATAGTTTGGTGTCGAGGAAATGCCACCAGTCTCCCTGCAGCTCGCCATTTCTCAGAATCCTGAAGAACTCTGCGGCCATGCGGATCTTGGTGTTTCTGTCGCACAGGTTCCAGCGGTCGATAATGGAATCTCTCTGTATCTCGGTCATAGTGCCCTCCTCAGTTTGATATCTTGGTGTTTACTTCGAATTTCTTACAAATTTCTTACAAAAGGCGAAAACCTCCGAAAAAAAGTGATGGGCATCGGAAAAAAATTGCTCTCCCCTTCCACCATGACCCATTCGCCGACGGCAACTGTTGATACAAAAAACTGAGCTACGGCAAAACCTACAAAAGAGGTCGTCTCCCTGCATTTTTGTAGTATTTGATACAATGGCCGGTGCCATAGCCAAGTCCCGCCTCTATTCATCAAAACTAACCTCCTGTTTTCGTTTACATATCACATGATTTTTCGGCCTGGCATGGCCCTTGCTCAAGGATGGGTAAGCAACGCATCCATCCATTTTTTGCAAAAGGACCATAGCCGATGAGCGCCCAAACTCTCCTGAAAGAAAGAACCAAGCAGATCCATCGAAAAGGGTCCGCCCCGTTTGAACTGGATTGCAACAAGGATAGCCTGGCCGGTGCGGTCAGCCAGCGCGCCTGTGTCTTCTGTGGTTCACGGGTAGTGCTCTACCCCATCGCCGACGCCCTGCATCTGGTGCACGGGCCGATCGGCTGCGCCGTCTACACCTGGGATATCCGCGGCGCCCTGTCGTCGGGACCGGAGTTGCATCGCCTGTCCTTTTCCACCGACCTGCAGGAACTGGATGTCGTTTTCGGCGGCGAAAAAAAACTCGCCAAGGCGCTCGATGAACTGATCGACCGCTATCAGCCGAAAGCCGCCTTTGTCTACTCGACCTGTATCGTCGGCCTTATCGGCGATGATCTGGAGGCGGTCTGCAAAAAAGTCTCGACCGAAAAAGGTATTCCAGTGCTGCCGGTGCAGTCGGACGGTCTCAAGGGCAACAAACGAGCCGGCTATGAAGCCGCCTGCAGCGCCATGGCCCGCCTGGTGGGAACCGGCGATACCGCCGGTATCGGCAAACACTCCATCAACATCCTCGGCGACTTCAATCTGGCAGGCGAAATCTGGCTGATTCGGGAATATTTTGAGCGCATCGGCATCGAGGTGGTCGCCAATATCACCGGCGACGGACGGATTGCCGATATACAGCGTTGCCACGGTGCAGCGCTGAACGTGGTGCAATGCTCGGGCTCGACCATGGACCTTGCCAATATAATGAAGAAGCGCTACGGCATTCCTTCGCTGCGGGTGTCCTATTTCGGTGTTGAAGACATGGCCGAGGCGCTCTATGCCGTCGCCCGCCACTTCGGTGAACCGGAGATGATGGAAAAGGCCCGGCAGGTGGTGAAGTCGGAGCTGGCAACCCTCCTTCCCGAACTGGCCGTATACAAAAAGGCCCTGACCGGCAAAAAGGCGGCGATTTACGTCGGCGGCGCCTTCAAGGCCTTCTCTCTGGTCAAGGCCTTCCGCCTCATCGGCATGGACGTGGTGATGGTCGGCTCGCAGACCGGCACCAAGGAGGACTATATCGAGCTGGAAGAGATCACCGACGAGGGAACCATCATCGTCGATGACTCCAACCCATTGGAATTATCGGCATTCCTCAAGGAAAAGGAGGTCGATCTCTTCGTCGGCGGCGTCAAGGAGCGGCCTATCGCCTATAAATTAGGTGTAGCCTTCTGCGACCACAACCACGAGCGCAAGGAGATGCTCGCCGGCTTTGCCGGAATGCTCAATTTCGCCCGCGAGGTTTACGGCTCGGTGATGAGCCCGATCTGGAAATTTGTTCCCCGGAGAAAAGAGGAGAAAAAATCATGACAAAGATGCCGAGTTACACCGCAACCACCAATGCCTGCAAGCTCTGCAAACCCCTCGGCGCCTCCATCGCCTTCCGCGGCGTCGAGGGCTGCGTCCCCTTCCTGCACGGCTCGCAGGGCTGCGCCACCTATATGCGGCGCTATATCATCAGCCACTTCAACGAACCGATCGACATCGCCTCGTCGTCCCTGGGCGAGAAAAACGCCATCTACGGCGGCGGCCCGAACCTCAAGCTGGGCCTGAAAAATGTTACCGCCAAATACGCCCCGAAACTGATCGGCGTCGCCACCACCTGCCTGACCGAAACCATTGGCGACGACCTGCCCATGCTTTTAGCCGAATATAAAAAGGAGTTCGCCACCGCCGGCTCGCCGCTGCTCGTTCATGTGTCGACCCCTAGCTACTCCGGTACGCATATGGAGGGCTTCCATGCGGCGGTGCGGGCGGTCGTCGAACAGTTGGCGGTTGCGACGACCGCAAATGACAGCATCAATCTGCTCAGCGGTTTCATCTCGCCCGCCGACATCCGCTATCTGAGGGAAGTCACAGATGACTTCGGCATCAATGCAACCATCCTCCCCGACTATTCCGACACCCTCGACGGCCCGGCCCTCGACGACTATCCGCTCATCCCCGAGGGCGGCACACCGCTTGCTGCCATTCGCGCCATGGGCGGGGCGAAAGCGACGGTCGAACTCGGTGCGACCTTGCCGGAAGTGACCGCCGGCACGGTGCTGCGCGACATCCACGGCACGCCGCTGCACCGCACCGGGATGCCCATCGGCATCCGCGCTACCGATGCCTTTTTTCAGCTGCTGGCCGAACTCACCGGCCGGGAGATCCCGGGGTGCCATGCGGCAGCCCGCGGCCGGCTGATCGACAGCATGGTCGATGGTCACAAATATGTCTTCGGCAAAAAAGCGGTGGTCTATGGCGAAGAGGATCTGGTGGTCGGCCTGACCGCCCTCTTGGCCGAGATCGGCGTCCGGCCGGTGCTCTGCGCCTCCGGCGGTAAAAGCGGCAGGATGGCTGCGAGCATCGCCGCCGCCATCGAATATCTCGACTGCCCGATGCCGGTGGTGAAAGAGGATGTCGATTTTTTTGATATCGAGACCCTGGCGGAAGAACTGGAGGTCGACTTGGTCGTCGGCCACTCGAAGGGCTACGCCTTTGCCCGGCGGAGAAATCTACCGATGGTCAGGGTTGGTTTTCCAATCCACGACCGCATCGGCGGCCAGCGCATTCTCCACCTCGGCTACCATGGCGCCCAGGCCCTGTTTGATCTAATTGCCAACACCTTGATCGAAAAGAAGCAGGACGATTCACCTGTCGGCTACAGTTATATGTAAGTTTATTTCATTTCTTTACTGCAAGGATTTATCATGAAAAATTCAAGAAAACAGGATTTCAAAAGCCATCCCTGCTTTAATGCCGACGCCAAAGGCAAATTCGGCCGGGTACACCTACCGGTTGCCCCGAAGTGCAATATCAAATGCAATTTCTGCGACCGCAAATATGACTGCGTCAACGAGTCGCGACCGGGCGTCACCTCCACCCTCCTCACCCCGGAACAGGCGGGAGTGTATATGCACAAGGTTCTCGAAAAAGAGCCGCGCATTACGGTGGCCGGAATCGCCGGTCCGGGCGACCCCTTCGCCAACGGCCCGGAGACCATCGCCACCCTGCGGACCATCCGTCGCAATCATCCGGAGGCCCTGCTCTGCGTGTCGTCGAACGGCATGGCTATCGGCCCGTACATAGAGACGCTGGCTGAGCTTGAAGTCTCCCATGTGACCATCACCGTCTGCGCTGTCGATCCGGCGATCGGCGAAAAGATCTATGCTTGGGTCGAGGACGGCAAGGTCATCTATCGGGGCCGGCAGGCGGCGGAGATACTGCTTACCCGCCAGTTGGCGGCGATAGGTAAGTTGAAGGCGCACGGCATCACCGTCAAGGTCAACTGTATCGTCATCCCCGGCATCAACGACCACCATGTCGAAGAGGTGGCCCGGACCATGAAGGATCTGGGCGTTGACCTGCTCAACTGCATGGCGATGTTTCCGAACGTCAATACCCCCTTCGGCACCATCCCCCAGCCGAGCAAGGAGATGATGGAGGAGCTCCGCGCCAAAGCGGAAATATATCTGCCGCAGATGCGCCACTGCACCCGCTGCCGCGCCGATGCGGTCGGCCTCTTGGGCGATGACCGCACCGATGAATTCCGCAGTTGCCTGACCGCCTGCTCGACCATAAAACCGATGCCAGCCGCGGAACGGCCCTATGTGGCTGTGGCGACGGAGGAGGGTATCCTGGTCAATAAACACCTGGGCGAAGCCCGCACCTTGCAAATTTGGGAACGAACCGAAGACGGCTTTAAGAAGGTCGAAGATCGGTCGACTCCGGCCATCGGCGGCGGTATCAAACGCTGGCACCAATTGGCCAGGGTTCTCGGCGACTGCCGGGCGGTGTTGGTCAGCGGCGTAGGACAGACCCCCTTCGACATCCTCAGTAAATCCGGGGTAAAACCGGTGGAAGCGGCGGGCTTTATCGAGGAAGGCCTGACAAGCGTCTACGAGAATCGCAACACCGCCTTCCTCCGCGGCCGCAAAAACCCCTGTTCCGAGGGAACCTGCAGCGGTTCGGGCGGCGGCTGCGGATGAAGGCTCTGTAAGCTCCTCGGAAATGTGATGGAATGACAATGAGCTGCTGACAAAAATCGCGTCAGCAGCTACAATGGCGGTGACTTTTTTTGACGGCAGCAGCCGCATCCTAGCCGCTGCCGTAGATTTCCATCACCCTACAGGAGAAAAACAATGCCCGATTTCGTATATCAAGACCCGTTTCCACTCACCAAGGACCAGACCGGATACCGCCTCCTTCCCGACTCCCGCAAGTATGTAGAGATAGCCGATTTCAACGGCGAGAAGATCCTGAAAATCGCCCCGGAAGGCCTGACCGTCCTTGCCAACCAGGCCATGCGCGACGTCTCCTTCCTGCTGCGTTCCGCCCATAACCAGCAGGTCGCAGCCATCCTCGCCGACCCCGAGGCCTCGATGAACGACAAGGGGGTGGCCATCGCCTTCCTGCGTAACGCCGAGGTTGCCGCCCGCTTTGAACTACCGATCTGCCAGGACACCGGCACCGCCTCCATCATCGGCAAAAAGGGTCAGAACGTCTGGACCGGCTGCAACGATGCCGAGATGTTGTCGAAGGGGGTGTATCGCACCTACACTGAAGAAAATCTGCGCTACTCCCAGACCGTGGCGCTTGACATGTACAGCGAAAAGAACACCGGCACCAACCTGCCGGCGCAGATCGATCTCTTTGCCACCGAGGGCGACAGCTACAGTTTTCTCTTCGTCGCCAAGGGTGGCGGCAGCGCCAACAAGACCATGCTCTACCAGGAGACCAAGGCCCTGCTCAATCCGCAGCGGTTGGAGAGCTTTCTCGTGGAAAAAATGAAGTACCTGGGCACCGCTGCCTGCCCTCCCTACCATATCGCCTTTGTCATCGGCGGCACCTCGGCCGAGACCTGCCTGAAAACCGTCAAGCTCGCCTCTACCAAGTATTACGACAACCTGCCCACCGAGGGCAATATGCATGGCCAAGCCTTCCGCGATGTTGGGCTTGAGAAAAAGCTTTTGGAAAAGGCACGAGGCTTAGGAATCGGTGCCCAGTTCGGCGGCGTCTATTTCGCCCATGACATCCGGGTGGTGCGTCTGCCCAGGCACGGCGCCTCCTGCCCGGTGGGTATGGGGGTTTCCTGCTCGGCCGACCGCAACGTCAAGGCAAAGATCAACAGCGATGGCCTGTGGCTTGAGGAACTCGATGCCAATCCCGGCCGTCTCATCCCCGAGGCCTATCGCCGCAAGCATGAACATGGCGTCAAGATCAATCTCGATCAGCCGATGGAGAGTATTCTCGCCGAACTGCGCAAACATCCGGTGTCCACGCCGCTCCTCCTCACCGGCACCATCGTTGTCGGTCGGGACATCGCCCACAGTAAATTCAAGGAACTGCTCGACGCAGGCAAGCCGCTGCCCGAGTATCTGCTGAAACACCCCATCTACTACGCGGGCCCGGCGAAAACGCCCAAGGGCAAACCCTCCGGCTCCTTCGGCCCGACCACCGCCGGACGGATGGACAGCTATGTCGATTTGCTGCAGAGCCATGGCGGCTCAATGGTCATGATCGCCAAGGGCAACCGCAGCCAACAGGTCACCGATGCCTGTAAAAAGCATGGTGGTTTCTACCTGGGATCGATCGGTGGCCCGGCCGCCCTCTTGGCCGAGGAAAACATCAAGAAGGTCGAGTGCATCGATTATCCCGAACTGGGGATGGAGGCGGTCTGGAAAATTGAGGTGGTTGACTTCCCCGCCTTTATCTTGGTTGACGACAAGGGCAACGATTTCTTTAAGCAGCTGGGTTGTTAGATGGCGCATCCGGTCGACCCTGATGGGTCGGCCGGACAACGAGTCTTCGCACAAAATGTGCAAATAATTTTTCTAAGGTCTAATCAAAGGAGAGGACCAACCGCCGTCCCATCGCTGCGGCAGCCTTTTCCAATTGTTTGAGGCTTGGCCAATGATGAGGATCCTCCAAGCGCTGAGCGGAAGGCCAGGACGTTTCCAAAAGCCTGGCAATATCTGCTAGAGAACGATCACCTCTGAAACGACGGACCAGCAGTGCCGCTTGTGTTCGTGCATCGGGTGCGACATAGAAAGCACCAGCAACATTCGGAGACGGTTCGGGAAGAGGTTTATCATTGTCAATACGCCAGGAAAGCATGGCAGACAAGACTTCGGATGCATTGAATAATGCCTCTTCCTGGGTTGCACCTTCCGTAAAGGTATCCTCCAAATCAATAAAACTGACGAAGAAACCCGATGGTTCCTGAGATTCGATACGTGCCGGATATTTAATATCCATAATTTTCTCCTACTTCAATTTGACTCCGGTTTGCTTTTGAATCGCGAGTAACAACCCGAAGCCAACATCTCGTTTTCCATGAACGGGAACAGGGACTGCCTTACCTTCCTTGGTCATTATATGGTGGCTGCCGTTAATACGATCAAGTTTCCATCCCGACGCCTTGAGTATTGCAATGATTTGGCTTCCTGTCATATTTACATGATATATCAAATAAGATATATTTTCAAGGGTGGTTTTGCTCCAGCGCAAACAACAAGAATTTTATGCTCGTGAAAGCTAGCCGAAAAACCGCGGCCTGGTGATGGTTTTTATTGATTTATAGCTGTCGTAATTCCAAAAGAAGGAGATCCCGGTACTGAACAGCGACCGGGTGCGCAGAAAAGTCTTCAGTCCACGAGGCAGGGAGCGCCGGAAAGAGGCCACTTCCCGATAGGCCTCGATGAGACCGGTATAGAGTGCTTCCGGGCTGAAGTGCAGAGGTTGAAAGACCGGCTCAAAAATATTATACGCCTCCCAATCATCGGGATAATTGGTAAGCAGCAACCGCCGCTGCTCCGAGAGATCCTGGTAGAGAGCGGTGCCCGGCATTGGCGTTGCGATGCTCAGCTGCACCGCATCGATACCGGAGTCGAAAATGAAATCCAGGGTTGTCCGGAAGACATCCAGGTTATCCTCATCCGCACCAAAAATGAACCCGCCGATGATGGCAATGCCGTGATCCTGAATTTTCCGGATCGCCTCCTTGAAATTGCGAGTCGTCGGGCGGAGGTTCATCTTTTTGTTGTAGTGGGCAAGGGAGGCTTCCTGCAGCGATTCGAAGCCGATGAGAAACGCCTTGGCGCCGCTTTTTGCAGCCGCCGCCAGCAAACCGTCATATTCGACAATATTCAGACAGGTCTGCCCGCCCCATTCCTTGCCGAGATGACGCAACCTTTCGAACAGATCGAAGGCCCGTTTTATACATGTCTCGCCGGCACCGATGATATTGTCATCGATGATAAACAGCCTCTTGTCGGGGATTGCGGCTATCTCGTCAATGACGTTGTCGAGATTGCGCATACGGAAGTGGCCGCCGTTAAACCTGGTGACCGAACAAAACCGGCAGTTATGGGGGCAACCCCGGGAGGTCTGCACCGTTTGCACAAAGTATTTGTTACGGAGAAGATCTCGCCGCGGGGTCAGAAGGTTGGCCAGATCGGGCCTTTCGCCGGCGGTATAGCGCTTCGCAAGCCTGCCGGCAGTGAAATCGGCAAGCACCTGCGGCCATAATTCCTCACCTTCGCCTACCACCACGGCATCGGCGTAAGCGGCGGCCTCGTCCGGCAGCATCGACACATGAATCCCGCCCAAAACCACCGCCTTACCGCGCCGCCGGAACTCCGCAGCAATCGCATAGGCCCGAGGTGCAAGCGGCGTCATACAGGTGATGCCGACCAAATCGGCACCGCAGTCATAATCGATATCCTCGAATGCCTCATCGACAATCTCCACAGCGTAATCCACCGGGGTATAAGCGGCAAGCATCAGAAGATTCAATGGCGGCAGGGCCAGCACCCGGACGTTTTCCAGGAGCTTCGACCGATAGGCCGGACTGATGAGCAGTATCTTTTTCATATCACCCTCTTTGGTAAGGCAATGGCGCCGTGCGGAATGGATCTCAGTGCTTCTACACTACCTGGCTGATTGCCCGATTGCAAGGATGAGGGAGATAAGCAAACGTTTTTTATGGATTTCCAACGTCATCAAGTGTCTCAAAGAAACATCAGCCTGCTACCCTGCCGCCTCGACTTCCAACGCATATTTCTTGCAAAAATCGAGGGAGTAACGCAACCATTTCTGTTATGCACCATGCTTTATTGATGGAAATGGCGTTGCTCACCAAACACTGGGAAAATCGTTTTTGAATGGTTTCGGATACCATAAGCATGCGATTCTCCTTTGATTGTAGAACCAGCTATTTTTGCATGTTTCGCCGGAAAAACAACTAACATCTTGCAAATGGAGCATCAAAGGATTTATATGCACTTTTGACATGTTACAACTGGATTGATGGAGCAATTTCATCATTCTCCGGGCAGTTTCTTTTTCTGTCTGAAATCATTTGGATCGTTGGGAATGCTGGTTTCATAGAAACTGGTGAACCCCTTGGTTCGAATTCCACGAAAGATATAAGCAATTGTTATGACTTTAGACCAGAATTCCGAATTCTATATTCACCAACTCAAGGAATTTGATGAGTTTATTAATGCACCTCACGACTTACTAATCTTTGTCCTCAGATTTCATTTGCTTGCTGAAAATATGCTTGAACGCATCATAATAGATTCACTCCCTCGCGGGGCAAACTTGGCGAACAAAGCTCGGTTGAGTTTTGTGCAGAAATTAGCTGTTGTAGATGCTTTAGGAATTTTGGATGAGAACCTCACCGTTTCACTTGAACGTCTAAATTCTCTTAGAAATAAATGCGCTCATAAACCAAAAATGAAAGTTACCCTGAAGGAAATCGACTCAATCAGCGAACCGTTTGGGGAAAAATTATCCACAGTGAGACCTGACCCTGATCAAGACCCAAAACACGTCGAGCTAAATGCCGCAGTTTTAGCTACAACTTTTTTCGGTTCGCATATTTTTGCCAAATTAGCACTTGTTCTACTACCTCTCGAATCGCATGAATCCTTGTAGAATTGTCGAATCATTGCATCTCGAACCACCGAACAAGTCAATAGACCTGACCGGAATTAAACGCGTTTTAAAAAATGACAGCATGTCGGCCGGCAGGTTATTTCACAATTGGGCGAAACAAACCACGAGAAACAGATGAGCAGTTACCAGTTAGAATCAGAAATAGATATTGCCGCACCACCTGGTCGAGTCTGGGCAATCCTCACCGACTTCTCGGCCTATCCGGATTGGAATCCCTTCATCCGATCTATCCGAGGAACACCAGACTTGGGAGCCTCCCTTGTGGTTCGGATTCAACCTAGTGGAACGAAAGGCATGACATTTCGTCCAAGTGTCATCACTGCCGTTCCAGCCCAGGAACTTCGCTGGCTTGGACGGTTCCTGATGCCAGGTCTGTTCGACGGTGAGCATCGCTTCGGTATCCAGCCGATCGCTGATGGTAAGATCAGGTTTCGGCAAAGTGAACTCTTCAGCGGCATCCTCGTCCCGTTTTTCAAGGGTACACTGAATAGGGACACGAGAAGAGGGTTCGAAGAGATGAATCAGGCTCTCAAGGTGAAGGCTGAAGCACAATAAACGCATAACTAGGGTCGCAAAAGCGTCAGGCTTCCAAGATGACGAGATGGGAATAGAATCTGTCGCTGAACATGAACAGTAAACAGGATCCGGTTTGGCTTTGAAATGAATAAGCAAACTTGTCAGATTGTCATCCAACAAAATCAAGATAGTTATCCGGTGTCACCAAGTCAAAGGTCGCTCCGGGATAGGATTCCAGCCATTTCCGCGGCGGCTTGATCGGCTTATTTGCCGACCATTTACACTCGAAACCGAACAGTCCGCCATCGCGGTCTTCGACATAGTCAATCTCTTTGCCGTCGTAGGTTCGCCAGAAGTGAAAGGTACCGTATATGCCGGTGTAAGATCGTTTTTTCAGGCGCTCGGCCACTATGAAGTTCTCCCACAACGCACCGATATCATTTCTCGAATCGAGCAGGTTGTACTGGCCGATGACGGCATTGCGCACGCCGTTATCAAGAAAGTAGTATTTCGCCTTGCTGGTCACCTCACTCCGCAGGTTGCGACTGAAGCCTCCTACACGGACCAGGACAAAGGCCTTTTCCAGGATGTCCAGATAACGACCGACCGTCTTTACATCCAGTTTGACTTGCGTGGCCAGCTCATTCAGCGACACCTCGCTGCCCACCTGAAAGGCGACGAGCTTCAATAGATCCAGCAAGGTGCGTGAAGAGCGGATACGTTCCAGCGCCAGCACGTCTTTCAGTAAATAGGAACCGGCCAGTTCCTCCAACAGTTCGATCTTTTCCTTTCTTCCCTCGGTCACAGCAATTTCCGGATAGGAGCCATAGACCAGATACTCCTCCAGCCGCCCCCGCAGGTCATAGCTGTTGAACTGTTTCTTCAACTCGATCTGGCTAATAGGGAAAAGGGCGAGGGTTCGTTTGCGACCGGTCAGCGGCTCGCCAATTGCGCCGGCCAGGTCGAAGGAAGAAGAGCCGGTGGCAATGATCCGCAGATCGGGGAGATGGTCGACCAAAATTTTCAGCCCCATACCGATATCCGGAATTTGTTGGGCCTCGTCGATGGCAACGAGGTCGAAACCTTCGGCAAAGGCGACAATCTGCTGCATATCGCCCGACCCAAGCAGATGACGGATCCGCACATCGTCGCCTGTTTCCAGGCGGTAGCGCAGGCCACAGGTGGCAAGAAACGATTTGAGAAGGGTTGTTTTGCCGACGCGCCGCGGCCCATAAATAACCAGCACCTTACCTGGAACAAGGGATTCGGCGAGCGAAACAGCCCGATCAAGGAATTTAATCATGGTCACTCCATATATTCATATTAATTTATGGAATTATGCACCATATATTTTGGCTATGCAACACCTATTCCCCGAAACTCCTGTTCTATTCCGGACGACCTGGGATAAAAAAACCCGCAAACCATGCTGGCTGCGGGGTAAGTGGACTTCCAAAAAAGTCTATGTACAAACAAATGGTGCGAAGACCGGAGCCACACTATAACGCCGCTCCAACGCAACAAGTGCCTGCTCTACCGAGGAGGCTTTTTTTTGAAATTGCCGTTTTCGTCCCAGTAATCCGGATTTAAAAAGTTTTTATCAAAAATATTATGCTTGTTCAAGCTGTTGTTGATCTCCTCCAGCTCTGCGAAGTGTTTTGCCGTGGCTCTTTGGTTTATTATGAAAGAACCAAACGTCAGAAGTATGAATTTGTCTTCAGGTTCTGCCGAGGTGTTTATAATTCTGCTGGCAAGACTAAGAGGAATTTCAATTAAGGGAGGATATTCGTTCTCAAACGCATTGAGCTCTTGCAGCCTTGTTTGATTGTTCGCAGCCGCGTATGGGTTTATTATATACTCAAAGCCTTCAACAAGTATGTTAGAAAAACTGCCGTCGGGGTGTCGAACAAAACATAAAATACTGTCGGAGGGATACTTTCTTCCGACAATGAGACCGCCGGCGCGACCATCCACCAGCCACCCGGCGTAATGTATAGCAGATGCTTGCTCGTCTTTGAAACCTTTTAATATTTGCAATTCCGGCAAAGGAAATGAATCGTTTTTCTCTGTCATGTCTGATTCCTCGTCTGGATACGCTGAACAATCGGGCAAGGCTACAATCAGCATGTGCAGAAATCAAGACCTATTCTTCAGCATTCCTTCCCGTTCAATAAAAGCGATGATTTCTTCCAGTCCCTGACCGGTCTTCATATTGGCGAAGGTGTAGGGACGATTGCCGCGCATTCTTTTGGTGTCGGCGTCCATTACCGACAGCGAGGCACCGACCAGGGGGGCGAGGTCGATCTTGTTGATCACCAGAAGATCGGAGCGGGTAATACCCGGCCCGCCCTTACGCGGGATTTTATCACCAGCCGCCACATCAATGACATAGATCGCTAGATCCGCCAATTCCGGACTGAAGGTGGCACTCAGGTTGTCGCCGCCGCTCTCGACGAAAATCAGCTCCAGGTCAGGAAAACGGGTGATCAATTCGTCGATGGCAGCAAGATTCATCGAGGCATCCTCGCGGATAGCCGTATGCGGGCAACCGCCGGTTTCCACCCCGATGATACGCTCGGCCGGAAGTACCTTGCTGCGAATAAGAAACTCCTGATCCTCTCGGGTATAGATATCATTGGTGACTACTGCCAACCGGTAGCGCCCGGCCAGTCGGCGACACAGGGCCTCGACCAGGGCGGTCTTGCCGGATCCCACTGGCCCGCCGACCCCCACCCGTAACACGCTTGAATTATTCTGTCCTGCCATTCTTCTTCTCCTCTTACGACCGGTATAGCCGGGTATATTGGTTCTCATGTAACATGGAAGCGATCGCCAGAGCCGGAGCAGAAGCACCGATCGACTCCTCAGAAAGAGCAAGGCCATGCTTGACCACAAGATCGATCTTCCCACCCAGCTCCAGGAGAAGCTGCTGACCGGCGGTCTGGCCCAAGGGAATGATCTTTACCCCGGTCAGCACCTGATTTTCCAGCCAGGCAAAGAGATAGCCGATGGCGGCCAACCGCAGTTCGATCCCCCAGGCCTCGGCAGCATAGGCAAAACCGGCCAACTGACTCCGGCTGAGCACCTTCTTCCACCGACCGTCATTCACTACCCCGAGACCGGCGAGGAGAACCACCATTGCTCGGCCTCGCTGACCTTCTTCCAGAAGAAACTCACGACTCTCGCGACAGGCGAGGAGCAGATCGCACCGGGCATCAAGCATCTGCATGTCGCCTTCCCGGCAGGCGAGGTACATAAGGCCAAGGATCGGAATATCAACCATGCCCAGGCAATGAACCATGACCTCGTCCAGCCATTTACCAAGGCTTTCCCGGTCGTGGACCCATCCTTCCTCCACCGCCCATTCGAGCCCCTGGGAATAACTGAACGCCCCGGTGGGCAGGCCGGGGCTGATCAGCTGAAAGAGGCGAATCAGGGAAGGATCAAGAGACGGCATCGTGGCCACTTTCGTGCTCGCTGTGAGTACCATGCCCGCCCTTCCCATGTCCTCCGTACGCCCCGTATTCAGGCTCGAAAGGCATCTCCTCGACAATTACCTCACCACCCAAGCCGAGTACCATAGAGTCCAGCACATGATCATGAATGTACCTGAGATAGCCGCCACCGATCTCAATGTCCACATGACGGTTGCCAAGATGGTAGCACAGCCGGGCAAGCCGCAAAGGTCCGGCGGTCCGGACAGTGGACACCTTTTCCGGTGCTGCTCTCACAACCACGGCAACCCCGTCTTCAGTCGCGAGCACGTCACCGCCCCGCAGAACTGTGCCGCGCGGCAAAATAATCGAGGCCTCCTCGCCGCTGTCAAGCTGCACCAGTAAGCGGCTTTTAATCCGTTTCTCCCAGGGCAGACAAACGCTAAAACGGATATCATCGGCACTCTTTCTTTTGGCAATGAGCGTCATCATATTGGTACTCTTCCCCCTGCAGTTCATTGTTTATCTTGTCCATTTATCAAAACAAAAAATAGCGCTGGGCCATGGGCAAAACCTGTGCCGGTTCACAGGCCAGGAGCAGGCCGTCCGCCCGCACCTGGTAGGTCTGCGGATCCACCTCAATCTGCGGCAGGTAGTCGTTATGGATCATATCCTTTTTGCCGATTTTCCGGCAATTGCCGACAATACCAAGAAGCGATTTGAGACCGAGCCGCTCCGCCAACCCTTCGCCGGCGGCCGCTGCCGAGATAAAGGTCATAGTGGTAGCCGGCAGAGCCAAGCCAAAGGCCCCGAACATCGGTCGATAGTGCACCGGTTGAGGAGATGGAATGGAGGCATTAGCGTCGCCCATAGCGGCGGCGGCGATCATCCCCCCTTTGATAATGAGGCTCGGTTTAACCCCGAAAAGCGCAGGTTTCCAGAGCACCAGATCGGCGAGCTTGCCTGTCTCGACTGAGCCAACATCGTGGGAAATGCCGTGGGTGATCGCCGGATTGATGGTGTACTTGGCGACATAGCGCTTGATCCGAAAATTATCGTGACCAGCTGGGTCGGGACCAAGGCTGCCCCTCTGTACCTTCATTTTATGGGCGGTCTGCCAGGTTCGAAGGATCACCTCGCCCACCCGACCCATGGCCTGTGAATCTGAGGAGATCATGGAAAAAGCTCCCAGGTCGTGGAGAATATCCTCGGCGGCGATGGTTTCCCGACGAATGCGCGACTCGGCAAAGGCAACGTCCTCGGCGATTTTCGGGTCAAGGTGATGGCAGACCATGAGCATGTCGAGGTGCTCATCAATGGTATTTATGGTGTAAGGCCGCGTCGGATTGGTAGACGATGGCAGTACGTTGGCCCGACCGCAGGCCTTGATAATGTCCGGCGCATGCCCGCCACCGGCCCCCTCGGTATGGAAGGTGTGAATAGCCCGATCTTTGAAGGCGGCGATGGTTTTTTCGACAAAGCCTGATTCGTTCAGAGTATCGGTGTGGATCGCCACCTGAACATCCATGGCATCGGCTACTGCCAGACAGTTATCGATGGCCGCCGGCGTCGTCCCCCAATCCTCGTGGAGCTTCAGTCCCATCGCACCGGCCCTCACCTGTTCGATCAGTCCCTCCGGCAGGCTGGCGTTGCCTTTTCCCATGAAACCGAGGTTCATCGGGAGACCTTCCGCCGCCTGGAGCATGCGACTGATATTCCACGGGCCTGGCGTGCAGGTAGTGGCGTTGGTGCCGGTGGCCGGGCCGGTGCCGCCGCCCAGCATGGTGGTTATACCGCTGCTGAGAGCCTCCTCCACCTGCTGCGGACAGATGAAATGGATATGGGAATCGACTCCCCCGGCGGTGACAATCATCCCCTCTCCGGCCAGGGCCTCGGTGCCGGGACCGATGACGATTGTCACTCCCGGCTGGACATCCGGATTCCCGGCTTTGCCGATGCCGCTGATCCGCCCGTTTTTGATACCGATATCGGCCTTGATGATTCCCCAATGGTCGAGGATCAGGGCGTTGGTGATCACCAGGTCGGCGGTTTCCTGAGAGACACGCTGGCTCTGGCCCATGCCGTCTCTGATTACCTTGCCGCCACCGAACTTAACCTCATCGCCGTAAATGGTCCGATCCTCCTCGACCATCATCCACAGTTCGGTATCGGCAAGCCGTACCTTGTCACCGACAGTCGGCCCGAACATCTCGGCATAGGCCCGTCTCGTCATCGTTGTCATAGTCCATCCTCCAGAGGCCCCATCACCGCCCCGTTAAATCCGTAGACCCGCCGATCTCCGGCATAGGCCACCAATTCGATTCGGCGTTTTTGCCCCGGCTCGAAGCGTACCGCCGTTCCGGCGGCGATATTGAGACGAAAGCCGCGCGCCGCTTCACGATCGAATACGAGGGACTCGTTGGTCTCATAGAAATGATAGTGCGAGCCGACCTGAATCGGCCGGTCGCCGTTATTCGCTACCTCCATCAGCACCGTGGTCCGGCCGACATTGAGCTGAATCTCCCCTTCCGCTGTAACCATTTCTCCCGGAATCATGTCGTTCTCCTTGTGTTTTAAAAACGTTAACGGATCGGTGTATGCACCGTTACCAGCTTGGTACCGTCCGGGAAAGTGGCCTCGACCTGAACCTCCTCGACCATTTCCGCCACCCCTTCCATCACCTGGTCGCGGGTCAACAGGGTTCGACCTTCGGCCATCAACTCAGCCACCGTCCGTCCGTCGCGGGCGCCTTCCAGCAGCGCCCCGCTGATATAGGCCACCGCTTCCGGATAGTTGAGTTTCAGCCCGCGGGCCATGCGCCGTTCGGCTAAAAGCGCCGCGGTAAACAACAGGAGTTTGTCCTTTTCCCTTGGTGTAAGTTCCATTGTTTTTTCGTCCTTTTCTTATGTTGACCAAATCCTTGGCGGGCAGACGTTCCTTCCAAGCAGACGAGGGCGCAGCCTTGTCCACAAATCTGTGAAAAACTCCCGGGCGGTTACTCCTGAATCTCCGAGATAGCGGGCGACCAGCACTTCGCCAAGGAGGGTGAGCCCGGTTAAATCGCCACCTTGCCGCGACAGTGAAGCGCCCAGTTCCTCAGCTATTTCGCGACTCACTCCAGTGGCGAGAAAGCAGCCGGTGACAGGGGAGCGACGCAACCCGATCACACTGTCCAAATCCCCCGCACCCGTCACCCGCAGCCGATCGATAAAAAGTGGCCGACCATCCCGATAGAGGGCTAACCGACCCTCAAAGCGTCCAGTGGTAAAGGCTTCTCCCCTGGTAGGCAAACCAAGACAGAGGATCTCCCAGCCAATATATTTTGCGCCCCCCTCCAGGCGCACCTCGGTGACGAGCTCAGCCTCAGCCCCTGGAAAGGCAATGGTCTCCTGGGGCAGCCATTCGAGAGTTCCGTCACGAACCGTCAGAATCTGGCGCTGCGAGGCAGGCCGACCTCCGGAGCGATAGAACTTGGTGGCCCCCGGCGTAGTGAGCAGCGCATGGGCGCCCGGGTGCACCGCCAGCTCCAGATGCAGACTGTCGCCTCCGACCACCCCGCCGGGCGGATGAAGGATGCAGGTATGGCAAACCCCGTCTTCCGGGTAAAGCGGTCGCTGCACCCGGAGCGGTCCCCGGTGGCGGTTGTCGGCGAGAATGGTTGTTTCACCCGCTACGGCATAGGCCAAGCGCAATTCCGCCCGCCAGCCGCTCGTCTCAGGTTTTACCGCAACCGTTCTCATACCGTCAGATACTCCTTAATCAATCCCTCGTGCAGTCCGTCGATCGGCCCCGTGGCCACTGCCCGCCCCCTATCAAGGATGGCAAAACAGTCGGCCACCGCCCGAACAAACTTCAGCTTTTGTTCGACCAGGAGGATGGTCATCCCGAGGTCGCGCTGCAACCGGCCGATGATCTCACCGATCTCTTGGACGATATTCGGTTGAATCCCTTCCGTCGGTTCATCGAGGATGAGCAGTCTCGGCTCCAGAACCAAGGCCCGGCCGATGGCTAGTTGTTGCTGCTGACCGCCGGAGAGGTCGCCTCCCCGTCGACTAAGCATCTCCCTTAGCACCGGGAAAAGGTCGAATACCAATTCGGGGATGGCTTTCTTTTTGCCTTTTCGGCAGGCAAGGCCGATCTCCAGGTTTTCCCGGACTGTCAGCAGGGGAAAGATCTGCCGCCCCTGCGGCACATAGCCGATACCCATGTCCGCCCTTTTTTCCACAGGGGTCCGGGAGATTCCCCGGCCCTCGAAAAGGACCTCGCCCGACCTTGGGACAAGAAGCCCCATGATGCAGGACAAGAGGGTGGTCTTGCCAACCCCGTTACGGCCCATAAGGCAGGTGCATTGCCCGGCGGCAACCGCCAGGTCGATGTCCCAGAGGGTATGACTCTCGCCGTAGAATTGGTTGAGTTTTGCAACGCTCAGCATGGGTATTCCCCCAGATAAACCTCGATCACCTGTTGATTGTTCTGGACCTCATCCATGGTTCCCTCGGCGAGAATCCTGCCCTGGTGCAGCACCGATACCTTTCGGGCGATGGAACGGATGAAATCCATATCGTGTTCAACCACCACCACTGAGTGACTGCCGGCAAGACTGGTCAGCAACTCCGCCGTCCGCTCCATTTCCTGTTGGGTCATGCCGGCCACCGGTTCATCGATTAACAGTAATTTCGGATTCTGCATCAACAGCATACCGATCTCCAACCACTGTTTCTGGCCGTGGGAGAGAGACCCGGCCTTGGTTTTGGTAAGGCTTTCCAGGTTGATCAATTTCAGGGTCTCGTTTATCCGATCCTTTTGCCCATCATCGAGTCGAGCCAAAAAGGTCGGCCATGCTGCTTTATTGCCGGCCATGGCCAGTTCAAGATTGCTGTGAACGATGAGTTCCTCAAAGACCGTGGGCTTCTGAAATTTGCGGCCGATACCCGCCTCGGCGATTCCCGGTTCGTCCATCTGCAGCAGGTCGATGGTGCCGCCGAACCAGGCGGAACCGCTGTCGGGTTTGGTCTTGCCGGTGATGATGTCCATCATCGTCGTTTTGCCGGCCCCGTTAGGACCGATGACGCAACGCAGTTCTCCGTCATCGATATAGAGATTGAGATCGTCGATTGCCTTGAACCCGTCAAAACTGACACTTATCCCCTCCAGATAGAGGATGACACCGTGCCGAAGATCAAGTTCGGGAGAACTCTCCGGGATTGGAAAGATTATCGGATCCTCAATGCCGAAGATGGCGCGCAGTCGGTCTCTTGCGGTCATGATCTTTTCCCCTTCTTGCGAATCAATCCAACCACGCCGTAGGGCAGAAAAAGGGTGACGAACACAAACAAAGCACCGAGGCCAAACAGCCAGGCATCGGGGAAGGCTACGGTGAGCCAGCTCTTGGCTGCATTGACGAGAATCGCCCCGGCCACCGCGCCGTAGAGGCTCGCCCGACCACCAACCGCCACCATGATAACTATCTCAATGGAGTTCAGTGGCGAGAACTCGGTGGGGTTGATGATTCCCACCTGGGGTACGTAGAGCGCCCCTGCTATTCCCGCCAGGGCCGCGGAAAAGGTGAAGACCCAGAGTTTGATGTTCTCGACCCGGTAGCCGACGAAACGCAGGCGGGACTCTTGGTCGCGGATGGCGGTGCAGGCCATGCCGAGCCGGGAGGCGGTAATCAGGCGACAGGCGAGATAGCCTGCCGCAAGGGCCAGGGCCGAAAGGGCAAAGAGCCCGGCCCGGGTTGCATCTTCCTGAAGGCTAAACCCTAAGATATCTTTGAAATCGGTGAGCCCGTTATTGCCGCCGAAGCCCATCTCGTTTCTAAAAAAGGCCAGCAGCAGGGCATAGGTCAGGGCCTGGGTGATGATCGACAAATAGACCCCGGTGACCCGCGAACGAAAGGCGAAGCGCCCGAAAACAAAGGCAAGTGCCGATGGCACTGCTACCACCATCAGGGCTGCAAACCAAAACCACTGAAACCCATGCCAAAACCAGGGCAGTTCCTTCCAATTGAGAAAAACCATGAAGTCCGGCAACACAGGGTTACCATAGACTCCGCGGCCACCGATCTGGCGCATCAGGTACATACCCATGGCATAACCGCCGAGGGCGAAAAATGCCCCATGACCAAGGCTGAGAATACCGAGATAGCCCCAGATGAGATCGACGGACACCGCCAGCAGGGCGTAGCACAGATATTTGCCCCACAGGGTCATGCTGTAGGTGGGGAGATGCAGCGGATTGCCTTCCGCCAGTGCCAGGTTGCAGAAGGGGACAACGGCGCTAGCGGCAAGGAGCATTATCAGTAATGCAGCACCTGGTCGGTCATCCTTTAGAATTCTCGCGATGTGGGTCATATGCTTACTCCGCCGCCCGGCCCCGTTGTGGGAACAAGCCCTGGGGACGCTTCTGAATGAAAAGGATGATGAAGACCAAAATGACAATCTTGGCAAGTACCGCCCCGCTCCACGGTTCCAAAAATTTATTGGCGACTCCCAGGACGAGACCACCCACCAAGGTGCCCCACAGGTTACCGACCCCGCCGAAGACCACAACCATAAAAGAATCGACGATATAGGACTGACCGAGGTTTGGCCCGACGTTAGTGAGCTGACTGAGGGCGACCCCGGCAATGCCGGCGATCCCAGAGCCAAGACCGAAGGTTAGGGCGTCGACCCGCGAGGCCCGCACCCCCATGGCCCTGGCCATCGCCCGATTCTGGGAGACAGCCCGAACCTGAAGGCCGAGGCTGCTTTTTTTCAAGAGCAGAAAGAGTCCGGCAAAAACCAGCATGGCGAAGACAAAGATGGTGACCCTGTTTATGGTCAACGACAGCACCGGGTTGATGGCAATGGAACCGCTCATCCACGCCGGGGTAGCCACGCTGCGGTTGAGGGGCGAGAAAATTGAGCGCACCGCCTGTTGGAGAATCAGACTGAGGCCAAAGGTGGCGAGAAGTGTCTCCAGTGGACGACCATAGAGGAAGCGAATCACTGAGCGTTCAATAGCAATACCTACTAAGGCGGCGACAACAAATGCAACCGGCACAGAGAGGGCCAAAGCGACACCTAAGGCATCCGGCAGGAGGAGCTGCATGACATAGGTGGTGTAGGCACCAATCATGATCAGTTCACCGTGGGCCATGTTGATGACCCCAATTACCCCAAAGGTGATGGCCAGACCAATGGCTGCCAGTACCAGAACCGAGCCGAGACTCAGGCCGAAAAATACGGTCTCGAGCTTTGCGTACCAAGAAAGTTTTGCCTCAATCTTGCCAAGGGACCGTTTCGCCTCTTGCAGCAGGGTCTTGTCCTTTTCCTCGCCGATCAGGCGGGTCAATTCGTTGCGCACCTCAGGGTCGAGGCTTTCGGCTAGAGTGACAAGGCCCTTCTTCCGCTCAGCGAGATCGGCACTTCGTACCCCGGCCAGGGCTAAGGCTGTCAGGAGCGCCTCGCGTACCCGGTCGTCTTTTTCCGTCTGCCGCAGGTCATCAAAAACCTTGGCCGTCTCGGGAGTGATATCGGCGAACATCTCGCGTACCCCGGCGAGACGTACAGCCGGATCGGCACTTCTGAGACTTAAGCGAGCAAGAAGGGTCTTCAGTTGCCCGCGAAGTTGGTTATTGATGGTGATCTTGTTGAGTTGATCGGCACTCATTATTCCGAGCGGGGTCTCGATCAGGGCATCGGTTACCTGCAGTCCATCACTACCCGGCACACCGTATACCAGAACCTGCCCCTCCTTGGTAAAATAAAGCTGCCCGTCGAGGAAGGCTCGGAGAACCTTGTCTGTCCTTTTATCGCCACTGCCGGCGATTTTTTCCGCTCCTTCCGTCTTTTGGGCAAAACTCTTGCTGGCGAGGAGGGCGATCCCTTCGGCAAAACCGTCATCCAGGGCAGCATGACAGTTTCCTGGAAAAAGGACCAGCAGCAACAGAACAAGGGGCGGGAGCAGCCGGCAGGTGCGTCTCTCTGTCTTCTTCATCGTCGATTGTAGCGAAGTTGAGATGGATGCCAAGAGATCTTCTCTCCCGGGCTTGTACGAGCCCCGGGAGTTACTGTAAACACGGCTTATTTAGTACCTGAACACTTATGAGTCACAACATTATATGCACCACAGGAGAGCGGTTTACGCCAATCGGAGATAAGATCCTTGGAGCCCTCCAGATAGTCCGACCACGCGTCGCCGGCCACCAGGCCCGAGGTCTGCCAGACCGTCTCAAATTGGCCGTTGGCCTGGATCTCACCGATCAGGACCGGCTTGGTGATATGATGATTGGGCATCATTGCCGAATATCCGCCGGAAAGATTGGGCACGGCAACCCCGATGATTGCATCCTGTACCGCCTTCGGATCAGTGGTACCGGCCTTTTCCACCGCCTTCACCCACATGTTGAAGCCGATATAATGGGCTTCCATCGGGTCGTTGGTTACACGTTTGTCGTTTTTGATAAAGGCCTTCCAAGTCTTGATAAATGCGGCGTTCGCCGGGTTATTAACACTCATGAAATAGTTCCAGGCCGCTAAATGTCCGACCAGCGGTTTTGTATCGATACCGGACAATTCCTCTTCGCCAACAGAAAAGGCGACAACCGGAATGGCGTCGGCCTTAATTCCCTGGTTACCCAGTTCCTTATAGAAGGGGACGTTGGCATCTCCGTTGATGGTCGAGACCACTGCAGTTTTCTTACCAGCCGAACCGAATTTCTTGATATCGGCGACGATTGACTGCCAATCGCTATGACCAAAAGGGGTATAGTTGATCATGATATCCTCAGCGGCAACGCCTTTTGACTTCAGGTAGGCCTCAAGGATCTTGTTGGTGGTGCGGGGATAGACGTAGTCGGTGCCGGCCAAAACCCAACGTTTGGCACCGATTTCATTCATCAGGTAATCGACAGCCGGAATGGCCTGCTGGTTTGGCGCGGCGCCGGTGTAAAAGACATTGAGAGATGATTCTTCGCCTTCATACTGCACCGGGTAAAAAAGCAGGCTGTTCAGTTCTTCAAATACCGGCAGCACCGACTTACGTGATACCGAGGTCCAGCATCCGAAGGTCGCTGCAACCTTTTCTTTCTGGATCAGTTCTCGGGCCTTTTCGGCAAAGAGTGGCCAGTTGGAGGCTGGGTCGACTACCACAGGGACCAACTTTTTGCCGAGTAATCCACCCTTTTTGTTCTGCTCTTCGATGAGCATAAGCATGGTGTCTTTCAACGTCGTCTCGCTGATCGCCATGGTCCCGGACAGGGAATGCAGAATTCCGACCTTGATGGTCTCCTCCGCTAGAGCAGCCTGAGTATTGAAGGTGCCGACCAGCAATGCAAGAGCCAGAGTCATCTTTAACAACTTCATCTTCATGAGGTTTTCTCCTTTCTTTTCCTTGGTTGAAAGCATGTCACCCATTGTGACGTTCATGGCTAGGGAAGAAGCAAAGGATATGCCATTGTCGGAGGGAATTGATAATATACTGTTTTAACAAGATATAGGATTTAATAGACCATTTGCATTGATGGATATTCGGGATTATCAAAATGAATTTTCGCTTCTTTTATGTGATCTCACTACAATAAAATTTCCGTTTTTGTAATTTTTATTGCGGCAGATGGGTTCAGAGGACGACTTGGCAAGCTGAATTTGTTCGACTCCGCCTCTGACCCAAACCTTCAAAGTCGCGACCTATTGCTGACAACCGAGACTGAGCTGAGGGTAATGGTCGCTTGCTTATCATCCGATCAAGTGCAAAAAAGGCCAAATCGATTAAAAATTCTGGCGGTGAAAGAACTACCTATAACAATGGAGCTAAATCATCAAAAGAAGTCGTAGTGAAAATTACAAAAATTTGTGTGGCAGATCCCGATAACCCTATAAATACCGGAAAGGTGACCAGATCAGCACGATATCGGCTGACTCGACTGCATATTTGTGATAAATCGCAGCTCTTTCGACTTTTATTAAAGAGCCCGTTCCAATGGAGTCTCTTTCAGAATGAGTTAATCAGCATTACTGTGAGGAAAGGTGCCCCTTGGTAAGCTTCGGATGGAAAGCACACTCTATAGGTTATGACTACCTGACCACTTTGACTTTAATAATACCCTGATATTAGTTCATAAATTTAGCAACTTGACACTTATGAAAGGAATCATGCCCTGTGATCGATTACGATCATTGAGGCCTTTGCAAATTTTAATGTTAACGGGTTAGAGCTGGAACACCGCAGATCTTTAGTGTCGCCATGATACCGGTGGCATATTGCAGAAGGTATGAGGAAATTCAATTTAACCCCGCTGAGAAGAAACGACATAGGTTCATATTCTTGTTATTAAGCTGTTACTTCTTATAGTGCTGGTACGGGCAGATTTTCTGTGCTGTCTGTGCCCTGTGCATAAGGAGGTAACAATTATGGTAACTAAAGATGAACTCTGCAAAAAGATTCAAAATGTTTTTCCAAAGGCCGGTGTTTGCGGGATAGATTTTGATGTCGAATATGACGAGACCGTCAAAGCCTGGGCTGTGGACCTACACCATGGACAGCATCATCTCCGAACATTCATTGAAGTGGATGAAGCTGACAATTGTTTAGATGGAAAGACATGCTTTCCGCTGGGGATGCAAATTGGACAACTCAAACACAATTTTGATCACCCCACTTGAACTGGACTGATCAACAAAGGTAAAATGGCTTGATACTTGACCCAGGTGGAGATTGCACGATGAAAAAGACCATGCACATTATGTCAGAAGCCCCGTTGAATGCAGAGACGCCGCTGGACAATTTGCAATCCTGGATTACCAGCAATGAGGTATTCTTTAAAAGAAATCAGGAAATGATTATGGCATCACCCGTAGCTTTTGAGAGCTGGTCCTTGTCGATACAGGGTCGGGTGAAGAAGGTAATCGAACTGAGTTTTTCTGATATTCTTTCAATGACAAAAGTCGAGGTGGCAAACACCCTAGAGTGTTCCGGGAATGGACGATCTCTCCTTCGGGATAAAGCCCCCGGAAATCCTTGGACCATAGGTGGCGTTGGAAATGCTATTTGGGGCGGGGTTCGATTGAGCGATGTGCTGGTAAGGGCCGGGATCACACCTGAGGTCAGGCATGTTGGCTTTGAAGGATTAGATAATCCACTTACAACAGGTACCGTAAAATTTATCCGGAGTATTCCGCTAGAAAAAGCGATGGATTCAACGATTCTCGCCTATGAAATGAATGGGGAACCGTTACCCCTTGAACATGGCTTTCCCTTGCGTGCACTGGCCTTGGGTTGGACAGGGGCAAATTGCGTTAAATGGCTGAGTAAAATCTCACTGTTGGAAGACCCAGTCTCTGGATATTTCATGGACAATGTATATCGGATATTTCAAAAAGGAGAAGAGCCGGGATCAGGTAAGGTAGTCACCACCATTCCACTCAAATCGATTATTACGTCACCGGCAAATGGAGCCATCCTTACAGGCGGACTTGTGGTAATTAGGGGTGCTGCTTACGGCGGTGAAGCAGATATCACCAATGTTGAAGTGAGTGTCGATGACGGCCTCACTTGGCATGCCGTCGAATTCATTGGTCCACACGAACGTTATGCCTGGCGCCGATGGGAATATTCCTGGAAAACTGCAGAAACTGGAATGCATACTCTTTTATCCCGCGCCATTGATGATCGCGGGCAGATTCAGCCCATGTCAGCCAGTTGGAATGTCCTTGGTTATGGCAACAACGGCTCCCGCGAACATGCCGTTATTGTAACAATTCAATGATCGTAGCTGGATGGCGTTCATTGTTTGAGGCAGTATCTAAACAGAGTGCGAGAAAAGAGCTGTCGGGTACGACAAGGATCTGCCCTTTTGCGGAATAGCCCAGCAATAACCTGGACAAATCGTTCAGTTCCTGCCTCTTAAATTGGATCTCACTGATATCAAGTAGAAATATCGGATCATTACCGTAGAGTTCTCTATGGAGTGCCGCAAGGGCTGGCAGCAAGACCTCAAGCCTGTAAATGGGTTGCAATTCTGCGAGTGAAATAGCGGCGGAATTCTGCATGCCTTCAAGGACTATTGAAGATCCTTCCAATCTGAAATGCGGAGTCAGCACGGAATTCTTGGTTCGTAAATTCAGGTTCACTTGCTGCAGTCGCTGTTGCAACGACACTTCATCTGCATGGTCTTTTCCCCTCTGAGGTTTTATGAGAAGATCAAAAAGCGCCGAATTAACTGCATCGGATAAGGTGTTGTCTGTTTTATTAAAAGGGCAGCCGGAAAGAGAACTTGTGACAGACAAGAACAACGGGATGCGATCTTCAACAATTTCCTTGGCCTGCTGAAAATGTTCGGCTCGGCCTACCGCATTGACGCATTGCTGCAGATGAGCCTGATCACTCCCCAGTAAAAAAGGTTGTAGCTCTTCCAATCGCTCTCGCAAATCTACCGCTGTTTTCCCCTTAATTCGATCGGCACTGCACAGATGCGCAACGGTATTTTGAAACCGCTCAACAGCCGAGACGGCATCCGGTCCGACCCGAGAGAGCATGCCTCTGATACCTGATTCGATTTCGCTCCAGCGCGTTGCGTTGGACAGCTCGATGAAATTGATCCACCGGCTGTGATCGCGGCGTCTTCCAAATTCAATCTGGTTGATTTCAAAAAACGCCGGATCTATGGCAACCAATTCTTTCACAAGGGATATTGGAGCAGTAAAAATCGCGATGGCTGCTGTTTTTTTAGACGGTATGATCTTTCTTGGATGCGGATTGCCTGAAATAAACTGAGGAAGATCTTGGAATGGATCTATCTGCCTGAAATCATAAGGCGGGTTAATAGCCTGTAACATTTTTAACAGGGATTTCGCCCGCTCTGCATCAACGGCTTTTATTATATTGAGCCCTTTACCAACTTTCAGCCAAGGGGTATTTGGAATGGCGGGATGGCCGATTATGCGAAACCTAATCAGATCCATGATTCCGAACTTTATTTGATTCTGCTCGGATTGCAGAGATGTTCGGCATCTGCCGATACGCTCCCACAAGCGTCGCAGGAATATTGCATGCTTGGGAGTTTGCCTTCGCAAATCTGGATCGTCGAGACACCGCAGAATCTTGTGTCGAGTTTCTCACTGGTTGGGTTGCAGAGGTCACTGTAATTATCTGCGGTCGAGCCACAGTTCTGACATGTATAAAACATTTTGGAAGCTCCTCTTAATGTACCGTATTTATACGGGACTATTTTATGTAAGGGTCCGATTCGAAACCCGGCTAATAGGTCGTGGATAAAAAAACAGAGTTTTAAATGCTTGGGTTTCCAGCATGTGGTCTTCGCCTTGATTTATCCATAATCTAACGACCTATAAAGGAATAATAATCATTCAATTTTAAATGCATATCCCATAAAAGAGGTCTGTTGAGATTTGAAGATCGACCAAAGCCTCAATTTATGGAGAATTTGCCCCGGCCGAAGTCTGTATGACCGCTTCAATCCACATTGAGCACTCCTATGTCGCGGCGAGCCACGTTTTTGTCGGACGCTTAGAGTCGAACAGGTTCGTCAATGGGCAGCGAGGCGAATGCTCTGCGCCACGGACAAGAAGATGGCACCTGCGTGACTCTTTTGCTGCTCGTCGATGGAGGCTACCAAGAGCATAAAGGTATGATCGGTGCCGTCGATCTTGCCGACGCCGCCGATGTAGGATTCGATAGCGTTCTCTTGCACCGATGATGCGGTGAAATGATCGTAGGTGACCTCAAGACCATTGCCAAAGAGCTGGATCAGGCCCATCGTACCGAAAGGAGTCTTTCGCGAAGATCTGGATTGCGCAGCGATCTTCTGCTCCTGGTTAAGCACGACTTCACTGGCGCTCGTGGCGGACTCGGCGGGCATGATGTTAATCCAGTTTGAACCGGAGCGAAGCTGTACGCCGAGGGATCCGGCTTCCCCTTTGGAGGTGGCACTCCAACCCTCGGGGATTTTAACCGAAAAGCGGTTTTTGGGGTCTCGATAAACTCCGCTGGTTGCCGGTTCTGAGCCGGCCGTGCCGGGCTTTGCTTCCTGGCCACGAAGAATTCCTATGCGCCTGGCACAATCCTCTTGCTTAAACGCACCAACAATGCAAGCCTTCTTGAGCTCCGTCATAGCCAGAGATTCGGTGGGGGTGGGTGCTCCGGTTTTGCTCTTGCTCCCGATGAGGTGCAAGCTGTCGCGGATGCCATCCAAGGTAGGGAGATTTGTGTAGTATTCGGCCAGCGGCGCAATCATCGTGAGGCCAATCAGCACATCGTTTTCCGTGAGTACCGAGGACACCTCAGCGACAGCCGGCGACTTTGGGTCACTGCATGTGAAGAGCGAGTAGACGCCAGGTGTGCCTGCGAGGGTGACCGTGCCACCTCCGAGTGCGCGGTGGGTTGGGCATTGGTGCTGAAATTCGCTTGCCGTGCTGTCGATGACCTCCTTTGCCGTCATGGCATGGCTCTTGTTTTGCTGCAGCACAAAAATGATTTCCTGTACAGCGCCCTTGCGCACACTGATCTGATCGACGCGCTGGTCAGAGGTGACTTGCCAGCCGGCGGGAATCTGAAGATCGAACCGGCCCTTCGGGTCGTTGTAGATTGTCTGGGCAACAGCGGCAAACGGCAGAGTGAGAGCGGCGAAAGAAAGGGCGGCCATGATGGCGCCGCACAGCCCAAGGTTTCGATCCTGCTTACGATGCGAGACGTGCATGTGAACCTCCGGTGATGGTGACAAATAATCGCTTTCTTCGGGCTTCCTGAATAAAGTCCTTTCCAACGAAGAGACGTAAGCGCCATATCAACCGCACCTTGCCGGCGCGACAATTCCCAGTTTTTCCGGAGTAACATTCCAGGGCAAGAGCGCCTCGTAGTCCTCCAGCATTGATGCCAGGGGTAATCTGTCGAAAATATATCGCAAATAGGCGTACGGTTCCAGGTTGTTGGCCTTGGCAGTCTCAATCAGGCTGTAGAGCAGAGCACTGGCCTCGGCTCCTGCTGGTGTGCCGCTGAACAGCCAGTTTTTCCGACCTATAACGAACGGGCGAATGCTGTTTTCGGCCATATTATTGTCCGGAGCAAGGCGACCATCCTCAAGATAGCCGACGAGTTTCTCCCACTGGTTCAAAGCATAGGATACGGCCTTGCCGAGCAACCCTTTCGGTGGGGTCTGGAGAGATTTCTTGCTCAGCCATGCGCGAAACTCCTCAAGAATCGGTTTTGCCCGTTCCCCGCGCATCAGGCGGATCTCGTCAAAAGTAAACAATTTCTCCCGGGCCTCCTTTTCCAAGGCATACAGCCTTTTGATGTAATTCAATGCCACATCGGCACTGCCGGTTTTGCCGTTTGCACCCCGAGCCTTGACCACATCGGTAAACTTGCGGCAAACATGTGCAAAACAGCCGATATGACGGATCTTTTTCTGATGGACAAGAAAATCATAACCAGCATAGCCGTCGGTTTGCACATAGCCCTCGAAATCACGCAGGAATTCACGGACAACGTCGCCGCTTCGAATTGGATGGTATTGATAGATGAGAACCGGTCTTTCGGGATACCCCCGCCGAAAGACCCACCGACGATTTGCTCGTCGGATCTCGACCGGGTTCCTGGAGAACCTGCAAGGTGGTCTCGTCTATATTCATATAGAAACCGGCCAAAATCTCGTCGGTAAGCAAATTCAGTAAGGGTTGACAGACAACCGCTGCCTGCATCGCCCATTTGCACATGGTTGTCCGTGATAATTCGACGCCAAGGCGGAGAAACTGCTTCTCCTGGCGATAAAATGGTGTGTGATCAATAAACTTGCCGGTCAAGATATGCGCCAACAGGCCGGGAGTAGCAATGGATTTCGGGATAATCTGCGCGGGGACCGGGGCTATCTTGACGGTGGGACCGTTATCCTCCACTCCCTCGCAATTCCGGCAGGCATATTTCGGTCGGATATTGCGGATCACCTGAATCTTTGCCGGGATAATCTCCAATTGCTCGGAAACTTCCTCGCCGATTCGG
>CAIQWD010000026.1 GCA_903875445.1 uncultured delta proteobacterium | reverse complement strand
TGGTGGGCAATGGCTCCAGCCATAGTTCTCAGGCTTTCGGCCCTTTGGATTTGCTGTCTCTTTTGCATCCATTGTCTCTGCTCTTCTCCGAGTCTTTTACCCTCGGTAATGTCCTGAATGATGCCGTTCGCGTGGAGCGGGTGATCACTCGGCTTTCTGCCGCTAAAGGTTGTCTGGCCGTTTACTCGCAGCCAGCGAATCTGACCATCAGGCCGGATGATCCGAAATACATGATCCAGGATCCCTGAACCGCAAGGGTCATTGGCGGGTTGCATTTTTGCCAGGAATCCAGACTTATCATCGGGATGAAGTGACTTGGGAGTCAGATCCTCATCCAGTTCCAACGGTGTGCCGGGAGGTAATCCATAAAAAGATAGAAATTCGATTGAGTAATAGGCCTGGCCGTTGTCGAAATCATAGGAGTACACACCGAAGTTTGCAGCCTTTGCAGCAGAGCTGAGCCGCTCCTCACTCTCTTGTAACTCGTCCTGTATTTGCCGCCTTTCAGTGATATCGCTGACAACTCCATTCCAGACAACATCACCGGTAGGGGTTGTGGTTGGGTCAGCTTCAATCCTGATCCAACGGACATCTTGGCGGATAATAAAACGGCCTTCCCAACGGAAGGGAATACGCCTCTCGGTAGCCTCACGTGTAGAACTTTCTAATCTTTCGCGGTCATCCGGGTGAGCGACGGAAAAAGCTAAGCTTGAGTTGCGCGTTACCTCCTCAGGGTCAATATCCAAAATCCGGCAGAGTGGCGGACTCAAGTATTCGAACTGCATTGCCCCGGTTTCCCTGACTCGCAAGGTATACACACCATGCGGAAGCCGCTTGACCAAACTATCGTAGCGGAGAGTGCTCTCGTGGAGTTCTTTGTTACTTGTTACAAGATCAGCAGTTCGTTGTTCTATAGTCTTCTCGAGTTGTTCCTGGCTCTGGTGGAGTTTAATTTCTCTCTGTCGAAGGTCTCGGATCATTTGCGAAAAGTCCTGAGCATCAGCCAAGGTCTTCCGGCCAAGCCGTTCCGCAACCTGACGGTAGTAGTCCCGTTCAACCTCAAGGTCAGAGAGCCTTTTCATCGGATCTTCCATCGCTGAACCTGAACCCTTGCCGTCCATGTCACATGTTCTCGGCGAAAATTATGAGTACACCGGTCCAGTCCAGCCCACGGCTTCTTCCCATCATCGGGGCGATTTCCACCCCGGAGTAAAATCCTAAAAAAGGTATCCCCGCTTCCTTCATCACTTTTTGAATCTCAGCCGCCTCTTCTTCTTCGGTAACGGAATATTCTGCTGTTCGACCTCCACAATTGATATAGAGGGCAAAAAACGGCCTCCGTCCCTCCGATTTTATCTTGGCCAGGATCTCTGGTGCGTTGTCCCGGACTGATTTCAGCATCATCCGGTTGTCACGGACCATGAATTGGATCTCCTGGCCAACACTGAGGTCGGCCTCGAACATGCCGATACCTGCCCCATCATCAACAACACCGGTGATGAGCCGGTTCACATAATGAGATTCCCGGGGTTTGTCAAAGCGGTCCCCATGGTTGACACCTATCGTCAAATTGCTGATGATCGGGCGTTCCTCCTGCCACTTGCTGTTGCCGAAGAGTTGGTTGATAAGCGGCACAACAGGCTGGCCATCCAACTCGTAGATGACATCTTCCCTCATCTTGGTGATCTTACGGTAGATGCCGTCGAGCGGGATGCAGCCATGCATGATTGTACTATAAACGAAAAAATCACCGGCTACCATACAGCCGACGGCATGTTGGGTATCGGCTCGAAACCCGCAAAACTGTTGAGTTCCTGCGAAATTGTAATCTCCCATAAGACCGGCGCCGAAGATAGGCACATGGCCTGCCAATTTTTCTTCAACCCCGTGTAAAAGTGGAGCGGAAGAGTTAAGGACTGGTGGGCTTGATGGACTTGCTGGAATGCGGATCGAATCATAGAAGAGAAGCAAAAGTTTGTCGGCCGTCGAAAGCTCCAGTCCATTGATCATATGTTCACCGGCCGATGCCTCGTCCTGATCCATCCCGCCGGCCGATGCAACTGTGAACCTGACCGAATCTGATTGTATAGCAGCAGCAGCTGCAGGGAACCCATGGTAGGAAAGGTCATTACTGGTAATAACCCCGAGACTTGAGCCACCAATTATCGGGGTAGCACCTCCAACGATAGATCTAAGACCATCATAGAATAGTCCCAGATCAACATGACCACTACAAAAAGCAATCAGCATATCAGCATGGTCGATACCACCAGATTGCAGTGCTGATCGCGCTATACTTTGACCCACCCTATAGGCTTCATGGTCGTTATCGTAGCCAATTCCAATTTTAGTCATTTCGTTATCCGTCCTAAGTTAAAGCGTTTCAATCTCGTTGAAGGATTTGGTATTACCCATCATTCGTAAAGAACATCTCTATGGCTCATCGAGAGCAGCAATGATTATATAAAGAGGCATCAAGAAAATACTATTATACAACTACGATCATTTCCATAGTTCGACGTTATTCATCATGGCATCGCGCATATTCTGTTCATTAATAGCATGCTGCCAGCATTCTCGATCGCGCGTTGCTATTCGTCTGCTTTTGTCTATATTTTTTATTTTGCGCATATAAACAACAAAATCGCCATAGGAAAAATGAATAACCCGCCCAAATTTTCCTCCCAGATTTTCCGCCAGAAGAGGAATTTCTTCGCATGCGAGAAATTCACAGTAATGTCCGGTTAGAAAATTGCAGTTAAAAAATATGTGAAATAATTTAAATATAACGAATATTTAGCTTGACAAATCAATGAAGTCGC
>CAIQWD010000025.1 GCA_903875445.1 uncultured delta proteobacterium | reverse complement strand
TGCTTGATCCATTTGAAAAATAACTCCACTTGCCAACGATTTCGGTACAATTCGGCAATGGTCATTGACGGCAGAGAAAAATTGTTGGTGAGGAAAACAAGAGTCTTGTCGGTTTTGGCGTCGTAATATTTCACACGACGCATCATTTCCGGGTAACCCTTGCATTGGTAGAACCCGGTTAGCATGATTGATTGGTCGCAGATCAGGCCGGTGCTCCGGTCTATCGGATGCGAGTAAATTCGACGATATTTGAGATTGGACTTGGCACGGGTAACGAAAAAGGCGCTGCTTTTCGAGATCGTGTAAAGCCGGGTAAAGTCCAAATATCCTCGATCCATAACATAGAAAGCCCCGGCTTCCAGCGGCAGGATGTCCAAGATATTGACATCGTGCAGTTTGCCGTCGGAGATATGGATAAAGGTTGGAATGTTTCCACGCAGATCGAGCAAAGTATGCAGCTTGACAGCTCCTTTGTTTTTGCGGAATTTGGCCCATGGAAACATGGAAAGACACAGGTCGATAGTGGTGGCATCCAGAGCAAAGACCGTGTTTGCCAGTTCCAATGCGAAATTGTCGCCCACATACATTTTTCTGGCGGTCTGGATGAGAACGTGGGCAAGATCGGCATATATCCGCCAATCGCGGACTTTGTTGGCATGCGCCAGGTTGTTGCGGGAAACAGAAGAGCGAATTCCCATATGATACAACTTGCTCTTCTGAGCTTGAAGACAGGCTTCGATATCTCTCAGGCTCTCGCGATACGTAAGTTGGGCAAAGGCCATGCAGAAATACTGGTCGAGGCAGGTGAATTCCTTGACTTTGAAATCGCCCTGATAGCGATCCACACACTTGTGAAAGACGTGGAGCGGAAGATGCTCCATTAATTGGGAGAAGATTATTTTTCCGGTGTACATAGTTCAGCCCTCCGCGTTTTGGTTTACGCAGATGACTGACAACCGGAAAATGTTTCAAGTCGTTAAATGCCATTTTGTGGAATTTTTATTTGATATTCAACATATTATAGCAAGGTTGATCTTCAACGTTGGGACACTAGTGAAAATATCTTAAAAAATGAAACAAGTTATTATCAACCACTACATTTTGCAACACTGAGGAATTACTATGAAAATGAAGATATCCGGGAAAATATTGACTATGTCGATATGCTCCGTCCTCCTTACGAGTATGGGCCTTTTTATGACTACTCGTTATTACACGAACCTCGCTTTTAATAACGAATCAAAAACGGCTATTTCTTCGGCAAAAAAGGTTGTGGAAAACTATATTGAAGGCCTGAAAGAAAAATACCTGCAGGAAGGAACGCTGATAGCAGCGAATAAAGAGGTAGTTGATGCAATTATCGCAAAAAATGCAGCTTCGCTACGACCTGTCATTATAAAAGCGATGAAAGCTACCGGCTCGCAAGTTATTACCGTCTCAGATGAAAAGGGTATTGTTATTGCCAGATCACATTCAGACAAGGCCGGCGATAGTGTCATGGACCAGGCCAATGTCGTCAAGGCCTTGGCCGGTGAACCAAATGTCGGTATCGAGCCGGGAACGGTCATTAAATTTTCGCTCCGCGCCGGTTGCCCTGTCCTTGTCGATGGCAAAATCATTGGTGTAGTAACTATAGGCATTGCTCTGTCGGATATGGAGCTAGTTGACACGGTCAAAAAATTCACCGAGCTTGAAACGACCATTTTCGAAAAAGATACCCGGCTAGCCACTACTATACTGAAGGACGGCAAACGAGTAGTGGGCACCAAGATGGATAATCCGAAGGTTCTCGATTTGGTTCTGACCAAGGGTGAAACCTTCATGTCCACTAATGTGATTCTTGGAAAACCTTTTGAGACTGCCTATTGGCCGATTAAGGATCCAAAGGGCAATATTGTCGGAATGTTTTTTGTAGGTAAGCCTTTGGAAGTTATAGAAGAGGCAAAGGCCAAGGTCAATATGGCTATTTTCGGTGTCACCACCGCGTTGGCACTCATCGTGATCTGTTTGTCATTGTTTATCGTCCGAGGGATTACCCGGCCTTTGCATAACATGATTTACATGATTAAAGATATCGCTGAGGGCGATGGCGACCTGACCAAGCGGTTGGTTACCGACAGCAAAGACGAAATCGGAGAAATGTCTGGCTATTTCAATCAATTCGTCGAAAAAATACAGGATATTATCAGCAGTATCGCCGGTAATGTAAAAACCCTCACCTCCTCTTCCTCCGATTTGGCGGCGATATCCAGGCACTTGTCTGCCGCAGCTAAGAATACCGCCGACAAGTCCGGTTCAGTGGCCGCAGCCTCCGAGAAGATGAGTTCTAACTTTCAATCGGTCTCGGCGGCCATGGAACAGTCGACAAGCAATGTCAATACGATTGCTTCTTCCACCGAGGAGATGACCGCAACAGTTGGTGAGATCGCCGGCAGTACGGAAAAAGCAAGACTGATTACCGATGCTGCAGTCAAGCAGTCGCAGGCCACCTCCAAGAAGATGAACGATTTAGGTGAATCGGCAAAAAAGATCGGTCGGGTGACCGAGGCAATTACCGAAATCTCCGAGCAGACCAACCTCCTGGCCCTGAACGCCACCATTGAGGCAGCGCGTGCAGGTGAAGCCGGCAAAGGTTTTGCAGTAGTCGCCAACGAAATCAAGGAGTTGGCTCGCCAGACGGCCGCTGCCACAGTGGACATCAAAAATCAGATCAACGAGATGCAGGCAACCTCCGCGACCACAGTTGCGGATATCAAAGAAATTTCTCAAGTGATCCTTGAGATTAACAACGTCATTAATACCATCGCCACCTCAGTCGAGGAGCAGTCGGCGGCCACGAGTGAGATTGCCGGCAATATTGCGCAAGCCTCTCAAGGCATCGCTGAAGTCAATGTGAATGTGGCCGAGAGTACAGTAGTGGTAACCGAGATTACTCGCAATGTTTCGGAGATCAGCAGTCAATCGCAGCAGGTCGGAGAAGTATCGCTGCAAGTGCAGGCAAACGCCCAGGGACTGTCGGAACTGTCGGCGCAACTGGACCTCTTGGTGAAGAAATTCAAGGTTTGAAAGTTGGACGCTCCAACCGACAGCCCTGGGGTTACGGAAATTACGCGCACCTAACCACGAATAGCATAGCCCCCGTCCACGGTAATCACCTGCCCCTGAATCATTCCGGACAGATGGCTGCAGAGGAACAGGGCAATATCGGCAACATCCTGCGGCGTGGTCAGCCGCCCGAGCGGCGTCCGTTCGGTTGCCGCCTTGAGAATCTCATCCCGGTTGGGGAAGTGCTTTAAGGCGTCGGTATCGACGGCTCCGGCGCTGATGGTATTGACATTGATCCCGAGGGGGCCGAGTTCCACCGCCAGATGGCGGACAAGAGACTCCAGGGCCGCCTTCGACGCCCCGACGGTAGTATAATTTTCAATAGCCCGAACCGAACCGAGGCTCGAGACGGCCATCACCCGGCTGCCCCGGCCCATGAGGGGCAAGCCCTGCTGCACCAAGGTGAGAAGCGCCCTGGCATTGATGTCCATGGCCCAGTTCCAGTGCCGCTCGGTGAGTTCCAGCGCTGGTTTCAGAACGCCGGATGCGGCGTTACTGACGAGGATATGCAGATGGTCAAAGTTTTCGGTGATGGCTGCAAACATCTCCCGAACATCGTCGGAATTGGCAACATTAGCCTTAACCAGGAGGCATCGCCGCCCCAGTTTTTCAACCGCTTCGGCGGTTTCCGCGGCGTCCCTTCTATGACGGATATAATTCACCACTACATCCGCCCCGGATTCCGCAAGCCTAATGGCAATGGCCCGACCGATGCCTCGGGAGCCTCCGGTAATCAAGGCCACTTTCCCCTGTAAATCAAACATGGTTATATCCTTTAATAAATTCTTCTTTTCAGCATTGCCCGTTGCATCAATCCCCGGATAAATTGCCAGGAGCTGAAACGGATCGGGCTGAGACCAAGGGGAGGAAGAAACCCGGACCCGTGAAAATCCGCCGGCAATAGCCCGGGATAGTCGATACTGGCTGGATCGCTGCCGACAAGCCTCCGTGTTGCGGCAACCTGCCAGAGCGGGCTTCGCCAAGGATCGAGTTCAAGAGCTGTGAGCAAAGCGGTATCCATCGCCACCGCGGAGTTTGCAGCGGCTATACAGTAGAGAGGAAGGGGCTCGCCGTCAAGGGGGCCGGATTTATGCATGGCCACTATGCAGTCGGCAAAGTGCATCTGGGGCGGCAGGAGGTCCTGAAGATCGAGGATAATCTCGGCAAACTCGCCATGCGTTGCGCCGTGCACCATATGCAGCATCGCCTTGCCCACTCCCTTGACGATGCCGAAGACATTCTTAACCGCGAGTGTCACGTACAGCTGGTTATGAGCCTTGACCTTGGGCAAACCGACAAAAAGATCACATTCCAGGGCTTCCCGGGCAAGAGTGACGGTCAAACCGCCGGCTAAGCGCTTTTGCAGGGGGGTGGAAAAATCAATAATCTTTACATTCATCCCTTTTAATGTCTGGGAAATTCCCTGTTTTTCACAGACCTTGGCGGCACTGCCGAGAGCCGGGGAATCCCCGAGGAAGAGTCTTGCCCCGTGATCGAGAAAACAGGCGGCAACTCCGGCGATAAACTGCGGATGGGTGCAGGCAAGCAACGGACCGCTGCTGCTGATGAGATTCGGTTTCAGGAGAACAATCTGGCCGTGCAGGCCACCGCTACGCCCAAGGCGCACAAGCGCGGCCTCGACAAGGGCGGCGACGGCATCTTTTTCATAAGCGACGCACCGCTGCAATACCACCTGTAAAGACGGGTCGTTCATAGAGCCGGCATGAAGGCAAGGAGACGGTGCGGAAATGAAATAGAAAAACCGGACCCCCGCGCAGAAGTCCGGTTTTTCCAGGAGAAAAGAGAGAAGAGATAAAGCATAATTCTTAAAGCAGATATCATGCCAGTTACAATAACTAAAATAATAGCATGCAAAAACAGTAAATTAACTTAGAACTCAGCAAAATTTGTGTTTCTTATGGTGTCGGTAACGTACAATATTTTGAACTCAGCCACAACAGGGGTGTTCATTACACTCGACTCAACCGTATTATAAGGCGAAGCAGGGTCGTATTTTTTATACCACCCCGATAAACGATCCTCTCCTAATCCTTGAAGACAATTATTCTGGTACGGATAACCTCTGAATTTTTCATTATTTCTTCGACTACTACCGGGGGTATCTCCGATTCCACATCAATGATGTTATAGCCCACCGTGCCGTTCGATTGGTTCAAATAACTGGCGATGTTGAGTTTATTGTCACCAAAGATATTGGAGACAAAGGCGATCATCCCCGGCACATCGCGATTTATGACAATAAGCCGTGACTGCACCTTGTCGGTCGGTGTCGATTCGATATTGGGAAAATTGACGCTATGTTCGACATTGCCATATTGCAAATAGTTGGCTATCTCCTTGACCGCCATGGTGGCACAATTATCCTCCGATTCCGAGGTCGAGGCACCGAGATGCGGTGTTGTCAGCACCTTGTTGTGTTTGACTAGGGCAGGTGTTGGAAAATCGCAGAGATAGGCATCGAGGTAACCGCTGTCCAGTGCCTCTATGACCGCTGCTTCTTCGACGATCGGCCCCCGTGAATAGTTGACCAGCACTGCCCCCTTTTTCATCCTGGCAATAAATTCCTTATTCACCAGATTGCGGGTTCTTTCACCCAGCGGCAGATGCAGGCTGACCACGTCGGCATCGCCGACCGTATCGCGGACCGAGCGGCAGATCCGCACCTCCGGCGACAGCTGGTGGATATTGGCCAGGGCTGGTGCAGGATCGAAACCGTTGACGTGCATATAGCGGAACACACCGGCGTTGGCAAGACGCACCCCGATCTGACCAAGACCGATAACGCCGAGAGTTTTTCCGGCGATTTCCTCGCCCTTGAAGGCACTCTTCCTGGCCTCGACCTCGGCGCTGACCTTGGCCGGATCCATGGTGGCGAGAGACTTACAAAATTCGATTCCCCGGTAGATATTTCTCTTCCAGACCCCAATCATCGGAAAGATCAAATCGACGACGGCATTGGCATTGGCGCCGGGGGTATTAAAAACACAAATGCCCTTCTCCGTTGCCCTGGCGACATTGATATTGTTGGTTCCGGCTCCGGCCCTGGCAACGGCCAGCAGGGTTGCATAGTCGTCGACATTGAGCTGTGAACTGCGAAGGAGAATTCCATCGGGATTCTTTTCATCGGCGGAAACCGTAAAATTCTTGTTAAACAGCCGCAAACCTTCATCGGCTATGGTGTTCATCTTTTTTATCTTATAGACCGACATGCAATTCTCCTTGTAATGTGCTGGACAGGTTTTTCATGGTAAAAACAGGCTCTCAGGCAAGCAGCTGCTACTATATACCGCCCTTGGCGGAGGTCAACTTTTTTCCCCGCCAACTGCATTCGGCCCTCCAAGAACCAAGACCTTATTGAACCCGAAGAGGCCCGGCTCCTTCTCCGCTAGGATACACAGACAGGCGCTTTCGGCCTCTGTTGTAAAACCGATTTCATTTAGGGCCGCGGATGAAACTCGTAGGAAAAAGGACTTTCTGAAGAACTGATTGCGACCGGCAGGACCATATACCCCGGCCAGCTCTCTCGGCAGGGACTGATAGAGGGCTGTTCGGGTTGCCTCCGGCTGCTCCAGGAAAGGGGCTTGCAGAAGACAGTCGGGTAAGAATCTGAAGCCGCAATGCAGCCAGTCATAGCGCAGCAACTCGGTGATGAGCCGGCCGTCGTCCCGCCCGTCCGCCAGCTGCACCAGCAGGATACACAGCAGTTCCTGGGTGGCTGCCAGCTGAAAGAAACCGCATTCATGGCAAAGAGCCAGCAGTCGTTGAAAAAAGAAAAAGCCGTCTTCCCGGCGTCTTCGCAAATATTGCCAAAGAGTGACAAAATAGCGGTTGTTCACAAATTTTTCCACCGCTTCGGAAAACCAGTAGAGTTCACTAAGAGTGGCATGATCCATCCACCGATTCGCCAAAACGGCGTAAGGCGGTTCGTTGCAAGAGCGATAGTCAAACCTCGCGGAATCGTTACAGATGGGGGTATCAGGCAGGATTTTCAGCAAGCCCATTTGTATATAGTGGGCGCCCATGGCAAAAACGCTGCGAAAGGATTCGGCAAAGGTTGCCCTCGTCTCAAAAGGCAAACCAAGGATGAGATCGACATGGAGATGGATATTGCCCATGGCCGTAAGCCTGGCGACGGTTACCCCCGCCTCGGTCGGATCAACTCGCCGGTTGACCGCTGCAAGAGTCTCCGGATTGGTAGACTGGATGCCCAGCTCGAACTGAAAACGTCCGGCAGGCAAGGTCGGCAAAAAGGTGAACATCTCCTCGGTAAAACGATCCGGTGCCATCTCGAAATGAAAAAGAGTGTGGCCGCCCTCTGCCGCCAAAAAACGCCAGATCGCCAGAGCACGATCGGGGCGATCATTGAAGGTCCGGTCGATGAAACGCACGACCTTGGGCCGACACCTGAGGATATCACCCAATTCCTCCTCCACCATGGCCATTTCCTTATGATACACCCCTTTTTCGGCGGCGGAGAGGCAGTAGCTGCAGCCAAACGGACAGCCTCTGGAGCTTTCGTAGTAGATATGCCGGTTGCGCAAAGGCCCTGCAAAATCACGGTCCCGATAAGGATAGTCGAAGGTGCGCTTGGGCATCGAAAAAAATGAACCCTTATAGCGGGGCTTGAGGGTTCCCGCCTGCAGATCGTCAAAAAAATCGCTGCCGATCCCTTCGATCTCGCCGACCACGACCGTGCAGTTGTCCGGCCCCAGCCGCTCGGCAAGCACCTCCGCCTGCGGTCCACCGATGACTACCCGGCAACTTGGCAGGCAAACGCGAAGATCACGGCTGAGTTTTTCAACGATGCTGCTGTTCCAGATCGCCGCCGAGAAAAAAATATAACGAGGGGCAGTGGCACTGAGCCGGACCAGCATTTCATAATAATTGTCGTTGATGGTGAACTGGTACAACTCTCCCGCCATATCCGGGCAGTTTTTTTCCAGCTCGTTGCGGACATAAAAAAGGGCCAGACAGGAATGGCTAAATCTTGCATTAATTCCAACGATTTTAATCTGTTCTTTCATCTTGTGCACCGCTATCCCCGTGTTGCCGGCTCTATCCTGAAGCGAATTTTTCTTAGCAGGAACGGGATTTCAATATTACTCTTACGGAAAACGCTGAACGGTTGAATTTCCGACCGAGGTGCCAACCTTAACGATCCGCTCACCGATGATGATACACTCTCTGTCTTGTTTTACCGGCATCTTACCGGCCACATCCGTACTTCTTATGCTGATGACCCTCGCTCTGCCTAGCTCCTCCTCGGCCCGGGAGGAGCGGGCAGGCTACGAACTGTCGCTGTCGTTTTCTCCCGGGGAAGAGTCGGGGAAACTGCTCGGCACGGCGAAAATCGATATTTTGCCGGGTCAGAGGCTGACTCTTGCCTTCCCTCAGATGGAGATAACCGGCGCCCTGCTCCGCGACGCATCCGGCAGGGGGAGGGAACTTCCGGATGTCCATGATGCCTTGATCCTTCCCGCCGCCGAAACCATGCGAACGCTCTATCTTTCCTACAGCAAAACCGTGGCGGGAGAAGACGACAATCTCATCAGCCCGGCGGGCATCTCACTCAACAGCAACTGGCATCCGCTGCCCGACCAGCCGATGCTCTTCCGAGTCAACGCGATTCTGCCCGACAATTTTTCGGCGATCACCGAGTCCGACAGGTTTCCCCTGGCCCGCGAGGGCAAGACGGTACGAGCCGTTTACCAGACACCGACAACCGCCATTCACTTCACCGCCGGCCCGTACACCATACACAAACGGCAGGTCCGTGAGAACCTTTTTGTCCACTCGATGTTTTTCCCGGAAGATGCCGATCTCGCCGATGGCTACCTGCGGGCGGCGGTCGAATACCTCCGCCGCTACGAACGGGAAATCGGCCCCTATCCCTACAATCACTATGTCATCGTCGCCAACCGATTGCCCACCGGCTACGGCATCCCCACCTTCACCCTGCTCGGACAAAAGGTCCTCCGCCTGCCCTTTATTAAGGACACCTCTCTTGCCCATGAAATAGTTCATTCCTGGTTCGGCAACGCGGTTGAGGTGGATTATGCCGGCGGCAACTGGTGTGAGGGACTTACCGCCTTTCTCTCCGACCATGCCTTGCGCGAGGAAAAGGGCGAGGGTGTTGCCGACCGCAAGGAAAGCATCACCAGATATCTCAGCTATGTCACCCCTAACTCGGCTATCCCTCTCTCGGCATTCGCTTCGACCAGCCATGCCCAAGCGATGGCCGAGAGCAAAAGGGCGGTTGGCTACGACCGTGGCGCCCTCTTCTTTTATGAGTTGCGCGAAAGAATCGGCGCTTCCGCCTTTAGCCAAGGCCTGCGCCATTTCTACGCCGCCAACAGGGGCCGCAAGGCCACCTGGAATGACCTGCGGAAGAGTTTTGCCACGGCGGCAACCAGCGAACTTGACGCCTTTTTTGCCGAGCGGCTGGAAAGAACCGATATCCCGGCCCTGGCGGTGGACAATGTGGTCGTCACCGCAATCGACAACCGGTCGGCGCTGAGCTTCACCCTGCGGCAAACCACGGAAAAACCCTTCACCCTGATGCTGCCGATCCGCATCCGGACACTCGGTGGAGAAATTACCGTAAGAAAAGAGATCAAAGAACTCTCCACCCCGCTGACCTTCTTCCTCGACCAGCGACCACTGGAATTTACCATCGATCCCGAGCATGCCTTTCTTCGGCAACTCGCCCCCGAGGAATTGCCGCCGGTTTGGTCGCGGTTCTTGGGCGCCGAGAAAAAACTGGTGGTTCTCGCAACTGAGAGCGATCGGGAACAGTTCCAGCCGCTGCTCGACTCCCTGCAGACCAAAGGTTTGACCCTTACCACCGCCGACAAGGTCAGCAACCTGGAACTCCGTGAAAAGAGCCTCCTCTTTCTCGGCACGGACCAGGCTCCGGCGAGATCGCTCTTCGGGCAGCCGCCCGTATCGCAAGCCGGGCTGATCCTTGATGTTCGGCAAAACCCACTCGCACCGGACCATGTGGCCGTGCTGGTGACCAGCCGTGACCGGGAACAAACCAAGGCGGTAATCGGCAGGCTCAGCCATTACGGGAAATATTCCTACCTAGAGTTCAACGGCGGTCGCAACAGCGAAAAACGCATCCAGCCTACGCAATCCGGCCTGCGTTTTGTTCTGGAGGAGCTGCCGAAGGGTAGTGCCACCTCGCCACTCGCCACCTTTACCGAGATCGTCGACCGGCTTGCAGAGGCGCAGGTAGTGTATGTCGGCGAAACCCATACAAGCTTTGCCGATCACCTGCTGCAGCTGCGGATCATTGAGGCCCTGTATAAAAAAAATCCGCTCCTGGCCATCGGCATGGAGATGTTTCCCGCCTCCTCACAGGCGGTCCTCGATCGTTATATCCTCGGCGACGGGCAAATGGACGAAAGAAATTTTCTGAAAGAATCCGGTTACTACCATGTCTGGCGTTACGACTACCGCTACTTCCGGGATATTCTCAATTTCGCCAGAACGCGGAAAATACCGGTGATCGGCCTCAACCTCGACCACCAGATCGTCTCCGAGGTATTTCGCAGCGGCGGCACGGATGGTCTCAATCCCGAGGTCCTGGCGTCCCTCCCGAAAGACCGGGATTTGGCTATGGAAGGCTACGCCGAACGGCTGTCGCAAATGCACGAGATCCATGTCCAGGGGAGCCACGGTTCTGGTCTTGCCAGCGGTTTTTTGCAAGCTCAGGCACTTTGGGATGAGACCATGGCCCACAACATCGCCGGTTTCCTAACAGCAAAACCAAACCACCGCATGGTGGTGCTAGCCGGGATAGAGCATACCCGCAAGGACTCCGGCATCCCGCCCCGACTGGCCCGACGCTTACCGGTTCACCAGGCCTCGGTGCTCAATCTCTACAACAACAGCCAGCCGCCCGACCTTGACCGGGTTGCCGATTACTTCTTTCTCGCGAGAGACCAAGACCTGCCGGAAGCTCCGAAAATCGGTGTCGTCCTCGACACTGCCGATAAAGATGGCAGGTCTCTTCTGAAAATCAGCGAGATAGGCCCACACGGCAAGGCCGCTGTCGCCGGTCTCGTCGTGGGTGATATCATTGAAAAAATCAACGGGATGGAGGTTCGCGACATGGCCGACCTGCATCTTGCCATGCTCGACAGCCAAAAAGGAGATATTCTCGCCGTCACAATTATCCGCCGGGACAAGGACGAGGATCGGGAAATGACGTTGCAAGTCGAACTGACCATCCCCCCAATTGCCCGACCGGAACCCTAAAAAGCTGCGGACGGATTACTCTCTATGGTAAATCACCGAAAAAATCGCCTGCTCAAATGTGCGGCAATGTTTTTTTAACCTCAGCCCTTTGCAAAAGGAGAATCGATGTATAAGATCTGCACTTTGTTGGTAATCATTATGAGTTTCATAACCCTATCTGGAGAATCAGGAATGGCAAAAGCAAAACTGAAAGACGGACTCTACGCCCAGTTCAACACCAGCAAGGGCGAGATCATCTGCGCCCTTGAGTTCACGAAAACCCCGCTGACGGTCACCAACTTCGTCGGCCTTGCCGAAGGCACCAAGGAGCTTGGCGGCGGCGCCAAGATGAAAGGCGATAAATTTTACAACGGTTTAAAATTTCACCGGGTAATTCCCGACTTCATGATCCAGGGCGGTTGCCCCTTAGGCACCGGTACCGGCGGCCCCGGTTACACCTTCCCCGATGAAATCGATCCGAGTCTCACCCATTCCGGACCGGGTATCCTGTCCATGGCCAATGCCGGACCGGGCACCAACGGCAGCCAGTTTTTCATCACCCATGTGGCAACCCCCTGGCTTGACGGCAAACATACCGTCTTCGGCCATGTGGTTTCCGGCCAGGATGTAGTCAACAAAATCGCCACCGGCGATGTCATCGACTCCGTTGAAATCCTCCGTGTCGGCGCGGCTGCCGAGGCCTTCAAGAGTGATCAAAAAGCCTTTGACACCCTGCTCGCCGGCTTTGAAAAAAATAAGAGCGCCAAAGAGAAAGGCGCCCTTGAGGCAGAGCAGAAGCTCATTAAAGAGCAGTGGCCGAACGCCGTCACCACCCCATCCGGCCTGAAGTATGTGGTAGTCGCCGAGGGACAGGGCGAGTCGCCGAAAAGTGGGGCGGCAGTCACCGTCCACTACACCGGCAAACTGCTGAACGGCAAGAAATTCGACAGCTCCATCGACCGCGGCCAACCGATCGATTTCCCTGTCGGTCGCGGCCAGGTCATTAAAGGCTGGGATGAAGCCTTGCTGGCTATGAAAAAAGGCGAGAAACGCGTCCTTATCATCCCGCCCCAGCTTGGTTACGGCCCATCCGGACGCGGCCCGATCCCGCCGAATGCCTATATGGTCTTTGATGTGGAACTGGTAAATTTCCAGTAACTTTTAGAGTTTTAAAAAAATGAAAATGGCCGATTCAAAAAGTTTTTGAATCGGCCATTTTCATTGGTTAGTCTGGTTTCCTTATTTGATGATAGGCCATGCACGACGCTACACGGCAATCATCTTCTGCAGCAGTTTATAGTCGGTTTTTCCCGTTCCCAGGACCGGAATCGCGTCTATGGTCCGCATGATCCGGATATTGTGTAAGGGCGACAAACCTGCCTCTTTGATCCTGCCGTTGGCCTCCTCCCGTGTAATGTCAAGAGTGGTAAACAGGACTATCTCCGGTCGTTCATCCGTCGGTGTCGCCTCCACCGCCAGGGTCGGACCGTTGTCGTTGTCGGCTGCAAAATGGGCCTGCAGCACGTTTTCGATGGCCGGCAACGAGATCATCTCCCCTCCCAGTTTAATGAATCGCTTCTTCCGACCGCAAAAGGTCAGCATCCTGTCGTTGTCTTCCTTGACGAAGTCGCCGGTGTTGTACCAGCGTTTTCCGTCGAATTCACTGAAGCCCGCGCCGTTACCGTCTGGGTGGTAGCCGCCGAAAATATTGGGACCGCGCACCAGCAGAATCCCCTGTCGACCAATCTCCACCCGGCTGTCCGTCTCCGGATCGATAATCGCGTATTCCATCGACGGCATGATCTGGCCGATGGTTCCCGGCCGTGGATCTTCTACCCGGTTGATACTGACCAGCGGTGAGCACTCAGTGATTCCATACCCCTCGCAGAGGGTGGCGGTGGGATTGATCTTCTTCAGAGCCTGATAGGTATTTTCAGGACATTTTTCCGCGCCGGTGAAGACAAGGCGGAGGCTCTTCAATTGCTCCTGAGAGGCCGCCTTGATGATGCCCTGCAAAAAGGTCGGGGTCCCTATGACAATCGAAACCCCATATCGCTCGATCAGTCCCGCCAGGATCGTCGCCTCGGTCGGGTTGGCATGGTAGACGGTCTTCAGGCCGAGACAGAGAGGCAGTATGATTGTGCCCACCAGACCGAGGGAATGGAACGGCGGCAACATGCCGAGAAGCCGGTGATCATCGGTGAACGAGATGATGGAGGAGAAATCCCGCAGGCAGGCAATAATATTTTCATGGGTGAGCGGTACCGCTTTTGGCCGCGCCTCGGAACCACTAGTGAAGAGGATGGTGGCGGTCTTCGAAACCGGAGTATTTCTAAGGGAGCCAACAGAAAGCCTGGCCTGTAATGCAGCGCTGATCTTGGTATGCAAAGGGATCGTCGGCACAATCTCATCCAGGAACAGCCAATTCGTGGTGACCGATGCGAGATCAACCCCTTGGCCGGTGAGCTTACGGTGCAAGGCACGGGCAGTGACGATGGTAGTGACACCAGTCAGCTCCAGACCATGCTGGACGTTGCCGACGCCTGTTGTCCAATTGATCATGACCGGTGTTTTACCGCTGAACAGAGTTGCAAGATAGAGGATAGAAGCACTAACCGAGGCGGGCAGCATGATGCCTACATGCTCACCCGACACCTTTTCCAGGATCGGTTTCAAGACAAAGATAGCGGTTATAGCCTGGCGATAGGTCTTCTCCCCGGCGATCTGATCGGCCAGGATTATTTTATCGGGAGTTCGTTTCGCCTGGGCCAGGAAGAGATCGGTGATGGTTGCGTGCTGGTCTAATGATAAGCGAACCCCGGAGTCCAAGAACCATTTTTGCGGCAATGGTTTTTTCGGTGCAGGTGCGGCATGAAGTATTTGTCCCGCTCCGGCCAAGATGCAGTCATTCACGGTCACAAGGGCCGAAAGATCGTCGATGGGCAGGCCGAATTCGCTCTCGAGCCAGGCTGCCAACTCTACCATAGTCAGGCTATCCAGAGCCAGCTCGTTGGCCAACCGGTCATTACCGCTCACTTTTTGCCCGGTTAACTGAGTAATCTTTTCGATCACCAGCCGCCGGGTTGCCTCGGGAACACTTGCGATATCACCGCTCACCTTCTTCTTTTCAGGTTCGGGAAGAATCACCGGTGTCCGACCCTGCCACCAATAATACGGCACATGGGTGTTGACATGCATTTGGGTATTGTAGAACTGTTCGAGTGCGGTGTTAATTTGTTGACGGCCCTGCATCTTCGACAGAGTTGTATCTTCGATCAGCTCAATCGTCACCTTCCGGCGTGGCCCGAAGAAGAATGCGTTGGCACATAAGAAACGTATGCAGCAACCGATATTTTTATAAATTGACGGCTCCGTACCACGTCCCCAGCTAAAGCTGCTGCCCCACAGTCCAGTGGTCCTGACCAGGACGGTCCGGACACCGGACACGTTTGCTAGAAGATATTCGACTGCGGAGTTGCCGGCCAGATCCTCGACTGCGCTATGACAGAGACGGCCGGAGGGATAGAGCAGAATATTGTCGCCAGCCTGTAGACTATTTGCCACCTCCCGCAGGGCCTCTTTGATCCTGTCTTTACCATCCCGCCCGTCTTTATTCAGATCGGGCAGGGTGATCGGCCGGATTTGTTGTATTATCCAGCGAGTTCCCGCCACATTGGCCTGATTGGCATCGGCCAGCGGCCGCGGCTGAAAACCAGAATAGAGTACAGACATGACGATTACCGGGTCAACAAGCGCCTGGTGGTTCGGCAAAAAGAGGATGCCCTTCCCCTCTTTTTTGCTAATCGATGCAAGTCCCATGACCTCAACCCGATATCGCAGGCTGATAATAAACCGAAAAAAGCGCAGCAAAATTGAAGGGATCGGATTAAATTGCGGATTCCCCACCACATGGATACCCCAGGCGGCGAGCAGGGCAAAACATCCCAGGCAGATCATCGCCATGGCCGGTGAAAAAATCATATCAAGACCGGTGAAGACCGTTCCGGCCAGCATGATGCCGATAAAACCACTGAAATTGACCGTGGCCAGCACCTTCCCTTTTTCGGAATCCGCCGGTCGGATTTGCAGAAAGCTTGCCACCGGGATCAGGAAGAGACCGCCGGAGATCCCGGTGCCGGTCAGCGCGACGGCAATCCAGACAAGTTGGACGGAGGCGGGTAAAAGAACGGTTGCTCCAGCCATAAAGAGACCTGCAGCCATACCCATCGCCGATTGGCACAGCAATCTGGACCACCTCTCCATTGTGACCAGTCGAGCGGCCAGAAATGACCCGACACAGACTCCAAGCATCAGCGATACGGACAGAAGACTGGTTGCGGTCTGGGAAAATCCGAGCTGCTTGAGTCCGATGGTGTTGATCGTCAGCACGACGATTGTGGCCAGGAAGTAAAAGAAATTGTCTGAGAAAAGAGCTATCAGCATCTGCCGATCGGAACAGATCGACAGCATGTCTTGCAGCGAACTCAACGGCCCAAGCAGAGGAAACGGCTTGGCTTTGGCAGCGGCCGGCCGGCTGTGGATACCGAAACTGGCTGCAAGACCAATGGCCGATACCAGCACTACAACGACAGCCACCAGGAGGGCTCCAGAATTGAGGTTTTCGAACCGCAGAGGACTCTGATCAAGAGAAATCCCTGCAGTGGCGATCCCCAGTAGGATAGAAAGCGTCGTGACGAGTTTCAAGATCGCATTGGCCTTTGGGATGTAGGCAACCGGATAGAGTTCGGGAATCGAGCCGTTCAGGGCCGGACTGAAAAATGTGGCTTGCGCCCCAACCAGAAAAATCATCGTCAGGATGCAGAACCAGTTGCCAGTGATCACCCCGGCGGCCCCTATAAGCATGGCTGCAAGCTCCATGGCCTTGGACCAGATTACGACACCCCGTTTCGGGAACCGGTCTGCCGTCCAGCCTGCCCAGGAAGAAAAAAGGATGAACGGTAATGCAAAAAGGATAGTGGCAGTTCCCTGCAGGTGGCTGAGCCCGGCTGACACGGCCATCAACATCGCCGCCTGTTTGAAATAGTTGTCATTAAAAACACCCAGGCAATAACTTATCGCCATCGCGATAAATTTGGCCCTGGCTGCTTTTATCTCTGTCATGCTGTTCATGGTCTGTCCCCTTATTTGTTAGTAAGAAACTGAATAGTTACCACAATTGAACCATAACTTACGCAACTTTTTTTGACATTTGGCTAAAGTCCTTGATAGAGCTAGAGGAACGAGGTGTTTCCCAAACCGTTTCCAGTTTGTCCGATGTAAGCTGACTTGCCGGTGTTACGGTAAGCCGCGCCCAGGGAATCCTACCCAAGAACCAGAGACGCCAAAACAAGAGCGGCGTATCGGGCAGGCTGTTGAGTAATGTCCGAAATGATTCAAGAGTACCAATCTCAACCCCAAGAGACGCCAAGTACGCTTGGTAGACAAACTTTGAACAGAACTGCCGGGAAGATCCGTAGTGAAAGCCAAGATGATACAACTTGCCCATACGTTTGTCGCACTCGTGGCGAAGCGACGTAACCTGGTTGGAAGTGAGCCCTCCATGCCTTCGACGAACAACCAGCCAGCCTTTATCCGAGCGCGAGATGAAGTCGGCGATTGGCGAGTACCTGACGGTCGGCACAGCACTTTCGGCAACCAGCCAACCAGCGTCAGGATCGTAGAAGGTAATACCGACATGCGAGGTTATTGATCCTGTGGCTTTCGCCACGCGACGATACAAGAAATTGGGAATACTAGTGAAAAGAACATCTCCAGGTTCGAGCAAACTCTCAATTTGATGCCCAGGCATAATTGTCTCCTGTTATTGAAAAAAACTTCCATGTAGCTGCAAATTTACTAAATTTAAGAGCTTAGTTTTGCGTTTCTAGACGCAGAATTTGTAGAGAGTCGGTAAAAAGCTCCTTAAATCTGCGTCTGTTACCTGATTGTATTCCACAAACCATGCCATAGAGCCTATCAGCGTGTATCAATAAGAAATCAAAAGGATTTTCACCCCTATCAAGAGCAGAATGCGTGTCAGACACAAGAGGGACTTGACAATTTATGCACAATAGACATACATTAATTGATCAACAAAGGAGGGCCAATGAACGTAGAAGAACGGGAGTTTTTCACAAAAATCAAGCAGGCCGCCTTCTCCAATCCGTTTGGAGAAGAGCGAAAGATCGTCGATCTGGAACTGACCAGACTTACTGCCGACACGCCGAACAGCGAGATACTCGCCTCCCTTCTGGCCAAGGTGGCGGAAAAGATTAAAACAGTGATTAAACGTAAACCGACCGGAGCGTCAGGCTTTTCCGGGCAGGACAGGTTGCTCCTTCGGTACGGTATTCTCTACTTTCTCTTCCATACCTTCTGTGATGCCTATGATCGATTGATCGAGGAACAGATTCGGACAGGGGCAACACCTTGCCGAGTTACTTTTGCGGGAGATGCCTTAGGAGCATTTTCCGATTTCGAGTTTTCACGGCAGGAGGCCCTGCGTTATTTCGCGCTGTTTTTTCAAATGCGGAGGGCCTTCTATTTTATCAGTGGCATCGCGGGCAAAAGCCGGTGCATCCAGAATCTCCGGAGCAGCCTGTGGGAAAATATCTTCACCAAGGATGTTACAGTCTACGACCAGTATCTGTGGAACCGGATGGAGGACTTCTCGACCATGTTCCTCGGAGAGACAGGTACCGGCAAGGGCCTGGCCGCCGCTGCTATTGGAAGGTCGGGCTTTATCCCCTTCAACGAAAAAACCAATACGTTCAATGAGAGCTTCACCCAGGCCTTTATCTCGATCAATCTTTCCCAATACCCGGAACAACTGATAGAGTCCGAGCTCTTCGGCCATACGAAAGGAGCCTTCACCGGTGCGATTGAGGCCCATAGCGGCATCTTCTCACGCTGCAGTCCCTGCGGGGCCATCTTCCTCGATGAGATCGGCGATGTCGCCATTCCTGTCCAGATCAAACTCCTCCAAGTGCTGCAGGAACGGTTCTTTGCCCCGGTCGGCAGCCATAAACAGGAACGTTTTCAGGGCCGGGTTATTGCCGCAACCAATAAAGACGTCAAAAAACTTCGGGAGCAAAAGGAATTCCGGAATGATTTTTATTACCGGCTGTGCTCAGATATCATTGAGGTTCCGCCGCTTCGCAGACGCCTAGCCGAGGATCCGGGTGAGATCGACGAGATCCTCGCTTTTATCATCACGCGCATCCTTGGCCAAGCGTCGGCAGAGATCGTGCAGATGGTGAAGGATTTTCTCCACAGTAACCAGCCGAAAGACTATGCATGGCCGGGAAATGTCCGAGAGTTGGAGCAATGCGTCAGGCGTGTACTTTTGAAAAACACCTATGACTGGCCCCGGCAGGAGCCTTCCGGCAATGCCATCTCCAGGATCACACAGGGGATAGAGAGCGGCTCAATGACAGCCCAGGAGATGCTGTCCTACTATTGTCGAATTCTTTATGACCGCCTGGGGACCTACGAAGCAGTGGCTAAAATGACCCAGCTAGACCGAAGGACGGTGAAAAAACATATCAATCAGTCTGGGTAAGATTGGCTTGCAAGCTGTTAAACTGCACAGCAACTATGGCTGGGTGGCACTGGCGTTTTCACAGATAGTTACATGTTCTCAAATTCCATCCATATGCTGTCCCCGGTAAGTCTTGATAGTTTCTTCATCAACAAAATTACGAATCCTATTGAGGCAGGCTTCATCCGTACAAACTTTTGGCATAATTTCCGTTAGCATCTCCAAAATAAAGCGCTTCTGCTCACTTTGGTCAAGATTCAGTACTCCGGCTTTTAATTCATTAAAAGTCATGGTTACCCTCCCTATAAGTTTTTATCCGTTTGCTGTGGAATGTTGAAAAACCAAAATCAGCATCCCCAATTATTGGTAAGTGAAGAGAACTTCCGTAATGATGGTAGCAAAAAACTCTCTCTTTTAATGTAAGATTAAAACCCATAAACCGCTACCTTTGAAAGGTGCTACAAAGATGCTTAGCCTTTCGTCATGCTATTTTCGCTGTTTGCACCCTGGTATACCTGCAATTTGTTTGGTATCATTCCGTAAAATAACTTATTATGAATGAGAGTTTTAGGGAAAATTCCCAAGCCGATAAGTGAAGGAGAACGCCAGATCGTTTCATAGGTTAAAATAGAAACGTATTCACCTCGCAGGCAACTTTTTTGGTGTCCCACAGTTTTATTGGAGTAGGCTTACAGACACTCTCACCTTGAGCATAACACTAAAAATGAAGGGAGTCCAATCAGGAGGAACAATGAAAAATCACCGGGTTGTTTACATTGCTTGTTTTTACTCTTTTCAGGGATCAGTCAAGCTGGTGCAGCCTCATCGGAATCAGCACCTCTCCTGCCGGAAAGTTTGGCGGCAAGGACTGAAATGGCGGCAAATCAAAAAACCTTTACTCTTTTTATTCACGAAAAAGACCCGGAGAAAGCAACAACAC
>CAIQWD010000024.1 GCA_903875445.1 uncultured delta proteobacterium | reverse complement strand
AATTCATCTCTTTGAGCAGATCAGCAATCAGATGGGAAAATAAAAAGGAGGGGAATGCAGGATTTCAGAAAAAAAGAGATGGCGCAGGTGGCTCAGTTTTCGTTAGCAGAGGTGGTTCAATTTTGATTAGCGTTGAAGCTTCCAGTATGTTAATACCAACAACTCTGGGTGGATCTGCAGGCAGTAAAAGGAAAGACTCGTAATGACGAACCTCGGTGGCCGACCATCTTGAGCCATAAATAGTGCGCTGAATCCGATATTATTCAGATTCAAACCACCATGGGAGCCGGAGCGGAGTGTTTTAACCGGCCGGGACTTCATGGCGGTGTCGCGGAACCAATTCGCGCGGGTGAAAAAGCGCTCCGATCTTTTTCTTTTACAATTAGACGTGTATAGTTTGAACATGCGCTTTTCTGCTTACGCTTCCACTAAAAGACCAAAACAATTGTCACGATTGCGCCACGGGCTACCCTTCATTCAGGCTTTCCCGCGGGCAACCAACTGGAAGGCGGATTTACTGATCCTGCTGGTATCTCCATGCTGCACGCCGAGTCGTTGACGGTTGGCGGCAAGGTGTTTTTTGCAGGCGAGCAGCAAATTCAGGGGGGTTGCCTGTGAAAAATTGTTCACAGCAGTTGCTTACCGTATCAAGTGAATAATAGCTGTTTTCAACAAGAAACAGCTAAATAGAGAGTCAAGGAGCAAAACGCCGATTGTTTTGGGGAGAGGCGGAAAGTGCATTCAAATAGTAGTAAAGAGGGTGGGGACATGAAAAAGATATGGGTGGTTTTGCTTGTTGTGTTAGCTTTGGCAGCTTCGGCTCTGGCCGAACAAAATGATCTTGAAGGGATCAGGAAACGGGGGGTCCTGCGGCATCTCGGGGTTCCCTACGCCAACTTCGTCACCGGTACAGGTGATGGTTTGTCGGTTGAGCTCATGCAACTCTTTGCAGAACATCTAGGGGTGAAATATCAGTTCGTGCAAACTTCCTGGGCCGATAGCATTGCCGACCTGACAGGCAAGCTGGTGGTGTCGGTTGGAGATGATGTGAAAGTCACCGGTACGGCGCCGATCAAAGGCGATGTCATTTGCAATGGTCTGACTATTTTGCCGTGGCGGGAGAAGGTTCTTAAATTCTCGACGCCGACTTTTCCCACCCAGGTCTGGCTTGTTGTCAGGACCGATTCCGGAATTCGCCCGATAACTCCATCCGGGGATATCGAACTGGATATTGCTGCAGTCAAGGCGGTCATCGCCAACAAAAGTGTTCTCGGCAAACTCGATACCTGTCTTGATCCGGCACTTTACAGCCTGGATGCAGTCGGGGCTCATCCTTTATTATTTGATGGCAGCCTCAACGATATTGCCCCGGCGGTTATCAATGGTGCTGCCGAAACAGGCCTGCTCGATGTTCCCGATGCACTGGTGGCTATGGGCAAATGGCCGGGTATGACCCTGGTCGTCGGACCGATTTCCCCGCAGCAATTCATGGCTGAAGGATTTCGCCGGGATGATGACTCCTTGCGCCTCGAGTACAATCGATTTTTTGCGCGTATCAAGGCCGATGGTACGTATGCCAAATTAGCGAAAAAATATTACCCGGTAGTCTTTGATTATTATCCGGAATTTTTCACCAATTAAGTTGGTTTTGCCGCCTAATGGAAACTGTAAGAAAGACTCACCGCTATTTCGCTTTTGATTGGTCCTGGCGTGGTATTCCTATCCTCGCCATCATTCTGGTCTTCGGCATGACCTGCTATTTGCTGGGCTATACGTTTATTTCGCAGAAACGACTGCAGGACGCTGCCCTCATAAGATTGGAAGAAAACCTCGAGGATAGGGCGCTGGAGGTCGGTTTTTTTATCAAGGAACGAAAAAATGATCTCCTTGAACTTGCAGCAAGCGATGTGGTCGAGGCTTATTTCACCAACAAAGCACTTGGCATGTCAAAAGAATATGGCCTGAAGGGTAGCTTGAGCCAAATCTATAAACAGTTTCAGCATCGCAGCACAACCAATATCCATGGAATTGCCGGCATGTACGTGCAGATGCTGCTGCTTGACGCCGATGGAGAAACGCTGGTCGGTTACCAGGGGGCAACGCCATTTTTTACCCAAAAAGGGGCCCGGCAGGTGATCGAGAAAACCGAACTAGAACCAATGGTTCAGCTGGACCGGAGCAATCCCTCCTGTCTGTTGTTTACCGCTGCTGTATTGCAACAGGAAAAGGTCGTCGGCTATGTTGCCGGTTGGATACCGATTCATGCAATACACCGACAGATTTTCAGCACTGGCCAGGGCAGCACTGATAAGGAACAAGAGGGATATGCCGACCATCTCATCTTGAGTATTGAAAACAGCGAGTGGTGCTCCGATAGAGTCTTGGACAAGACCCTCGAAGACAATCTGCAGCGGGGTTTGGCTGCCACGGTTTGGCACGACCACAAGGACGAAACGTCGAAGGGGTTTGGCCAACAGACAACGCATTTATTTTTAAATAATGGTGAAGACGACAAGAAAGAGTACCTTGTCATTGCCAGCCGACTTGGGGGCATGGCGATCCGGGTTGTTCAATTTGTAGAATAAAAATATATTATCAACCCCCTTAGTCCGTATCGATTAGTCGGCATCATGTCGCTGGTATTTCTTGTCGTCATTGGAGTTACTTGGCTGGCCATCAGGCAAAAAACGAGAACCCAGGTGCTGGCTGCCAGACTCGACGAGGTAAATCGGCAACAGGTTGAGATCAGGGCAACGAATGAAAGACTGACTCAAGAAATCGAACAGCGGCGAAAGGCGGAAAAACAGGCGGCCGAGGGCAGAGAACGTCTTGAGCTGGTAGTTTACGCAACCGATATTGGGGTGTGGGAATGGTTTGTGCCGACAGGAGAAACCGTGTTCAATGAGCGGTGGGCTGATATTGTAGGATATTCGCTGACTGAACTCGAGCCAGTCAGTATACAGACCTGGCTGGACCGCTGCCATCCAGAAGATCTGCAACATTCAGAAATTCTCTTGCAAAAGCATTTTTCCGGGGAAACTGAACTCTACGATTGTGAATGTCGGATGCGCCACAAAAATGGTCATTTGGGTATGGGTACACGATCGGGGTCGGGTAGTCGAGTGGCTGGAAGACGGCATACCCCTGCGGATGGCCGGAACACACGCCGATATAAGCAGGCGTAAAGAAGCAGAACTGGCGATTTTCGAGGCGAACAAGACGCTTGAACAGCGGGTTGAGGACCGGACGAAGGAGTTGGTTCAATTACACAGCCAGATGGTCATGCATGAAAAAATGGCCTCGGTCGGCCAACTTGCCGCCGGTATCGCCCATGAGCTGAATAACCCGATAAATTTTGTGCGTACCAATTTTGCAACTCTTGCCGACAACTTCACCGATTTGTCGGCAATGCTTAAGGCCTATCAAGAGAGTATGGAAAAATGTGGAAAGGATGGCGGGCAGGTAGCAATCGCTGAGAAGATGGCGGCCTTGGCAGAAGAAGTCAACATTGATTTCCTGCTTACTGATATTCCGGTATTGCTGGCTGAGTCGGAAGCTGGATTTGAACGGATAGCCAAGATTATCCAGGCGATGCGTGATTTTTCCAGATCTGACATGGCGGAGGATTTTTGCTGGGCTGATATTAATGCAGGGCTTGAAGCCACTCTGGTAATCGCCCGAAATGAATATCGGTATAACGCGGAAATAGTGAAAATCTTCGGAGAGTTGCCGGAAATTTATTGTATGCTCCAACAGTTGAATCAGGTTTTTCTTAACCTCATCGTCAACAGCAGTCAGGCTATTGCCGCTATGCCGGACGGCCATCAAGGAATTATTACATTATCGACGTGGACTGAAGGCAACCAGGTGATCTGTGAGATAGGGGATAATGGGCCAGGTATTCCTGAGTCAATCAGGCACCGGATATTTGAACCGTTTTTCACCACCAAGGCGCCGGGCAAGGGCACGGGCCTTGGGCTGAGTATTTCTTACGATATCATTGTCAACAAGCATTATGGCGAACTCAAGGTGGCCTGCCCGGCCACAGGCGGCACGGTTTTTACCATCAGCCTGCCGATAGAAAAACAAAGATGATACAAGAGCCTTTTGCCGTACCATGCTTTTGGCTTTCACCGAAATTCAACTGAATTGTCAAAATATGTATACTCTCTCTTATCAAATTCATTCCAATATTATCCAGTGGTAGCTATGTCGACCATTCGAATTGTGTCGTGTATTGCCTTGGTCTACGCCCTGCTGGGAGCTATCGGTCTTACCCTGGCGATTCCTCCCGGCTATGCCAGTCCGGTTTTTCCTGCGGCAGGCATGGCTTTGGCCTGTGCCCTCATCTTTGGCCGCCGGGCCCTGCTCGGTGTTTGGCTTGGATCGTTTTTCCTGAATCTTGCCAACGCCTGGCTACTTGGTACTTTGAACCCTGGAGTTGTGGCGATCGATGCGGCAATAGCAGCAGGTGCCACTCTTCAGGCCTGGGTTGGTGCCTGGCTGATAAATCGCTGGGAAACGTTGGGTTGGCGCGAACTGGAAAGAGAGCAGGATGCTTTTGGTTTTCTTATGGTTGGAGGAGGGGTGGCCGCCTTGTTGTCACCCTCCGTCGGCGTTACAACCATGTATGCAGGCGGGATTATAGAGCTTGCCGATTTTCTCTTCACCTGGTGGAACTGGTATGTCGGTGATGCCATCGGCATACTCGTTTTCGCCCCCCTCACCTTATGCCTGCTCAGTCGCAAGAGTGTCCTGTGGCACCAAAGGCTGCGGCTCATAGTTTTTCCGATGATTTTGACTATGGTGCTGGTATTACTAGCTTTTGTTGGAACTTCCCGATGGGAGAAACAAGTTCAGGAAAGACAGCTTCAGAGTGATGGGCATATCATTGCCAAACGAATAACCGACCGGCTGATAACCCATCGCGAGGTCCTTCTGTCATTGTGCCATTTTATCGAGGCCACACCGAATTTCAGGTTCAACCAGTTTGAGCATTTCACTCTGGTTACGCTCAAGGATAATCCCGATATATTCGCCCTCAGTTTTAATGATGTCGTCACCAATGACCGGCGCCCGGCATATGAAACGATGATGAGTAGCTTGTCCCCCACCGGGCCATTCCAGATTACCGAGCGCAACAGTGAGCGACAACTCATCCCGGCCGCCACCAGACCCGAGTATGTGGCGGTTCGCTATATCGTGCCTCTTCTCACCAATAAGCCGGCGGTTGGCTTTGATATCAATTCCGAGCCTATTCGCCGGGCGGCGATAGAAAAAGCCCGAACCTTGAAGAGCATGGCCGTTACTGAACCCATTCAATTGGTGCAGGAGCAGAAAAAACGAGTCGGCCTCCTTGAGGTTCAACCTGTCATCATCACCAATTCGGAGACACTGGGCGATAAGACGGACGATTTGTTCGGTTTTGCCGTCGGGGTTATCAAGATCGATGAAACCATTGAGATCGCTACTCGGGGCCATGTACCAGAAGGATTGGTATTCCAATTGACCGATCCTTCTGTCTCCGGTGATGGCAAGGGGCTGCTCTATCGTTCGGCGAGCGAAGGCCCCGACGGTAGTTCGCAGGTGCCGGTTGCGCACTGGGAAACCCAATTGCAGATGGGCGATCGCAACTGGGTACTGGCAATCTCCACCACCGCCGACTATCGGAAGCAAAACCGCCCCTGGATGGCCTGGGCCGTTGGCGTGGCAGGACTCATTTTTGCCGCCCTGTTGCAGGTTCTGTTGCTTGGCATGACCGGCCGAACCGCGGTAATCCTGCGCAAGAACGAAGAGATCCAGGATTTAGCCAGAACTCTCGAAGAGAAAGTTGCAGCGCGCACCACCGATCTTGAAAAAAGCATGCAATCCTACCGCAGCCAAGTCGCCGAGCGTGAACGGGCCGAAGAAGGTTTGTGTCAGGCTAATGAAACGCTTGAACAGCGGATTGAGGACCGGACGAAGGAGTTGGTTCAATTACACAGCCAGATGGTCATGCATGAAAAAATGGCCTCGGTCGGCCAACTTGCCGCCGGTATCGCCCATGAGCTGAATAACCCGATAAATTTCGTGCGGACCAACTTTGCAACTCTTGCCGACAACTTCACCGATTTGTCGGCAATGCTTAATGCCTATGAGGAGAGTCTGGAAAGTGTCGGCAAGGATGGTGCCCAGGCGGGAATCACTGAAAAGCTGGCGGCCCTGGCAAAAGAGATCAACATCGACTTTCTGCTCACCGATATTCCGGTATTGCTGGCTGAGTCGGAAACCGGATTTGAGCGGGTTGCCAAAATCATCCAGGCGATGCGAGATTTTTCAAGAATAGACAAGGCTGAGGATTTTTCCTGGGCCGACATCAATAAAGGGCTTGATGACACCCTGGTAATCGCCCGTAATGAATATCGCTATCATGCTGAGATAGTGAAAAACTTCGGGGAGTTGCCGGAAATCTGTTGCATGCTTCAGCAGTTGAATCAGGTTTTCCTCAACCTCATCGTCAACAGCAGTCAGGCCATTGCCACCATGCCGGCCGGGCATAAAGGAAGTATTAACATATCGACAAAATATCAAGACAACCAGGTCGTCTGTGAGATAGGGGATAATGGCCCAGGTATTCCTGAGGCAATCCGACACCGGATATTTGAGCCGTTTTTCACCACCAAGGAGCCTGGCAAGGGCACGGGCCTTGGCCTGAGTATTTCCTATGACATTGTCGTCAATAAACACCATGGCGAATTGAAGGTGGCTTGTCCGGCAAGCGGCGGCACTGTTTTTATCATTACCCTGCCGAGAGAACAACAAGAGTGTCCCGAGAAACTATGAGAACTGTAACAGAGGTACGTATTCTGTTTATTGATGACGACCCAGCAATATTGAATTCGCTGCGCCGGTTTCTGCGCAAGGAAGAATATCAACAATATTTTGCCGCAAGCGGCCAGGAAGCCTTGGACCTCATGGCCAGGCAACCGATTGATATCATCGTTACCGACCTGCGGATGCCGGCAATGACCGGGTTCGAATTAATCGTTGAGGTCAAGCGCCGCTATCCTTCCATCCTGCGACTGATCCTCAGCGCCACAAGCGATATTGGGCAGACTATCGAGCTTATTAACTCCGCTGAAGTTTTTCGTTTTATCACGAAACCGCTGGAGCCGCAGCCGTTCAAGAAAATCCTCATGGAAGCGGTGGATCATTATATTTTGAAAACTGAGTATGAGGGTTTGCTGAAAGAATTGGAAACCCGCAATCGAGACCTGCAGCGGACAAATGCGTCTTTGCAAAATCTCTCCGGTGTACTGCAATCAACCCCGCCAACCAACCTGGAAGGCATGAAAATAGCCGCACTGACCTTTCCGTCCGGGCATCTTGCTGGTGATTTTACCGATTTTGTCAGCAATGGCCGAAACATAGTCGATGTGGTAATCGGCGATGTCATGGGCAAGGGCGTTGCCGCCGCCATGATGGCCTCAGGCCTTAAGTCACACCTGCTGAAAGTACTTGCGCAGCATGATTGCTCGATAAAACCGCGGATGACCTGTCCTGTGGACGAAGTCAATCTAGAGCGACTCGGCGAAGTCATATCCGCTTTGCACACGGTCGTGGTACCGCAACTGCTCGCACTGCAAATGTTTGCCGCCCTGTGTTATGCCCGCTTTCATCTGCAACAAAAAAAAATGGCCTATGTTTCTTGTGGCCCCACCCAGACCGTCCACTACCAGGCTGCGGCTCATTATTGCCGCTATTTGCCTGGGAAAAATCCGCCCTTAGGCATGACCGAAGAACCTCTCTACCAGGCGAGCATTGTTGATTTTCTGCCGGGTGATATTTTTCTGTTCTACACGGATGGGGTGACGGAGGCGGAAGGCGAAGGGGAAGAGCAGTTTGGCCTCGAACGTCTCGGCGATGTTATCTGCAAAAACTACCAGCAGGAGCCGGAACAACTCATCGCAACAATCGCCGATGCAGTGAGGAATTTTACCGGTGAGGCTAGTTTTCGTGACGATTTCACCTGCATCGTCGTCAAACTTGACAGCCAGGAATAAACATGATTTGTATTTTCGGCTCCGGGCTGTGGTTTTATTGCATGGTGCGGGGCTGGGCCTGCTCTTTCAGCTCCTTGATTGATTTGCCGGTCTCGGTTTGGTCGGCATTATAGTCGCTGAAAACTTTGCCGAGCCGGTTGGTGCTCAGTGATTGTCTGCCATCCTGGAACTCTCCCTGCAAAACAATCTGCGTCTCGCCGGTAGCAGTGTCAACAACGAGGGCGCCGTAACGGCCGGAGTTATGATCACTCGCCAGGGACCAGGTTGCCAGTTGATAGCGACCGGCTCCGCCATGCATCACTGTGGCGCCGAGTATGAGCAAGAGACCGCAGAGTAATCCCGCACCAATAAATGTTCCTTGTACCATTGCTCGCCTGTTTGGCTGTTTGATATTCATGATTTCTCCGTTGTACCGGGTCGCTGTTTAAGCTGTTTCAGTAATGCTTGCAGTTTGCCGTTAAATTCATGCCGTCGGGTGATGGTCTCGTTGGTTATCGGGATGGTGGTATAGAGCTGGACAAAGAGCTCGGCATCGGGGAGGGCGATTTTCCCGGCAGCTGCCGGGGCGAAAAGCTGTAGTGCCTGCCTGGTGCGCTCATCAAAAACACCGCTCACCGGGACGTTTTGCCCATGGAGGTAGAGCATTTCCTGAAATTTTATGGTGCGGGTGATCTCGCTCCACTTACCGAAATCGGTGCGTAATTCCGCTACGATGAGATCGTTGGCGGCAAAATTCTGGAGTAATCTCCAGTAGGGGAGATTGTAGAGCTTACCGATCACCTCAATGGTGTTGAGCTGGACCAGTAAGCGTACCGCCGCATGTCGACCCTGGACTTTTTGGATAGTGCCCTTCAGTCCAAAAGAGGGACCGAACAGGCTGAAGCTCAGTTCTTTCTCGCTGTTGGTTTTATACACTTTTATGGTGTTGACCGCCTGGATGCCGGGTATTCCGGAAACAGTCTGAAAATCGAGGAGGTTTGAATCCAGGGTGATGGTCGCGACGCTGGATTTCTCGGCCAGTGACGAATCAAGAGATATTGTCTGGCTGTCAAACCAGGTGGGTGCTCCGGAGATGGATTTCGTGCTGAATCCCATATCGGTATTTTTACCACGGGTTTCCAAACCACGATCGAACTCGGTGATGCCGCCGCTGAGGATGACATTCGGCAAAATCTTCTTGCCCGCCGACGGGTAGCCGATGGTGTGCATTGAATTGATATAATTGGGGATGTACGGGATGAACACCACTTTGCCGCCGACCGCGTTCAACGCGCTGTTGGTCATCTCGGAAATTCGCTGGGGAATTTCCCCCTCGGCTTCTCTGGCTATGGCAATTCCGGTCTCGTCGCCGACCACGATGCTTTGGATGGCGATGGAATAGGTATCATAAATTTGCGTCATTTTGCCGAGGTCCCTGAGGGCCTGATCGAATTCGGTAGTTTTCGGGGCAGGCGGTTCAGAAGGGATTTCCGACTCGACCATGTGCGGATTGATGTACTTCATGTAGCTGCACCCGCTCAGTGAAAATAAGATCGCTAAAATGAGCAGGGAAGTGAGGTTGTGTGCAGTTCGGTGCTGTTTCATGGCCGTTTTTCTCTCTGTTTTCAGGATGATAGATTTCTTAATGGTTGACCAAGACGTTATTATCACCTTTGAAAACAAGTGTTATGTCACCTACATCCGCCCCAGGGGAAACAATGATACTGCCGAGATTCAAGTCTTTTTCCATTCCGGGCATGTTGGTCATTTGCCCTTGCATCCGACTGAGGGCCTTGACCGAGATGTAGCTGGTGTTGCGGTCGAGATCGACACTGTCTTTGATCTTCTCATCTATCGGCATACCGTCATTGGTGGCGGCAGCGAGGAGGGTTGTTGGTGCAGAGACACAGAACATTGCACACAGCAGTCCGGTTATGATTGTCAGCTTTTTCATAAATATATCCTCTGGGATTGAGGAGGGGCCGGGAGAGTGAAGCGCTGGTGGAAGCTTTCACTCTCCCGGTCTCCTGATGGACTTAGGAACTGTTGGTACCAGCAGGCGGGCAGTGCCCGGTTTTGCCTCTATTCGCGGCCGATAACTACCGAGCCGAGATTAGCCATGCTGTGGTTCTTGGCGAAGTTGAAGCTGTCTTTGGTGGAACCTTGATTGTCGATCCTCCCGGTAAGAGTGGAATCGTAGGCGATGACTGTGTTGGCATTGGCTATACTGTGATCAGTTGCCAGGTTTTGGAGGCCTTCGACTTCATAGTTGTTGAAAATTTTTACACCGGCAGCTTCAACATTTTCAAGCTGAATGGTGCCTACGTTTGCCAGGCTGTTATTCAAAGCTGTATTGGTGGTGTTTTTCACTGAGCTTTCCAACGTTTCTATCAAGCTCCCGCTGGAAATCGTGGAGCCGGAAATTTTGAGGGTGGCCATGTTGGCTTCACTGTTGTTGTCAGCTTTGTTTGCTGATTTTTCAACAGTGATGTCGCCTTGCAAAATGCGGCTGTTTTGCGAGATATCCGAATCGGCTATTTTGACGGTTGCCAGATTGGCTTCGCTGTTATGATCGGCTTTATTGTCTGAGTGCCGGACGGAGATGTCACCCTGGCCGATAAGGCTATCCGAAACTTTCGAATCGAGTACCTGGACAGTGGCCATATTGGCAATGCTGTTATGGTCGGCTTTATTGGTAGCGGATTTAACGCTGTTTCCTGTCTGGCCGATAACGCTGCCGGAAACCTCAGACCCGGCGACCTGAACTGTAGCCATGTTCGCTTCGCTGTTATGATCGGCTCTATTTAACGAGGAATCGACGGAGCCGTCATATTGTCCAATCGTACTGCCTGACACCTTGCTGTCAAGTACCTGCACAGTTTGCATGTTTGCTTTGCTGTTATGCCCAGCCTCGTTGATCGAAGCAGCAACCGTGCCGCCAAATTGCCCAACATAGCTGTTATGCGATGTTGTTGAGTCGAGTACCTGGACGGTTGCCATATTGGCTTCACTTTCACCAACCGCTATGTTGATAGCGTCGATTACCCTGTTGCTGTTGAAAGCCGTCCCGTCGACTGTTGCCGGCGTGGTGTGGCTTTTGTCGCCTTGGTCGCCGGTTGATTGACCAATGATTATCGAGCCGAGATTGGCTGCACTGCTGTCTCCGGCAATATTCACTATGGTGTGTCCACCACCGTGCCCGGCAGGTTGACGATTATTTAATTCGTTGGTGACCTGGGCTTTTACCGTGGCATTCTTCAGTGCCCACTCCCCATTTGGGCTTCGCTGCTTTTGACGGCGCCATTGAGGCTTTTGTTGAGGTTGGCGCTGTTCTGCACTGAGCCGCTCAGATTGGCCCGACTGCCGGTTATATCGACGGTGCCGGTATTGGCAAGACTGCTTTTGTATGCCAGGTTGATGGCATCGATGAGATCGGTATTGTTGTCAATCGTACCGCTGATCTTGATGCCCTGTTCGCTATTCCCATTGCCGCCGCCGTCATTGCCGCCGCCCTGAGGGGAGCCGCCGTCATTGCCACCGCCGTTATTGCCACCGCCCTGAGGGGCGCCGTAGGAAAGGACAGGGACAGTGAGTAAGCCGGTGAGTATGAGTGACATTGAGATGTATCGAGTCCTTTCGGCAAGCCTGCCTATCATGAAGGTACAATAGCTGGTAAAGTCCGGTGGGGGAGTTGGTGCTGGATCTCGCTCAACAAGCGGGAGAGGTGAAGTTTTCCTTATAATTCCAGGGCAGCCAACGAGACGGATT
>CAIQWD010000023.1 GCA_903875445.1 uncultured delta proteobacterium | reverse complement strand
GATAATCTGTGATAAGTTCAAAACGGTCCTCTCTCATAAGATACAATTTCGGGGATTGTAGCAAACTTGAGAAAGATTGTCCAGTTTTAATCGTAAGTGGTTTGAATTGTATCAAGAAAAAGATTGGGTGAATTCACCCTGCCCCCAAGCCCGCTATGACTCGGTTTCGAGGCAATAACGGAGAACTGCTTCGAGGGATTGATCCTGGAAATTGTAATCCGCCTCAAGCAGGATTTTTGGCGTAACTCTGGTACTTGCGAGCAGCATCTCATCTGCCATCTGACCAAAAAGAAACCTTACCACGAATCCTGGAATTCTGAAAAGGATAGGGCGATTGATAACTCGACCGAGGGTTTCAGTGAGAATCCTGTTGTTTGTCGGAATAGGACTGACAACATTGACCGGTCCTTTGATATGCGGCTGTTTGATGATAAAATCAACTATTGCCACCAAATCTCGTATACTTATCCAGCTGACAAATTGTTCTCCGTCGCCTAACACGCCGCCGAGACGCGCTTTGAAGGGGGAAACCATCTTATGCAGCGCCCCGCCTTTTGGACTGAGAACCATACCAAAACGAAGATTCACTGTGCGAATGTCCATCGACGCCAAGCGACTTGTTTGTTTTTCCCACTGATGACAGACATCGGCCAGGAAACCATGACCGAGCGGGCTGTCTTCGTTGAAGATTTGATCCATGCTGTGGCCATAGTAACCAATCGCCGAAGCACATAAAAAGACCTTTGGCTTTTTTGCCGACAGCGAGATGTAATCGATAAGCTGCCTGGTACCTTCTACCCGGCTGGTGAGAATCCTTTCTTTGCGGGCGACTGTCCACCGGCCCTCAGCCACATTTTCCCCTGCCAGATGGACGATCGCATCAAATACATTTTCGGTGTTCCTCGGCAATTCCTCGGTTGCCCAGAAATGATTCTCTTCAGATCCCTTGTTGCGCTTGAGGCACTGGATGGAATGCCCCTGCTGGAAGAGGTGCTCAATCAGTGCATTGCCGATCAAGCCTGAACAACCGGTAACCAATGTTTTCATTTTCCTGTATCCCGTTATTTTTCTGCTAAATCCAACAGTGCGAGAGAAGGTATAAATGCGTCAATTACTGTATTTGGCTTTGCTGCAGCCAATCGATAATTGTCTCGCAGACCTGCTCCTGGGTAAGATTCGAATTCTCAATCGTCATATCGGCGTACTTTTTATAAAGGGCCAGACGTTCATTAAAAAGATCCTGAAAACTCTGATTCGGCCGTTTTGCTAAACCGCGGGTGTCATAGTTTCGCACCCTTGCCTGCAGTGTCGGAAGATCGGCATGGAGAAAAACAATAATGCCATGTTGCTTCAGGTGTTTCATGGCTGGCTCGCTATACGCCGCACTGCCTCCAGTTGCGATAATATGGTCGTTGCAGGTGATACTGAGCAATGTTCGCTCCTCTATTGCCCGCAACACCATGTGTCCCTCACGGTCGACTATATCCTGTAATGTCCTGTTTTCAAGATTCTGGATGAGAATATCGGTATCGAGGTAGGATTTGGCAAGCATTTTTGCTAAAATTACGCCGACGGTGCTCTTGCCGGATCCCGGCATGCCGATAAGAACGATATTGGTCTTTTTGTGTTTCATTGTCACTCTTTAAGAAAATTGAGCAAATAAAATAGGACTGCCAACGATGTTGGTTTGCCTTTCCCGAAGAATTTTCATAGATTATTCTGTTAAATCGATATTTCAACCTTTTGCTCGAGAAGTAAAGAGGTAAGAGAACAATTCTTATCTCGGCGGAGGCAGGTGATCGACAAGAGGGGTGAAAAATAATGCCGCTGCAATTAACTTAGAGTAAAGTGGTTTCACGGTATAACCAGAAAATGTATTGAATGTTTGATAACTGAATTTTAAAAGGAAAATGCAATGGAAATCTGGACAAAGCTGTGCACCTGGTTTGACTCAACGCACCTGCATGAACAAATCAAGGGTGTCGATTATATAGGATTATTTAGCAACCCATGGTTTGTTGTCCCCTTTGGTCTCATGATTGGCTACATGGTTTTCAAACAGAAATGGAGAGATTTGATCATTATCGCCATTTTTGTTGCCGTATGGTGGGTATCCGGAACCCCCTACATGGATACCCTCCTTGTCAAAGGAGAAATACAGATCGAGAAAATCCTGCCGGTGATTTTTGGTGGGGCCGGTGCCATCGGGGTCGTCATTTATCTTCTTTTCGGTCGATCGGATTGAACGAGGATTGATATGCAGTTTCGCAACGGAATATTCATCATTACCGAAGAAGATCACTGCCCACTCTACAATGTTCGAGAAGAACTGCGGGTCAGCGAGGGTGTTCTGAACCTGCCTGCCGGTAAACCGACATGCCTGGTTCTCGCCCGAGAACTCATAGCCTTGGCATCTGCCGACAATAGTTTTGAAAACTATTCCATGGGGAGTACTAAAAAAGCAAAATTCGAGTGTGGTGGCTGTGTTGGACTTATCCGTTTTGAATATAAGAAAGAGAAGGAATTTGCCACCCTGCAGATGAAACTGCTGGCAGCCGCCGAGCGGAGGGAAAAGATCCAGGAGACTGCCGGTTTTGCCGGCCTGCTGCGGGCAATAGATATTTTTTCACCCTTGTCCGATGAGGATTTACTCGATCTTGCCACTCTTCTTGAATTCTTGGAATATCCTTGGCAGTTTCCTATAACCCAGAAAGGCGACCCGGGCAATCGGCTCTATATCCTTCTTTCCGGCAAGGCTGAAGTCATCGACGATCACGGTATAACTCTCGTCGAGCTTGATCGCGGTGAAGTCTTTGGCGAGATGAGTTTACTCTCGGGAGAAAGGGTTTCGACTACTATTATGGCCGCTGAAACATGTCAAGTGGCGGTGATGAACCACAAGAATTTCCGCCATATTCTCATACGATTTCCGGCACTCCAGGTCTTTTTTTACAAGCTGCTGGTCAGCAGAATCACCAAAATGAATCTCCAAAGGGCTGAAGAATTGGCCTCGGGGATGGTTGGCCAATTAACGGATATCTCGTTGGTCGAATTGTGTCAGATGATCAATGTCAACCAAAAAACAGGCAAGCTGCATATCGAATTTGAAGAAAAAAGGGCAGTGATCATGTTCAATGAAGGAGAACTGGTCTTCGCCGAACTCAACGGAGTACTTGGCAAAGAGGCCTTTTATCAGATCTTAGCCTTGAATAGCGGTCGTTTCAAATTCACCCAAGGGTTGACGGAGAAAGAAAAACGACGCGATGTCGTTGGTGGTTTCATGGGGATGCTCATGGAAGGGATGAAACGTCTCGATGACCGAAACCCTTAGCCGTTTTCAAAAAATGAGCAGAAGGGGAATGAGACAAGAACTTCTGGCAACTTTGGAACAACCGGAGCTAGGAGGAGTTTTTTGTTTCCTTGAAGATCATCAGCCACATCTCCTCCTTAACCCCCTTTTTATAGCCCTTTGCAATTCGCTGGAGCAGGTACGCTGGCATGCTGTCTGTGCTTTTGGGCGCATAGTTCCGGCCATGGCTGACAACGACCCGGAATCGGCGAGAATCGTCATGCGCCGCTTCCTCTGGTCTTTAAGCGATGAGTCAGGGGGAATTGGCTGGGGAGCTCCGGAAGCCATGGCCGAGATAATGTTTCATAGTGCCCTGCTGCGTCAGGAGTATCTGCATATGCTTGTCTCCTATATGCGTGAGGATGGCGAAGAAAATTTTCAGGATGGCAACTACCTGGAACTGCCGCTTCTGCAGCGGGGATTGCTTTGGGGAATCGGCAGATTGTGTCAAGGGCACAGAACAGAGATGCTGGAAAGACACCTGGTGGATGATCTTATCGCCTATCTGTCGTCTCCTGATCACCAGGTTGTAGGTTTAGCTATCTGGTGTCTGGGGATGTTGGGGGGAAATTTCGCAGCAACGAAAATTTCAGGTTTTCTTAACCATCCTGGAGAAGTACGCTTGTTTTTCGATAATACTTTAAGGACCGTAACGGTAGCAAAACTTGCCGAGGATGGCCTGAAACGGATCAGTGCAGCGGCAGAAGGTCGCGATGATAACGGGGCAGCTCCCTCGCCATCACTCTAAAATACCAGAGGGGATGGGTGGCACCCTGGAGCCGCCAAGGATAAATCCGCCGTCCATCCGCAGGACGGCTCCGGTAATATAACCGGCATCCACCGCCAAATAGTATACGGCAGCAGCGACTTCTTCCGGCAAACCGGTACGTTCCAGGAGAATTGTTGCCGACAGATCTTTTTTCTCCTGAGTCGTCAGGTTCTCCCAGCCGCGAGTACCCTCGCCATGTCTGTGCTGGATAAGCCCCAGCATCAATTCATTGACCCGTAAAGCGGGTGCTGCTTCTTTGGCCCAGGTTTCGGTAAAGGATTGAATCGCTCGGTTGGCCGCACTGTATCCATCACTAAAAAAGACAGCCGCCGGACCGCTACGTCCGATTATCGCGGCGATTGATGAGATGTTTACTACTGCGCCCCCGACACGATCCTGCATGAGCGGGTATAAATTATGATAAAGTAGCCACTTGGCTTTCATAGTTGTTGCTATTTCGAGATCCCATTGGGCCGTGTTGTGGGGCAGGTCATAACTCCCATGCACGGCGGGCATACCTCCTCGTTCAATATTGTTGATAAGAAAATCAAGAGAGCCGAAGCGATTTCTAACGCTTTCCGAGAGCAATATGACCTCTTCTTCCCGCCGCAGGTCAACCACACTGGAAAAATAGTCAAAGTTTGCGCTTTGAAATTCATCTTCCATCTCGGCGATTGACTCAGGCCAGTCGTAAACCGGAAGCACCAGGCTGGCGCCTTGATTTGCGAATTTGCGGGCAATCGCTCTTCCTATGGGGCGGGAAGCGCCGGGGATAAGGGCTATCTTTCCTTGAAGGGGCATGCGACTACCAGAATGGGTTGAGACGTGGTTGTTTCGGTTCCGATATCGGGTTGTCAATTTCATCCTGGTGCCGCAAGCCCAAGAGGGCCAGAAGATTATCGTCCATATACAATTGCTGATCGTATGTGGCGATGATATTGCCGTTTTCCGGAGTAATAAGCCTTGCGGAAAGGTAAAGCATCCGGTCGGAACGAGAAATGGTCCCGGCGAGAATAGCCTGGGCCTGGAGTTCGCCGCTGACCTTTGAAAGGTCTCGTGAGAGAATGGTTTCTCCGGACTTCGGATCTATGTTGATTGTGCGGGTGAGCTTTATCTCGCGGACAGTATAACCAAGCTGCACCATTCTGGAAGCGATATGCTCCTGGAGCAATCTGCCGAAGCGCGAGGCTTTTGTGAGGTCGTTGTTATCGACAAAGGTGGTAACCAAAACCGGCATGTCGGGATGGAGGGGTATCAGTGGTGGCATGGAGCGAGCTACCAGATTTTCGGCAATCTGATAGGAAAAACTGATGAGATCGGTATCTTTGCCGAGGACTCTTTCCAGGCGTGTGCCGTTGAAGTCTGAGCAGCCGGCGCCAAGCAACAAGAGCGAGCCGAAAAAAAGAAGGTATGCTGCCTTCTGAGGAAGGGATGTTTTCAGCCGGGTAATGTGGCAGGAATTCATGGTGTACATTGCCTCTATATTTCTTTTTTGTTGGTCGGTGTTGATTGTTCGGTGTTTTCGGGTGCAGGCTTGAAAGTTTCCGGCAGGGGTTTTGCCGGATCCTGGAATTGAGGCTTTTCCGGACCAGTGAGCTTCATGGTTTTTGCCTGCGGCAGATGATCTTGGTAATGCCAAAAGTCTTTGTCATTAATATAATAGATATCCGAGGCCCTGAAGAGATATTTTCCACCGGACAGCATTGAGGTGGTAATTATAATTTCATAATGACCGTTGGTCACCATATTGGCATTGGCTACGTCGGCGGCTGCCCCCAAGGCAATGGTAATGATATCGGCTGGGGCGTTGCGAAGAACCACGACGGCTGCAGAAAGGCCGGTCAGTAACCCCGGCTGCAGAGTGCGGAGGCGTTCGCTGTTATGGCGGACGACCTGTACTTTGTAATAAATTTCCAAGGTTTCATCGGTTTTTTGCTGTTGCGTAGGAATGCCGAAACCAACTAGATTGGTGATCAGCAAATCCCGAAAAGCCTCATTAAAGCTGCCGGTTTCTGTGGGGTTGCAGGGGGCAGCCTCGTTTCCGCAGGTTTCCTTGACGAAAACGGTTTTGGTTATATTGTCGGTGATGATCAGCTCATTATTGATACGATTGGCAAGATCTTCAGCCAAAACCTGCCAATGATGTGAGGCTTCCATTTTCTGCTGCTGCGAGTAGGGGTAGGTAATGGGTTCCGGGATCCGACTGGCACAGCCGCCGACAAGGAGGAGGGTCAAGACATAAAAAAGGAAGGAAGGCATACAGGATTCTCCTCTGGAGTTGAACTGTTTATTGTCCAAACTTTATCGGACAGAGCCTAGAAAAGTAAAGGAAAATATGTGATTCTGCATAGCTATATTGTTATTGCAGAAAGATCGTTGTTATACTATGCGCAGTGAGAGGCAAGGGTGATCGGGCTTTGCCGACCAAGATTGTGCCGGGTCGGTCTTTTTTTATCGGGTATATTTTCAATAATGTCAATCGATCTGCATATTCACTCGACATTTTCCGACGGCAGCATGAGTCCGACCGAGCTGGTGCAATATGCGCAACAGCGGGGACTTGCAGCCATATCTCTCACCGACCATGATACGATCGAGGGAATTGAAGAAGCAATGAGGGTCGGCAACCAACTGGGTGTTGAAGTTGTTCCTGGCCTGGAACTCAGCATCAAGCATGGGGACTGCGCCGTGCATCTGCTGGGGTATTTCTTCAGGCCGTCTGATGAGGCGCTGTCCCTGGCTCTGCAACGCCTGCAAAGTGGTCGTTTGGAGCGAAACAAGGTCATCCTCGCCAATCTCAATCGTCTCGGTGTGGATATTCACCTTCAGGAACTGGAAAAAAAATCCGGCCACGGACAAAGCGGCAGACCGCATATTGCCCAGATCCTGATGCAAAAAGGCGTTGTCAAAAACATGGATGAGGCTTTTCACCGGTATCTTGCCAAGGGGGGCTTGGCCTATGCTCCACGCTATGAATTGCAGGCCGATGAGGCTATTGCAATGATAGCGAATGCCGGCGGTTTAGCGGTTCTTGCCCATCCACAACAAATTGAAAAATCAGGCGAAGATGTAAACGTGGTGCTTGGCAAACTGCGGACAGCAGGGCTTGCCGGGGTTGAGGTCTATTACCCGACCCATTCCCGCCAATTCAAAAAAAAGCTGCAGACCATGGCCAAAAAACTTGACCTTCTCATAACCGGCGGAAGCGATTATCATGGAGCTATCCGACCCGGTACGACCCTTGCCGGCGGCAGAAATTGTTCGGTTCCTAAGCATCTCCTTGAAACGATGAAAAGACACCTGGAAAACAATCAACTCCTTGTGTCAACAGAGCAAGGTACTTGAAGGAAGAAATCTCATGACTATGTATTCGATCCTTGTCGTCGACGACGAACCTAACTATCTCGTTGTCCTCTCCGAACTCTTGAAAGATGAGGGTTTTGAAGTCTTTACCGCCGCCGATGGCCCGGCTGGCCTGAAGATTGTTGAGGCAGTCGATCTCGATATCGTGATAACCGACATGCAGATGCCCGGAATGAACGGCCTGCAGTTACTCAATAAAGTAAAAGAAATGAACGAGGATCTTCCGGTTGTCGTCATCACCGCCTTCGCCGAAGTTGATAAAGCAGTGCAAGCGATGCAGGCCGGCGCGTTCAATTATCTTGCCAAGCCCTTTTCCAATGACGAGCTGATCATCACCCTGAAAAAAGCTGCCCAACATTATTCTCTTATTCGTGAAAACACCCGGTTGCGCGATGAGATCAAGGGCAAGAGCGGTTTTAGCGGGATGGTCGGCAAAAACCCGAAAATGCTCCAAGTATATCATCTTATCGAAAAGGTCGCTCCGACCCATGCCTCGGTGTTGATCATCGGGGAAAGCGGCACCGGCAAAGAGTTGGTGGCCAAGGCCATACATGTGAACAGCCCGCGAGAGTCCCGGCCATTTATCGCCGTCAATTGCGCGGCCCTTTCGGAAAACCTCCTGGAAAGCGAACTTTTCGGCCATGAGAAAGGGGCCTTTACCGGGGCGGTGGTCATGCGTAAAGGGCGCTTTGAGCTTGCCGATACCGGGACGATATTCCTAGACGAGATTGGCGAGATTCCTTTAGCCCTGCAATCGAAACTGCTTCGGGTTCTTCAGGAAAAGACCTTCGAACGGGTAGGGGGAGGGAAAACCATCGAGGTCGATGTACGCATAATCAGCGCCTCAAATAAGGACCTTCGCGAGGAGGTAGCGGCCGGGAGGTTCAGGGAAGATCTGTTTTATCGGCTCAATGTCATCCCCATTACTCTGCCGGCCCTGCGAGATCGAATGGACGATATGCAACTCTTGGCGGAACATTTCCTTGAAAAATATCGCAAGGAACTGGCGAAACCGCAACTGCAGATATCGGCCGATGCCTTAAAGCTGCTGATGAAACTGCCCTGGGAAGGCAATATCAGAGAACTGGAAAACACCATTGAGCGGGCGGCCATCCTTTGCAGCAATGACCTGATTGAGGCGGATGATGTGCATCCGGACATCCAATACGCAGAAGAACCGAACCCCCTGGGTCAGGAGATCGATCTTAAGCTGATGTTTCCGGAGGATACCGGTTTAAACGACGTGCTCTATGTCATTGAGAAAAAAATGCTCACCCAGGCGCTGCTCGATACCGATTATGTGCAGGCCAGAGCCGCCGAAAAGCTTGGCATCACCAAGAGTCTTCTGCAATATAAAATGAAGAAATACCGGATAAAAAAAAGAAAGTAGGGGCAATGCTAACGAGCATCACCTCGCTTCTTCCCTCTCCTTTTCTTGGTATCCCCAGTGCAGTTTATTACGTAGAATTGTGAAATAGTCTCTGGTCGAGGAGACCACGAGCTGGAGAAAATGTTTGGCGGTTTGTATCTCCAGTTCATCACCGTTTTTCATTTCCCAGAAGGGTTGGCCATCGATGATTACCTGGGCCAAATCGCTCCTGTTGCCGGCCTCATAGCGGGTTTTTATTCGCTTGTCGGCCGGGAGAATGATCGGTCTGCTGCTCAACATAAACGGACAGATGGGCGTTACCGTGATTGTCGCAAGACCGGGATAGACCAAGGGGCCGCCCGCCGACAGGTTGTATGCCGTCGATCCGGTAGGTGATGAAAAAATGAGGCCATCTGCCCTGTAGGTGGTGATGTATTGGCCGTCGGCGACCGTGGAGAGGTCGAGCAATCGGTCGAGCACATTTTTGGTGATGACTACGTCATTCAGCGCATATCTGTACGCCGTCTGCTGCTCCTCGGAAAGAAGCCTGGCCCTCAGCATCAGGCGGTTTTCAATGGTCACGTCACTGTCGAGAATTTTTTCCAGAGCCCTAAAGGTCTCGTTTTCCGTGAGTTCCGTGAGAAATCCGAGATTCCCCATATTAATGCCGAGGACCGGAATGGAATACCGGGCAGCGGTTTCGGCAATATGCAGGAGGGTGCCGTCTCCTCCCAGGACGATTATTATGTCGAGGTCGGGAACGATGTCATTAAGGGTAACGCTGATGCCTCTCGCCTGCAACCACTGCGCAAGCGTTACGGCATATATATCCGGTCGGTCGTCATCTTTTTTGGTGATCAGGCCGGCGTTGCGGATTGACAGCCTTCTCGTGGTCCTGAAAGGGGTCGAATTATAGGTCATTCGAGTTTACCCAGTTCTTTGGAACGATTGACGGCAGCTTCAACAATATCCATGATGATACCGTGAAAACCAACTTTTTCCAGGACATGCAGAGCGGTGATGGCGGTACCACCCGGCGAAGTTACCTTGCCTCTTAGGGCGGCTGGATGCTCACCGCTGTCTCTTAGGAGTTTTATGGATCCGGAAATGGTCTGGAGTGCCAGTTTTTCAGAGATGACTCGGGTCAGTCCAGATTTAACGCCGGCGTCGACAAGTGCTTCGACAAAAGAAAATACATATGCCGGGCCGGAACCACTGAGGCCGGTAACGGCATCGAGATGCACTTCATCAAGGATGACCACTTCTCCGACGGCAAGGAAGATTTCCTCGGCAACGCGCAACTCTTTATCGCTGACATTTTCATTTTTGCTGAGAGCGGATGCGCCCTCAAGTACCAAGGCCGGAGTATTGGGCATGACCCGGATGATTTTTGTTTCTTTTTTGTCGATCATCTTGATATAAAAAGAAATCGGCAGGCCGGCGGCGATGGTGATGAGGATGTGATGCGGCTCTATACATTCCCGGCAATTTTCCAGCACTGCTTTCATGGTCTGGGGTTTGACGGCCAAGATGATCATCTTGCTTTTCTCAAAGATGGTATGATTGTTCTGGTATGTCTTGATCTTGTAAGTCTCTTCCAGGTGCTCACGCCGGAAATCATTGGGTTCGGAAACGAGAATGTTGCCTTTATGATACAGGCCTGAAGCAATGATTCCTCTGATGAGTGCCTCTGCCATCTGACCGCCGCCGATAAAACCGATTTGTTGTTTCATTCTGTTCCTGATGCTCAAAGTGATTGAAAAGGTATTGGTGGAATTTATCCATGCAATCATAATCGGTTTCAGGTAAATATCAATTTCGATTGTTGTAAACTGCATTATTAAAACAACACTTAGTAATGACAAAGATCTTTCAAGAAATAAGGTAGAAATCGATGATAAGTAAAGATTTGTTGGAAATTCTAGCCTGTCCCCAATGTAAAGGTGCCCTGCAGTTGCAAGGAGTGGAAGGATTGCTGTGCGAAAAGTGTTTGCTCCTGTACGAGATTCGGGATGACATCCCGATCATGCTCATCGATCAAGCAAAGAAGGTGGAAAAATCCTCAAAATGAGATTTTCCTGACGGTCCGCCGCACTTCCAAAACGCCTGTCGCCTCGATTGGAGGAAAAAGATGATCGCATCTGAAAGTTTTGTTGAGTTATTTTCTCGCTTTATTGTCCCTGGCGATCATATTCGCAGTGACTATCTCGGGCTGATTAAAGAAATTGTTGCTCGGAAACGGAGGGAAGGGGCGGTATGGCAAGAACCTCTGGCAGCTGCATACCGGCTTCTTTTTCAGGAAATCAAAGATAATCGCCTGCGACCTGTGGACACTATTTCTTTCGGCACTTCAGGTTGGCGTGGTAAACTTGGCAAGGATATCTCCGTTCGTTCAACGGCTCTGGTGACTGCGGCTATTGTGCAAATGTATGAAAATCTGGCAACAGACTCGGACTTACGTGACCCGTTGGGGATTGAGAGTTTGGCCGAGGCCCAACAGAGAGGCTGTGTCCTCGGTTTTGACAACAGGTTTGCCGGCCCCCTTCTTGCTGCAAATGTCGCCTTTGTTCTGGCGGACAAAGGTTTTCGCGTCCATTATGCCGGCGAGTCGACGACCGGAGTGCTTTCCGCCGCGGTGCTCAAGCTTCATGCCGCATTTTCAATCAATCTCACCCCCTCGCACAACCCTCTCGACTACGGTGGATACAAATTCAATGCGGCGGACGCCGGCCCCGCTGCTTCTCAGGTAACCGAAAGGATAACTGCCAATGCCCGAAAATTGGTGGAGCAGGACTACATTCCGGAGAAGACGCCGGCAACGATAGAAGAGGTGATGAGGGCATTTCCTCACGTCCAGCCATTTGATTCTTTGGCCACCTGGAAGCAGTTGGTGCGAGAAAATCAACCGGTGCACGGCCTCGATTTTGATCTGGCGATCGCAACCTTCCTGCAACGCGACGATATGGTCGTGGCTGTTGACTGTGTTCATGGGGCAAGCCGTCTCCATATACGGGAGTTGTTTAACCACACGGTGAAACCGGCCTTGATTGTCCTCAGGGACACCGCTGATGTGACCTTCGGCGGTGTTGCCCCGGAACCTTCCACCGCCAATATGCGGACTGTTGTCGAGACCCTTCAAAAAAACACCGCGACCTTAAAACTCGGCACAATAATCGATCCCGATGGCGACAGAATCCGTTTTACCGATGGAACGACTGAAATAACCATGAATCAATTCGGCGCCATGGCCTATCACTTTCTCCACGAATATAAAAGCAAAAGAGGAATGGTGGCAAAAACCGTGGCCACCTCCAACCTTGCCAACGGTATTGCCGCCGCCTTTGGCGAAGAGCTGTATGAGCCAAGTGTGGGATTTAAAAATTTTAAACCGGTAATCGGCCGGGCGCTCGTTTATTTTGAAGAGTCGGATGGCATATCCATCATCGGCCATACTCCGGAAAAAGATGCATATATCGGCCTGCTGTTGGCCCTTGAGATGCTGCTGGCAACCAATATGAATCTTGGCGATTACCTGAAAAGCATCGAAGAGCAATACGGCACTTATTATCCGGAGCGAGACGGGGTAGTGGTAAGTGTCAAGGGAGAAGAACTACTGCGGCTTTTAGCAGGATTGGCAAAGTACCAAGTAGGAAGTACAGTTATGGTTGGCGATGCAGCCAGACGAATTGCCGAGATCATAACCATAGATGGACAAAAAATGGTTTTCGAGGATGGTTCCTGGTTGATGATACGCCCCTCGGGGACTGAACCCAAGGTGCGATTTTATGTCGAATCCAGGACTCCTGCCGGGACCAGTGACCTAGTGACGACGGCGAAAAACATGCTGGTCGAGACAGGTATTTTATAGTACCTGTGCTGTCTGTAAATTGTCTTTGAAGGTTGAGCAACTCGGTCGTGTCACGGCTGTTGGCGGTTGCAATTTACCATTCTGGTATTATTGTCAGCATGTAATAAATAACTTTTATTATCATTCATTTCAGGAGTAGACCATGTGGGAATATACGGATAAGGTTCAACAGCATTTTTTGACCCCTCAAAATGTTGGGGAAATCGACAAGCCAAGCGGAACCGGGGATGTCGGTTCGCTGGCCTGCGGCGATGCTTTGAAGCTGACTCTCAAGATAGATGAAAACGATATTATAACCGATGCCAAATTCAAGACTTTCGGGTGCGCCAGTGCCATTGCCTCCTCCTCCGTTCTGACCGAAATGGTCAAGGGCTTGGCGGTCGATGAAGCGGCGAAGATTACCAATGAGGATATCGCTCAGGCTCTTGGCGGCTTACCGAAGGAAAAAATGCACTGCTCGGTAATGGGCCGCGAGGCGCTGGAGGCGGCAATCGCCGATTATCGCGGCCTGAAATTGCCGATGGCAGAAGGGGAGGTTGTCTGTGAATGCTTTGGGGTTACCGACCTGGAGATTATCAGAGCAATCAAGGAATCCAGTCTCAGGTCGGTTGAAGAGATTACCAACTTTACCAAGGCCGGGGGCGGCTGCGGCAAGTGTGAAGAGAAGCTGCGAAAAATTCTACAGGACACGGTCAGCGGCAAATCGGAAATATCTATTCCTCAAGCCATTCCGAAAAAAATGACTTCCCTGCAGAAGATCAAAAAAATCGAGGAAGTTCTCGAACGAGAGATCAGACCGGGTTTGAAGAAAGACGGTGGTGACATCGAACTTATTGATGTCGATGGGGATTTTGTCATTGTCTCTCTGCGTGGTGCCTGTAAGAGCTGCAGCAAATCGCAGACCACCATCAAGGAATATGTTGAAAAGAAATTACGGGAACTGGTTCTCGCCAGTCTGATAGTTGAGGAGAACAATTAATGGCTGCTGCAAACCCTACCGTCATTTATATGGATAATAATGCCACCACCAGGGTGGCTCCCGAGGTGGTTGAGGCAATGATGCCGTTTCTCACGGAATCCTACGGGAATCCGTCGAGTATGCATACCTTCGGCGGCGCTGTTGGGCAGGCCATCAAAGAGGCAAGGGGCAAGGTGGCTGCTCTCTTGGGTGCGGAGCCTGGGGAAATCACCTTCACCAGCTGCGGGACGGAAAGTGATTCCACTGCTATTCTCTCAGCTCTCAGAACCTACCCGGAAAAACGGCATATTGTCACCACCAGGGTCGAGCATCCGGCGGTGAAAAATCTTTGTGAAAACCTGGAAACGGTAACCGGCCATAAATATCGAGTGACGCGGCTAAAGGTCAATGCCGAAGGCCTGCTGGATATGGCCGAATACGCGGCGGCACTCACTGAAGATACCGCCATTGTCAGTGTGATGTGGGCCAATAACGAGACCGGGGTTATTTTTCCTGTGGCCGAAATGGCCAAAATGGCTAAACAGAGAGGAATACTCTTTCATACCGACGCGGTGCAGGCCGTGGGAAAGGTTGCCATCGATCTCAAAAATCTGGATATAGACTTCCTCTCTTTATCCGGGCACAAACTGCATGCACCCAAAGGAGTAGGCGTTCTTTATATCAAAAGAGGCACACTTTTTGTCCCTTTTATGATGGGGGGGCATCAGGAACATGGGCGCCGTGGAGGTACCGAAAATGTCGCCTCGATTGTCGGACTGGGGCGTGCCTGCGAACTGGCTGCGGCAAAGATGGTCGAAGAGAACAGCCGGGTAAAAAAGCTGCGCGACCGACTGGAGGAGAAACTGCTGGCGACCATCCCGAAATCCATGCTCAATGGCCACAAGACCGAGCGCTTGCCAAACACCGCCAATATCAGTTTTGAGTTTGTTGAGGGTGAAGCCATTTTGCTGCATATGAATCAGCATGGAATTTGTGCATCCTCCGGTTCAGCATGCACCTCTGGTTCCCTGGAGCCGTCCCATGTACTCAGGGCAATGGGGGTACCATTTACCGCCGCCCACGGCTCGATTCGTTTTTCCTTAAGTGTCTATAACACGGTCGAAGAGGTCGATGTGGTGATCGCCAAGATGCCGGAAATTATCGAATCGTTACGAAAACTGTCGCCATTCTGGAAAGGATAGCCAAATGAAAATAATAGAGCCCTTCTTTCATATTCAAGACGAATTGGATAGTGCATCCGTAGCCGTGCGTCTGGAGGCATGTGGGCGGGTATGCTATAAAAGTGAAGATAAAATTACCGAAGACTCGGCTATCCCTTTTGTGAGCAAGATAGCGGCTCATGGCCATAATTCCGTTCTGGAAATGGCGGTTTTAACATTTCGGGTGACATGCGATCCTCGCCAGACCGAGGATTTGCTCGACTGTCAGCCGAAATTTCTGGTAATCGATAAACTCCCGGACGGGATGCTGCTCACCGGATCGATGCGCGCCTTGAAAGAGCTCTATCTCCAGCATCCCAAAAATCAGCTTGTGAATGACCTGCTTCTTGTACTTGTCGGGATTGTTCCCTATATATTTGAAAAAATCATTGACCGGCACAAGATTCTCGCCAGGGATAGCAGCATCGTTATAACCAAAATGGGTCTTTTGGAGATTGACCAGCTGCCGGTTGAACTTCGCTTGCGTCACCGGTTTGTCGGCGTCAAATTTATCGTCAACCGTGCCGTAACTCATGAACTGGTGCGGCATCGCCCCTGCTCCTTTCTGCAAGAAAGTCAGCGCTATTGCCGCTACAGTGAAGACAAGTTTGACAATCAGGTGACCTTTATCAAGCCGATGTTTTTTAAAGAAGAAAGCGAAGAGTTTCAGGTCTGGAAAAAGGCCATGGAACAGGCTGAAGCCACCTACTTCAAGCTTCTCGAGACGGTCACCCCACAGGCTGCCAGAACCGTATTACCCAATTCCTGTAAGACCGAGATTATTGTTTTTTGCAACCTCATTGAATGGCAGCATATCTTTGCCTTAAGAACATCATCGGCCGCAGAACCGTCCATGCGGGAAATAATGATCCCGCTGCAAAAAGAGATGCAGAAAAAATATATGATCTGCTAACCTTTTTTAAACAAGAAAAACCTTCCGAGAAGATTTCTAGAGGTTCCTTTGTTAAGGAATAGGATCTCTCCGGCAGACGATTCCATTTATCGACATCCTCAAAACACCCTCACAACGGTTAACGGTTATGGCCTTAAGAAGTGACGATTCACAGCGCAAATCTTCGATGAAGAAGACTGTCAAAGATCAATCCGGCGCAGGAAAAGTCAAGATCGGCGAGTTGTTGAGTAAGGCCGGATACATAACACCCAGTCAGCTGGAAACCGCCAAAAAAATTCTGCAGAAAAGTGGCGGTCGCTTGAGTGCGATTTTGCGGCAGCTTGAGTACATTGATGAGAATACCGTCATTAATTTCCTCAGTCGGCAGCACAACTATCCGGCAGTCGTTATTAAAAACGAGCCACCATCAAAAGATGTTCTTAAACTTCTCCCTTACAGTGAGGCAAAAAAATATTTAGCCTTTCCTTTGCGAATGGCTGGAAACACCTTGCAGATCACCCTGTCCGAGCCTTGCGATGTGACGGCGGTGGAGGAACTGCAGAATTTGGTGAATAAGGAACTCTCCGTTTGCGTCTCCACCGAGGCGGATATTGTTGAGGCATATAAGAAGTATTACGGCATCGATGATGAAGAAGCAAAGTCGTTTCTTGGGGTGGTTGAAGAGACTTCCGGAGAAATGGACGTCACCCAGGTCGATGACTTCGGATCGATAGTTGCCGAGGCGGCCGATGATTTTGAAATTGAAGGTGATTCCGCCGATGATATCGGCGAGCAGTTTGCTGCTTCCGATGCGCCGATCATTAAACTGGTGAATGGCATTCTCATCAAAGCCGTCCAGGACGGGATTTCCGATATCCATGTCGAACCCTATGAAAAAACCATGCAGGTTCGCTACCGTAAAGACGGCTCGTTGTTTAAATCGATGAACCTTCCCCTGACCATCAAGAACTCCTTGGTCGCCAGGTTGAAAATTCTCTCGGGACTCGATATTACCGAACGACGAGTGCCGCAGGACGGGCGTATCAAGATGCGCATGGGAAAAAACCGCTCGGTCGATTTTCGCGTTTCTTCATTACCGACCCTGTTTGGCGAATCGGTGGTACTACGTATTCTTGACAAAGCATCGCTGAATGTTGACCTGACCAGGTTAGGCTTTGAAGAGCAAACTTTTGAGATGCTGAAAAGGTGTCTCAATCGGCCGCAGGGATTGCTGCTTGTCACCGGCCCGACTGGTTCGGGGAAGACGGTTACTCTCTATTCCGCTCTGAACTCGATGAACAGTGAGGATATCAAAATCCTCACGGCCGAAGATCCGGTGGAATTCAACTTCAAGGGAATTAATCAGGTCAACGTCCATAAAGAGATCGGCATGACCTTCGCCGCCGCACTCAAGGCCTTTCTCCGTCAGGATCCAGATATCATCATGGTCGGTGAGATTCGTGATATCGATACGGCGGAAATTGCCATCAAGGCGGCCATGACCGGCCACTTGGTTTTTTCGACACTGCATACCAACGACAGTGCTGCAACCATCGGCCGCCTTGTCGATATCGGTATTCCGCCATACATGCTTGCCTCCTCGGTCACCATGGTGCTTTCACAAAGGCTGGGACGAAAACTTTGCAGCAATTGCAAAAAAATCGTCAAATATGAACCGGCAGAACTCGTCAAGATTGGTTTTCATGAAGACGAAGTCAAGGATCTGGTTATTTACGGACCAAACGGCTGCCCGGAATGCAACGGACTTGGCTATAAAGGACGTGTCGGTTTCTTCGAGTTGATGGAAATAACCGATGAGGTCGCCAAAGCGATAAGTGCCGAGGTGCCCGAGGATCAATTGCGCAAGATCGCTGTTCTGGAAGGCATGACACCTCTCCGTGATGCCGCCCTGCAGAAGGTTCGTGTAGGGATAACCAGTGTTGAAGAAGCCCTGCGTCGCACGGTGGCCCACCGGGAAAGTCTTCCAGCCTACCTGGTCAACCCGGATCAGGAAAACTATGAAGATGGCGATGTGATCATCAGAGAAGGCAATAAGGATATCGACTTTTTCAAACTCATTCGCGGTGCCCTGACGGTTGTGAAGGGTGGTAAAAAAATTGCCGAACTTACCGAACCTGGCGAATATTTCGGGGAGATGGCGTCGATAACCGGAGAACAACGTACAGCTTCGATCATTTCTCAGGGGAGATCGACGGTAAAGCGCTTCCCCGGTGATAAACTTGCAGAAATTATCGACAAGTATCCTGATGTCTCCCGACATCTTTTCGAAACTATGACGAAACGTCTGCAGAAATCGAATCTGATTATCGTTAAACTTGCCGGTGGAGGCGTGCGCAGACCGCCACCTCCAGGCACTCCTCCCTCGGGGGCACCTCCGCCAGGACGGCCATAGAGTGTTAGGTTTTCAGGCGAATTCCGCTCGACCCCCTATGACTCCTGCAAAAAAGAGTGGGCTTCGTGTTGTTGCGCTCTTGGATGGAAGACCCGGGCACGAAAAACAAACCAAAGGGATAATTCAGGCCCTGCAGACCTATATTGCGGTGGAGGTAACGGAAATTGCTGTTAAACCGGCGTCTCCACTTGCCTGGCTCCGGCAACTCATCCTGCTTTTTCTGCCGGGAAAAGGATGGTCCCATCCACAAATTGACAATGCCGATCTTTTGCTGGGAACAGGCAGTCACACCCATCTCCCTCTGTTGCTTTTTAAAAAAAGATACGCTATCCCTGTCGTTACCTGTATGTCACCGCCATTTTTTATTCGCTGGCGATTTGATCTTTGTTTCGTCCCCGAGCATGACCGGCTCGCGGAACGGCACAACATCGTTCATACCACCGGCGCGCCGAACTGTTCACGTAACAAAGGCCGGCATCGGGCCGACTGCGGTCTGATCCTGCTTGGTGGGGTAGATTTGAAGAGTCACACATGGGAGTCGGCAAAAATAGCTGGTATGGTCAGGCAGATCGTTCAACGGGAAACCGATCAACAATGGACCATCTCTTCCTCGCCAAGAACTCCGCCGGAAACCGTCAAACTGATGCTGGAAATTGCCGGCGATTTCACCAATGTCACCTTTTTTAACTATAAAGAGACGCAGCCTGGATGGATTGAGAGGCAATATGACAAAAATCGTGTGGTGTGGGTGACCTCAGATTCAATTTCGATGATCTATGAGGCGCTGACCGCCGGTTGCAAAATCGGCATCCTCCCAATGCTATGGCGAAGAGAAGACAGCAAATTCAAAATGAATGAAGAACTGTTACTGAAGAAAGGGCTGGTTATCTCGTTTACTTCCTGGGAACAGGGCAACGCCACCTGGCGTGAGAATATTGAACTTAATGAAGCGCATCGTTGCGCTGAACGAATTATACAGGAATGGTGGACGAAAAATTAACTGTCGTTCAGGTTGTCCCTGAACTTGATGAGGGTGGAGTTGAAGGAGAAACCCTCGACCTTGCAATCTATCTTGCCCGCAATGGCTACCGTTCAGTGGTTATTTCCGGGGGTGGGCGGCTGGTTCCACAACTGGAAAAAAACGGCTGTATCCATGTGCTCTGGCCGCATATTGGTGAAAAGAGTCTGCGCTGTCTGCAGTATGTTGCGAAACTGCGGAAATATCTACTGGAAGAGCGAGTAGATATTCTCCACCTGCGCTCCCGCTTGCCCGCCTGGATCGGGTATCTCGCCTGGACGCTTGTGCCTGAAAATCAAAAACCTTCCTTTATTACCACCTTCCATGGGTTTTATTCGGTCAATTCATACTCGCGGATAATGACCAAAGGTGAGAAAGTTGTCGCGGTTTCTGAGACCATCAAACAACACATCATAGATAACTATAAGATTAATGAGGAGCGGATCAGTTTAATCCATGGAGGTTTTGATGTCCGGGATTTTTCGCCGGAGGTTGTTTCTTCCGAGCGCATTCGCCATCTGCGGCAAAAATGGCTTCCCGAACATGACGGAACACCGGTCATCGTTCTTCCCGGACGACTCACCCAGTGGAAAGGACAGGACCTGCTCATAGAAAGCCTCGCACGTATCAAAGATCAAAATTTCATCGGGTTATTAATAGGTGGTACTGAAGAAAACCCCTCTTTTACCCGAAAATTGTTGGAACAAATTAAATGCCTTGGTTTGCAAAGCAAAATTCTCCTTGTCGGCCACTGTACCGATATGCCGGCGGCACTCCTGCTGGCCGATGTAGTTGTCTCGGCCTCTTCCACCCAGCCCGAGGCCTTCGGCAAGGTGGCCATCGAGGCTATGGCGATGGGCAAACCGGTCATTGCCACGGCGCATGGCGGGAGCCTTGAAACCGTTCTTCCTGGAAAAACCGGCTGGTTGGTGCCGCCACTTGATTCGGCAGCCATGGCTCTGGCTATTACCGAGGCTCTCGATAATCTCAAATTTGCAAGGGAACTCGGAAGTCAGGGGCGTAAATGGGTTAATGAACGGTTCACCGCTAAAGTCATGTGTGAAAAGACCTTGGCTCTTTACCATGAAGTACACAATGCGCGACAGAAGAAACGGCGGCTGGAAACCCTGACGGTTATGCAGTTACTTCCGGAGTTGAATAGTGGCGGGGTTGAGCGGGGGACTATGGAAATGGGTCGCTATCTCGTAAGAAACGGTCATAAGTCGATTGTCGTCTCCGGAGGCGGGATGTTGGTTCGCCAATTAGAGCAGGATGGCAGCTTGCATTTCCAAAGAAACATAGGCTCAAAAAGCCCTGTTGCCCTCTTGCATATCTGGCCGTTGCGCCGGTTGATTAAAAAATATCGAGTCAGTGTCTTGCACCTTCGCTCAAGAATGCCGGCATGGATAGGCTATGTGGCCTGGCTGTCCCTGCCAAAAAAAGAACGGCCGCTACTGATGACGACCTTTCACGGCTTTTACTCGGGCAACGCTTACAGTGCGATCATGACTAGGGGCGATGGGGTTATTGCCGTTTCGGATAGCATTAAGAAACACATCTTCGAGGAATATCGGCGTAAATACAATGTACGTTTGATATTTCGCGGTGTCGATGCGGAATATTTCGATCCGGCGTTGGTTGCCAAAGAACGTGTTGAGGCATTAAGAGACGCTTGGCGGATAGAAAGGAACAAACCGGTTCTGATGCTGCCCGGACGACTTACCAGGCTGAAAGGCCAGGAATTTTTCTTGCAAAGTCTTCTCCATGTCAAACATACTGCCTTCCAGGCAGTACTCGTCGGCGACACCAAAGATAATCCCGGATATACATCAGAACTCAATGAATTCATAGAAAAAAACCAGCTCATTGGAAAGGTGCAGCTGGTTGGTCATTGCAACGATATGCCTGCGGCATTTATTTTGGCAGACATAGTATTGTCAACATCTTCCCTTGAGCCTGAGGCCTTTGGTCGGACTACTGTCGAAGCCATGGCTATGGGTAAACCGGTTATTGCCACAGCCCATGGTGGGAGTCTTGAAACTGTGGTGCCGGGGAAAAATGGCTGGTTGGTGCAGCCTTCCGATCCCAAGGCCTTGGCGGCGGCAATTGATGAGGCATTGGCCTTGGACGCAGAGCAATTACGGAAATTCGGCGAAAACGGTCGACACCGAGTTTTGAAAAACTTCACGGCGCTGGCAATGTGCGAACAAACCTTGGCATTCTATTATGAACTCATACGCGCGAGAGATGCAGTCTCGGCAGGCAATTGATAGGTTCTTCAAGATGGTGGTGTAGATCCGCCTCACTGCTCGTTGAAGTGACGTTCGAGGAAAGCACATTCATTGGGAGAGAGATCGAATTTCATGGCCACCTGTTGAAGCAACTGCCGGCGCTTTTTCTCAGGTTTGCTGCTCAGGAGCTCCGACAATTCCTTGATGGCCTTTTTCATTTTGTCTCCCGGTGGGTGAATAGTACTCTTGGACATGGCAGCCTCTCTTGATTCCTTTTTCCGGTTTAATCGTTGATCGGCGCTAAAACAACGCCGGCTAGCGGTGGTATGGATATTCTTGTATGATACGACGCCTGAGCATAGGGTTCGGCAAGCGGCTGATAGATTTTTTGGTCACTGCCCTCCGTGCCGCCGTACCTGGCATAATCTGAACAGAAAATCTCCTGATACCGGCAAGCATCGGGCAAACCGATTTTATAGTCTGAGAAGACCTGCGGGGTGTAGTTGAAAACAGCCACCAGCTGATCACGACGGTTTTTACCGAATCTGGCAAAGGAGATGATGGAATTGTTTCTGTCTTCAAGATCCAGCCAGGTAAAACCTGCACCGCTGAAATCCTGCTCCCATAATGCTCGGTGAGCCGTGTAAAGCCTATTCAAATCACCGACAAATGTCTGCAATTTCCGGTGATACCCATTTTCTTCCAGCAGATGCCAGTCAAGACTCTGCTTGCAATACCATTCCGACCATTGAGCAAACTCCCCGCCCATAAAAAGCAGTTTCTTGCCGGGGTGCATCCACATGGTCAGCAACAGTAAACGGAGGTTGGCGAATTTCTGCCAGAGATCTCCGGGCATTTTGTCGATCAAGGCTTTTTTGCCGTGCACGACCTCGTCGTGGGAAAGCGGGAGGACGAAGTTCTCCGAAAAGGCGTACATGATCGAAAAAGTAAGGCTGTTGTGGTGATACTTGCGATAAAACGGATCCTTGGAGAAATAATTAAGGATATCGTTCATCCAGCCCATGTTCCATTTAAATCCAAAACCAAGTCCGCCATGATTGGTCGGTTTGGAAACCCCATAGAAGCTGGTTGATTCTTCAGCGATCAACAGGGTGTTGGGAAATAACTGATAGACGATGGCATTGAGATGGCGAAGGAATTCGATGGCCTCAAGGTTCTCCTTGCCGCCGTAGCAATTGGGCAACCATTCCCCATCTTTTCTCGCATAATCAAGATAGATCATGGAGGCTACCGCATCGACACGGAGCCCGTCAACGTGGTATTTATCAAGCCAAAATAAGGCATTGGCGATGAGATAATTACTCACCTCGTTACGGCCGTAGTTGTAGATATAAGTCCCCCACTCAGGGTGCGAGCCGCGCCGGTAGTCTTCGTGTTCATACAAAGCCGATCCATCGAATTTGCCGAGGCTATGCGCATCTTTGGGGAAGTGGGCCGGGACCCAGTCGAGGATGACGCCCAAATTATTCTGGTGACAGGTATCGACAAAGAACATGAAGTCTTCCGGCGTCCCGTATCTGCTGGTAATGGAGTAGGGGGCGGTAACCTGGTATCCCCACGATTCATCCAAAGGATGCTCCATCACCGGCAGCAGTTCGATATGGGTAAAGCCTAACTGTTTCGCATAGGGAATAAGGGTGCCGGCAAGCTCTCTGAAGGTCAGAAACCTCTCGGGATCGCTCGGATCCCTCTGCCAGGAACCGGGGTGGACTTCGTAGATCGACATGGGTTGGTCATAGGGCGCGGTGCTCCTTCTTGCCTTTTGCCACTGCCTGTCATTCCAGGTGTAGGTGTTGATCGACCTGACAACTGATCCCGATTTTGGCCGCAGTTCTCCATAGAACTGAAAGGGATCCGATTTTTCCAGGATATCACCGTGTTGGGTTTTGATATGGAATTTATAGATTTCCTCCTGCTGCAGGTGGGGTAGAAAAAGCTCCCATATCCCCGATGCCCCGAGAGAACGTAAGGGATGCACCCGGCCATCCCAGCCGTTAAAATTGCCGATTACTGAAACTGCCCGGGCATTGGGTGCCCAGGTTCGAAAGACGATTCCGGCAATATTATGGCAGATGGTCGCATGCGCACCCAGATGCTCATACAGTTTGTAATTTCTCCCGGCGTTGAAGAGAAAACGGTCCTGTTCCCCAAGGAGTACCGGGAAGCGGTAGGGATCATTGGTGGTGATCACCACACCGCTGTGAAAATGGATTTCATAGCGATAGGTATAGGGGTCAAGGAGGGGATCAGCCAATTCGTTTATAGTGAGAACCGTCTCGAACAGCCCTTCCATCGAACTCCTGGTCATGGTAATGGATATACTGGGTAACAGAAGCCTGACTTCTCGGGCATGCGGTTGAAATGTTCGGAGTGTCACCAGGCCAACCTCCGGAACGTCAAAATGACCGCCGAGGTACTGAAAGGGGTCGTGATGATCGCAGGTTAATATCTTTTCTAAATCACTCTTCATGGCAGTCCCCGAGGGCAAATGGCTATCGTCGTTCGCATTCCTGTTCTTGCATATTTCTCGGTCATAGTATGACATACCAAGAGATTTGTCATGACCAATCTCTTTTCTCTTCTGTAATGTTCTTGAACATGTCTCTAAGAACGAGGCGAACACCTTGACGGAGTCAATAAGAGTCTGATAGAATTTCTGATAAGAGATGGATTGCCGGGAAAGAGATCGGCAGCAAGAGTATCTTCCTCTTTATGTGCTTTTGAGCAGAAAATTCTGAGAAGAAGGTGGGCTATGAAGGAACAATCACCATCCGGAACCAATTCCCTGGCCGGCACCTTTTTGGTCTCGACCCCGCAGATGCCCGATCCACGGTTCGAGGAACATGTGATCTATATTTGTGCCCATAACGATGAAGGGGCGATGGGGGTGGCCATTAATCAACCAAACCGTATCTTTTCTCTGCCGGAGATACTTCGTGGCGCCAATCTGCCCATCCCCCGAGGTGAGTTGCCGCCGGTATATATCGGCGGGCCGGTTGAACTGGAGTCGGCTTTTATTCTCTATCTGTCCAATTATAGTGCGGAGCACCGGCTGGATATCAGTGACACCGTATCGCTCACCCGAGAGACCAGGGTCCTTGAGGATATCGCCCTGGGGCGCGGTCCGAAGAATTATCTTTTTATCCTCGGCTATACCGGCTGGGGTCCCGGCCAACTGGAACATGAACTGATGGAGAACGGCTGGCTGAGTGTTCCCGCCAATGATGAGATCATCTTCAACAGTCCCGATGAATTCAAATGGAGGGCGGCGGCCATGCAATACGGCATAGATATCGCCACCTACGAAGATGTCATCGGTAATGCCTGATTGGTTCTCCCCACCGCTTTTTAATGCATATCACCCCTTGACGGTGTATGTTTTCCGCTCTCGATGAAACAAGCGCCCGGGCGTCGGCCCTGCGCTAATTCTTTGCAGCACTTTTTATCCCGAGGTTTTTGCAATGTCTCCAGTTTCCCGGATTTTTTCCTGTAAGCGTTGCGGGGCCTGCTGTCACGGCCATACCACCGTATCATTAAATGAGGATGACAGGCAAAGAATGGTGCGTGCCCTGAAGATGCCGGAAGAGGAACTCGGTAAAAAATTTTGGCGAACCACCGGCACTACGGTGCAGATGAAGACGGTCGACGGTCATTGTATTTTTTATACCGATGGCTGCACGGTGCATGAAGGCAGGCCTTGGCGATGTGCGCAATGGCCGCTGCATCCTTCCATCCTTACCGATGAGAAAAATTTAGAGACTATTGCCGCTTCCTGTCCCGGTATTAATAAAAGCATTTCTTACCTACAATTCTGTGACATCCTACAAGAAATCCTCAAAAAACACTGATTTTTCCTGCTGTATCCGCCGCTTTTCAGCCTGCTATGAAACATGAACTGTTGTTTTTAGGAAAAATAAAAGACAAATTTCTCACCGAAGGTGTTGAGGAATATGCGTCGCGGTTGCGCCATTACACATCTTTTTACATAACGCTATTGAAAGAAAAGGGCCGAGCGAGGGGACAGCAATCGGCCGTCGATTCTGAGGGTATGCTGCTGTTACAGGCTATCCCAACCGGTGCCTTGGTTGTCGTTCTCGACCCCCGGGGGAAGCAATTTTCCTCCGAGGCACTCTCGCGACAGATTGATGAATGGGAAATGCAGGGGGTCAAGCAGGTATGTTATCTTATCGGCGGTCCCGATGGCCATTCCTCTAGCGTTTTGCAGGCTGCCGATCTCCTTCTCTCCCTTTCTCAGATGACGTTCACTCACGATATGACCCGGATGCTCCTGGTTGAGCAGCTCTACCGGGCATACACCATCAAGGCCGGAGAAAAATATCACAAGTGATTTATAGGGATTTGCTGTTGAAGGTCAGATAAATATCGAACCGGCTGTTTTTCATGACAATACTGTGTGAAGGGAGGTGCTCGGTGAGTGCCGCTGCCGGGCGGGGGCGCTTCACCACTACGCGGTTTCCTGCCCGGTTGATGGCAGCTTCCAGTAATGGTCCACTATCTTTATCGTCACCGACAAGGGCTCTGATGGTCCGCATGGATTGGCGATTGAGTGCCGAATCATCGCGGTGCGGGTACATCGGATCGAGATAGACGGTGGTATAGACTTCCCGGCACTCCTGCAGATAGGTCCGGGTGTCGGCGATCACCAATCGCAAGCGTTGCTCGATGATAGCTGCCGTCCTTTCTTCCCGCGACGCGCGTTCCAATCCGTCCTCAAGAAGAGCAGCGAGGAGCGGCGATCTTTCACACATCGTTACTTGACAACCAAGACTTGCCAGAACAAAGGCGTCGCCGCCAAGTCCCCCGGTGCCGTCCAGGATATTTGGCCGAAAGCCCGCTTTTATGCCGGCAGCGCGGGCGAGCGGTTGCTTGATTGTGCAATCTTTTGCCAATCGGTAACCATTTTTTCCGTGTACAAAATCAACAAACAACAGGCAGCGTGGATTCTTTGAACGGGGCAATGATTGCAGCAGTTGTAAACCATCCGGAGTATAGGCGAGAATAAAATCGGACAAACAGAGAGACACCTGGTCAACGAAGGGGAGTTCCAGTTTCTTTGCCAGCTCAGCTGCTTTTTGTAGAATTATTGGTGAATTTATTGTAGATGAAACGGATATCGATTGGGGCTGATGCATCGCCATTCCTCTTGTCATATTGATGATTTATAGCCCGGGTAGAGCAACACAGTACCCGACCCACCTTGAAATAACCAGCATCTTTGCTATGTCAAAACAACAACCTGAAGTTATTGCTATTATTCCCGCACGTTACGAATCGAACCGCTTTCCCGGCAAACCCTTGGCGCTCATTGCCGGTAAACCGATGATAGAGCATGTGGTGGAACGAGCCCGGGCAGTGCCATTGCTCTCCCGGGTTGTTGTCGCCACCGACGATGAGCGGATTGCCCGTTGCGTCGAAGGTTTTGGTGGCGAGTATGTCATGACCCGCAAAAATCATGTCTCCGGCTCTGATCGTCTTGCCGAGGCCGCCGAGATTCTGAAGATTTCCGAACATGATGTGGTGGTGAACATCCAGGGAGATCAGCCGCTTTTTCCTGCCGAGGTGGTGCAACAGGTTGCCCAACCCCTGCTTGATGATCCGGCCCTGCCGATGTCGACACTCATCTATAAAATTATTCGCACGGAAGAGATAAACGACCCGAACCATGTGAAAACGGTATTCGACCGGGATTTCTATGCCCTTTATTTTTCCCGGTCACCCATTCCCTTTCAACGTAACCCGAACGACACAATCAAACCAACCTATTATAAGCATCTCGGTTTTTATGCCTATCGCAAAGGTTTCCTCCTGTCTTTTGTCGCCTTACCGGAGGGGGAGTGGGAGAGGTTCGAGAAACTTGAACAATTACGCGCCTTGGAATACGGTTATAAAATTAAATTGGTCATAACCCAGCATGATTCCATCGAAGTCGATACTCCGGAGGAACTCCTGCGGGTCGAGCAGCAATATCTGCAGGGAACCTGATTTTGGTTTGACTGTTGCCGGAAAATCACAGACAATAGGTGGAGTACATGCAGCTTCCAACCTTAAGAGGTCAGGTTTGATACTTCAGAAACTGAGGGAAATTCAGCAAGTGCGGCTCTCACCGCTGGATCTCCTGCCCCAGGTCGATCTCCGTGAGAAAATTGTCGATCTTGTTCTCCGCGGAGTTCCCGACAATGTACATTCGATTGCCAAAGCACATCTTCTCGCTTTGCGCAAGGAACTGCTTGAAACGAGTGTTGAAGATGTTAAGGTCGTGGTTTTCGGCGGGGGTACTGGGTTGTCGAATATTGTCGGCGGCGATTCACGCAGAGAAAACTGGGCAAAAAAACCCTTTGTCGGTCTAAAGGAAATCTTCCCGCAGACACGGTCGATTGTCTGTGTCACCGATAACGGCGGCTCGACAGGAGAACTGCTCAAAGATCTGCCGCTTGTTGCCGTTGGCGACATGCGGCATGTGTTGTTGTCGTCCATAGAAAGCAGCAATCTGCAGAAAAGATATACTATTGATACCTTCGAGGCGGGTAAAATTGCCACAAACCTTGCCGAAATCTTCAACCTGCGCTTTACCCGGCCGTTTATCAAGGCAACCGAGCAGTTCCAAGATGTTGTCGGTCGAATGAGTGAACTGCCCAGAGCCTTGGGGCAGTATCTGAAATATCTGCTGGAATATCTCTTTTCCGATAAGCGTTTGGCGGCAACGCTGAAACGCCCGCACTGTCTCGGCAATTTATTGCTTGCCGCCGCCGTTTACCGAGAAGTCGATCAGAATATCTCAAGTGAGCAGCTTTCGCAAAAGCAAGAACTGCTGCATGCGGCAATTTTTAAAGGCATCAATGCTCTCGCCAAAGTAATTGGTGCCTGTGAAAGGGCGGTTCTTCCCTGTACTTCTACACCGGCCCAGCTGCGGGTATTGTATACCAACGGTGTCGAGATAGTCGGCGAACACAAGCTGAGCGAGTCGCGCCGCGGCTTCCCCGTCGACAGTGTCCAGGTGGACTATTGCGATACCATTCGAATATACGACGAGGTCTTGGCGGATATCGAAGGTGCCGATATTTTGATCCTCGCCCCGGGCAGTTTGTATTCGTCAATCATTCCGGTGTTCAAGGTACCCGGCCTGGCCGACGCGGTGCGCAACAACCGTAAAGCCTTGAAGGTGTTGGTTTCGAACCTCTGGGTCCAGGCGGGAGAAACCGATCTGAGTATTGCCGATCCAGAGAGGAAATTTCATGTGTCGGACATGATCCGCGCCTATGAAAAGAATATACCGGGAGGTACAGAAGGTCTCTTTAACGAGGTACTCTGCATTTCTCTCAATGACATTCCGGCATCGGTCCTGCAAAGGTATGCGGTTGAGGGGAAGATTCCCATCTTCGTCGACCGGGACAAACTTTTTCACGAGCATTATATTCCCATCGAATGCGGCGTGTATTCACGGGAAGCCCTGGTGGAAACCGGAGTCATACAACACGATCCGGACATTCTTGCCCTGGCGATAAAAGGACTGTATAACGGGCGCAGCTGTTTTCTTCTCAGCCCCGAAGCGGATAGCGGAGAAAAAAATAGCCTTCCCACCCGTTATGAGCCTCCGGATGGAGCACGCATCCTGCCATGTCAAAAGTATACCGGCATCAAAGAAAAACTGAAAACGGTGGAGATTCATTGCGTCGGAAACGATCCGAAGATCGATGATCAGGAGTTAAAGGCCGATCTCTGTGACATCCTTTGGAATCATCCAGTCATTCCCCTGCATCACCTCAACTATTTCGATGCGATCCACTGTATAGACCGACAATACTGGAACAGGGACCAGCAATGGGATAATGTCTTTTCTTTTTTCGATCCGGAAGACAGATCCATTAAAATAAGAGGGGATCAGATCGGAGTCCGGCAAAAACTGGAGATTGCTCTGATGATCGCTTTAGGGGAATCGCTTCTTGGCAATTATGCCGAGAAAAAGGAGATGCGTGAGGTGAAGATTGATAGCCTGCCTCTTGGTCGGGTGTATCACCTTTACCTCAAGGAAGAAGATCGACGCAGGTGCTTTCTCAGCCATGAGCAGATAAGATCGTTTCTTGCACTTGCGCGGATGTGCAGCACGGAGGATGAAAACCATTATACCCGCCTGATCAACAAAGGCGAGGGGTTCACTCCACCGGGGCTGTTGATGGGGCTTATGTATGCCTGGTACATTGACAACCGTCTGGCAAGTCATATCGAATACAAGATGTCGGTAATGAAGATAAAGCAGACTGACCTCATTCCTGAGCAGTTAATAATGGCTGGCAGAAGGCGAAAGATGGTCAGTTTTTTTAAAGATGTAATTTTCAGACAGTAAGTGGCGACAATGTATGATTGCCGGTCAAGGGAAGGAAGAGAGGATGAAAGTTCTCATAATCGATGATGATGCTCGGATCCGGGAACTTATCCGCATGTGGTTGGTGCGGGAAGGCCTCGAAGTGTTTGAAGCGGAAAATGGCAGGAAAGGTGTTGAAGCTCATCGGTCTTGTCCCGTTGAACTGGTTATCTGTGATCTCATCATGCCGGTGCAGGAAGGGATAGAAACGATCAGCCAATTCCGGGAAGAATTTCCGGAAGTCAACATAATTGCCATTTCCGGTGGCGGCAAAATCGGTTCGGCGTCTTATTTGGCGGTAGCTGAGCAACTTGGTGCCTGGAAGGTATTCACCAAACCTCTCGATATGCCCTCTCTCATCCAAGCAATCAGGGACTGGCGATTGTCGAAAAATTCTGATTGATTGTATATCCATTTCCCAGGAACTTAATGGCCATTAAAACCCTTGTAGTCGATAATAATCCGGTATTTCTTAAAGCTGTATCGACCATACTCACGCAGGAAGGGTGTGCCGTTAAAACTGCCGGGACAGGGCTCGAAGCTCTGGATATTCTTCAAGATTATGAACCGGAAATGGTTTTCACCGACCTGATAATGCCACTTGTCAGCGGTGAGCAGCTTTGTCGGATTTTGCGACACACAAAAAAACATGAGAATGTTTTCATCGTCGTTCTCTCAGGTATTATTCTCGAAGATCAGAAACGAATCGTCGAGGATATTAATTGCGATCTTTGTATTGCCAAGGGCAATCTCAAAGAGATACGGCAACACATCCGCGAAGCACTGCACACCTTTGGTCAAAGGCAGAAAGCCTCGCTTTCCCGGGATAACAAAAAAGATGCCCGAATTCCTTTCGGGCTAAAACCATCGACGGTAACGAGTGAACTCCTCTTAGATAAGCGGCATTTGGCCATGATCCTTGCCAATCTTGATGAAGGCATCCTCGAACTGAGCAATCATGGAAAAATCGTTACCGCCAACCGATCGGTCCTCGAGATTCTTTCCACTCGGGAAGAACTGCTTATCGGCATGGCCTTTGCCGAGGCAATAGACTGGGGACACCTGCGCGAACCCATTAAACAATGGACCAACGAGCAACTCATCGCCCAAGGGATGGGGGGATTTGAGATTTTCGAGGAAGCACCCCTGCAACTTCAAGGCCGGGTGATTATCGGATGGTTCATGCCGGTGGCCGAGGCCGAGGATGTGTTCGGGCTCTGCATCCTCCGTGATATTACCAGGCAATATCAGGCAGAGCAGCATAACAAGGAGCTTGACAACGCCATCAAGCTGGTAAAAAAAATGGATGCAATGAGCTGCATGGCCGGGGGCGTTGCCCATGATTTCAACAACCTGCTGACGGTAATCTGCGGCAATCTCGATATTCTCGCTCTCTACGGAAAAAATCAGAGCAGCGACGAACGGGTCAAGCTTATCGAGCAGGCGAGAAAGGCGGCACTGGTTGCCGTCGATTTGACCAGACAGATTTCCTGTTTTTCCAACTTTGGTATCGTCAGCAGAGAGACCGTCGGCATCGGCCAACTCGTTCGCACTGCCGTGGATGGTTTCTACCTGGAGGAATCGGGTGACTACAGGATTTATGCGGACTGTGAGGATTGCCTGGTGTATGTCGACCCGGAAGAGATCGGTCAGGCAATTGCCAATGTTCTGAAAAACGGCCTTGAGGCGGCTGACGGCGGGAGGATCGAGATACGTCTCGGGAAGAGCACCTTTGATACCCCGCGCCTGATGTCCGGACAATATGTTTCTGCCGGGACCTATGCCAAGATAGAATTCCGCGATTTCGGTAAGGGCATAGACCGTGAACTGCTCTTTAGGATTTTTGATCCGTATTACTCCACCAAGGAGCGGGGCTCCCTCAAGGGTATGGGGCTTGGCCTGACGGTGGTATATGCGACGCTTCGCAACCATGGCGGACATGTTGTCGTCCATTCCGAAGCGGGGGCGGGAACAACCGTTTCCTTTTATCTGCCGGTCATGCAGGGCAGGGGCGATCAGGAGAGTACTGGTAAAACCGCTAGTGTCGCGGATCGACATGTGTTGCTGATTGACGCGGATGACCAGATGCGAGAGATCGGCAGAATCATGCTGGAGCATTTGGGGTATTTGGTCGCCAAGGCCGCAAACCGGGCTGAAGCGATGGAGGAGATGCAGCATTTCGCCGGCGATCCGCTTCTGCCCCGGCCGCTCATTATCCTCGATCTGTCAGATGCCAACGGCGAATCGGCCGTGGAGACCTGTCGCTTACTGCATGAGATGGATGAAACGCTGCAGATTATCGCCATGAGCGGTACCATCCTGCATCCGGTCATGGACGACTGTCGGAAATACGGTTTCGTCAACACCCTGCCGAAGCCCTACTCCATGGACAGTTTGAAACATATTACCGGTATGGTTTTCAATACCTGACAGAACATCAACACCTTGCCAGGGTCAGCTTCCATTGAGTCTCAAGTTTTTTCTCGGATATTGACTGACGTGTCTTTAGTTCCGGCGAAAACAGGGCGATCCTGTATTCGTTGACCATCGTTTTGTAGATGTCGACACATTCGAGAGCCTCCTTCGATAATTCTTCTCTTTTAGCCGTGAGCTGCGCCAGGTTACGGAGATGTTTGGTGAGTGGTGCCGCCTTCTGACTGTCCTTTGCTGGATTGGCGTAAAATCTCTCGATGCGGATAAGTAGGCATTGCAACTGCCGGTCAAGGTCGGAAAAAGACACCAAGTGCCGCTGCATGAACAGATTTTTCGGGAAAATGTCGCTCAGATGGGCATGAAATTCGGCTTCTTTCTCGGGAAGATACAAGCGATTTCTGTTTTCCGGGGTAAAGATTTTCCGCAGGGAATCGAAGACGGTGCGCCGTTTCCGCAAGAGGGCTAAAAAATCCTCGCACAGTTTCTTGCCCAAAGCGTACAGGCCCCGCGCCCTGACATCTGCTGCCTTTGCCAGGAATTCATTTTCTTCAATAATCCCTGGAGGCAGGGGACCGAAGATGTGGTAAAGGAGAAAATCCAGCAGCGCCTCAACGACCTCTTTGTGCGGCAAATCAAAATCCAACAAGCAGATCGCCGATGGCCCGGAAAATGTTGTTGCACACATCTTTTTCAAGGCCTTGAACTGGTCGGCGAATTGCAGTCTGAAGAGAAAGAGGGTGCCGCTTAAGTTTTTTTGTTCTGCCAGCCGCATATTTTTCACAAATTCGATGACGACGCAGCCTTTATCCGCTTGCGGTACGAGAACCGGGTAAAGAAACCCGGAAACCTCTCCTTGCCGCGTAAAGGCAGGGATGGCGGCAGGCAGTCCATGAAAATCCCAATCCCTGTGTTCCGTCCCCAGCCACCGATTGACTATCTTTTCGCCATCCTTTTGCAGGGTCGGTTCCTGCGGTCGATGTTTATCGCCCGACCGGCAATCCAGCAGATTCCTGAGATTGCGACCGGCACAGAGTTCCTTGCCGTCGTCATCGAAAAGAACAAAGCGGGGTTGCAGATGAAGGGGCAATTCTTCCGACCAATCGGTACGTTGCACCAATATCTTAAAGCGTTTCAGGATGGCTGCTTCAAGGGAAGCATAAAGAGAACTGGTGTTTCGCGACATGTCGTCCAATAACCAGGTTACGGTATCGTTTATCGGCACCATTTTTTTCCGCAGGGATTTCGGCAGGGCTTTTAGCAAAACAGTCAGCTTTTCCTGCAACAATCCCGGGACCAGCCAGTCAAAGATGGCGGGAGAGACCGAGACGGCAAAGTCGACGGGAAGCCTGAAGGTAACCCCATCCCTCTCGGAACCCGGCTCAAAATGATATTCCAGGCGAAGCTGCATGGCGCCAAGGCTCAGTGTCGGCGGATAATCGATGAGTTCCAGTGCGTCCGGTTTTCGCTTCAGGACATCCTCATCGCTCATCATCAGAGACACCCGGTTCTCTTTCAGAAAACGGTTTAAGGTTCCCTGATCATAGACATCGGCAGGGATTTTATCGGCATAGAACCGATAAATCGACAGGTCGTCGACCACGATGGTGCGAACCCGCAGTTTCTCTTCCACCGCCTGCCATTTTGCGATGAGCCCCTGGTTATGTCGCAGAAAAGGATAGGTTCCAGTGAGTTCCCCCTGGACCAGGGCCGCTTGGACAAAAATATTCCTAGCCTCGGCGATATTCTTTTTATGGCGCCTGGCAAAATTTACCGTATTCCCGGCACTCAGTATCAGGCCAAAGAGGGTGACCGTCTCCTCGGCGACCACCTGACCGGTTTTTTTCTGCCAGTGCGTGTTAAACCAGGAATATTTGCAGAGATGGCCGGCTATCGGCTCGATCCATTCCGGTTCGATGGTGGCAACGGTCAGGGCATAGAGCCGGGTTGTCTCGATAAACGATGCGGCCACCAGCCATTGCCCGCCCTTCATGAATTGGTGCGAGCCGGGAAAGATCATCAACTCCCGGTTATGGGCACCCTGATATTGCCGGCCGAGTTTTTTTCGCGCCAGGTTGCGCAAAAAACCGGCGAGTAAAGCCTTATGAATCTGCTCATAGGACGCACTGACGGTATTATCGGTAAACTCGCCTCTCAGGCTAAGAATGCGTTCCAGCTGATCATGCAGGTCAATCCATTCGCGCATTCGCTGATAGGAAAGAAAGTACCCCTTGCAGTATTTTTTCAGCCGTGACCATGACTTCACCTTATCTTGGACATCGTGGAACGAATTCCAGATGTTCAGCAGGGTCATGAAATCGGATTGGGGATGGAGAAATATTTTGTGGACCTCATCCGCCTCTTTTTCATGATCGACCGGGCGGATGCGCGGGTCCTGAATGGCCAGGACGGCGGCAATGATCTTTATCTCCTTGAGACAATTGTTTTCCTTTGCCTCAATAATGATCCGGGAAATACACGGATCAATAGGCAGATCGGCCATAACCTTTCCCTTTTCGGTTAAGTGCCTTCCGTCGTTTATCGCCCCGAGTTCGCTGAGCAGCTGATAGCCTTCTTTGATGGCGCTTTTGTGGGGAGGGTCGAGAAACGGAAAATCCTCGGGATGACCAAGTTCCAGGGAAATCATCTGGAGAATAACCTCTGCCAGATTTGACCGTTGCAGTTCCGGCAAGGTGTATTCCGGCCGGTCATTATAATCCTCTTCCGAATAGAGTCGAATGCAGATTCCCGGACCTACGCGGCCGCATCTGCCTTTGCGCTGATCGCAACCGGCCCTGGAAATTCTGGTTATCGGCAGGCTGGTAGTCTTTGCCCGAACATTATAATAGGAGATCCGCGCAAGGCCGCTGTCAACGACGTAGCGGATGCCGGGGACGGTAATCGAGGTCTCGGCGACATTGGTGGCGAGGACAATTTTTACCTGCTTGAACCGCTGGAAGATCCGTCGTTGGTCGACCGCCGGCAAGCGGCCAAAAAGCGGCAGGACAACGGCTTCCGGGATTTTTTTTTCGAGGACCAGACAGGCTTCGCGAATATCTTTTTCGGTCGGCAGGAAGACGAGAATATCACCCTTCGGCTCTTTGCCATAGAGGTCGTAAACAGTTTGCAGACAATGATCGAGCGTTTCGTCCCTTTCGCCTGTTGCATCCTCTTCAGGAGGGCAATAACGCACGACCACCGGGTAGGAGCGGCCGGCGACCGTAAGGATCGGCACCCCACCGAAATGGTCGGCAAAGGCCTGGGTGTCGATGGTCGCCGAGGTGATGATGACCTTCAGATCGGGACGACGGGGCAGCAGTTGTTTGAGGTAACCGAGAAGAAAATCAATATTCAGACTTCGTTCATGCGCCTCATCAATGATCAGGATACCGTATTTGGCGAGAAGCCTATCCTTGCGGGTTTCGGCAAGGAGCACGCCATCGGTCATGAATTTGATTCTGGTGGAGGGAGACGTATGGTCATGGAAACGAATTTTATAGCCGACCAGATGGGCGAGCGGTCCCAATTCTTCGGCAACCCTAGCGGATACGGTGGATGCGGCAATGCGTCGCGGTTGGGTGCAACCGATCAGCAGATCACTGTCGGGAAAAGCCTCCAGCCCCATTTTCGCCAGCTGCGTTGTTTTACCTGATCCTGTTTCTCCGGCAACGACAATAACCTGGTGCCGGTGCAAGGCAGCGATAATAGCATCCTTATGGGCGCTTATCGGCAGAATATCGGGATAAAAAATGTTCATGAAAAAAATGGCTGTCACTGGTAAAGTATGTTGCGCCGTTGTCCAATATGAATTTGGCCATAGAAATACTGGAAACGGCATAAGGAGCCGTAACGAAAATGGAACCAATGGGGAATTTTTTCGTAACGGTTCCTAAAGTCTCCCTCCAAACGTTTGCCCGATACATACCATACCAAGTGGCTTCCTGTTACCAAAAAAGAGGTTTTTATGAAAGTACGCAAAGCTGTTATTCCCGTTGCCGGCCTAGGCACCAGATTTCTGCCGGCGACCAAATCTATCCCTAAGGAATTGCTGACCATTGTCGATCGCCCGACTATCCAATATATAGTCGAAGAGGTTGTTGCATCAGGGATCGATCAGGTAATTTTTGTCACCAGCGAAGGCAAATCGGCAATCGAGAACCACTTCGATTATAATTTTCATCTGGATGCGGTCTTAAAAGAAAAGAAAAAGGTTGTTCTGGGCGAAGAACTTAACAACATTTCCAATCTCATCGATATCGTCTCGGTTAGGCAAAAAAAGCCTCTTGGTCTGGGTCATGCCATCTGGACTGCCCGCCATGTGGTTGGTAACGAACCGTTCATGGTATGTCTTGGCGATGATTTGGTGTTGAGTAAAATTCCCTGCGCTAAACAAATGCTTGACCTCTTTGATGAGGTCGGAGAATCTATTGTCGCCATTCAGCGTGTACCGCAGAGTGAAACCTTCCAATATGGTATTGTCGAGGGCGAGAAAGACGCCCACGACCGCACTTTCAAAGTCTCGCGCATGGTCGAAAAACCGGCACCGGGCACCACCGATTCGGATATGGCGATCATCGGTCGATACATTCTCATGCCGGAGATATTTTCCATTCTTGATACCACCACCCCCGGGCACGGCGGCGAGATTCAACTCACCGACGCCCTCCTTGCCCTCACCAAGAAACGGGCCATGTACGCCTATGAATTTGAAGGCACACGCTTTGATGCCGGTGATAAAATGGGCTATCTCAAGGCAATCATTGCCTATGGGTTAAGGCATCCCGGCCTCGGCAAACAGTTGCTTGAACACCTGAAGGAGATTGTCGCAGGTCAATGACATATCTGGAGGTCGCCGTCACCGTCCCCCTTGAATACACCTTAACCTACGGTGTATCGGCACAGCACGAGGATGGCGAAATTGGTCCCGACCGGCAAAGCCTAATCGGACGCAGGGTTCTTGTACCACTTGGAAACCGCAAGGTAACCGGCTATGTCGTCGGCCTTCAGCCCACTCCCCTGGAAACCCAGTATACGATAAAGGAGATCCTGGGGTTTCTGGGCGATTTTCCGTTCTTCCACGAGAATCTCGTACCATTCTTTAGATGGGTGGCAAATTATTATCATTACCCGCTTGGACTGGTATTAAAAACTGCTTTACCTGGCGGACTCACCACAAAAAGCCAGAAAAGACTGGTTTTAAAAACTGAGCCGGACACCCTGGCCGGCTTTTTCACCGACGATCTCCCCCCTTGGATAAAGCAAATTGTCGCTCAAGGCCAGCTTGGCCCACGGGAAACGGCCAAGGTTTTGACTGACAAGAGCAATAAAAAAATGCTCGGCAAGTTCCTGCAAATGCAGGCTCTCTCCCTTGATGTAAGCCTGTCGAAGGATGCCGTCGGAGAAAAGCGCGAAACCTGTTACTCCTCTGCAGGCGATCCTCCGGCACCTCCTGCGGATTGGGATGCCAGCCCTGACACAATCAGTAACTACCGGCAAATGATCAATGCGCAAAATGCCATAGAGGTAAGCCTGTCCGAGGCCAGAGCCCTGTATGCTCTCCATCGGCTGAACCAGGAATACCATGGCAAACCGGTGCCTCTCAGGGAATTACGAACGTGCTATGCCGGGGCGTCAAAGGCGATGGACAATCTGCGGGTAAAAGGGCTGGTTATCGCCAGCCGGGAACGAGTTTTTCGTTCCCCCTTCGGGGAGCAATTTCACTATTATCCGAGGCCTGAGGCGCTTTCACCTGAACAAAACATGGTGTTGAGTAAAATCCTGCCGGCGATCGAAAAACGCCTTTTTACCCCCTTTCTCCTCCACGGCATAACCGGTTGCGGCAAGACCGAGGTGTATCTCCAGGCGGCCGAAAGAACCCTGGCTGAAGGCCGGGATGTCCTTATTCTCGTGCCGGAAATTGCCCTGGCAACGCAGTTGGAAGCGCACCTGCTCTCCCGTTTCGGCGAGCAGGTGGTTCTTCTGCACTCGGGTCTTTCCGGGGTAGAAAGATTTGATCAGTTCTCCCTCGCCCTGAGCGGCAAGGCAAGGGTGGTTATCGGTGCCCGATCGGCAATTTTCGCGCCCCTGAAGGATCCGGGGCTGATTGTCGTCGATGAAGAACATGACGCAAGCTATAAGCAGGACGACAGTTTCCGCTATCATGGCAGGGATCTCGCCGTGCTGCGAGCGCGACACCACGGCAGTGTGGTGATCCTCGGTTCGGCAACACCTTCCATTACCAGCTATGCCCATGCGCAGTCGGGGAAATATGTTCTTCTTAACATGACCGAACGGGTAGGCAGCAGATCGCTGCCCGTAGTAACCCTCATTGACCTTAACAAAAAACAGGCAAAGGACAACAAGGGTAGCATCCAGCCGGAACTCCTTGATAAGCTACGCAAAAATCTTAAGAATCGTCGGCAAAGTATTTTGCTCCTCAATCGGCGAGGTTTTTCTGCGGTTGTTCTCTGTCGGGATTGCGGCACTCCGGTGCAATGCAGCCATTGCCATGTATCTCTGACCCTGCATAAGGGCAAGAACCAGCTCATTTGCCACTACTGCGGCTTCACCGTGCCCGGCAAGACCATCTGTCTGCAATGCCGATCGACGGACCTGGTACCGGCAGGCTTTGGCACGGAAAGAGTCGAGGAAGAGGTTCGAGAGCTTCTGCCGGAGGCGCGAATCGTACGACTCGATTCCGATACCGCATCAGACCGGAAAAAATTTCTGGCCACCCTCGCCGATATGCATAACGGAAAAATCGATATCCTCATCGGCACCCAGATGATTGCCAAGGGCCACCACTTCCCGAACGTTACTCTGGTAGGCGTGGTGTGGGCCGATGGCGGTATGAGCATGCCGGATTTTCGCGCGGCGGAAAAAACTTTCCAGCTTCTCACCCAGGTGACGGGCAGGGCCGGTCGCGGCGAGGAGCCGGGAGAGGTTATAATACAGACCATGCGGCCCAACCACTACGCCATTGTCTACGCCAGGCAACATGAGTACGGGAAAATGTTTGACCACGAGATGCGTCTCCGCAAGCATCCTATTTTTCCGCCCTTTGTCCGCCTGACCGTTCTCCGGGTTGGCGGCCGGGTGGAAACCGATGTACAGGAAACGGCACTTACCATTGCCCGGTTTTCCAGGAAATCGGTGGAAAAAGAGAAATTTCGCATAGAGGTACTTGGCCCGGCTCCATCACCCTTGGACAAAATCAAAGATAAGTATCGCTGGCAGGTTCTTCTCAAGGGCGTCGATACGGAGGAACTGTACGCTCTATGTACTACTCTTCGGAGCCAGCGGAAAAGTTTGATAAAGAGCGATTGTGTTCTGGTGATCGATGTCGATCCGGAAAACATGATGTGATGGTTGTTGTTACTCAACCTTAGAAGGAAAACCATTTCTTCTTCGGGGTAAAGGCCACCACCCTGTTGCGCCCCTTTTCCTTGGCCTCATACAGCGCCTGGTCGGCATGGGTGATCAGAGTATCTTTGCTGAAATTATCTTCTACCGCCGGCTTACAGCATGCCTGGCCAAAACTTGCTGTCACACGATATTCTTCGCGCGTGTCTCGGAAGATCGTGCTTTCAATGGCAACACGGAGTTTTTCACCGACAACCATCGCTTCTTCGGTATTTGTCTCCGGCAGGATAACCACAAACTCCTCTCCTCCATACCTGGCCAACACATCATATTGGCGAATATTGTCGCGAATGGTCTTGGCAAATTGGACGAGAACGAAATCTCCCACCTGATGGCCATAGGTGTCATTGAATTTCTTAAAGAAATCAATATCAATAAAAAGCAGGGAGATCGAGGTAGTGTTGCGAATCGAACGGCTGATCTCCTGGTCGAGGGCATTTTGAAAAAATCGATGATTATTTATGCCGGTAAGGCCGTCGATATTGGCAAGGTTGTCGAGTATTTTATTTTTTTCCTCCAGGGCTCTGGTGAGATTTTCCAGGTTGATTTTTGCCTGGATCAGCTGCTTGTTCATCTGATCGTAGTCGAGATTGATGAGGCTCAGGCGAATATTGGCTTCCTGGAGGATTTCCTGGACGGATTTGCTGGTTTGCACCTTCAAATTGAAATAGGTGCCTGCTTCCTTTACGCGAAGATGCAGCTGTTCAAGAACCGATTCAATGGCTTCCCCAGACAGGCCGAGGAGTTTGGTTGCCTCCTTTTGGAACTTTTTATGGTAGGCCTCGGGCTTGTTGGAAAACAAGATATTGGTGAGATGGTCGGAAAGATATACGGCCTTGATCGTGGTACGGATAGTGGCGTTACTGCCTGAATATTTATCGGGATCATGGTGAAATTCCAGAGGAGCCACCAGCGATTCGGGAAATCCCCAACTTTTTGCTACCCTGGTACCCACGAGTGTGTGATCGGCACCGAATACTGCTTGTTCGGCAACACAGGTGTCCGCTTGAGTTTCGCCTATACCTTGCAACACTTTTTCATATTCTTCGGGAAAGGTTCTCGCCAAAATCAATTCCCCAAGGTTTTGCAATAAGCCGGTAACAAAGCCTTCCTCGGCATCGATGCCTTTGACCTTTTCAAGGATGAGTCTTGCAGCAACCGCCGATGCCAGCGATTTCTGCCAAAATACTTCAAAATCGAAGCGGTTGGCGATTTTTCCGCCTTTAATATTCAAAAAGGAGAAGGATAAAACGAGGCTACGGACAGCATTCATCCCGAGGATACTCACCGCCTGTTGGATCGAGCCGATTTGTTGGGGAAAACTGTAGAATGCCGAGTTCGACACCTTTAAAATCTTGGCCGATAAAGAGATGTCACGGGCAACAAGGTCGCCGATGTCGGCAAGAGTCGCATCTTCCTTGGCCGTCAGGGAAATAAGCTTTGAAGCAACTGTGGGCAAGGTTGGAAGCTCGGAGGAGCTGAGAATTTTTTCCAGGAGTTCGTCTTGTGTCATTTTAGGCAATCCGACTGGTGGAGGTGAGAAAGAGGGAAAGCTTGTTGCAATCTAAATTATACCGATTACCGCCTAAGATGCAAAGGGCAACAAAAAAAGAATCGATTCTCTCGGAGAAACCGGAGCTGCCGGGACAATACCTCCGGTTGAATGTATCAGAGTCCTTCGCCGGCTTCAGGATAGGTGCAGATCTCTCCCCGGTAATTTTCAAAAAGAAGGTTTTTACCTTTTTGCAAAATGAATTGCGGTGTCAGGGGTATTTTTCCTTTACCTCCGGGGGCATCAAGCGCCAAGGTGGGGATAGCCATCCCGGAAATATGGCCGTACAGCTTACGCATGATTGCTATGCCGGTTTCGGTTGGTGTGCGGAAATGATTTGTTCCCCGGGTAAGGTCTGCCTGAAAGAGATAGTAGGGTTTGACCCGGATACGCAGCAGGGCCAGCATCAACTGCTTGATGGTATCGGCATTGTCATTCACTCCTTTAAGCAAAACCGTCTGACAGCCGAGGGGAATGCCGGCATCTGCAAGCATGGTGCAGGCAAGAGAAGATTCCTTTGTTATTTCCAGCGGATGATTGAAGTGGGTATTGATATAAAGAGGGTGGTGAGCTTTGAGAATAGCGACAAGGCTATTGGTAATGCGCATAGGCAGAACCGAAGGCACCCGGGTGCCGATGCGAATGATCTCTATTGAAGGGATCGCCCGCAGGTTGCTGAGGATTTCGCCGATTTCCTCATCCGCCAGCAGCAGGGGATCTCCCCCGGAAAGCAGGACTTCTCGTACCTCAGGATGATTTCGCAGGTACTCGTAGCCGGCTGAAAGGGTCGAATCGTCAATCCTCATCCTGGCCGTGCCTACTTTCCGTTTTCTTGTGCAGAATCTACAGTACATGGCACACTGGTTGGAAATCAGAAACAACACCCTGTCCGGATATTTATGCACGAGACCCGTGACCGGGCTGAGATTTTCTTCTCCTAAAGGGTCGGCCACGCACACCGTATCGCTAAGTTCCGCCACATCGGGAACCGCCTGTTTCCAAATCGGGTCACCGGGAGATTGTATCAAATTTGCAAAATAGGGATTTATTCGCATGGGAAAGTTTGCTATTACTTGCCCTAATGCGGTATCATCACAATCCAATTGTCTTTTCAGACCATCAAGCGTGGTTATGCTGTTTTGCAAAATGAGTTGCCAGGTTTCCATGGCCGGGCATTATGCGGCAAAGAATGATACTTGTCAATCGCACAATTCATTGAGGTAACATGGAGGGGGCTTAAGTATGGCGGCAAATCTCTACAGATTCAAATATGACGAATACGGCAACACCAGGGAAATTATTGTTTATGCCAGTGGTGCCTCGGCCAGATCCTGCAGTTATATTAATAAGGGGACGGCCTTTACTCCGGAGGAGAGAAAGCTCCTGAATCTTGAGGCAACTCTTCCGCCTGGGGTGCGAAATCTCGAAGGTCAAGTGCAAAGCTCGCGTATTAAGGTTGAAGACAAGGCCGATGATATAGAAAAATTCATCTTTATCCGGGCGATGTTTGACCGGAATGTCACTCTGGCCCATGCCCTGATAAAAAGCGATATCGAAAACTATATAAAAATCATTTACACACCCACCATCGGCATGGCGGTGCAGAAATATTCATCGATGTTTCGCCAGGCGAATGGTCTGCACTTTTACCCCGGTAATATCGACAGGGCCGAAGATATCCTGCGCCGGTTTGTCCACCGCGATATCCGGGTGGCAGTGGTAACCGACAATCAGGGTGTGCTTGGCATCGGCGATCAGGGCGCCGGCGGCATCGCCGTATGTCTTGGAAAATTGATGCTCTACACCCAGGGTGCAGGTATCGCCCCCTGGCATTGCCTGCCGATTTCGCTGGATGTCGGCACCGATAATGAAAAGCTGCTTTCCGACATTCAATATCTTGGCTGGCGGCACAGAAGATTGCAAGGAGAGGAATATCTGTCCTTCATCGGCAGATTTGTCCGGGCCTTTCGCAATGTGTTTCCCAATGCCCTCTGTCAATGGGAAGATTTCTCGCAGCACAACGCCTTCAGTATCCGCGATGCCTTTGTCGATGAATTGATATCCTTCAATGACGATATCCAGGGCACGGGTGCCGTCGCCTTGGCGGCGATTCTTTCGGCAATGAAGGTTAAAAAAGAAAAGCTCACCGAACAACGCTTTCTCATCAACGGCGCCGGGGCAGGAGGAGTTGGAATCGGTGAACAAATACGTAACGCTTTAATATCAGAAGGATTGTCAGAGAAACAGGCCCTTGAATGTATCTTTATGATCGACTCTCAGGGCCTTGTCACCAACCATCGCGACATGGCGCTTTACAAAAGGAAATTTGCCAAAGACAAGAAGAAATACCCCTGGATCAGTACCATAAATAAAATAGATCTCCCCGAAATTATTCGTCAAGCCGGGATTACCGTCTTGGTGGGGACCACCGGTCAGGATTTCTTTTTCCGCACAGAAGCCGTCGCGGCTCTCAAACATAATACAACTCGTCCTCTGATTCTTCCTCTGTTTCACCATATCTCCACTCCCGAAATATTTTGTCAGAACATTCGCAAATGGAACGAGGAAGGGGTTATGGTCGCCACCAGCAATCCTTGCGCCGCCATGGATGCGCTCGAAGATTCATTTTTCATCAGTCAGTGCAATAATGCCTTGGTTTTCCCCGGCGTGGGACTTGGCGTTCTCGCCTCAGGTGCCCGAGAGGTACTCCCCGAGTTTTTCACTGCCGCAGCCTATGCGATCTCGGAAATGATGAATCCTGACGATCTCGGAAAAGGGCGACTGGTGCCGCCGGTTAATATGATTCGCCAGGTGGGGAAGACTGTAGCCTTGGCGGTCGCCATGGTCGCAGTCAAACGTGGAGTCAGCAGGCCTTGCGTGTATTCCGACTTTCAGCATGATAACGACGAAACGAGGATGAAGAAACTGATTGATAGAATCAGATGGAAACCCGAGTATCTCCCCCTTGTGGCGATGTAAAAACCAGATTTTTGCCAGTGTATAAAGACTATCCTTTCGCAAGCAACTATCTCTCTCTAACAGGTGGCCGGCTCCATTATATTGATGAAGGCACCGGTCCGGTTATTGTCATGGTTCACGGCAATCCTACCTGGTCGTACTATTATCGACATCTCATTGCCCATTTTCAACAAAGTCATCGGGTTATTGCCCTCGATCATATGGGATGCGGGCTATCCGACAAGCCGCCTCATTATCCCTACTGCCTTGCCCAGCATATTGAAAATCTCGGACGTCTTCTTAAGCATTTAGGGATTGATCGTTTTTCACTCATCGTCCATGACTGGGGTGGAGCAATAGGCTTCGGCTATGCGGTGCAACACCTTGACCAGATCGAAAAGATCACCCTTATGAATACCGCCGCTTTTCGTTCGACCAGACTTCCCTGGCGTATTCGTCTCTGCCGCCTGCCGATAATAGGTGAAATCCTTGTCAGACAGCTGAACGGTTTTGCAGGGCCGGCGTGTTTTATGGCTGTGGAGAAAAAGCTCTCGGCGGAAACCATCAAGGGCTATCTGGCACCTTACAACAATTGGCACAACAGAGTGGCGATAGCCAGATTTGTTGAAGATATTCCAATGCATCAAAAGCATCGAAGCTATGCCGGGCTGGTGGCAATAGAAAACTCCTTGTTGCTCCTTCGAGAGCGGAATATCCCCCTTCTCATACTCTGGGGTGGGAAGGATTTTTGCTTTAACGATCATTTCTATAAGGAATGGCAGAGCCGTTTTCCGGAGGCGGAAAGTCACTATTTCAAGGACGGAGGTCACTATGTTCTGGAGGATAAAATCGTCGAGATTCTCCCCATCCTTCAGGCATTTTTGGGCGGAGGAGAGGGAAGGTGACGATGAATATTGCCGAATCTTTTGTGGGGATTGCCGAGCAATTTGGTGATCGCACCGGAATCATTGAGGCAAAGAGCGGAAAGGCCGTTACCTTTGCCGAACTGAACAGCAGATCCGATGGATATTGTACCTATTTTGTCGCACAGGGTATTGTTCCAGGCGATGTGGTGATTCTCATGGTTACCCCGTCCATCGAATTCATTTGCCTGACTTTGGCCCTTTTTAAGCTCGGTGCCCCGATTGTTCTTATCGATCCCGGCATGGGCTATAAGAATTTGCTGCGCTGTATTGAAAGGGTAGAACCGAAGGTGCTTATAGGAATTCCCAAAGCCCTCGCCTTTGCCAAAATCTTTCAAAAGCCGTTTCATACGGTAAAAAAATATTTTTGTTGCGGCAACTCGTTTGGAATCCTCGGTCCGGATATCTGCACCTGCGTTGCCGCAACGGATAATCCGACCGCCGTACACCAACCTGGCCAAGATGATCTGGCAGCCATTATCTTCACTACCGGTTCCACCGGCCCGCCCAAAGGGGTGCGCTATGAACACGGGGTTTTCAGTGCCCAACTGCAGTTCATCAGAGATTACTACGGCATAGGACCAGCCGATGTTGACCAACCTGCCTTTCCACTTTTTGCCCTGTTTTCGGCAGCTCTTGGTGCCTGTTCAGTGATTCCCGACATGGATGCCACGAGGCCGGCCAGGGTTGATCCGGAAAAGTTCGTTGCCTCTATCAAGCGATATCAGGTGACCTATTCGTTCGGTTCTCCGACGATATGGAATGTGGTAAGCAGATATTGTCTGAAGAACCGAATAATTTTGAAATCCATCCGTAAAGTTTTAATGGCCGGAGCGCCGGTCCCCGGCGATTTATTGCAGAGGGTTACAGCAATTCTGCCGCCGGAAGCCGCTATTTTTACGCCCTACGGTGCCACCGAAAGCCTGCCTGTTGCCTCTATTTCCGGCCACGAAATTCTTACCGATACCTGGGAAGAAAGTCGCCAGGGAAGAGGCACCTGCGTGGGACGTGCTTTGCCGGGCATCAGTCTGCAGATCATGGCAATTTCGGATAATCCTGTACCGGAACTGCACCCGGATATGTTGCTGAAACCAGGGGAGATTGGTGAGATAATTGTCCGTGGCGATGTTGTGACCAAAGCCTATCAGAATAATCCTGAAGAGACTTGTTTGGCAAAGATTTGCGAAGGTGACACGTTCTGGCACAGGATGGGCGATGTCGGCTATCTCGATGCCAGTGGGCGCCTGTGGTTTTGCGGAAGGCGGGCGCATCGTCTGGAAACCGCGACCGGGCCGCTCTATACCATTCCCTGTGAAGCCATTATCAATGAACACCCCGATGTCAATCGTTCGGCGCTTGTCGGTATAAAGGGCAAAGACGATTGCTGCCTGCCGGTGATCCTTATTGAATTACATAAAGATACGCATATCGACAAAAAGCAGGTACTGACGGAAGTAAAAACCTTGAGCGAAGGCAGCAACCTCACCAAGGGTATAAAGCTTTTTCTCATTCACAAAGGTTTTCCCGTCGATATTCGGCATAATGCCAAAATATTTCGCGAAGAATTGGCAAGATGGGCACAAAAGAAAATTTTTCCCCAACAATAAAAAAGGCTTTGGTGACTGGCGGCGGTGGTTTTGTCGGCAAGGCCGTAGTCATGAGGCTTCTTGAACTGGGAGTCGAGATCCGGGTGATCGGTCGGCATCGATATCCCGACATTGAGGCGGCAGGGGCTGAATGTTTTGTCGGCAATATCAGCCACTCTGAGGCGATGATCGAAGCGACAAAGGGAATAGATATTGTCTTTCATGTTGCCGCCCTAGCCGGCATATGGGGATCCTGGCAGGACTATTACCTTTCCAATGTGGTTGGAACGGAAAAAGTCATTGAGAGTTGTCGGGCCAACAAGGTGACCATGCTTGTTTACACCTCGACACCTTCCGTGGTGTTCAATGGCAGGGATATTCTTGGTGCGGATGAGCGACTGGATTACGCTGAAAAATCTCTTTGCCATTATGCGACCAGCAAGATCATGGCGGAAAAAATGGTTCTCGGTGCCAACTCCTCCGACCTGAGGACCTGTGCCCTTCGACCGCATCTTATTTGGGGCCCCGGCGACCCCCATCTTTTGCCGCGACTCTTGGCCAGCGGCAAGAAAAAACAGTTGAAAAGAGTGGGGAATGGTGCCAATCTCGTGGATATTTCCTATATTGACAATGTGGCGTATGCCCATATTCTGGCGGCCAAAAACCTTGCCGGCAAGGCGACGGCCAGTGGTAGACCCTATTTTATCAGTCAGGGTACACCGGTTAATCTCTGGAACTGGATAAATGAGCTCTTCGCCGAAATGGCCGTTCCGCCAATACAAGCATCGCTTTCCGAAGCTTTTGCATATCGGCTGGGCGGAGCTCTCGAACTCTTCTATGCCGCCATCGGCTCGAAAAAAGAGCCGAGAATGACCCGTTTTCTTGCCGAACAGTTGGCTAAATCACACTATTTTTCCATAGCCAAGGCGCGAAAGGATCTTGGCTATGAACCGATAGTTTCTACCAAAGAAGGCTTGTACAGGACCGTACAATGGTTGAAAAAACAATGAAACAGCTATACTTAAAGAAGTTGGCAGGGATTTTGGCCGTCGTTTTTTTTCAATTCACTCTTGTTTCCTCGGTTTTTCCCTTTTCCATCGGCGATGAACGGGAAGTGGGAGAAAAACTGCTCTATTCCGTTCGCTCAGCCTTTATTCTGAAAGATGATCTGGATATCACTCAATACATCACCAAACTCGGCCAAAGTGTCCTTGAGGTCGCCGGAATACAATATTTTGACTACCATTTCTTTGTCATTGACGACAAAGAGTTAAATGCTTTTGCCGCTCCATCCGGCCTGATTTTCTTCCATTCTGGTCTCTTTGCGGCAATGAATTCGGAAGATGAATTGGTTTCCGTTATGGCTCATGAAATCGGCCATATATACAACCGGCATCTCGCCTCAAGGGTTGAAAAAGGCACCTATTCGGGAATAGCTTCACTCGGATTAGCCTTGGCCGCTGTGGCTTTTGGCGGAACAACTGCGCCGGTTCTTCTTACCGGAGCGCTGGCGGCAGGTCAAAGCGTTAACCTGCATTTCAGCCGTCAAGATGAGGAAGAGGCCGATCTCTTGGCCTACGGTTGGATGAAAAAACTCGGCAGAAACCCGGAAGGTCAGGTGAGAATGTTGGAAACCATGCGGCGGATTTCACGCTACCGCAGTGAAAAACTGCCCCAGTATCTCCTCACTCATCCCGACCCGGAGGCAAGGCTAAATTATATCCAATCCCTCATGGATACCGATAATGAAAGTGCTGTCGGGAAAGCTGGTGTGAACGAAGATTTTCAGTTTTTCCGTTGTAAATACCGAATTCTCGCCGAGGTGAAGGATACTGAGCAGTTCAAAATTTTTCTCGCCACCGTTTTGTCCGATGCAAGAGCAACGCCGTTTTCGAAAACCATGGCCACTTATGGTCTCTCTCAGGTGGCAAAAAATGAAAATGACTATGTCAGAAGCATGGAACTGTTAGCCCAGGTAATTGCCTTCTTCCCAGATAAAAATATTTTACAAGTTGATAAGGGCGTCATCGAATTTGCATCCGGCAAATTGGTTGAAGCCGAAAAAACTTTGCGGGCAGCTTTACGAATCGATAGCTCGGACTTATATGCAACCTTCACCTTGGCCAAGTTGTTAAACAGAACCGGCAGGTCTGCCGAGGCGGAACAGTATTTTCAAACAGTCAGCTTTCAAATTCCGGAATATTCCCAGGTATATTTCGAGTTGGGGCAGATAGCCACCGAGAACAAGCAACCTGGCCTTGCGGCATTCTATCTTGGAAAGTTCGACCTTTACGGGGGAAAGATGAAATTGGCAGAGCAAAGTCTGAAGAACGCTCTGCGCGATAAAACCCTTTCTGAAAAGAGCAAAACCGAGACGCAGATGCTCTTAAAGAAAATAGAGCTGTTAAATAAATAGCCGGGCTAGGCCTGGGAGATTGAGGAGTTGATAATTTCCCGTAACTTTAGCAAATTCTCTGCGGCGAATACTTTTGCTCTGAGAGTCGAGCATCCCGGAAATCCTTTGAAATACCGCGATATCTGGCTTTTCACATGACCAAGAAGCCGATCAGCCGGAAGAAATTCCTCGATCAGCCGCAGGTGTTCTAGTGCTCCGGCGACAATTTCCGGTAGACTCTCGGGCCTCCCGGTTTCTTGGAAGATCCAGGGATTGCCCAGTGCCCCACGGCCTATCATTACGCCATCACAGCCGGTTTCCGCCATCATTTTCCGACCGTCCTCATAAGACAACACATCGCCATTCCCAAGAACCGGGATGTTTACGTTATTTTTGACGTTGGCGATGACCGCTTGGTCAATATGTCCGGAAAAGCCCTGAGACCATGTTCTGGCATGCACTGTGACCGCTGTCGCCCCATTATCCTCAGCCATTTTGGCAAAAATTACGGCGGTTATGGAAGCAGCATCTTTGCCTGATCTGATCTTCACGGTAATAGGAATGGACACTCTGGCAACGACTTTTTTAAGAATCTTTTCCGCAAGGTTGCGATCAGTCATGAGAGCCGCTCCCGCTCCTCGCTTGGTTACTTTTCTGACAGGGCATCCCATATTGATGTCGATCATCTCCGGAGAATGGCTTGCAAGAATTTCTGCCGCATCGGCCATAACCTCAGGATCCGCGCCAAAAAGTTGGAAAGAAATTGGTCGTTCTTCCGGCATAGTGGCTAGTAATTTCAAGGTATTGTGTTGCTCGTAGACAAGTCCGTGGCAGCTGATCATTTCGGAGACGCAGTATCCGGCTCCGTAACGCTTGCAGAGCAAGCGGAAGGGCAAATCGGAATAGCCGGCCAGCGGGGCCAGAACAAATGGCGAGGCAAAGGAAAGATTAGCGATTTGCAACATGAGAAAAGGGAGGATGAATCTCGGAGAAGGACAGAACGGTCAGACAGTTCTGCCCGCAAGATATGCAGGAATTATTTGTTAAGGTTTTATAATTCCTTTTATAGTTTTCTGATAGATTGCCATTGACATATCTTCGATGATTTTATCGAGAGCTTTACTTTCATTATCAGCGCCCGCCGAAAAATTGCTCGAAGCCAGATAACTTTCTTCATAGGTATGATCGGGTGTCTCGAGGAGAATTTTATTGGTTGCAATCTCTTTGACAATATAGCGAACTCTTAGTCGCACTTTCACCTCAGAGGCGATGTTATTTGCCCCGTAAGAGAGACTCGGCAATTCCAGGGAAATCACCTCGCCGGCCAGTATCAGGTCAGCACCTTCTTTCTGCCGAACCGAGGAAATCGATCCTCCTGATTTTTGAAACCATTTGACTAGCGACCGATACAGCCTGGAATCCAAATCCAGTTCGCTTGTTCGGTTCTTCCATTCTGTAATATAGATGGTTTTATGCGGTCCATTATAAATATTAGGATTTCGATAACCGCAAGCGGCAACAATGCAGACAATAACAATCAGTGGAAAAAGTCGACAAACGGCTTTCACTTGTCATCTCCTTTTAATATTTAGGGGCCGTTAAGAAATAGCTAGTACAATTTTGGCCATTTTCTTTACGGTCCCTTATGCCATTCATGACATGGAGAATTACTTGTTGTTTTAGTTACGAGGGCTTACATTTTTTCGCTTTCCTCTCTTCCTTGAGCGATCATACTAGTATTAAACGACAATATTCACAAGTTTCTTCTTTACAACAATTGTCTTTTTAGGTGCTTTGCCCTCTATAAATTTGACCATATTGTCGTCGGCAAGGGCCAGTTGCACAAGGGCTTCATCGCTCATACCATCTGAAACCAGGAGTCGTGAGCGAACTTTGCCATTTACCTGCAGAACGATAGTCAGCAGGTCTTCTTTCGCGGCATCGGCATCAAATTTGGGCCATGGTTGGTTTTCGATAGAGTCCTTTTTACCGATTTGCTCCCACATTTCGGCAGCAAAATGAGGAACCATGGGGGACAGCAACAGAAGAAGCACGGAAACGGCCTCACGAACAACCGGTGGATCGGCTTTTTCACTGCTGTTTTCGCCGGTCGTGGTTAAAAGAACGTTGAACAATTCCATCATGGCGCTGATGGCGGTATTGAAATGGAAATTTTGTTCTATACTTTCGGTGACACGTCGAATAGTTTGGTGAATCTTTCGGTGCAGGGTTTTACCTGGTTCATTGAATTCGGCTGGAAAAGGTGAAGGGCAAAGAAACTGTTCTTTGTTCTGCATAATGAGCCTATACACCCTGTTGAGAAACCTGGAAGAACCCTCGACACCCTGGGCACTCCATTCGAGGTCTCTTTCCGGCGGAGCGGCGAAAAGACTGAAGAGTCGCACAGTATCGGCACCGTACTCCTGGATCAGATCGTTCGGATCGACAACATTACCCTTCGATTTTGACATCTTCGAGCCGTCTTTTATAACCATCCCCTGGGTCAGAAGGTTGGTGAATGGTTCATCGACGGCAAGATGACCAAGGTCTCTCAATACCTTGGTAAAGAACCGGGAGTAGAGGAGATGGAGAATTGCATGTTCCACTCCACCAATGTACTGATCGACCGGCAGCCAGTACGCAGTTTTGGCTTGTGAAAGGGGTTGCTCGGTGTGCCTTGGGCAGGCAAACCTGGCAAAATACCAGGAAGATTCCATGAAAGTATCCATGGTGTCGGTTTCCCGTCGCGCCGGACCGCCACACTTCGGACAGGTGGTGGCAATAAAGGAAGGTCGCTGGTGCAATGGCAGACAGGCACTGCCGGCCTCTGAATCTTCCGGCAGGATGACGGGCAGTTTCGATTCCGGGACCGGCTGCACGCCACAATTCTTACAATGAATCATCGGGATGGGTGCGCCCCAGTATCGCTGCCGGGAAATCCCCCAATCCCTTAATCTGTAGGTTACATAGGCTGAGCCAATGGCATGTTCTTCAGCGTGACGAATAATCGCGGCTTGGGCCTGCAGGGAATCCATGCCAGTAAATATTCCCGATTCGCTGAGGCTGCCATGGATGGTTGAAGCTTGTTCCATAGTATCCGGGTCGAGGCTTAAACCGGGTGGAATAACCACCGGAAGGATTGGCAACCGGTATTTTCTTGCAAATTCAAAGTCCCGTTCATCATGGGCAGGTACCGCCATGACCGCCCCGGTGCCATACTCCATGAGCACAAAATTGGCGACGTAGACAGGGATTCTCGCCTCATTGAAGGGGTTGATGCAATAGCGTCCGGTAAAAATGCCGCGTTTTTCCGGTTCTTCGTTGAGGGAGCGGCGTTGTTTTTCGATTTGTATCTCTGTCGCAAAGGCACGCACTTCCTCTTCATTTGCGGTCCCGGAAATGAGGGTGTCGAGCAGCGGATGTTCAGCGGCAATCGACATGAAGGTCACCCCGAAAATGGTGTCCGGTCGGGTAGTGAAAATAGAAATGTTACAATCCGCACCCTCAACGGCAAAATCGCAGGTAAGCCCCGTGGATTTGCCGATCCAGTTGCGCTGCATCGTGGCGACCTTTTCCGGCCATCCCGGTAAGTTATCAAGGTCGTTTAATAATTCTTCGGCATATTGGGTGATTTTAAAAAACCAACCATTCATTTTTCTGGGATATACCGGCTCGTCGCAACGCCAGCAGGCCCCGTCGATTACCTGTTCGTTGGCCAGGACCGTCTGGCAGGATTCACACCAGTTGACGGTTGTAGTCTTTTGGTATACCAGACCTTTGTGAAACATCTCGATGAACAGGAGCTGTTCCCAGCGATAGTATTTGGGATTGCAGGTTGCAATCTCACGGCTCCAATCATACGAAAGGCCGAGTTGTCGCAATTGGTTTCGCATATAATCGATATTGGCATAGGTCCAGGTGGCGGGATGGCTGTTATTTTTCTGAGCGGCATTTTCAGCCGGCAGGCCAAAGGCATCCCAGCCCATGGGATGCAGGACGTTGAAGCCTCGCATTCTTTTGTAGCGGGCTACCACATCGCCGATCGAGTAGTTGCGGACGTGCCCCATATGAATGCGACCGGAAGGGTAGGGAAACATCTCCAGGACATAGTATTTCTCTTTTGAGGTATCTTCCGTGACTTGATAAACTTGATCTTCATCCCACAGCTTTTGCCATTTATTTTCGATGGTTTTGAAATCGTATTTATTTGTACTCGTGCTGTCGCTGGTCATTCCTATACCTCAAAACAGTTGTTGGTTGATGGGATCATCTTAATTGAACCCTTCTTGTTCATCGAAACTGCTCATGTTCTCAAACATCGTGAATTCTTTAATGAAAGTCAATCTGGAAAGCCCGGTCGGCCCATTTCGTTGTTTGCCGATTATTACTTCGGCAATACCCTTTTCCGGATTATCCTCGGCCTTATTATAAACTTCGTCGCGGTAAATAAAACAGATTACATCGGCATCCTGCTCGATTGCTCCGGATTCACGAAGATCAGCCATCATCGGACGTTTATCGGTACGACTCTCAAGACCACGGTTCAACTGGGAAAGGGCAATAACCGGAAGATTATGTTCCTTGGCCAGAGCTTTGAGCGATCTGGAAATTTCACTGATTTCCTGGGTTCTATTTTCACTATCGTTTCGGCCCCGCATGAGCTGCAGGTAATCGACGATGACCAGTCCGATTTGGTATTGGGATGCCAGGCGTCTGATTTTGGCGCGCATTTCCAGGACGGAAATTGCCGGGGAGTCATCGATAAACATTGGGGCTTCAGAAAGCATCCCCACTGCTCGGGTAAGTTTTGGCCAATCGTCACTGCGTAATTTGCCGGTACGTATTCGCTGAGAGTCGATTCTGCCGACGGAACTCAACAAACGCATTACCAGCTGTTCTTTCGACATCTCCAGACTGAAAACGGCAACTCCGATTTTTTCAACAAGGGCCGCATGTTGAGCGATGTTCATGGCAAAGGAAGTCTTGCCCATGGATGGCCTGGCAGCGATAATAATGAGGTCTGACGGCTGTAAGCCTGCGGTCATTCTGTCAATTTCCACGTAGCCTGTAGGGACGCCGGTGATCAGTTCTTTTCTTTTATAGAGCTGCTCGACCATAGCAAAGGCCTTGGGGACAATGGTTTTTATCGGAGTGAAATTCTGATCACCCTTTGTCCCGGCGATATCAAAGATGGCTTGCTCGGCTCTGTCGACGAGAAGATCGATGTCATTTTGCTCCTCGAAACAGCGGGCGGCAATATCGGTATTCACCGATATCAGCCTTCTGAGAATCGATTTTTCGCGAATGATCTTTGCGTAACTTGCGATATTTGCCGTCACCGGAACGATAGAGGTGAGGGAAGCAAGATAGGTTGGGCCGCCAACCTGGTCTATTTTATTGATATCGCGCAACCGATTGGAGACAGTCAGGAGATCGAGAGGTTCATTTTTCTCAAAGAGATCAATCATTGCCTCAAAGATGAGTTTATGACCGTCTTTATAAAAATCACCCGTTTTAAGAATTTCCAAAACCACACTGAACACATCGGCCTTGAGCAGGATCGAACCAAGAACCGCCTGCTCTGCCTCAATGTTCTGGGGCGGTATTCTGGCAGGAAACGCGGTTTTGTTTGATTCATTCATTGGCGGGTAATCATTCATTATGAGACGAAAATTTAGCAAGGCTGGTGATCTTTTCCAAGCGGTGCAAGAAACAAGTCCTTAAACAAAAACACACCGTTAAGGTCAAAAGCCTCAAGGTGTGTTAATGGGATACTGAGTGTGCCAATGGATCTTGGGGAAGGATACAACAATATCCTCGGTGTTCATGATAACCCGAGGATGGTTTGTCCTACTGAGCCTTCATCGGCACCACACTAATATTGATCTCTGCAGTAACATTGTAGCCAACCTTGACTTGAACCTTCGCCATTCCGAGGGTTTTTATCGGTTCTGCCAGAATGATCTGCTTTTTGTCGATCTGCACACCAAAAGTCGCGAGTTTGGCACAGATGTCGGCACTGGTGACGGAGCCGAAAAGACGCTCGTCATCACCTGCCAGTTGCTCAATAACTATTGCAAGACCGGAAATCTTTTTGGCAATTTCCTCAGCAATTTTCAGTTCTTTAGCAAGGCGTGCCGCAATAATCGCTCTGTTTTTTTCCAGAGCAGCCAAGTTATTGGAGGTTGCCATGACCGCTTTGCCCTGAGGCAAAAGGTAATTTCGACCATACCCCGGTTTTACTTTCACTACCTCGCCTTCCTGGCCAAGAGAACTGATTGTTTCTTTTAAGATGAGTTCCATTTTTTTTTAAACTCCTTTTCCTCTATTTCTTATAAACCGTGAAACGCGCAACAGAAGCATTTTCAACAGCTTAGCAAACAACGATTTATGAGTTTCCGGTTGCCGCGTCAGTTTTCAGTTTGCGAAAATCCAGCCAGATATCGGCAATCCCGAAAAACAACAGAACCAAGGTCCCCAAAGACTGAAAAATGATCATAACATAAAAAAATGATCGAAGCAGGAGGGGGACTTTCCATTTGTTCATGAAAAAGACTGTTATCGACAAACCTTGAAAACAGTAAATTATCATCAATAACAAAATACAGTTAATCCCGATTCTCGGCAATGGTTCAACGGGAATCAGAATTAAAGTGCCCATGGCAATGACTGCCCAGATGAGCTTCTCCGGTAATGACCACCTACGAAAATTTGGCCATGCCGTAAAACCGCTCGTTCTTGCAAGCAAAATATTGCCAAGAACCATTGTCATCCAGGTGATAAAAAGGACAATGCTGCCGAGAATGCCAGGCATTATCGCCGGGATAACCACCTTCATCTGAGTGATTGTCGCATCAATGACGACAAGTGCTTCAGCAGAAATACCGTCACTCTGCCGATATTGTGCCAATGCTTCCGTTAAGGCCTGATCCAAGGTAAGCAGCATTTGGCTGTATACCGATACCTCAGAACCGGCTGCGGTAATAGCGAGTGCAATCAGCCAGCCCCCGGTAAGCGCCAGACACCCTTTGAGCCCGCTCAAGGAAGGCAATTCGCCTCGATCCGCTGAACGATGAAGCACAAACCCCGGAAGAAGCATGGCACTGGAGAAGAGAAAAAGATCAAAACTTCCCAGTAACAGATTGGCTACAAGTGAAATTGCAGCGGCTGTCAGCAACAATTTTTTTCCGGTGCTGCCACCGAACCTGCCAAACAGAAAAAATGCAAACAAAGGCAGAAGTATGTACGTCCAACCGAACAGAGACCATTGTACTCCGGGGAGCACCAGGGCCAACGAAACCAGCAGGATAATAATTAAAATACTCCTGATTTCGGGTTGCTGATAACCCTGGCTCACCACGTTCGACCCTCTTTCCCTTCTCTGTCGTTAACCCTGAGCAGATCCTGAATATGGTAAAAAGGCGATTTGTCTTGCCTGCTTAATCGCTTCACACAACTGACGTTGATGGGTAGCGCAGGTGCCAATGATCCTTCGGGGGATTATTTTACCCCTTTCGGATACAAAATTTCTTAATGTTTTAACGTCCTTATAGTCAATAGCAAGCTCCTTGTCGCCGCAAAACCTGCAGGTTTTCTTTCGAGTAAAAAGCTTTTTTTGTGGTCTTTGTGCCATGATGTGTCTCCCTGGTCAAAAAAATATCTTGAGAATCGCTTGACGCTATTCCTCGTCAGTTTCCTCTTCTTGTTCCTCTTCGACTAAATGCTCAGGTTCAGTGTCTTCGGTATCTCCATCTACCACAGCAGTCGCTTTTTCCGCTACTGCAGCAATCGCCGACTGGATCTGTTCTTCGTTTATCGATCCAGCGGTTTTAATGGTCATGTATTTCAATACCAAGTCATCAATTCTGAACTTTCGTTCGATTTCCGCAACAGCATCGGGAGTTCCGGCAAAGTCGCAAAAAACATAATAACCCAAGCTTTCTTTTTTAATAAGATAAGCCAGTTTTTTCATACCCCATCTGTTCAATTCGATGATACAGCCCTTCTCACCGAGAATGATCTGTGTGGTACTTCCAATGATCCTGCTGATCTCTTCTTCTCCAACACTGGGACGAAGAATAAAGATCGTTTCATACCTACGCATGTGGTTCCTCCTCATGGACTCACTTTTTTTACGAAGAGCAATGCCTTCGCATGTTTCGGCCCCCACACTTTGCTGCTTGGCAGAGAGCGAGAAGGTAAAAAAACAACAATTAGCAGCCGAAGAGTTGTTTCGGTTTGCTAGAGAATAAAAACTGAATATATTACAAAGGAGACCTTGTAGTGTCAAATACTATTTTATTTCTTCTCCTTGGCCTTGATTGCCTGCCATTGGGCGGTGAGTTGTTCTTCGTTTTCGTATGTTTGACCGGCGAATACATGGGGATGGCGACGAATGAGTTTCGCATTGATCGATTCAAGGACGTCTTTAAGAGAGAACATTCCCAGATCGTTATTGATCTTGGCGATCATGATGAGGACATAGAGGACATCCCCAAGTTCTTCGCAAATGTTATCGTGATCATCATTATTGATTGCGGCTAGAAGTTCATCACACTCCGCTTGAAGATATTTTTTCAGACTGGTGCTTGTTTGTTTTCTATCCCATGGACATCCCTGTTCGCCCCGAAGGGTGTCTATGGTATCCAAGAGGTGTTGCAGTTGCATATTGTTGTCGATCATAAAATATTGATGTTAGGATGAATAATTGGCTAAAATTTTAAGAGAAAATGCCAGGGCTACTGAAAATCCAGCATATTTATTTCACTCCTGACTAAAAAAACAGTTGACATTGTGCTCCTGACCAACTAAGTAGCTGTGCTGGAGGACATTGTCAGGTTTTGTGCATTTGCCTGAACACGATACCACGATTTTTTGAAATGTACATTTGTAAAGAGGCATCTTTGGCATTAGGGTGTTCACGCCTTGGTGAGCAATAGTAAAAAAATCATTTTGAGGTACGTTTATGGAAGACGACAAAAAGCAAAAATTGCTCCTTGAAAAACATAAAGATATAGCAAGGATCGATCAGGAGTCAAAGAGGACCCATGGGTGGTATGTCAGAGTCAGATTTCTCGGCAGAACACATTCCAAATTTTTCTCCGACAGAAAATGTGGCGGACGGTATTCCAGTTTGTTGTCGGCAATTTCCTGGCGCGACAAAACTGAGAAAAAACTTGGTAAGATCCGCACCAATAAACATATGGTTACTGTAAGCAATTCCAGTACCGGTGTTGTTGGGGTTCGTCTTAACGACAAGCTCAATAGATACGAAGTGAGTTGGGTCACCCATCAGGGCAAACAGGGTAAGACATCGGTTTCCATCGCTAAACATGGGAAAAAGGCTGCATTTACTCGCGCCTGTGTTATTCGTTCGGAAAAAGAAAAGGCCAGACTGGAATTTGCCGGCTAATTCTTTCTTGCCATGACCTTATTCCTGAGAGTATCCACAATGTACGTGTGGATACTCTCGGGCAGGTGATCTCGTGCTTTGCCGATCTCCATTGTTACGAACTCATTCTCCAGGCTGTTTGATTGTGAATTTGCCGGGAGGAAATGTGTTGACAAAATCAGCACAAATGGGTTTAATGCCGAGTTCTTGCAATGATTCACAGTCACAGGCTAACAATAGAGAAGATTTACTCAAAAGAGGTTCATTATATGTATGCGATAGTTCGTACCGGCGGGAAACAGTATCAAGTTGCATGTGGAGATCAGGTTCGGGTGGAGAAACTCGAAGGCAATATCGGCGAGAGCATCGACCTGAATGATGTATTAATGGTCGTTGACGGCGATAGTGTTAAGGTTGGTCAGCCGGTTCTTGAAAACGCCAAAGTTACCGCCAAGATTGCAGAACAGGGCAGAGCCAAAAAGGTAATCGTTTTCAAGAAAAAACGTCGCCAAGGGTATCGACTGAGAAGAGGCCATAGACAATCTTACACCGCTTTGCAAATTGAAGCCATATCTGCATAATAGGTGCATTTTATTTTAAGGGTATATTATAAAGGCAGCGGGTGTTTTTTCCGTTGAAATGAAGGAGTAGGAAATGGCTCATAAGAAAGCAGGTGGAAGTTCACGCAACGGTCGTGATAGTGGCGGGCAGAGGCGAGGTGTCAAACGATTTGGTGGCCAAGTAGTGAAAGCCGGCAATATACTGGTTCGACAACTTGGCACAAAGATTCATCCGGGAACCAACGTTGGTTGCGGACGGGATTATACGCTTTTCGCCAAGGTTGATGGTGTGGTTACCTACGAAGATTTTGGGAAAGATAAGAAACGAGTCAGTGTCTATTTGCAAGCCTGATCAGTTTTAAGTATAGCTTTCCAAGAATCACTCCAAGAGTGGTTCATGCGGGACTAACTCGACCTCAATTCTATATTGATGGTCGAGTTTTTTTTTCCCCTGACGCCAGCCAATTTATTGAGTTCAACGCATTGCAACCTATGGGATCGAGTCATGGCATTCATTGACGAAGCAAAGTTTTTTGTGAAAGCCGGAGATGGCGGCAACGGCTGTGTCAGTTTCCGAAGAGAAAAATACGTCCCGAAAGGTGGGCCTAACGGTGGTGACGGCGGCAAAGGCGGCAGCGTAATCATACAGGCCAAGAAAGGTTTGCACTCCTTGATTGACTTTCAATATCGTTCCCACTTTAAAGCGGAACGTGGCGAACATGGCCAGGGCAAAGATATGCATGGTCGAGGCGGCAAGGATTGTATTGTTGATGTGCCGATAGGATCTGTTGTCCGAAGTGTTGAAACTAATCAAATCCTTGCCGATCTTACCTTCGAAGGCGCAACCTGCATTGTTGCCGCCGGCGGTGAAGGCGGGCTGGGCAATCCCCGTTTCGCCAGCGGCACCAACCGAACACCGAGAATTGCCACGAGTGGCAAGGGAGGAGAGGAGTTCTGGCTGAAAATAGAACTCAAATTACTGGCCGACGTTGGTCTCGTTGGCTTGCCTAATGCCGGAAAATCTACACTTCTCTCAAAACTCTCCGCTGCCCATCCGAAAATTGCCGCCTATCCGTTCACCACTCTCGAACCGCAATTGGGAGTCATGCAATATAAGTATCATGAACCCTGTATAATTGCCGATATTCCGGGGCTTGTTGCCGGGGCTCATGACGGGATTGGTCTTGGGCACAAATTTTTGCGACATATTGAAAGGACAAGTGTCCTGTTGCATATACTTGATGCCGCCGATGAAAATGTTAAAGAAAATTATGAAATAATTTCAAAGGAACTGGCATTATATAAAGAGGATCTTGCTCATCGTACCCAAATTCTGGTATTGAATAAGAGAGATCTTATAGACGATTCCGAGGTGGAGTCGTTGACCACCTATTTTCACAAGTATTGCCCAAAAGTTATGAGCATCTCAGGGGAAACAGGGGAAGGCATCGACAACCTCAAGGAAACAATTGCTTCAACCTTGGAGCAATATAAAACATGAATAATCAGGTGAGCCTTGAAGAAGGGCTGTTCAACCGACAAGCTCTTTTTGCGAAAGCTAAAAGAGTCATCGTGAAGGTTGGAAGTGCAATTCTCACAGGAAAAGACAGCCTCAATCGCGAAGTAATCGACAACCTTGCCCGGGAAATTGCTTTTCTTCATGACAGCGGCAGAGAAGTGATACTCGTCACCTCAGGCGCGGTTGCCGCCGGCAAGCGAAAAGTGAAGATCCCCGATGACCAGGAACTGACGATGCGAGAAAAACAAGCTCTCGCCGCCATTGGCCAATCCCGCCTCATGCATGACTACGATGAGGCCTTCGGTAAACATGGAAAAAATATCGCTCAGATACTGCTGACTCATTCCGATCTGGCTGATCGCAGGCGATATCTCAATGTCCGCAATACCATTCTGACCTTGTTCAAATTCGGCGTCATTCCTGTCATTAATGAAAACGATACCGTCTCCACCGAGGAGCTGAAATTCAGCGACAACGACAATCTTGGAGCATTGGTGGCCAATCTCATTGAGGCCGATATGTTTATCTGCCTGACGGATGTCGATGCCCTGTATGACCGCAACCCTCTTACCGACCCAGAGGCCAAAGCCATCTCCACCGTCATTGAAGTGACCGAAGAGATTGAAGCCATGGCAGGCAACATCAAGAGTGCCTTGGGCACAGGCGGAATGCAAAGCAAGATACATGCCGCAAAGATGGTGTCGGCCGGAGGAGGCAGTTCCTTCATCGGCCCCGGACGCCGGAAAGATATCTTGCAGCATCTTTTTGCCGGAGAGATGGTCGGGACTTTTTTTCTGCCGCGCACGGAGAAAATGCAAAGCCGCAAAAGATGGATCGCTTATGTTCTTAAACCACAAGGCACTCTCCTGCTTGACCAGGGTGCTTGCCTGGCAATAACGACGAAGGGCAAGAGCCTTCTTCCTTCCGGCATCCTTGACATACAAGGGCGGTTCGAACAGGGGGATTGTGTTCGTTGTGTCGATGGACAAAATCGTCCGATTGCCGTTGGTTTGGTTAATTTCTGTGCCGAAGATCTTCGAAAAATTAAAGGCTTACGCTCCGATAGAATTGCCGACATACTCGGTTTTAAAGAAAGTGATGAGGTGTTGCACCGGGATAATCTGGTGATCCTGTAATCACTCCTGCAGAAGATTTCTCACGATAAAGGTTGCTCCATGACACTTGAACAAACGATTCTCGATGTAGCCCGGCGCGCCAAGGTTGCGTCATCCTCTTTATTGTCTCTATCAACGATTACAAAAAACCGTGTCCTTATACGCGTTGCCGATTTGTTGCTTAAAGAGGAAGAGGCACTGCAAAGCGCCAACAACAAAGATCTGCAGCTTGGGACTGAAAAAGGGTTGTCAGCGGCGATGCTCGATCGACTGCGGTTGACGGATACGGTCATCAACTCCATGGTAACTGCACTCCACGAACTCTGTGCACTGCCGGATCCGATAGGCAAGATCGAAGATTTTGTCAAACGGCCAAACGGTATGCTGGTCGGCAGGATGCGGGTGCCTCTTGGAGTCATCGCCATGATCTATGAATCTAGGCCTAATGTTACCGTCGATGCCGCTGCCCTCTGCCTGAAGACCGGCAATGCGGTTATCCTCCGCGGCGGCTCGGAGGCAATTCATTCCAACCTTGCCCTCGCCGGGATTCTGAAGAAAGCACTCATTTCCCAAGGTGTCGACGAGGATGCCGTGCAAGTCATCCCGGTGACCGATCGACAGGCAATCGATATTCTCCTCACCCAGGATGAACTCATCGACTTGGTAATCCCTCGTGGAGGAGAGAGCCTGATCCGTTTTGTTGCCCAGAATTCACGTATTCCCGTCCTCAAGCACTATAAGGGCGTTTGTCATATTTTCGTCGATAGGGATGCGGACCTTGAGAAGGCGGTACCTCTGGTGATTAATTCAAAAACCCACAGGCCAGGGGTATGTAACGCCCTGGAGGGATTACTTATCCACCAGGATGTTGCTGCCGCGTATCTCCCGGTCCTGGCTGCCGCGCTTGCCGAAAAAGGGGTGGAATTACGCGGTTGTCCACAAAGCACGGCTATATCCGCACAAATCGGCAGTGCCAGCGAAAGTGATTGGGGTACGGAATTTCTCGATCTCACCCTTTGTGTCAAGGTGGTCAAGGATTTCGACGAGGCCAAAGCATATATTCAGAAATACGGATCGCGACATACCGAGACAATTGTCACTGAAAATTATAGCACGGCGCAAAGATTCTTAGGCGAGATAGACGCTTCGGCAGTCATGATAAACGCCTCCACGCGATTTAATGACGGCGGGCAGCTCGGTCTGGGGGCCGAGATAGGGATCAGCACGACAAAATTGCACGCCTACGGCCCAATGGGACTTGAGGAACTGACGACTCGCAAATTTATTGTCTATGGTCAGGGGCAGGTAAGAGAGTGACCACAAGGAGAATAGGACTGCTGGGGGGAACGTTTAACCCCGTTCATTTCGGCCATCTGCAATTGGCCAATGCGGCTATGGCCGAGTGCAGCCTGGATCAAATTATTTTTATTCCTTCCGGTCATCCTCCTCATAAGGACGGGGCATCAATAGTCTCTTTCTCTCATCGGGTTGCCATGTTGCAAATAGCCGGCGGGAATAATAAGCGATTTTCTTGCACGACAATCGAGGGAAAACTGCCGCCCCCTTCGTATACCATCGATACCTTACGAGCGATTGGCCAGACCTTTCCTCCTGAAGTGGATTTATTCTTTATAATAGGTGGCGATGCTTTTCTGGACCTTTTATCCTGGAGATCATATGAAGAAATACTACGCCGGGTGACCCTCATCGTTGCTAAGCGCAAAGACTATAATGTCGAGCGATTCAGCGAATTCCTGGGAAAATTGCACTATGTCGAACATGGCAGTTCCTGGCAGGGAAAAGACGGTTGCAGAGAGATTATTCTCCTCCAAACCTATCCAGGCGATTACAGCTCTACAGATATCAGAGCAAAGGTAGGTAAAGGGATAATCTCGCAAGAAGAGATTCCGGTTGGAGTGATTGAATACATAAAAAAACATGCTCTTTATCAACCAAATAAAGTCAAAACAGAGAGTTGTATTTGTATGGATTGATAAGAGCGGCGAAGGGGTAGGCTATTTATGGATCATGCACAAAATACTTCTGCTCCTGCGAAAATATCACTTCTGATAGTCGATGATTCGCTGGTTTTTCGGCGGTTCCTTCGAGATATCTTAGAAGATTGTCAGGATATTATCATCGTTGGGGAGGCACAAAACGGTATTGAAGCCCTCGATATGGTTTTGAAAACCAATCCGTCGGTAATTCTCCTTGATCTTGAAATGCCTCTCATGGACGGGATGACTGCCTTGCAGCATCTGATGATCCACCGTCCGACTCCGACCATTATGTTCTCAAGCCTTACCGAAGAAGGTACTGCCCGATCCTTTGATACCATAAAAAACGGCGCCGTCGATTTCATTTGCAAGGATTTCATCTTTCAGAAGAACAACTTACAAAACCAGAAAATAATACTCATCGACAAGGTGCGAAAGGCGACTGATCTTAAGCTCAAGGCCCGTGAGCCATTCTTCACCTCCTCGCCATTGCCACCCAATGTGAGTGAAGAAGTGCGCCGCGTAGTGTTCTGCGAAGACTGCGGTGGACGCGAAGTTGTCACCTATCGGAAATCACAAGCTTTGCCCAACATAACCTGCTCTCAGTGTGGTGACAGCATCGAGATTGGGGGCGCAGCGGCTTCCCAGTTCCGCAGAAATAATTTCATCTCGGTAATTGGTGGTGGGGAGGGGAGTTTTTTCAACTTGCTGGAAATAATTCCCCACCTTGACCCGGAAATGGGCGGTGCTTTGATTGCAGTTATTCACCGGGAAACCGAACATTTGAATCGTTTCACAGAATATCTTGATGCCATTTCGGCAATGAAGGTTATTCGGGCAAGAGAAGGAATAAACATTGAGGCCGGCAACTGCTATATAGCTTCGGGGCATGATTATATGCACTTGAAACCCTATAGCGCCCAGTTGACTTTGCAAAGGTTGCAGAAAGCAGCCTTAAACTGCGGACCTCTAGATATTCTTCTCGCTTCCGTCAGTACCCTTTACAAGAAGAGGGCCTGCGGAATTATTCTGTCCGGAGATGAAAGTGATGGCGACAAGGGGATGTCCATTCTTATGAAAAACGGTGGAACCCCTATCGTTCTTGATGGGCTTGAATGCTACTGTAAAAATATGGGACGGCATATCCAGAACAAATCGGTGATTGCGAAAACCTATCAAACCCGGAATCTCTTGGAAAAAATCAAGACCCTGCATTGCCAAGCCAAAAACGGAATAGTTCTTGAATGAGTACGTTCATTGGTGGATAGTCGGTACCAGTCCTTTTGAAAATCTTTAAAATACATACCCACGAAGTGCAGGGAGACAAGCACGGGGAAACGTATGGAATGCCAAATACAACAGCCGGAATCAATGCTTTGGGAAGAAAATGTGCCTTTGATGCAGCAAGGCCTGCATAAGAAACTTGTCAAGTTGGCATACGAAGCCCCAGACACTCGATACAAGATTTATCCGGCAAGAGAGAATGTTTTTTCAGCAATGCGCCAGACAAGCCTTACGGCAACCCGAGTGGTGATCATTGGCCAGGATCCCTATTTCAATGAATATCCCGGAAAAGGTCCGGAGGCACATGGATTATGCTTCTCGGTAAAGAGCGGTATTCCCATGCCGCCATCCCTGCGCAATATCCTGCAGGAGGTCAATGCCAGTGTATACGAGGGCAGACCGGTGAGTATCGAAACTGATTTGTCGAGGTGGGCGGCTCAAGGCGTCTTGTTGCTCAATGCCAGCCTGACGGTTATTGCCAGGCAACCGAATTCCCATGCCGGATTGGGCTGGCATCAATTAACCGATGATATTATCGCAACCATTTCCAGAAAAAAAGAGAACGTTGTCTTTATGCTTTGGGGGGCCTTTGCCCAGAAGAAAACGGCCCTTATTGACCGGGAGAAACACCTTATCCTGGCAACCAGCCACCCGTCGCCATTGTCGGCGCATAAGGGTTTTCTCGGTTCCGGGGTGTTTCGGCGATGTAATCAATACCTGGTTGAAAATGGTTTTCCAGCAATCGAATGGTAGTTGGTAGTGTGCTATCTAACCGATATATTTTAACAACGGCTTACCGAGGAGATGCCTGGTGGTAACCGCCAATAACCGCCAAAGGAATCGTGTCGGCGACCTCGGAGGCAAGAAAGCCAACGCCGCGCTCTTCATACAGCATATCGGCTGCCAATCCGTGCAAAAACACGCCGGCGACTGCCGCATTCATCGGCGACAAACCCTGGCAGACAAGTGCGCCGATCATTCCCCCTAAAACATCACCCATGCCACCTGTGGCCATTCCCGGATTACCGGTTGTGTTGATGAAGGTGGTGCCATCACCACCGGCAATAATCGTACCTGCTCCCTTGAGGACGAGAATAGTTTCATGCATATCATTGCGGAAGAGACTGCTGCCAAGCATAGCAGCATCGATCCGGTTGTCTTGGATATCGGCAACTTCTTTTTGCAATAATCTGGCGAGTTCCCCAGGGTGTGGGGTAAAGATCCTTGGTCCTCCCGGAGTGTGCAGATCATCCTGGTAATCGGCCAGAACGTTCAAGGCATCGGCGTCAAAAATGACGGGACATTTGACCTCCCGGTAGACACGCATCACCAGATCAGCCGTTCGCTGATCTCGCCCTATCCCCGGTCCGATAAGCACCCCCTGTTTGTTGGCAACAGCTTCGGCAATAATCTTCCAATCGGCGATGGACAGGGTGTCGGGACTGCCCGGAAGGGGAATGGTCATAGCCTCGACCAGCGTGGTTTCATAAATCAGGTTGAGGTTATGCGGCACACAGAGACTGACCAATCCCGCTCCGGTTCGTAAAGCTCCCTTTGCTGCCAAAATAGCTGCCCCAGTTTTTCCGGGAGACCCGGCAAGAATAAGGAGATGCCCATGTGTTCCCTTATGCGATGCTTTTTGGCGTTGTAAGGGTTTGGTTATGTGCCGATAGGTATCAATCGTTGCAAGCTCTGTGACAATGCCGGCCCGTTCAATGGCCTCCGGCGGTATACCGATATCGATTATAGCCAATTTGCCTGTCCATTCAGAGCTGCCGTGAATGAAATGTCCGGGCTTGGCACAACAATATGTGGCGGTGTAGTCGGCACGTATACAGGTGCCTAAAACTTTACCGGTATCGGAATCGATTCCGGAAGGGGTGTCAACTGAAACTCTTGGGACTTTGCCAGCGAATCCCGGCTTGTTTATCAGGTTGATGGTATCGGCGAAGTGTTCCCGCACCTGCCGGTCGAGGCCAATGCCAAAGATAGCGTCTACTAGTACATAGCAGGGGAGACCTCGAGTTTCAAACTGCTGTAAAAGAATGGGAATGGTTTCAACCCGTTTTCTATTATCAATAATATGAAAAGGTAGCCGAAGTTTTTTAATAATTTCCAAATTTACGGCCGCATCTTTCTTGAGAGTGTCAGGATTAACGAGAAAAAAGAATACCGGCTGGCAACCCCGTTGATGCAGATGTCTGCCGATAACCAAGCCGTCGCCACCGTTGTTTCCGGGGCCGACAAAAATGAGAGCGAAGGTGTTCTTACACGGACCAAGCTCCATTTCGATCATGTTAACCGTTCCCAGCCCTGCATTTTCCATCAAGACAATACTCGGAATTCCGAAATCCATGCTTGCGGCGTTGTCAAGTTTTTGCATTTCAAGTGCTGTGGGCAGTTTCATGTCTTTTCTCCTTTATTCGCTGCAGTTTGCTGCCGGTACTCTTCAATAAAATCCTCACAAAATCGACATGGTTCAAATCCTGCATCAATAGCGACATCAATATCTTTAAAAAAGAGAGTGCAATTTTTGCAGTTATAGTATTCGCAAGACGGTACATGAAACACCAGGCTTTTGGGATTGCCTGTGATGGCATTTTCGTACATGTTAAGATCCTTTCCCGAGTTTGTTCCATTGCTCTCTCTTGGTACTCGCCGCCATCGTTTTAATATTGTCTTTGCGATTAAGATAATCGGCGCGGTAATTTTTCCCCATACCTTCTGTGAAAATAGTCTAATGGCTTCAGGAATAAGCGGTTTTTCATTGGCAATTCTCACTATCCAAATAAGAGCAAGAACAAAGAAAAAGGTGTTAGGTGCCCACATGGCTATCGGGACCGGAAGAACGCCCTCTTCCGCAAGTGTCCTACTGAAGGTTAAAAAGACGTAATAGAGAACAAAGATAGCCAATCCCGCTTGGATGCCGATAGCCTTCTTGCCGGGACGGGCCTGGAGACCAAGAGGCAGGCCAATCAAACTAATCATCAGGCAACCTACGGGCAAGACAAGTCTTCTATGGGCTTCGATTAGGTATTTCCGTTTGTCCGCCTCTATTTTGGTAAGTTGCGCCTCCTTCCGTAACTTCTTCATGGATAAGGCAGACTTTTTCAAGGTAGTATTGCCGTTCGGCAGCTTGAGTGGGATATTAATTTGATACTGTTCAAACTCGACAATTTGCGCATTTTCAGTACCAGGACGATGGAGACTGCCATTTCGCAGAATGATGGACACCATCATGTTGGAGATATTGCTCGTCATCGAACCAGTGGTGGCCATGGTAATCATGGGGTTGTCTACGCCCCGGGAATCCGAGACCCAAACATTATGCCATTCTCCTGTTGATTTATCAATTTTATCAATATATACGACAACTTCCCCCAAGGCTTCGGTGAAAACATGTTCCTTGACACCCTCATTGATTTTTTCCTTAAGCAATTGGTAGGTGAGCTGTTTCATTGCTATTTCACTCACAGGAATCAGCGTGATGGAAAAATAGCTTGTCAAGAGAGCGATGAGAGATGCCACGATGACAACAGGTGGCAGGATTTGGTAAATGCTTATTCCGCATGCTTTCAGGGCAAGTATTTCGGAATCGCTTGATAATCTGGCAAATCCGATAGTTATCCCCATCATGGCCGCCATGGGCAGTGTGTAAAGAAAGATATTTGGAAAAAGGTAAGAATATAGACGAATAAAATCTGAGAAACCAATATTAAGATCAAGGACAAAATTCAGAAAGGGGATGAGCTTAGCCAGGAAAAAAACACAGTTCATTATGAGAAAACTTGCAAAAAATGGCGCAAGCATTTCCGTTGCAAGATAACTGTAGAGAAGCTGTGGTGTCTTAGAGTATATCTTCATTGCCGCCATCGAGATAAGAATTGCAAAAAAAATTTCGGGCAGGATTAATTATTTTCAGGTACATGGAACGAGCCCTGAGATTGCAAAGGGACGAGACCAGCATCTTGACTCCGGTTGTAGCGGAGATGAGAACCGGAAACAATTTAAAATTGAGATATTAAGGAGGAACACCATGCATTTATTTGAAACTGAAGAAGGAGACAGATGGATCTGCATAAACTGTGGTACCGAACAAGAGGCGATGATTAAGGAAAAAGGATGGGAGTGGATCTTTGACCGGCAGGATCAGACTCTCCGATGTTCCCTCTGTGGCCGCTCTGACTACGATTTTGAGGATTAGCCTTACCATCTTTTCTGGCATTAAAATTTCGACTGGGCGAGCGGCGCCTCTATGGTCACTTCAATCCAATGTTCGTCCCACCACTCCTTGGGCATTACAAACACCCCGTTGACGAGCATAGAGAAATGCAGGTGATCCCCGCCGGCCATCCCCGTGGTGCCTGTTAAGCCGATAACCGACTTCTTGTCAACGTCATTTCCGGGAGAAACATTCATCTGACTCATATGAGAATACAGGCTGAAAATTCCCTGGCCGTGATCGATCATGACCATGTTGCCATATATACCTAAATAGTCGGCAAAGACAACCTTGCCTTTATTGGCAGCACGCACCTCAGCTCTACTGGTCGAAGCAATATCCACACCGAGATGTACTTGATTGTCGATAATTTTGCCGCCATACATATAACTCCGGTGATCGGCAAACCCCGCCTTGGGACTACCGGCAAATCTTGAAAAATGGCCTTGCCAGAGCCTGTTTGGTAAAGGACTCTGACAGAGTTCGCTGATCTTCTTGTTGTTCTGATCTCTTACTGTGGTGTTGGTATAGAGATATTGGTCAATGAGTTCTCCCTTCATTTCCGGGTAGTGTTGCTGAAATTCAGGGACTTTGGTGCCGATGAAACTGTCGCTTAATGTAATCGTGTCAGTTTTTTGTGCACTACTTTTGTAAGTAGTGGTGAAGGGAACGATCATCTCGTTTCCTGCCAAATCTACGGCAGAGACTATCAAACTGTCGATCTTCTTAGCATCGTATGGCAGTGCGAAATAGGAGATATAGGTATCCGGCTTCCCATCACCCAAGAGGAAACCGGGGTGAAATCGACCATTAATCGTTACCCCACTCGTGCACTTTTTATTAGGAATATGGTAAATGGCAATTCCTGCACCACCAGGGGAAATATACTTTTCGCTCTGCAGAATCTGCAGTTGTGGTGGAACGGTATCGACAGTTACTTCTTTGTTGACAATGGTCTTGTTGCCCTGCAGCCATCCTCGAAGGGAATAATCCCTGGCCTCAAATGTGATGCTCATGGGGCCGTCGATGAATCCTTCTTTCTTAGTGTCAAAGGTCACAGTTTCCATTGCCTCGGCCCGACCGATCTTGCCGAGGTATGAAGACCGTGGAAAGGTGACTGAATGCAAAACTTTGTTCAAATTTCCCTGTGATCCCCATATAATAATACTGCGCAGGCCACTTTTTCCATCACTTGCGGAATAGTGAATTGTGCCCTTTTTGCCGATATAATCTGAGGTTTGTTCAAGGCTTACCACCGGACTTTCTCCTTCAAAAAAAAGAAGAAATACGACAATTCCGGCAGCTCCGAAAACGACACCCAAAATGATTGATAGTAATCTGAAATTGTTATAATATTTGCTGCTACTCAAGGCCATTGTCAAGCTTTGTCCTTACGCTGAGATGGCTGGCGCTGAAGGAAAATCCTATTTTTGCCAGATTATTTCATATTTTTCTATATGCAGGTCTTTTGAAGCGGCAACAATAATCCGTTTGCCGATATCTTTTTCGACCCGTGTTCTTGTCTGCTCCTCTTCATTATGGAGGAGATCAGCCAATTTTGGGTGGACCCGCAAGGTGATAGTGTTGCCCTTATGTTTTCGTGAATGCCTGGTAATCTTTCTAAAAATATCGTAACAAATGGTCCGTCGTGATTTTATCATACCTTCGCCGGCACAATAGTGGCAGGGTTCACACATCAACTGGTGCAAATTTTCACTGTTCCTTTTGCGGGTCATTTGCACAAGACCGAATTCGGAGAGTTTGAGAATGTTGATTCGGCTCTTGTCTTTTTTCACAGCCTCCTTGAAAGTGGAATAGAGCTCCTCCCGATGTCGATCGTCTTCCATGTCAATGAAATCAATGATAATAATCCCACCGATATTTCTCAGTCGCAGCTGGTAGGCAATTTCAATGGCTGCTTCCATGTTGGTTTTGAAAATTGTGTCGTTGAGGTCACTTTTTCCAACATATCTTCCTGTATTTACGTCTATTACCGACAGAGCCTCGGTGCTTTCAATAATGATATAACCCCCGGATCGCAGCCAGACCTTTTTTTCAATCGCCCGGGAGATCTCCACCTCGATGTTATTTGCCTCAAAGAGAGGGGTGCTGTCCTTATAAAGGATAATCTTTTCGGCCAGCAAGGGGGCAAAGGTCTTGACATGGGCAAGAAGCTTCTCATATGCTTGTTGATCATCGATGATCAACGCATCGACATCTCTCGTAAAAAAATCGCGAATCGAACGCAGGGTGATATCGAGGTCCTCGTGCACCAAGGATGGTGCTTCCATATGCAAAGACCGGTCGACAATACCCTCCCAGAGGAGCATGAGGTATTCCATGTCGGCCTCAAGCTCTTCCCCATTGGCGTGTTCGGCAACGGTCCGGACGATAAAGCCGGAGCCTTGAGGCCGAATCTCCTCGATAAGATTTTTCAGTTGTGTCCTGATCTCTTCATCCTCGATTTTCCGTGAAACCCCGATATGATCGGTAAGCGGGATAAAGACAAGATTACGACAAGGCAAGGTAATGTGACAGGTGAGTCTTGCACCTTTGGTGCCGATCGGATCCTTACTGACCTGGACAAGAATGTCCTGGCCATCACGAAGAATATCCTCAATATGCATCCCCTGGGCACGAATGTTGGTTTGTGCGCAATCGGTGATACAAGGGCTGTATTCAGGTGAGTCGGATGACACACACACGTCATCGACATAGAGAAAGCCGGTGCGCTCCAGACCAATATCGACAAACGCCGCCTGCATTCCGGGTAACACGCGTACCACCTTGCCTTTGTAGACATTGCCCATGAGACCTTTCTCAGTGGGCCTCTGCATGTGGAATTCGCTGAGATTGCCGTCTTCAACCAGGGCAAGACGCACCTCATAACTTGTCGCGTTGATGAGTATTTCAGTAGCCATTCTCTAACCGTTTTTACAAAACTAGTAACTTCCAAAGAAGGAAGGATATATTTTTTTAAATTCTGTAGTATACAGCAAAGACAATGTATAATGCCACAGCTAATAAAATTTAATTTATTTAAAAATAACAATAAGTAAGGTCATACTGTAAGATCTTCACTTGTTCTTAAAAGGAATGTAATGGTTGAAAATCATACCTGGAAGGATCCTTCCCGCTACATCAACAGGCTGTTTGTCGAGGAGCCCTGCCTCGAACTCGATTACACTCAGGAAATTCTCGCTCGCGCCAATCTTCCCTGGACCCTTGTCCCGGAACGGCAAAAACCGAACGATCTTGGTGATAATTTTGTCGAAAATCTGACAATGGGCAAAAGGCAACTCTACCTGTGCAACAACCGTGGCCTTTTTTTCAAACCTTGCCCCGGCACCCGAGAATACCAATGCTGCGACTATCAGGTTGTAAATACCGGAACAAATTGTCCAATTGACTGTGTGTATTGTATTCTCCAGGCCTATCTCAATACCCCCTGGCTAACCTTCCATGTTAACACCGACCAGCTTTTCCACGAACTTTCCGAGTCTCTCTCCGCAAATCCGCAACAATTTTTTCGGATAGGCACCGGCGAGTTTACAGATTCTCTCGCCATCGACCGATTGACCTGCCTCAGTCGGCCTCTTGTAGAGTTTATAGCCCTGAGGGACAACGCAGTACTCGAATTGAAAACCAAAAGCGCGGTCATCGACAATTTGCAAGGACTTCACCATAACGGCAAAACCATCATCGCCTGGTCGTTGAATGCTGCGCCAATCATGGCCAGATATGAATTGCGGTCGGCGACTCTTGCGGAACGGCTCGATGCGGCCCAAAAGTGCGCTGAATGGGGGTATCGCCTGGCCTTTCATTTTGATCCGATAATTGACTATCCGGGGTGGCAGAGCGGCTATGCGGAAACTATCGATCGTCTTTTTGAAAAAATCCCGGCTTCGGCCATTGCCTGGATTTCTCTAGGAGCACTGCGCTATATCCCGAGTTTAAAAGAAATCGGTATCATGCGCTTTCCGGGGGCAAAAATCTATTATCAGGAATTCATCACTGGCCTTGATGGCAAAGCGAGGTATTTTCGATTCAACAGGGTGCGTCTTTATCAACATATTTTTGCTCTCCTGCAGAAAAAGGCGAGTGCCGGGACGTGCATATATTTCTGTATGGAGAGCGATGAAATTTGGCGGGAGGTGATGGGCTATACGCCCGGCGACAGAGGCGGCCTGTCGAAGATGCTGGATCGCACTGTTCGTTGAGATCCAGCTCATTGCCGGTCATTCGCGGCCTGTAAGAAATAATTTTGGTCTTGTTCTTTCTATATTCTTGCGTATATTGGCAGTATTCAATTCTTAGGAATTATCGGCTCCCTTAAATTCTTTTACCCTCTGAGGATTCTATTATGGTCAACAAGGTTATACTTATTGGAAATCTCGGTTCCGATCCGGAGATTCGCTACACTCAAAGCGGAACAGCTGTAGCCACTTTAAGCGTCGCCACCAACAGAAAGTGGAAAGATCGCGACGGTAATATGCAGGATGAAACGGAATGGCACCGGGTGATTGTCTGGGATAAAAGTGCCGAATTTTGCGGCAACTATCTCTCTAAAGGCTCAAAGGTTTATCTGGAGGGAAGGTTGCAGACCCGGAAATGGAAAGATCAGACCGGTGTTGACCGCTATACTACAGAAATTATTGCTGCAACCATCCAAAATCTGACACCACGCGCCAGTGATGGTGGAGGTAGCGGGGGGTTTGAGCAACCACCACTACCGCCGGAACCGTTCGGAGGAATGATGGGAGGGACCGGTACCGGTGAGGAAGTTCCGTTTTAATCGAAATTTTTGGGTCTGATTTGAGGCTTTGTCTTGCGACAAAAGGAGTCTGCTTCCCCTTTGGAAACAGCTCCTTTTTTCGTTTTATTCAAAGGCATTGTCAACTTAATAGATGGTTGACTGCAGGGCATACCGTTCATATTGTTGGTACACGATCATCTAGGTACATTTTCGCTAACGTTTAAAAAAGCTGGTTTGTTGCAATGGATTATTATGAACTCCTAGGGGTGAAAAAGGACTCTTCCCCGGCTGATATCAAAAAAGCCTATCGCAAACTCGCGTTTAAATATCATCCGGATAAAAATCAGGGGGAAAAGAAGTCGGAAACCAAGTTCAAAGAAATTAATGAAGCCTACGCCGTACTCTCGGACTCTGAGAAGAAGAAACAGTATGACCTTTACGGTTCCGCGGATTTTCATCAGCGGTACTCTCAGGAGGACATTTTTCGAGGCTTCGATCTCAACGACGTTCTTCGCCAGTTCGGTTTTGGTGGAGCCGGGCAGTCGGCTCACTTTCGTAGCGGCATGGGCGGTGGAAATGGTTTTTCCTCGTTTTTCAGCCAGGGTCAGTCGGGCGGGTGTGGTGGCGGCTGTCACAGTACGCCGGAAAAAGGCCAAGACATGACCTATCAGATTACCGTCAGCCTTGAAGAAGTGCTGAATGGTGCTGAACGGACAATAACTTTAAGGAAGAATGGCACCCCTCAAAATGTATCGGTAAAAATTCCCAAAGGGATAGAGGCCGGAAAAAAATTGCGGTTGCAGGGAAAGGGTGGCAATTCGCACAATGGAGGAATCCCCGGGGATCTTTACCTTAAAGTTGATATCGCCTCAAACGCGACATTTTCGAGGGATGGTGACGATCTGGTAACGCAAAAGCTGATCACCTTCAGTGAAGCCTGTTTTGGTACTTCAATGGAAGTAGAGACCCTGGAAGGCAAGAAATTTATGGTGAAGGTGGCTCCAGGCACAACCCATGACTCACGTCTGCGGTTGAAGGGGTACGGATTGCCAATAGGACCATTGGGCGAAAGGGGCGACCTTTATATCAGAATAGGTGTCAAGGTTCCCAAAGAGTTGACCGAGGAACAGGAGAAAGCCATTCAGGAACTGCGCAACTGCGGATTGTAAGGTTTCCCGAACCCCTCAAGGGCAATAAAACCACTATACAACGGGCCGGGATCAGAGAAGATCTCGGCCCGTTGTCTTTTCTTCAATCAATACTTCCGGTCGGCATAGGGCAACCATCCGCCGGCAGCAACCAATTCTTTATCAAAAGAATTGAGATGAAAGACACAGATAAGATCGTCTTGATCTTTGTTGTCGGATGATGCGGTTAACTGATCGCGGTCCAAATCTACCTTGACGGTGATCTTGCCTCGCATGGCAAAGAGGGCGGCAATCTGCTCTTTACCGAGTTCTACGGCAAGAATGCCGCAATTGAACATATTCTGCCTGAAAATCCTGGCAAAACTCTCGGCGATCACCACATTTATATCATTGACTTCAAAGACCCAAACTGCATGTTCCCGGGAGGACCCGCAACCGAAATTGGCACGGGTTACGACAACCCTTATCCGCTGCATCTCTTCTGCCGGAGGCGCGAAGGGCTTGCCGTCAAGCAGCAGATCCTCCAGCAGGTGGGGTTTCAATGCTGCCTTGGTAATCTCGGTTAGATATTTTGCAGGTATTATCTCGTCCGTATTTATATCGCTTCTATCCAGCAGAATCGCCGGACCGCCAAATATTTTCATGGTAACCATCCCTGTTTATTATTCCTTGAAGTCTCGCGGATCGGTAATCACTCCGGTTACGGCCGCCGCCGCCGCAGAAAATGGACTCATGAGATGCACCATCCCGCCTTTGCCCATACGTCCATTAAAGTTCCGGTTGGTGGTCGAGGCACAAACCTCTCCCGCAGCAAGAACGCCCGCACTCATGCCAAGACATGCCCCGCAGGTAGGGTTAAGAACGCAAAACCCGGCATCCATAAAAATCTTGATGATGCCTTCGTCCAGAGCCATGCTGTAAATATGCGGGGTAGCGGGGGTGACGATTCCCCGAACTCCGGCGGCAAGCCTTCTGCCCTTGATGATTTCCGCAGCATCCCGTAAATCTTCAATACGCCCATTGGTGCAGGAACCGATATAGATTTGATCGACGGGGGTTCCGGCTATTTCAGTTATATCTTTGACTTGGTCCGGTTTATAGGCAAAGGTGACTTGCGGGACAAGCGAAGTCATATCGAAGTCCAGTTGCGCTGCATATTCCGCATCGGTGTCGGAATGCCAGCCCCGATATTTTTCAACCGCGGCATCAATGGAAGGATATTCGGCTTTAATAAAAGGCCAGAGATACTCTGCGGTCACCCGGTCCGGCATACAAATGCCGCAGGTGGCACCTGCCTCGACGGCCATATTGCACAGGGTCATTCGAGCCGACATGGTAAACGCCTCGACCACCGGCCCGACGAATTCAATGACCTTGTCGGTTGCACCGTTGACCGAGATTTTCTTGATGACCGCCAGGATTACGTCTTTGGCGGAAACCCGGGGTTGCAAGCTTCCGGTAATGTTGATGCGGATGGTCTTGGGCGCCCGGAAGGAACAGACCCCCTTGTAGATACCGACCTCCAGATCGGTTGTTCCGACACCAGCGGCAAATGCCCCGAAGGCACCGTGGGTGCAGGTATGGGAATCGCCCATGATGACGGTGTATCCCGGCCTGACGAAGCCTTTTTCCGGAAACAGGGCGTGACATACGCCGTTTTCTCCGATATCAAAAAAGTCCTTGATCTGGTGGCGTTTCGCCCAGTCCCGCATGATTTTCCCTTGGGTCGCGGTCTTGGAATCCTTGGCAGGGGTGACGTGATCGATGACGGCCTTGATTTTGCTGCTGTCAAAAACATGGTCCATACCCTTTTCCAGCAGATCCATGATGGCGATAGGGGTAGTTATTTCATGGCACATGACAACGTCAAGGTCGAGGATCATATTGTCCTCTGTCGGTTTATCGCGCAGATGTGCTGCGAATATCTTTTCAGTTATGGTCTTTCCCATTGTTTGCGCTCCGGAAGAGAAGAGGAGTTAATTCTTTATGGCCCGTATCGGCTGTCTTGATACGAGGTACAGGTACAACAAATCTTGTTGGTTCATACTGGAGAATTCGACACATTACACAAAAAATGGTAATCTCGCCAGAACTTAAACTTAAACCAAACCCACCATCCCGCTTCGGGAATCAGGAGTGATTGCCAATGACGCCCAGCAGAATATCCTTGCTCATTATCCTCGTCGGCCTTTTTATTGCCTCACCTTTGCTCGCAGCGCATGGCGTTTCCCTCGACGGGGAGCTTAAATATCCGAAAAATTTTTCCCATTTTGACTACACCTCGACCGAGGCAGTCAAGGGCGGCACCCTGGTCTTGCATGACATCGGCAGCTACGACAAAATGAATCCGTTTACCTTGAAGGGTGAGGCCCCCCTTGCCCTGGAAAGCCTAGTCTATGAACCTCTTGCCGTTGCCAGTCTTGATGAGCCGTTTTCTCAATACGGCCTTCTAGCGGCCGACATTGAGGTTGCCGCCGACCAAAAATCCGTAACCTTTACCTTAGACCCACGGGCAAAGTTTTCAAATGGTGAGCCGGTGACCGCAGAGGATGTCGCCTTCACCTTGGAAACCTTGAAAAGTGACAAGGTACATCCATCAAACAACTATTATTATCAAGACATTGAAGGTGCTGAAATTCTCGCCCCCGATAAAATTCGCATGCAATTTAAAAAAGCCAATAGGGAACTGCATATGATCGCCGGACAAATCCGGATAATGTCCAAAAAATTCTTTCAAAAGCATGGCTTTGAGGATCAGTCGGGAAATCGGGAATTGATTCCCCCGGTAGGATCAGGTCCCTATATTGTTGAAAAATTCAATATCGGTAAAACCATAACCTACAAACGCAATCCAGAGTATTGGGGCAAGGAGCATCCAACCCGCAAAGGGATGGATAATTTTGATGAAATCACAGTCAAATATTACAAGGACCAAACTGTTGCCCTGGAAGCTTTTAAAGCAGGAGAGTTTGATTTTATCTCCATTAATATTGCCAAACAATGGGCTCGGGATATGGATGGAAAAAAGTTTACCGACGGTTCGATTGTAAAAAAGACGGTTCCACACCAAAATTGCGCTGGTATTCAGGGCTTTCTCATGAATACCAGAAGGGAATTGTTTCAAGATATACGAGTGAGAAAAGCGCTGGGATTAGCACTTGACTTTGAATGGACCAACAAATCTCTTTTCCATGATCAGTATACCAGAAGCAACTCGTTCTTTAGCAATTCCTATTTGGCGGCCAAAGGTTTGCCCGAAGGGTTGGAACGTAAGTATCTGGAGGCATATCAAGACATCCTTCCGCCGGAGGTGTTTACCACCCCCCTGACGCCGCCAATCGCAATTGAACCGGATGGCATTCGCAAAAATCTTTTAGAGGCCAAAAAAATATTAGAGGAAGCCGGCTGGCATGTCGAGAAAGGCAGTCTCGTCAATGCCAAAGGGCAAAAATTCGCCTTTGACATCCTCTTGGTTTCACCAGCCTTTGAACGGGTCATGGCAGCATATGTGAAAAATCTCGAAAAACTGGGAATCCGCGCCAGCTATCGTACAATTGACACAGCCTTATACATCGAACGTTTAAAGAGCTTTGACTTCGATATGATCGTCACGACTTATGGTCAATCGCAATCCCCCGGCAATGAGCAGCGCAATTACTGGCATTCGACTTCTGCCGACCGGGCAGGTTCGCAAAACTACGCTGGAATAAAATCAGCTGCGGTGGACGGTTTGGTCGACAAAATCATCTACGCAGAAACCAAAGAAGAGCTGACGGCCGGATGCAGGGCACTTGATCGCGTCCTCTGGTACGGATACTATCTGATACCCAACTGGTATCTTCCGGTGCACAGGATAAGCTATCACAACAAGTTTTCCACACCATCGCAATTACCGCTTTATTATGATCCATTTCAGTTACTTATGACATGGTGGGTGAAAAAGTGAGGAGGGTTTTCCGGCTCTCCGGGACTCCCTTGAAATATTTGATGATGCATATCATTTTTCTTGACGTGAGCTGGTTTTTCTTGATACCCCTAGAGTGGGTACCCAAAGCTCAATAAATGGGATTCTTAACACAGACCGAGTTTTCGCATTTTTGGACATGCGTTAATCGGTCTGGTATTATCCGGGAGGCTCGCAGTATGTCTGATCGTGTGAAAGGAAAGGTCAAGTGGTTTAATGCCAGCAAGGGTTATGGGTTTTTAGAAAGATCTGATGGGGAACCGGATATCTTCGTCCACTACAGTGCTATCCAGGGTGAAGGATTCCGCACCCTGGAAGAAGGTGAAGCGGTCGAATTTACCGTTGCAAAAACCGATAAAGGGCTGCAGGCCGAAAATGTCAGCAAAGTGAACTGATATCTTGACAATCGTATACTCTTGACCCCGTTTCAGGATCCGTTGTAGCTGGCCCTGTAACGGGGTTTCTTGCTTTGCAGAGACCAGCAAGAAAGAGCACGATGCCGTTTGGCGGGGAGTAGATGGACACCATCAGAATTCAATTAAATAATCTCTTAGACACTGAGAAACTCGGTCGTTTTTTAGGGGAAACGGCTGGTCCCGGCGAAACTATCTGCCTCGACGGTGATCTGGGTGCCGGTAAAACCACCCTGGTTCAGGCAATCGCCAGAGGCTTGGAAGTCCCGGAAAACTGCTATGTGACGAGCCCTTCCTTCGCCATTCTGCATGAATATGAGGGTCGTATCCCCATGTATCATATGGATTTCTATCGGCTGCAGGATGTCGGTGAAGTCCTTGACCTCGGCTTTGAGGAATATTTTTACCAAAGAGGATTGACAGTCATTGAATGGTCAAAGCGGGCACTTGAGATCCTCCCGGAGGAACGGTTGACACTTGAGCTTTTGCAGGATGGCGATGAAAGGAGGATAGCCATTATCCAGGCAACCACTCTCTTTCAAAAGAGAGTGCAGAATATCCTCGAAGAATTCTAAGCTGCCGTTAAACCAGGCCGTATCTATGCTTGATAATGATAGAATTGAGCTTATTATAGAGCCGTGTGCAACACGCCGTTATCAAATAAAGGGAAAACGCGTTTCCAACTATTTCACGACAAACAAAAATAAATCCGACACTTCACAATGAAAAGAAAATCTGTACGTTTTAGCGATTGCTACAAAAAATTCACCATCGATCAGGACAAGGCCATCAGCCCGGAAGAAACGCTGCGGAATTTCTATGCCAAAGTGACATCCTTGGATATCAAGATCTTGAATGAAGTAAAAAGAATAGATAACGGGCGGCTGGACATCCCGGTGTATTTCAGTGTCTGCGGGGAAGATGCAAAGGCGTTGACCGGTACAAAAAAGCAGATGGGCAAGGGTGCCTCTCCCATACAGGCTGAAGCCTCGGCCTGTATGGAGCTGGCTGAAAGGTTCTCTTTTTTTTCCTACAAAAACAGTGCCGACAACTTCCTCGTTGGTGACTATGCGGCAATGACCAGGGCAGGATATCCCATGTTGGCGATGGAATATCTCCTGGCCTCGGTGCATGACAGCCATTCGAGTGTTGCCCTCCTCGGGCAATTGCTGGAAGATATTCCCATGCAGTGGGCTTGGGGAACAAACATAAGCCGGGGTGAAGATGTCCTCATTCCCTTCTCGTGGTTTTTTGCCATCAATGAATTCAATGGACCATCCGCCGGCAACACTCTCGAAGAGGCGGCAATCCAGGGAATTTGCGAGATCGTCGAAAGACACGTCTGTTCGCTTATAAATAATCGGCAATTATTAACCCCCAGGATTGACACAACTTCGATTCAGGACGAGGTTGCCAAGGAATTACTGCACAAATTCGCTGCCCATGACATTGAACTCTATCTTAACGATTTTACCCTTGATACCGGTATCTGCACGGTTGGAGCCTTGGCGATCGATAGATCGACTTTTCCGGGTAAAAGCGAGATTGTCTACACGGCGGGAACGACTCCTGGCCCTGAAAAGGCGCTGATCCGGGCGATCACCGAGGTGGCGCAACTGGCTGGGGATTTCAATACCAACTCGAATTATGTGGCATCCGGTCTGCCGAAGCCCCTTTCCATGGAAGAGGTGGAATACCTAACAGATTCTCCCGAGAGCGTGACTGTCGATCAAATGGCCAACCTGGCCGATAACAATATCCGGGCAGAAATTGACAACTGCATTGCTGCACTGAAAAAGATCGGCATGGAAATTTTCATGATCGATGTGACCCATGACGATTTGCAGATTCCTGCCTTATACACCATAGTCCCCGGAGCCCATTTCCGGGAACGATCGATGATCAATGATGTTGGTCTCTTTGCTGCAAAACTGCTGGTCGATCTGGTTCAAGATCCTGACCTTCTTGAGAAAAAATTCGGTCAAATGGAAAATTTACTGCCGGCGGCCTACTATCTCGAGTTTTACCGAGGCCGGAATTTTTCGGCCATGGGGCTACCCGAAGCGGCATTGCAACATTTTCATCGCGCGCTGGAATTGCAGCCTGAGTCGGAAGATTTGCCGTATATCCTCTCCTTTGTGGGGACTTGCCTGAAAGACCTTGGTAAATATCAGGATGCTATAGAGGTCCTGTATAAGGGACTGGCGGAGGATGAAGAACGCCCGGATATGCACAACACACTCGGCGTCTGTTTCTTTAAAACCGGGCAACACGAAAAGGCCATAAATCATTTCCAAAGGGCGGTTGCTTTGAATCCAGCCTCTGCTATTGATTATGCCAATCTTGGGGTAAATTACCACAAAATCGGTAAGAGGGAAGCGGCCATTCAGTTCCTTACCCTTGCCCTTACCCTTGATCCAAACCTCGATTTTGCTAGTAATCTTCTCGCGGATCTTACCGGAAAATGAAGCCATTTTAACTATGAACAGAACCTCCCCTTTAAAAAACCTCTGGAAGGCCTTAATAATCGCCCTTTTCTGCTTTGCCGTCACCGGCACCTGTTTTTCTGCCGATTCGCCACAAAGCCTGAAGGAACGAGCGAAAAAATATTACTGGGGGATAGGGGGCGAGCAAAACTACGCGAAGGCCCTGCAGCTCTACCTGCAGGCAGCCGAAGCGGACGATGCGGAAGCGCAATATATCAGCGGCGGTATGTATTTGAAAGGTATTGGTACCAATAAGGATTTCAAGAAGGCCTTTACGCTCCTCCATGAGGCGGCCAAGAACGGCAAGAGCAGTGCGGAATCGGAGCAGATTCTTGGTCAAGCATTTTTGCTGGGCTCGGCAGTGCCGAAAAATTATCAAAAAGCCTTGCAATGGTATCACCTTGCCGCTGAAAACGGCAGCAAAGAAGCCCAGAATGAACTGGGTTTTATGTATTTTGTCGGTAACGGCGTTGAACAGGATGCGGAAAAAGGCGGCAGTTTTTTCATAAAAGCTGCCTATAACGGATTGGTGGTTGCCCAGTATAATGTAGGGATAATGTACTATACCGGCAAAGGGGTCAAGGCCGCCGACCTGGAAAAATCCTACGGATGGCTGAATTTGGCGGCAGCTAATGGTCATCAGCCAGCCAAAGCAGCCAGGGAATATCTTGAAAGTATCCTATCGAAAAATGAACTGGCTGCTGCCCAAAACTATTCGGAAGAATTAATGAAAGTTATTACTCCATAGCGATCGGCGGGAATCTCGCCGAGACACCACTCGTTCTTAACGATTATTGGCAAATATCATACAGGGTTAAGGCAAACCAACCCTTCTTCAATCGAGTTAAAAGTAAAAACCTTGCTCAGATTGTCCTTGATTTTTGTATTGCTATACGTTCTTTTTCTTTCTTCCTCGGAGACGACCCCGAAGCGTTTGAGGATGTCGGCAACAGCCGGTTGCACCCCACAAAGAGCCAAAAACTGAATCTTCGGGTCCATGATGATAGAGCCGAGGATCCCGATCAGGCTTGAATTGATGATATTGAAAGGCGACAAATCAAGAAAGATACAGGTATCG
>CAIQWD010000022.1 GCA_903875445.1 uncultured delta proteobacterium | reverse complement strand
CCACGATGTTCCACTGAATTGCCTGAGGACGCTTGAAAATCTTTTTGATTACAGAAGAGTTGCAGGGATTGGTGAGGGCAGGTAGACCCATGTTGATGCTGAAATTGTAGAAAGATGCAAGTACCGAGTATCGGTTTCTTTTGGTCGCTTGTTTGTTGTTTTTGGTCAGCGAAAGCAGAAAGCCCAGCACCTCTTCAGTGGATATGCTGGCAAGATCACGTTTGTCAAACTGGGTTGTAAAACGGGAGAGGACAAACTCACAGGTTTTGACGGTATTTTTTTTGGAGTTGGCCCGGTGATAATGAAAGTGGAAATCGACTGCTTGTGATACTTTCATAGTGCACCTCCTGTGGTTAGGGTTGTTGGAGCAATATGCTCTCACTGAATTATACACCATGATACGGAAAAGCTGACAAAGGGTGCTGACCGGGCTCAGGAACAATCAAGAATCCAAAATGCTCCATTACCCGCCATTTCTTCTGAGATAATTTCGAATTTGCAAAAGAGCAAAATTGCTCCTTTTCGGGAGTGATATTGGGGCATTCACAAGGCCAAAACGCTCAGGAAACTCAACCGGTGAGGCCTGTTCACACCCCTTAACTTGACAGATCTCTCAACAATGGGTCCAATCTTAGAATCGAGAGGTTTATCTTGGCAGTTTAAACTGGGTCGCCACTGATTGATTCAAAAGTACTATCAAGCAGCAGGCAGGTCTAAAATGGAGTAACATTTTATTAGATTTTCAGCTAAAAATGGCTGATTACACCCTCAAGGGCTACTCAGGATAGTCCTAACCTGAGGTTTATCATTTTCGGTTCTGATTGCCAGTGGTAAGATTTTCTTTGTCAATTAGCTGTGAAGGAATGATAATGATCTTTTAATTTTGAACTCTAGATGTCCAGTTGTCAGTAAATCGGACATGGAAACCAGTAAAGGGAATTTAAACGATGGGTGAAGAAGAGCTCAATAAAGATCGCCTGGCACTCGTTTTGGAGGCTGCGGGACTTGATCTATGGGAGAACGATCTGGTTACCGGTGAGGTTACCCGTAAGGCAGTGAAAACATTTGCTGAACTCGGCTATAGTGAAGAGGAGGCTTTCGCCTATATCGATGACCTCTTTGCCCTTGTCCATCCAGAAGATACCCCCTTAATCAAGACAGCAATCGATGAGCATTCGACAGGGGTAACGCCTGAATATCGATGCGAGTTTAGACTGAAGGCCAAAGACGGTTCATGGGTCTGGTACGCCAATTACGGCAAGATCATGCAGAGCTCGAATTATAAGCATGGCAAGCGGTTTGTCGGCGTGACTTTTAACATCAACAATAGGAAGTGCCAGGAAAACGAGCTCCGGCTTATTAATCTTAAACTCGCCGAGCAAAATGAAATGCTTGAGAGGTTGAATAACACCTTGCGGGAAAGCGAAGACAAGTTCCGTAAGACGTTTGATTTCAGTCCCGATGCAGTGACCATCAGCCGTCTGGATGACGGTTGTTATGTCGATATCAATCAAGGATTTACACAAATTACAGGTTTTTCCCGTAACGAGGCTATTGGCAAGACAGTCCTGGAACTCAACCTTTGGCGTGATCCAGCTGATCGGGACATATTGGCTCAGTGTCTTCGGGAAAGAGGGTTTTGCCAGAATCTTGAAACGCAATTTCGATTAAAAGATGGCAGCATCATTACCGCATTGATATCCGCGAGAGCAATTTCCATAAAGGGGGTTCCGCATCTTCTCTCCGTCACCCGTGATATATCGGAGCTGAAAAATTTCGAAAATGAAAAACTGAAATTAGAGAAACTGGAATCCCTGGGTGTGCTCGCTGGTGGGATTGCCCATGATTTCAATAATATCTTGACAGGAATCATGGGCAATATCTCGTTTGCGAAAATTTTTCTCGATACCACCCATAAATCCAACAAGCCCTTGGCAGAGGCTGAAAAAGCAGCAGTGAGGGCCGGAGAACTGGCGCACCAACTCCTGACCTTTGCACGCGGCGGAGAGCCGATCAAGCAAGTGGTATCGCTCAAAAACATTGTAAACGAAGCGCTTTCCTTTGTCCTACGGGGTTCAAATGTCAAAGGAATCGAGGACATACCTGATTCCATCCATCCCCTCGAAGTCGACGAAGGCCAGATGACCCAGGTTTTTCATAACATCATCATTAACGCCACGCAGGCGATGCCGGGAGGTGGCGTACTGACAGTCTCAGCCCGAAATGAACTACTGAACGAAAAGAATGCATTTTCACTTCCCCCAGGCCCCTATCTCCGACTGACATTTATCGACCAGGGGTGCGGAATACCAACAGATGATCTTAAAAACATCTTTGACCCCTATTTCACGACCAAATCGACCGGCACCGGTCTGGGACTCTCATCGGTCCACTCGATCATACACAGGCATGGCGGCCATATTCAAGCAGCTTCCACTGTTGGCAAAGGAACGACTTTTACAGTCTACCTACCATCAATCGGAAAAGCCTCTACACATTACCAGGAAGAAACCTCAGGACAGCCGGTGGGCGAGCATACAGGCGGGTCAATCCTCGTTATGGATGACGAAGAAATGATCGTTGAAGTTGCATCGTCGATGCTCGTCCATCTTGGATACAAAGTGGCAACATGCTCAGACGGAGAAGAAGCGATTGATCGCTATAAGGCGTCGATGAACTCAGATACTCCATTCCTGGCAGTTATTATGGACCTGACCATTCCCGGAGGACTCGGAGGCAAGCAGGCAGCAAAGCAGATCCTCTCTCAGTTCCCTAACGCCTGCCTGATCGTTTCGAGTGGATATTCGAACGACCCTATCATGTCAAATTATCGTGAATACGGATTTAACGCGGCCATCGCCAAACCATATAATATTCAGAAGCTTCAGGAAGTGCTCGGCTACGTCCTTAGGCATTGACAAGTTCTCGCCTGGAAAATCGAGTCCGAAATTCGTGAGTCAATAACGCATTGATCGGAAATTGCTGCACCTTATCGTTGAGCACATAATGATCTTCGCAGGAAACATGGGGACAATTTACCGATTTCCAACAATAAAATACACCAGCCGAGCTAGTGATTTTGTCGTTAATGTTGCCAAATAGAAGGTGCTACTTTTCAGGAGATTCCCAATATTAAGGTGTCTACTATATACAAACCTGAAAGGCAACGCTGGCTATGTTCCTTTATCCACTTCTGGTCTGAGGAAAAAGTTGTTAGGCTTTGTGATAGATAACTCAATAGTATCATGCATGCTCATGTTGAAGATTTGCATGGCCAACGCAAAGCTATTCGTAAAATCTTCTAGTTTACCTTGTTCCTGAGCGTTTTGGCCTTGATCGTGGTCAAGAATTATGTCCGAAAAGGAGCAATTTTGCTCTTTTGCAAATTCGAAATTTTCTCAGAAGAAATGGCAGGTAATGGAGCATTTTGGATTCTTGATGTTTCCAGAATCTTTTTTACTAATGCTCTGGAATTATCTAGGACGGACAGGATGTGAAAAAGAGATAGGCATTCTACCTTTAAAGATCCAGAGACTCACAGTGGGCACCCTCAAACTAGGTAATTGCATGAAAATCCTGACTTTTTGAGTGTGGTAGACCTGATCAATTATTTGCTTAAATCTTGATCTGGTGTCGTAATCGAATGTATTTTTTTCGATACCCGGTTGGTAGTCAGAATACCTGCAACAATCAGCAATGCGCTGAGCAAGTGAATCATGCCAATACTTTCATTTAAAAAGAGATAGGCCAGAAAGCCGCTGAACAAGGGCAAAGTGTAATAGATCATCCCTGACTTTGATGGGCCAATTGTGACGATAGCCTTGTTCCAGAGGATAAAAGCGGCAAGTGAGGCGAAGATACCAACATACAATATGGATAGAACCGTAGTCACGTCATAATTGACTGGCGCTACCGTGAGTGATTCCCATACAAAGAACGGAAACAGAAAGAGGAGGCCAATGGAAAACGTACTCAGTTGAAAGGCCCATATACTGAGATCTTTAGGTTTTTGTTTGACCAAAATACTGTAAATCGCAAAAATAACCGATGCAGAAAGCATCCAGAGATCACCCACGGCAAAGGAAATATTATGCAGAATTGATAATTCGCCCTTGGTGATGAGTACCACAACCCCACCGATGACCAAAGCAACTCCAAGCATCTTATTGGCCGTGACTTTTTCTCCATAGAACAATCGTGACAGGACAATGATGAAAATGGGAAAGGTAATAGCGATCAAAGAAAGATTGAGTGCACTGGTTGTATGACCGGCAATGTAAATAAGTGTGTTGAAAACAGTGATCCCCAGTAGCGCGGTAACAGACAGATAGCGGATGTTTCGAAGCAAATGTTGTCGTTCTGCTATTCCCGGTTTTAAAGCAAAAGGGAGAAATACTATCACGGCAACAACCCACCTCCAGAAAGCAAGACTGATGGGAGGAACAATATCACTGAGCCCACGAGCAACAATAAAATTTCCTGACCAGATTGCTGTGGCGCCAAGGGCAAAGAGGTAACCAGATAGTGCTTGTTTTCTGGTGTTGTTCATTTGTATTCTTCCTAACTTTTGAAAATGATTTCTTTGATTATGAATAATATTTGAATCAAATCCGGCGAGGGCGGTTTAACATAATGCCTGAGGAAACCACTGGCAAGATTAATCACTTAACGGATAAGGAGAGTTGGGATGTTCCCTGATTCCCCCTAATGATCAGTAAAAAATTATTCGGTAATTCATGCCATCCTGATTTGCAATAGTGGCAACATTTTATTTCCTCCCTTTCTGTTATGGATAGGAAATATTCCTTCACTTTCTCCTCCTGTTCTTTTTACCAGTTTGCAGACGAATCAAAATATGTAACTCTGTAGTCGCCAGTAGTTGTTCGACTAAACGGCGGTTTTCCTCAGCTTGTACTCTCATTCACCGCCACCGATAATCTTCCACATACCCCTTGTAGAAGAAAGTAGGAAATTAAAATGAATACCGTTAGGATGTCCATATGACTCAGGTTTAAGCATCATAAGATGTTTTTTCATATTACGAATGGCAAGAAATAGAGACAAAGAAACATAATCTGTGGTAGGCCCTACAACTCACAGCCAACCTAAGTTGCATCACAAACGGTTAGCAGACCGCATTCCTCCTTACTGCTGAAAAACATATGAAAACAATTATCGAATTTGACAATGTCTCTTATACTTGGCCCGGTGGCCAGGGGCTGCGGGACGTGCACCTGATCGTGCCAGAAGGAGGGTTTGTCAGGATTATCGGCCCATCCGGTTCCGGGAAATCAACTTTGCTACGCCTGGCTAGCCGGCTGGAGGAGCCCACCTCCGGAGTTATTCGCTTTTCTGGTATGCCTCTTGGCGACTATGAGCCCCCCTTGCTGCGGCGTCGCATCGGCTATGTTCAGCAAACTCCCGTGGTTATCGAAGGCAGTGTTCGGCAAAACCTGTTGCTTCCCTACGGTCTCGCCGCCAACAGAGAGCAAGTTTTGCCCACCGATGACGAGCTGCGGGACTGGCTGAATCGGCTGGGACTCTTGGGGGTTGATCTTGAGAACAAGGCTCGGTCCCTCTCCGTGGGCCAAAAGCAGCGGTTGTGCATCATTCGCTCGCTTCTGCTCAAACCGGACCTCCTGCTGATGGATGAACCCACCAGCGCCCTGGATATCGAAAGCCGAGGCATAGTTGAAGAGATGACGGAAACCCAGAACCGTGAAGGCATGACCATCCTGATGGTCACTCATTCCAACTATGCCCCCTCCACCGAGCACATCACAGTTACTGTGCGCGAGGGGCTCCTGGAGGTGGCAGGATGAGCGCCGGTTATATTGAAATTTCTCTCTGGCAGCTTGTCATAGCTCTTGGCCTCGTGCTCGTGGCGGGAATTGCATCGATGGCCTACGAACTGCGGTTACAGAAAGATCTCGCCCTTGGAACCTTGCGTACTTTCGCACAGCTCTTCGCCATGGGTTATCTTTTAAGGATCATTTTCCAAATCAATAACCTCTGGCTGGTTCTTGGCGTGTACCTGTGCATGACCTATTTTTCCGTACGCATAATCAAGGGGCGGGTCAAGGAAAAGAGCGTCGAATTTATGGCTCCGACTATGATATCGGTGACGATCAGTTACACGCTGGTAACCTATCTGGTCACCGGTCTTATCATCGACGCCAAACCGTGGTGGAACCCGCAGTACTTCATTCCCATCGGCGGAATGGTGGCCGGCAATTCCATGAATGCACTGGCCATCAGCCTGGAAAGGTTTTTTTCCGAACTGCGGACCAGAAAGGACGAAGTGGAAATGATGTTGTGTCTGGGCGCCGATTTCCGCGAAGCGAGCAAGGACATGTTTCGAAACGCTCTCAAGGCCGGAATGATCCCCTCCATCAACTCCATGATGGGCGTCGGCATCGTCTCCCTGCCCGGCATGATGACCGGCCAAATCCTTGCCGGTGCTGACCCTGTGGATGCGGTGCGCTATCAAATCGTCGTCATGCTGATGATCGTAGCGGCGACGGTTCTTTCTGCCCTGCTGGTGCTCCACCTGGTACGGCGACGTTGTTTCGGAAAAGCTATGAACCTCTTGCTGCGGGATTAGGCGGCTATGTTGTGAAAAACCAGACAACAAACCGATATTACACACTATATGAACAGCAGAAGGTTGACATGAACTGAAGATTTTGATGAGGTTTGACCTGGCAATGTAAAGTGAATGCCCCAGACGTCCAGCTGATATGTTTCCTGAAACTGGCCGATGGTTGTGCTAACTTAACAGCTGGAGTCTGTAGTTATTCTGCTATGCACAGCAGGCATGTGTCAATTTGAGGCACTTCTGCCTCTGTCGAAAGGCGATTACACTTGGATGGTTGTCCAAATTCATTTTTTCTCCTTGTATCTTCTGAAACCTTCAAACTTTTGTAGTCCCTCGGCAAAGCCGGGGTTTACCTAAAGGACAGGAACTAGTCCGTTGACTTTGCCGGCACATTCTTCGTAGTACTCATGACAAATCACCTTTTCACTGCGTTATTTGACGGGTAAACTTCAGTTTCTGTCAAAAATCGAACAAAAATCGTTACCAAGACTGCCAGAGCTTCAAAATCGATGAGTTGCGTTGCGTTAGCATCCAGCAGCAAGGTTGCGCGGGCGGGAAACTCATTGTCTTTATCGTAGAAGATGAGCTGTAGTAATATGTTGGGCAGGACATCAAAAATCACGCTTACGGAACCTATACCGGAAATGCCTCCCTGCCGACCACCGATAGATTCCGCAATCGATAAAAATTCTGGAATGCATCCCTGGAATCGTATAATTAAAGGTTTTTCCAAGGCACTTTGGGAATAACTGCCTTGTTTGAATAATGGCCCGGCTAGCTCTGCCAAGGGAACAAACTTCCCTGCTGGGGGACTACAGCTGCCTGCCAGTAAATAGTGGATTAAAACACTTCCCGTGGTTTCCGGGAAACTTCTTTGATCACTTCTCCGAACACCTTTGTTGGATATCAGGTAAGTTTGCCCAAAAAATGGAATCTCGGTTTCCCCGGAATTGTTTATCGGCAGATTGAGATGTTCGGCTAATCTGGCAATATCCGCACTTGCCAAACGCTTGAGAAGATCTGCATAGATTTTTCTGTGACCACCAAATCCTGAGCTATCCATTTTCGATCCTATTCCTTTTATATTCTCTGCATCAGCGGTCGGTGGTTTTAAGAACTACTCGCTTCACTTTGCCGGCACATGGTTCGTGGTCACATCGGCAATCAACCGGTCTTGCTTACCGTAGACTATCGTTCGCACGACATTGACCTTTTTTCCTTTCTTTACGAATGAAGCGACTGCCCTGAACGTCCCCTCCCTCTGATTGCCGATAAAGTTCGCGTTCAACGTTATGGCAAGTGGAAAGCCAGCCATGCCTTCTGTGGGAAGGGATGATGAGCCCAGTACCAATATGGTGGCGGTGACATCCGCTAACCACAGGATTGCACCCGCATTGACAACGCCATAGGGATTCAATACGCCGGGTTGAATTGGCATTTCGGAAACCACCCGCTCGGGCATTTGTTCCACTACATCGAATTCGATTTTTCCTTCAATTTTTAAAAAATCTCCCATCTCATTCTCCCTGATATTTGCTTAATTTCGTTTTTTCCCAATCAGATCTGAGCCGCGCCTCATAAAAGTTAGATGGATTACATTTTCTCCCCAGGATTATTTTGCTCACTCCCTCCCCCCAAAACCTTGTACAGCGTCACCAGATTGGTCAGGCGGGCTAAGCGGACGATGATCAGGTTCTGCTGGGAGCCGTAGAGGGAACGCTGGGAGTCGAGGACGTTCAGATAACTGTCGCTCCCTTTTTCGTAGCGTGCCTGAGACAGACGGTAGCTTTCACCAGTCGCATCGGTGAGGGACTCCTGCGCCGCCACCTGGTTGTTAATGGTTCCTCGCTGAGCAAGGGCGTCGGCCACTTCCCGGAAGGCTGTCTGGATGGCCTTTTCGTACTGGGCCACAGCTATGTCGCGGTCTACCTCGGCCGCCTCCAGCTTGGCCTGGTTGCTGCCGGCGTTGAAGATGGGGAGGGAAATCTGTGGAGCGAATTTCCAGACAGAGGCACCGTCTTTAAAGAGCCCACTCAGGTCGTCGCTGCTGAAACCGACCGACGAGACCAGCGTGATGCGTGGGAAAAATGCTGCCCTCGCCGCGCCGATATTGGCGTTGGCCCCCTTGAGGAGGTCCTCGGCCTGGAGGATGTCGGGGCGACTGAGCAGGACATCGGAGGGCAGACCAGGTTGCAGGTCCTTTACGGCGGTGAGCGTATCTGAAAGCTCGTCGGGCAGAAAGTCGTTCGGCACCTGAGAGCCGACCACCAGGTTCAGACCGTTTTCATCCTGGGCCACAAAGGTGGTGAAGCGGGCTATGTCCACCCGTGCAGTGTCGACGGTGATCTGGGCCTGGTGGAGATCAAGGGCCGATGACATCCCCCACTCGTAGCGTCTGCGGATGAGCAGGTAGGATGTCTGCCGGCTTGCCAGGGTGTCCCCCGCAAGTTTCAGCTGTTCGCGGTCGGCAGCCAACCTCAAGTAGTTTGCCGCAACCTCGGCGACCAGGCTGATCTGCACGCTCCGCCGGGCTTCTCCGGTTGCGAAAAACTGCTGCAACGCCTGGTCCTTAAGGTTCTGCACCCGACCGAACAGGTCGAGCTCGTAAGAGCTGACGCCAAGGCCGACAGTGTACTGATGAAGGTCCACGGAAAGTCCCGTCCCGGAAAAGTCTTCCGCCAGGCGTTGGTAGGTGGCCGAGGCGCCGGCATCGACCTTCGGGAACAGATCGGCTCGCTGGATTCGAAACTGGGCGCGGGATTTTTCTATGTTCAGTGCCGCCACCCGTAGATCGCGGTTATTGGCCAAAGCCAGACCTATCAGCTTTTGCAGTTGCGGGTTAACAAAAAACTCCTGCCAAGGTATGTCAGTCACCGTCTTGTCGGCAGATTTCTTCGGAACATCCTTGTAGGCCGGGCCGGTTGGCCAGGCGGTGGAAATCGGTGTTTCAGGTCGATTATAGTTCGGTGCCATGCTGCAGCCGGCCAAACAAGCGACGGCGATGCTCAGGATTGCAATTCTGCGGAACATGTCCAGCCTCCTTCTTCAGTGGCGGTAAGGGGATGCTTCACTTTGAACCAGATTGCGTAGAGGGCTGGCAGGAAGAGCAGGGTCAGAATCGTTCCGACTCCGACTCCGCCGATCAAAACGTAGGCCAGCTGTCCCCAGAAACTGGAAAAAGTCAATGGGATAAAGGCAAGCATCGCGGCCACAGCAGTCAGGATTACCGGGCGCGCACGTCGTACGGTGGATTCTACCACTGCATCGTAATCACTGAGTCCCGCTGCCTTATCGTGGCGAATCTGGTCGACCAGGATCAGCGTATTGCGCATAATGATTCCCGCCAATCCTATCAGCCCCAGTATGGCGTTGAAGCCGAACGGCTGGTGGAATATGAGTAGAGTCGGAACGGCCCCGACCAAGCCGAGAGGGGCCGTGGCAAACACCATGAACATGGTGGCGAATGACCGGACCTGAAGCATGATGCAGATCAGCATCAGAAGCATCATCGGTGGGAAGAGCAGCCCCAGCGCCGTATCGGCTTTCTTACTCTCTTCCACGGAACCACCGGTTTCTATGCGGTATCCGGAGGGAAGGGCTGCTTTTAATTTTTCCAGGTTGGGAAGAATCTGGGCAGTTACATCCGGAGGTTGGACCCCATCGACGACATCCCCCTGTACTGCGATATACGGCTCGCGGTTGTACCGTTTCAGCAGCTGATCTTCCATCCTCGATTCGAAATGCGCAATCTGCGACAGCGGGATCGAGCGCCCGTCTCTGGTGGTCAAGGAAATATTAGCGATGTTTTCCAGACTATGGCGCTCGGAACCGGGAGCGCGAACCACCACGTCGACCGAACGGATACCGTCGCGCATCTGGGTGGTGGAAGCACCATTGAGAATTGCCTGTAATTGCAAGCTGCATTCTTGCGGGGTGAGGCCGAGCAGGCGCAAACGATCCTGATCGAGGACCAATCGCTCACTTGGAGTCCGTTCACCCCAATCGAGGTGCGCATCGCGCAGGTTCGGGTTTTCGGCCATGATGGCCCGGGTATCATCCGCAATCCGGCGCAGCTCGTTTACGTCCGGTCCCATGACGCGGAAGAGTACCGGAAACGTGACGGGTGGACCGAAGACGAATTGTGTCACCCGCACGCGTGCTTCCGAGAACGCGCCCTGGGCAATGATGCTGCGAAGCTTTATCTTGAGCGCGTCGCGTGCCGCATGGCCTTCGGTATCGACCACGATTTGGGCATAGGCCGGATTGGGTAATTCGGGGTTTGTCGGCAGTATGAAGCGTGGCATGCCCTGGCCGATATAGCTGGTGACCATTCGCGCCTCCGGTTCGGCCATAATCGTTTTTTCGATGACTTTGACCGATCTTTCGGTTGCGGCAAAAGCACTGCCGGGGGGGAGATTGACCTCAACTGTTAATTCGGGTCGATCCGAGTTGGGAAAAAACTGTTTCTCGACAGATCCCATTCCGATCACAGACAACATAAAAAGAACAATTGTGATGCCGGCTGCGATCCATTTATGATCGACAACCCTCCGCACGATGCGGCGAAACCGCTGATAGTTCGGAGTTGCATAAATAGCATCATGCCCTCCGGCGACCGGTTTGATGTCAGGCAGGAGCTTGACGCCCAAATAGGGGGTAAAAAGAACGGCGACAAACCACGAGGTGATGAGTGAGAAAGCCACCACCCAGAAGATGTTTCCCGCATATTCACCTGCCGTTGATTTGGCAAAACCAACCGGCAGAAAGCCGACGATGGTAACCAGCGTACCGAAAAACATGGGATTGGCCGTGGATGTCCAGGCAAAAGTAGCTGCCTGAATCCGATCCAATCCCTCTTCCATTTTGACCACCATCATCTCGATAGCAATGATCGCATCATCCACCAGCAGCCCCAATGAAAGAATCAGCGCCCCCAGGGTAATTCGGTCGAAATCCCTTCCCGTAAGCAGCATGATGACGAACACGGCGGCAAGCGTCAGAGGCACGGCTGCCGCCACGACGATCCCGACCCGGAACCCTAGCGTAACAAGACTCACCACGATGACAACGGCAAGGGCAGCCACGAACTTGAGCATGAATTCATCAATTGCCTCGGAAATGACGTGAGACTGATCAGATACCTTGGACAGCACCAGTCCGACAGGTAATTCCTGGTGAATCGCCGCCTCTTCGGCTTTCAGCAGCTTGCCCAGCGCCAGGCCGTTAAAGCCTTTTTTCATGACGAGGGCGAGGATGAGCGAAGGCTCTCCCTGGTGACGAATTTTCTTTGTTGCCGGATCTTCGTAGCCGCGGGTAACCTCGGCCACATCGCCTATTTTTAGTAATTTCCCGCCGCTTGTCACAGGAATCTCTTTGACTGCATCGACTCCGTTAATGGCTCCGTCGAGCCGCAGATAGACACGCGGGCCGGCCGTATCCACAAACCCCGAAGGGGTCATATCGTTTTGGGTTTCCAGCGCATGGAACAGATCGGTCGCTTTTACGCCAAGAGTTGCCAGGCGTTTGTAGGAAATCTCGACATAGATCTTGGGATCCTGCTCACCGAGAATGGTGACTTTCTCTACGCCACTCATCCGGGAAAATCGCTGACGAAGTGCTTCCGCCTCCAGCACGAGCTGACGCTGAGGGAGACCTTTTGCCTCTAGTGAATACATGGCAAAATACACATCGGCATACTCATCATTGATAATGGGACCGATCACCCCCTGCGGCAGATGTATTTTTTCATCTCCCATCTTTTTTCGTGCTTGGTAGAATTCGTCCGGCACGTCCTTGGGAGGTGTGGAGTCTTTCAAATAAAGCTTCATGAGGAGCATTCCGGGGGATGCGGCGGTTTGCACCCGATCATAAAACTCAAGTTCCTGAAGGCGTTTTTCCAGTCGGTCACCCACCTGCTCCTGCATTTCCTTTGCGGTCGCACCGGGCCATATGGCCGATACGGTCAAGATCTTTACAGTGAACTGAGGATCCTCTGCCCGTCCCAAATGTATGAAGGCATATCCCCCGGCGACCATAATCGCAATAATCATAAACAGGGTGATAGCACGTTCGCGAACCGCAAAAGCGGACAGATTGAAGCGGCTCATGATTTCTGCTCCTTCGCCGGAGCGGGGAGGATCTTGACTCGCTCGCCTTCCGTGACGAGGTGAGCACCCAAGGCGAGAATCAGTTCACCGGACTTGAGGCCTTTACTGACCAGCGCGGTCTCGCTGCCGAGTTTCGCAACTTCGATCTGTCTGCGTGATAAGGACGATGTGTCGGGATTTATTACCCATACGCTTGTGCCGGTGCCGGTGTCGTACAGCGCGCCGATGGGAATTCCGTATTGCTGCACCGCTTCGTTTGCGTTATCTCCGGCCAGATCAACCGTTACTGTCGCACCGAGAGGAGCGTTTGCCCCGACACCGCCAAGGCTGTAGCGGGCCTGATAGGTTCGGGTGAGAGGGTCGGCCATTGCCGACAATTCACGCAGATTTGCAGGGAAAGTCTGGCCTGCATCAGCGTAAAGGCGGGCGACGGCCGTGGACTTTGCAAGTTTCACATTCCCCTCGGGAAGGTTTACGACCGCTTCGCGGGCACCATCATGGGCGAGACGAACCACCACGGCACCCGCGGTTACCACCTGTCCGACGTCTGCCGGTACGTCCATGACGACACCGTCCGCTTCAGCCCTGAGAACGGCATAACCCGCCTGGTTTTCCAGTTGCGCGGAATAGGCAACGGCGGAATTGAGCTGTGCAGTTGTTGCATCCGCCGCCGATTTGGCCTGCTCATATTCCTGCACGGATACGGCTTTTATGGCGACCAGCTCACGTTGCCGCCGTTCATCCGCGAGGGCGCGTTTATTCAGTGCCCTGGCTGCTTCCACAGCTGCCTGGGCGGCATTGACGGCAAGTTTCAGGTCTGTCGGATCAAGCCGCATCAAAGCCTCCTCCCGTTTGACGTGATCCCCGGCTTTAACAAGTTTTTCAAGGATCTTGCCGGGCACCCGAAAACCGAGATCGCTCTCAGTACGAGCGTGAATCACCCCGGTGTATTCAGCGACACCGCCTTGCGCTGGAATAACAATACAGGAGCGAACCAGGCGGGGAGATGCCAATGCGACAACCATTTTATTTTCTCTTTCAAATCCAAAAACAGCACCGCAGACAGTGACAACCAACGCTCCCATAAGGAGCGCTATGCGATACCTGGGCGACAAGCCGGCAAACTTCTTTATACCTGTTGTTTTCATAAACTATCCTCACCAGTATGGTAAATCGTTCTGCTCATCCGTTCATGATGTAAGAGAAAATTGCCTGATGCAGCCGGCGTGGCGACGCCCACATAAGGATTACGGGCCTTGTTGGCCCAACCCGGTACGACGCTTATGCGTCCGGCCTGCAAGGCGCGGATACCGGCGCGCACCACAGCCGACTTCATCATCAAGAGCTTCAACGCTGGCGTAAGCTTCTGTTGCGCAGCGGCAGCGAATCCGGTGTCCGACATGCCCGAACAAAGGGTCGTAACCGTGACGCCATCGCGTTTGAGTTCTCGATGAAGTGTTTCTCCCAGACGCAACACGTAGGCCTTGGCGGCTGAATAGACGGCGAAGTTCTGTACACCCTGGTAGGCCAGCAGACTGGCGACAAGCAGGATCTTCCCGCGTCCTCGCTTCCGCATGTCCTGTGCAAAGACATGGGTGACCGCGGTCAAGCTCGCGATATCCAGCTGCACCATTGCCAGCGCCGCGTCCAGCTGGGCATCCAGGAACGGGCCTTGCAGGCCGTGGCCGGCGTTGTTGATCAGGATGTCAATTGATATGCCTCGCTCGCGGAGCCGCTCATGCAGCTGGGTGACTGCCGCAACATCCGAAAGATCCGCCTGCTCGACGACGGCATCAATGCGGAACTGTTGGTGTAGCTCCTCGGCGAGTCTTTCCAACCGATCCAGCCGGCGCGCCACCAGGACCAGTGAATGGCCTTGCTTCGCATATTGGCGGGCGAACTCCTCACCGAAGCCACTCGATGCGCCCGTGATGAGAACCCACGAATCGTCTCTTGTTGTCATTTTGTTTACCTCTGTTTGTTCGTAAATAGACTTAGCCTAGACCGGTCTATGTAATAATACGCCTAAAAAAAAGAGAATCATAAGATGGTTCAATTCTCTGTTCTCTGAGCAAGAAATATATCGAAATATAAATGGATGAAATTCCTCAACGGCTCTGGAGACTTTTTGATCTTGGAGAGAAGCAGTGCTCCCTGGAATGATGAGATCAGGTTTTCCGCCAGCATATCTACGTTTGTATCTGCGGGGATCGTATTTTCTTTTTGTGCTTGAAGAAGTAATTTGGACAACTCCTTTGTCCAGCTTTGCAGGGCTTGATTGAGGCGTTGCCGGACGTTCTCAAATTGATCGGCCATCTCCTGGCCCAGGTTGCCGATCAAGCATCCTTTGGAGCAATCATCACTTCCAAATATCGCAATCATGGTATCGAAGCTTTTTTTGACGCGTTCGAGCGGTGGTATGGATTCATCACTAAAAATGGGGGAGAGAACTTCAGCCCTGCCTGCGACAAATTTGTCGATTATCGCAAGGCCAAATTCTTCCTTGCTGGAGAAGAAGTTGTAAAATGAACCCTTTGGCACGTTTGCCTGCTTGAGGATCGCCTCAACACCAGTAGCATTGAACCCCCTGCTCAATACGAGGTCGAGCCCAACCTGGATGATATCTTCTTTGTTGTGAATTCGTTTCATGATTACAAATTAGACCGGTCGTTCCAATATGTCAAGATTTTTTTATCCTGGATTTTCACTAGCCGAGGGGGTGCAGCCGGGGAGGGTGTATGCGAAATATACTAGGTGGCCGCCAGCTATCGTTGGAGAACTATCACTGTTGTAGGATGTGCAGTGGCAATGGTAAGCAAAAGTGCAAAGAGCAGAGATTGAGATGTTTCCTGAGCGTTTTGCCCTTAGAAATGGCCCAATATCACTCCCGAAAAGGAGTAAAATAGCTCTTTTGCAAATTCGAAATTATCTCAGAAAGAATGACGGGTATGGAGCATTTTGGATTCTTTTTTTTCCTGGGTTAGTCAGTACCCTTTGTCAGCCTTTCATTATCATGGTGTATACTTCAGTAAGAGCATTTTGCTCCAACAACCCTAACCACAAGAGGTGCACCATGAAAGTAGCACAAGCAGTCGATTTCCATCTGCAGTATCACCGGGCCAACTCGAAAAAAAAATACTGTCAAAACCTGTGAGTTCGTCCTCTCCCGTTTTACAACCCAGTTTGACAAACGTGATCTTGCCAGCATATCCACTGAAGAGGTGCTGGGCTT
>CAIQWD010000021.1 GCA_903875445.1 uncultured delta proteobacterium | reverse complement strand
GATAATCTGTGATAAGTTCAAAACGGTCCTCTCTCATAAGATACAATTTCGGGGATTGTAGCAAACTTGAGAAAGATTGTCCAGTTTTAATCGTAAGTGGTTTGAATTGTATCAAGAAAAAGATTGGGTGAATTCACCCTGTTGTTCACATGCCCTTGCTGAACCGAAAAAACGTTACAGTGTAACGGCATAGAACCGAAACATTGAGTTTTGCCGGCCAGGTCTTCACCCTCATTTCAGAATATTATAAATCGTTTGCCGAGAGACCTTAAATCTCTCGGCAATTTCTGTTTTGCCATACCTGTTTTTCACTAATTCTTTAACTTCTTCTACCTGGGCGGGAGAAAGCTTTTGTTCCTTGCCGAACTGCACACCGTTCTTCTTTGCATTGGCGATTCCTTCCGCTTGCCGCTCACGGATCAGGCTACGCTCGAACTCGGCAAAGGCCCCCATCATTTGCAACATGAGTTTGTTCATTGCATTGTCGGACCCGGAGAACTGAAGCCCTTCTTTGTGGAAATGAACAGACACGCCCTTTTCGTTTAAAGAAGAAATGATGTTCTGCAGGTCCACCAGATTTCGGGCAAGCCGATCAATGGAATGCACATGAAGTTCATCACCATGCCGGAGATACTCAAGGCACTCTGAAAGCCCCGCCCGGTTTCGGTCTTTTGCAGATACCTTTTCTTCAAACTGCTTATCGAGTTTCACACCGTCAAGTTGACGATCAGTGTTTTGCCCTACGCTGCTCACCCTTATATAGCCTATTTTTTGCCCGGTCATTTTTTGCCCCTTGTTGAATTGGTCAATTGCTTCATGTGTAAATACATGTCTATACTATCGTAGACAATATGTCAAATTAATAATTTTTGACTTATTTATACATAAAGAAATGCGGGCTTCAGGGCGATGAAAAAGTGTAAAACGAAGTATACTTGTTTTTACACAGCCAATGAGCACAACACTAAATGTTGTCGGTGTCGCTATTGAATATTAGCGGGGAGTTCACTTCTCTGAGGTGTGGCTATAATCCAATTTCATGTGAGATTCCAGTTTCAAGAGTTTCCTCCAGAACTACGTCACAGCTTCTGCAAGAACTTCCAATGCCGCTTTCTCCATTGGTGTAATCGTTTTCTGAGTTGCCACAATTTTTTTGGCATATTCAAAGAGATCGAGTAAATGTTGGCGCGCTCCTGTTGTTTTTAGATCTCGAACAATACGAGCATATTCTCGGTGGTCTGGATCGAGCAGATTTTTGATTGCAGCATCAATTTCGTTTTCATAGGCGGATACCTGTGGGCAACGTTTTTTTAGATATTCAGCGACAATTAATCGCTCTGGCTTACGCATCTGCCCATCGGCACGGCACACGAAAGCAAGGATTGCCATTCCTTGCCAATCTTTGTTAATGGCCGTTAAGACCTGACCTTCTCCTGAGTTGTTATATTGGGCAATGGCGTCAACGGCGAGACTCTTAACTATTTCTCCGGTGTCAAGATTTATTACCTTTTTGATACGTTCATCAATAAAGGACCGGTGTTGGTTTCGGAGCAGGCAGTGAGCATCTACGGCATATTTCCCTTCAACTTCATGAACCCGCTTTACCTGGATATCACGCTCTGTTCTTTTGCCCTTCTGGTCTTCATATTCAATATGATAATTGCCAATGGCTGATAGCATTTCTGCTTTGTAAAAATCGAACCTTTCAAAATTGTCCACATCGTCATCACCTGACTCACAAGACTTATCTTCCATGGTCTCGAAGGTGTATTCCTGTTCTGGCTGATCAGCATTTTTAACTTTTTTAGTTGTACGTGAAGGAATTTCAGTATTTTTGTGTTCTCTAAAAAAAAGAAGATAGACTATGAAGCCGGTAACCAGTGTAAAAAAAATTGCAGGAAACATGCTTTGCCACCCCCGTTTATTATAGAAACAGTGACACTCAATTTATTCTGATGGAGAAGGTACTTGTTAAAAAGAGTTAAAACCAGCCAGAACCCTACCGCCACCGCCAATTAGTCTGTCAAAAATTCCCTAAATCCATATAGTAACAACAATATTATCAAATTTTCATTGAGCGACACCATCATATTGTGAGAGGTGGTGCCAGTTGTTTGAACAAGAAGCTACTAAGCTTAAGTGGAATCACCGCCTTTTCCTCCGTTCGAGTATGTTAACTCAAATATCAAAAAAGCTCCAATACCCGTTGAACCAGTACAAGTTTGATTTTTACTTTAATTCCGTCCCCCTCTTAGGGTAGCAATAGGGTAGCAAAACAAAAAACCACCTAACGAAAATAATCGCTAAGTGGCTGTATTTTTTGGTAGACGAGGCGGGATTCGGACCCGCGACCTTTGGCTTCGGAGGCCAACACTCTATCCAGCTGAGCTACCCGTCCATATGTGGCGTAAAATACTCAAATTTGAAAATTTGCTCAAGGTTTTTAAACTAAATCGCGGAAACATGCGAGAAGAATAATAAGGTTGGATTCCCTTTTCAGCTGCTTTCATGGCGCGAGCGATCCAGGTGTTCCTGCCATTCGATCGGCAGCATGGTCTTTTTCAGATTGTTGCAATTCTTGCAGGAGGGGACGAGATTTTCCTTGGTCGACCGTCCACCTCGCGCCAAAGGAACCAGATGGTCCATGGTCAGATCATGAAAATTGACCTTTTGGCCGCAGTAGTGGCACAGACCGGGAGCGGTCTTTTGCTGCCACCATCTGCTTTTGCGCATCTCCCTGGCTTTTGCCCGCTCGCGGCGGATTTCCGCATCGTCCGGGGCATCAAAATCGAGATACTCCCGTGCCACTAGGCAAGATCTCCCAATAATATTTGCCGTACCGCTCCAAGAAGATACAGGGAACCACCCACCACAATGAGATCCTCCTCTTCGGCCGCATCTTGAGCCGCAACCACAGCCTCTTGGATATTTGCCACACAACGTGCTCGGCCTTTCAGTTCCTCTGGCAGGTAGGCGACCATCTGCTCGGGTGCGGCGGCACGCTCACCCGCCGGTCGGGTAAAGATCAGGTCGTCAACCAGCGGTGCAATCGCCCCAAGGGTGGTGGACAGATCCTTATCAACCATCGAACCCCAAACGGCGATAAGCCTTCGGTAGGTAAAATTACTCGACAAGGTATTCGCCAAATTTTTGACGCCATCCGGATTATGCGCTCCGTCAAGGAGATAGCGGAGTTTTTTAACCTTTTTGCTTTGGTCGGTGGCAGGGGCATCTTGCTCGAAGTACTCCATCCTGCCCGGCCATTTCACCTCGGCAAGCCCGGCGCGAAGATGCTGCTCGCCTACGACAAAACCCATCTTTTGCAAAAGCTGCAGGACGGCAATAACCAGGGAATCGTTTTCCGGTTGGACCAGGCTCGCGCGGCTGCTCTGCAGCTTTTCTATCGCCAGGTTTGCAAAGGCATTGCCGCCTCTCCATGTCCAGGTGGCAGCGGGTCCAAGCGTATAGTCAAATTCTTGACGAAGCGAATAAAGAGGGGCTTGCCGCTCCCGACTGACTCTTTCGATTACCTGTGCCGCCTCCGGATGAACCGCCCCGGAGACCACCGGCACACCGGCCTTTATTATCCCCGCCTTTTCTCCGGCAATTTCAGCGAGGCTAGTGCCAAGATAGGCCTCATGATCCATACTGATACTGGTGATGACGGAAACCAGGGGAGTCACTACGTTCGTCGCATCGAGTCGGCCGCCCATGCCGGTCTCAAAAACCACCAGATCAACCTGCGACTCGGCGAACCACAGCAAGCCGAGGGCCGTTGTGAATTCAAAGTAGGTAATCTGCCCCCCGGCAAGTATCCGGCATATCCTGCTGCCGAGTTCGGCAAAAGCCGCCTCGCTGATATATTCCCGGCCAATTCGAAACCGCTCCCGCACACTGCAGAGATGCGGCGAAGTATAGACACCCACCCGGTAGCCGGCCCGTCCCAGCACCTCGCCGAGAGCAGCGCATACTGAGCCTTTGCCGTTGGTTCCGGCAACGTGCACGAAGCGAAGACTCTTTTCCGGCCGTCCGACTTTGGCGAGAAAGGACTGCATGGCCTCAAGGCCCAGCTTGATTTTATGCATCTGCAGGGCGTCGAGATGGGCCAGCACTTCAGCGTATGTCATGTTCATGGTCGTTCGTATGGGTAGAAAGGGTGGACTACGGGCCATCGCCCGAGCCCCGAGTGTCAAATAATTGTCAGTTTTGCGTAATCAAGGTGCAAGGTCTTCAAACCATGCCGGTCGAACTGGATATCCAGGGATCGTCCTGTCGATATTTTGGTAACCGTGCCATTGCCGAAAAACGGGTGATTGACCTTGGCACCTAGAGAAAAATCGCTCATCTCCAACCTCTTCGACTTGGTTTTTCGCGGCGACGGTGGAAATTCCTCTGTGCTTTGAAAAACAAATGCCTCGGGCCCTGTCATCGATTTTTCGCCGATCCGCTCATACAGTCCGCCACTCAACTCGCTTAAAAAAGGCGACATCCCGGTGCGGCGAAACTGTCTATCCTGGGTCATAAGCTGCCGCGGGTAGGTGAGGTAGAGGTATTTTTTCGCCCGGGTCGCCGCCACATAGAGCAGCCGCCTCTCCTCCTCCCATTGCTCTCCAAAAATTGCCGAGGCATGGGGGAAACGGCCGTCGGCCATGCCGATGACAAAGACAGCCTCGAACTCCAAACCCTTGGCGGAATGGATCGTCGACAACACCAGTCGTTCCAGCCCCTTGCCATCGGCAGCGGCTTCTTCCGGGGGGTCGAGACTGGTATCGTCGATAAAACTTTGCAGATCTTCGTAGCCGTCCATAATACTTTTCAGCTGATCTATATCCTTCTGGCGCTTGGGAAAATCGTCACTGTATAATCGCTCGAAAATCGGTTGGTAATATTTAAGGACAATTTCATAGAGGATTGACAGTCGGTGGTCATCGGCCAGCAGCTCATCAAAGAGCTGCACGAGTCCGGCAAATCCTTCCTGCCAGCTTTTCCCGGCCGGATACTTGGCCAGCGCCTGGAATGGGTCTGTTGCCTGGGCAATGGTCGCCGAAATCCTTTGGGCGGTGGTGGGCCCGACATGCTCCAGCTGGAGAAGCATCCGGTTCCAGGAGAGGGTATCCTGCGGATTCCCCAGTACCCGCATAAAAGCAATCATATCCTTCATGTGCGCCGACTCGGTCAGCTTCAGGCCACCCCGCTTTTCATAATCGATGGCGGCTGCGGCCAGTTCCAACTCCAACTTATAGGAATGAAAACTGGAGCGAAAAAGCACGGCGATATCGGTTAAGGCAACACCATCTGCCAGCAATTTGCGCACCGTCCTGACAATAAAGGCCGCCTCCTCCCGCTCGTCGGCAGCGGCAAAAATCAACGGCCGAAGGTCGCCTTCGCGCTTGGTAAAGAGCGTCTTGGTATATTTTTCCGCAGCATTTTTAATGATATCGTTGGTAAAGGAGAGAATCGGCTGGGTCGAACGGTAGTTTTCCTCAAGTTTAATGATCCTGGTATTGCCGAAGACCTTGGGAAAGCGCATGATGTTATAGAAATCAGCACCCCGGAAGGAGTAGATCGATTGCGAGTCGTCGCCCACCACCATGACATTGTCGTGGACGTCGGCCGCCAACCGGATAATATCGGCCTGGATGAGGTTGGTGTCCTGATATTCATCGACCATGATGTAGGCAAAGCGCGTCGAGATGGCCCGGCGAACCTCCGGCAACTCGACCAGCAACCGCTTCCAGTTTACCAGCAGGTCGTCGTAATCCATCAACCCGTGGTCGAATTTAAAAGCCTGATAATGCTTTTGCAGGGTGAGGATATCCTCAAGATGTTCGGTAAGATGGGAATATTGAGCGTCAATCAAGTCTTCCAGGGCGATCGATTTGTTGATCGAGCCGCTGATCATATTGATCACCGCCCGTCTCGAAGGGAAGCGCTTGTCTTTCTTACCGAGCCCGAGCGAAGATTTGAGAAGATTGATAATCCCCTCGGCGTCGCCCCTGTCTATGATGGTAAAGGAGGAGCCGAAGCCGAGTTGCCCCCCGTACCGCCTGAGAAGCATATTGGCGATGCCGTGAAAGGTGCCGCCGACCACCCGGCTGCAGTTTTCGTTCAACAGCCTGCCGGCTCGCCACAACATCTCCTGGCTGGCCTTGCGGGTAAAGGTGAGGAGGAGAATGGACTCGGGAGGGACGCCCTGCTCGACCAGATGGGCGACGCGATACACCAGCGTTCGGGTCTTGCCGCTGCCGGCACCGGCAATGACCAGTACCGGGCCTGCGGTAGTGGTTACCGCCGCGTATTGCGACTCGTTGAGTTGCTGCAGATTCACTATCCCCGATACAGCTCCCTGCGGCCATGAATTTCCATCAGTTTTCATGGCCGCCACTTTAACACAGGGATTTTACAGCCGCAACAGCGGTTGACAAAATCAGCTTCGCTGGTATAGTATCCGGCGCAAGCCCCCGAAATCAGGAGTTCTTGACCCTTCAACATCGACACAAGGCCGAGCCGAAAACATCATGACAACCGACCCATTGAAAATGGTTCTAACCAAGGAAAATCTTGCAACAATTTTCCCGAAAGACAGGTCCAACCAATTTTTTGAAGCCCTTTTCGGCGATGCCGACGAGGGTTCCTATGACATCGAACTGGCTTATCGCGAGCACAAAGGCAACACCCTCATCATGGAACTGCGCCTGCACGAGCGGCCAAACCGCTGCCTGGCCTGCAACCTGACCCAGGGTCTGCCCCAGGTGTTTTCTCGTCATCCTGTTATCAATGTTCAGGGGATAGTCAAAGATATCGAGACATTACTCAGAGGGTCCTACCGCTGCACCAGCTGGTCGCTGGGATACACCGAACAGCAGAACCGCTCTCTCCATATAATTCCCCTGAAGATAGTGGTGGAAAAAAACTGAAGCGCCGGCAACCAGCGCCGCATCCAATAAAAAAGGCCGACTTTTGCAAGTCGGCCTTTTTTTGTTCCCTAATGTCACCGGATATTCTATTCGACAGCGACCCTCGATCTGCCTCCGGCTTTGGCGTGGTAAAGGATGTCGTCGGTACGTTCCACCCACTGCTTCAGAGATTCTCCCTTGCGCAGTTCCGACATCCCGATGCTTACTCCCAGTTTCGTTTGATCATCGGCCCAGATATTCAGTTCGTTGACAGCTGCACACAACCTCTCTGCTAATATTCTTCCGTGCTGCAGATCGGTATTATCGAGAACCAGGAGAAATTCATCCCCGCCCATACGTACCAGAAGATCGGTGGAGCGAACGGCGCGCTTTAATACCGCAGCCACTGCCTTCAGCACCTCATCACCTTTTTGATGGCCGAGATTATCATTAATTTCCTTGAACCGGTCGAGGTCCATAGAGACCATGGACAAGGGATTATTATATCTGTGGGCACTGTCCATCATGCCGATAATCCGATCTTCAAAGACCCGGCGATTGGAAAGTCCGGTTAACGAATCGCTGCTCGCCCGCTCAAACAAATCCTCATATTCAAGACCACGACGCAGACACTCGGCCAGGATCTCAAGAGAGTGGTTCACAAGATCCAACTCCTCAACGGAAAGTTCATAGCCTTCTTTCAAAATCAACAGGATGCCGGCATCGTCGGCGGTTTCAAAGATCCACCTATAGGCGAAACGACCGTCTTTTACTGCGTACGAGCCATCTAAAACTGTCTTTTCGGCAATGAGTTGTTCCGCAAAAGCAATGGCTTTCCGCCGGTAGGGGCCGTGCCCGGAACAGAACAGATGGCGTTTGTTGCGCTGGCTGTTGTTGTAGCCGATGAGTTCATGTCCCACCAAAGGCATGAGCCATACCGAATAGGCTTCAATCATTCCGCTGAGGCTCAACACCCCGGCCATCCGTCCATGCAGTTTATTGATAAGGTCAAGTCGTTCCGATTGCCTCTTCAGAGAATCAAGCTCAACCATAACTTTCTCCAACTCAACCTGCTTGAGGTGGGAGGTGGAAAATTGATTTTCTTTGGTTGTAATAGTCATGGATGCGTCCTAATGATGTGCCTTGGGTTGGTCTTTTTCTGGATACTCTTCTTATCGTCCGTTACAAGAAAATCTTTACCCTTATTCTCTTGTTTTATATCGAAAAAGCATTTTTTATGCCATCACGCTCTCACCATCCCAAAAAATCTCTTCCTTATCTTCTATGATGTTGATTATAAATAGTAATATATTATTTCCCCCTTGCTGCAATCTACACTTCTGAAAGGAATATTCATCATATCCTCCTCTACTGTACCGGTGATGACAAAATATTGACACAGGGAAATTTGAAAAATCTTTGACAATTAGCCCGGTGCACAGTACTCCTCATTTCTCACCTGGCAGCGGAGATCAAGAAACGGACCACGGCACTGGAGGCTTCTGTGCAGCATTCCACATTGCGGCAAAAGATCGGGCAACTCTTCCTCATCGGTTTCGCAGGAGATACCGTGTCGATAAATCACCCGATTGCCAGGGACATAGAAGAGGAAAACCTTGGCGGTGTTATCCTCTTTGACCGGTTCCTCGCGGAAAAAAAAGACACCCACAATATTATCAGCGCTGAACAATTGCAAAAACTCACCACGGAGCTTCAGAAGCTGGCCGGGGGAAATCTTCTCATTGCAGTCGACCAGGAAGGCGGTAAAGTGAATCGTTTTCGTGAGGAGAGAGGCTTTCCGGTCACTCTCACAGCCGCCGAGCTGGGCAGCACAGGGGATATGCAAGCGACCGTGGCAAGTGCCCGGCAGACCGCGCGCATGCTGCGAGCAACAGGAGTGAATTTGAATTTGGCGCCGGTGGTCGACATCGACGTCAACAGGGAGAATCCGATAATCGGCCGCTATGGACGCAGTTTCTCCGACAATGGGCAAACGGTTGCCGCCCATGCGACCGCCTGGATCAGAGAACACCGGGCAGAGGGCATACAGTGCTGTCTGAAACATTTCCCCGGCCACGGCAGCTCCGACCGCGACTCCCATCTGGGCTTTGTCGATATAAGTGCCTCTTGGCGTGCAAGTGAACTGGAACCTTATCGGCTCCTTATCGATACCGGATGGGCCGAAGCTATTATGGTTGGCCATCTCATTAACAGAAATTTTGACGCTAGGTATCCGGCAACCTTGTCCAGGGCTACCCTCCAGACACTCCTTCGCCACGATCTCCATTTCACCGGCCTGATCATCTCCGACGACATGCAGATGAAGGCAATAACCGACGGCTATGGTTTGCAAGAAGCCTGCTGCCAAGCACTTACCGCAGGCATTGATCTCCTGATAATCGGTAACAACCTGACACACGACCCCGGTATTTTGCAGAAAACAAAAAAGGCGGTTCTTGAGGCTGTATATAAAGGAGAAATATCGGAACAACGGATTGAGGAAGCCTACGATTTCGTACAAAAATTCAAACGCTCACTGAAATGTCACCATGCACCGAAATAACCCTCCCACCCATTCGGGTGCAGTCGGCCGCTATGGCATTTCAATTGGGACGATATCGCTGAAGAGCTGCCGTACCCACTCCGCTGCCGAGGAATTTTCCGACTATCGTCGACAGCTCGCGCATGGAGATAGGTTTCATGCAGTATTCATCTATGCCCGCTCCGACCGCAGCATCCTTTGAAACCTGATCCGAATAGCCGGTTATAAGGATTATGGGCATGTCCGGTCGCATGCTCTTCACCTTTTCACTCAACTCCAGCCCGGTCAACTCGGCCATTGTCAAATCGGTGACAAGCATATCAAACTGGCTGGGATCCTGCGAGAACAGTGCAATTGCCTCTCGTGGTGAAGTCTTGCAGACGACCGTATATCCGAGACTTTGCAGGATCTCGCCAGTGACCTGCACCACCTGTTCTTCGTCATCCACAAGAAGGATTTTTCCTGACCCGCCTTGCAACTCCCCTAGAGAAACAATCTGTTCAATGGCCGTTTCTTTTTGTGCCAACGGCAGAAACACCCGGAAGTTAGAACCTTTGTTAATTTCACTCTCGACCTTGATAAATCCGCCTTGGCGGCTGACTATACCATGTACCATTGCCAGGCCCATACCGGTGCCGCTGGTTTTCTCCTTAGTAGTGAAATAGGGTTCGAAAATCCTGTCGAGGAGTTTTTCATCAATGCCGCAACCGCTATCGGCGACACTCAATTCGAGCCATTCCTTGCCGTCTCCGGTCTGGGGCGTAAGTCCCAGCGTAACCTTCAACGTGCCATGTCGACCGGACATGGCATGCGATGCGTTGGTACAAAGGTTGATCAGCACCTGATGGATCTGCACCGGATCGATAAATACCCGGCCGCAATGTTCGTCGATCATTTCCTGAATAACAATGGTACTCGGCAAGGTAGCGCGCATGAGTTTCATCACCTCTTTGACGATGGGATGAATATATTGCAGCACCTCCTTCTTCTCAATACTTCGCGAAAAGGTCAGGACCTGTTCCACCAACGATTTTGCCCTTTTCGCCGCCTTGAGAATTTCTTCGAGATAATCGAAAACGGCTTTATCGGAAAAACCGTCCTGCTTCATTTTCAAGCGGATGATTTCGGTATATCCCATGATCGGGGTGAGCACGTTATTGAAGTCATGGGCAACCCCTCCGGCCAATGTCCCGATAGCCTCCATCTTTTGGGTGTGGCGCAGTTGTCTCTCAAGCCTGAACTGTTCCGTCACATTCTGGGCTATCCCTATAATGCCGGCAACACCACCATGTTTATCTTTTACCGGTGAGGCTGTGATGTCAAAAACCAATTCGTCACCATCCACTCCGAAGATACCGGTTTTCTGGATGCTTGATTCAATTTTTCCGGACTGTACGCACCGCTGGAAGGCACAGGATTCACATTTTTCACTCTGCGAACAGAAAATTTCATGGCAGCTCTTGCCGATAGCTTCAGCATATCTTGTGTGCGTCGCCCTATTTACCCATTGGGCCTTCAGAGCACGATCGAAAAGGATCAGGATTCCGGAAAACCCTTCAACAATGGCTCTTTTCTGCGCCTCGCTCTCAAAAAGCGCATCAAGCACTTCTTTTTTTTCATTTAATTCCAAGGTGTTTCTCTCTATGGTAAGGCTTTTGTCATTAATGCATGATCTGTCTCCCGACCAATTGTATCACTTGGCCCGGCTATATACAAAAGACTATTGCAGCTTTCTAAAAAATTCCCGGCCAGCAGTGAAATGCCCTCCGGACGGCATGGTCGGTCCTTTCCCTTGACTCTTGCTAAACCATTTCTTATTACTTGTGCAAGTCATTTTCTAATAACAAAAAATCACCCAAGACTCCCATGAAATCGATAAATAGAACATCCTCTGCAGATACCCCGGAACGCCCGGAAATCGACTATCCTTGTACATGGACATACAAAGTTATCGGCGAAAACCACGACTTGCTGAGAGACGTCATCGTCGCAGCCTGTTCCCCCCATGCGGTTATGATAAGTCGCTCCCATAGAAGCTCAAAAGGAAAATATCACAGTGTTAATGCCGAGCTTGTAGTTCCCGATGAAACAGCCAGATTAAGAATATATGAGATTTTGAAAAACCATTCCGCCGTAAAAATCGTGCTCTGAGGGATAGGGGAATATGCATACCGAAACAATGAAGGAAAATTCGCAGCTTCTTACTGCCCTGCGGGAAGCAGTGGGCGTGGTGCAGATGGTTTTGTTTAAAGAGCTTCGCAGCCGTATGGCCAAAAAAAAGCCTGATGCCGAGCTGTCCCGTCTCGCCGCTTTGGCCGGTGCCATTACCAATGAGGTGTTCGGGACGCAAAACCCGGGGGAAAAATTTGTCCGTTTCCGCACCGAGAACCGGGGTGAAATTGAACAGGAGATGCTGGCCCTGAAAGACGAACTGCCGGAACTTTGTGCCGATGTCACCGATGCTTTACGCATCCAGACTCTCTGCGACCATCAGGAAGGCAATGACACGTCACAGACCCTGGTGCGGGCAAAAGAGTTAGGCTTTCTCATGGAAGACCGGGATGTGCCTCTGCCATCCTCTTTTATGATGCTGGCCAGGTCGCTTGGTGAGAAACATAATCTTATCATTCCACCGACACAACTCGCCACGGGGCAGGGCACTGCCATGGTACACTAGCCTGCCGTTTCCCCCTTCAAGCCCTCAAGCCCGATCGGATTTTCCCGCAGGGTGACCCTGACCACCCCACGCACGGCATTACAAACGAAAACTGCCTCGGCGGCCCTGACATCCTCCTCCGTCAACTCCTCCAGAAACACCGGCGGACTGGCATCGGCAAGCAGTCGACCACGCATGACTCCCGGCAAAAGGCCGCAGGCAACCGGCGGAGTCTTATATCGGCCATCGCTGTAAATAATAATATTGGTAATACAGCCTTCGGTCACTGCCCCTGTCCCGTTGAGGAAGATGCATTCATAAAGACCCTGGTCAAGGGCGCGGGCGTATTCTTTATTGTACAACTCACGCCTTGAGGTCTTGTGAAACGGCCATGCCGCCCTGGTATCTACCCGTATGGTGGAAAAATCAACCATTGCCGGATGGCCGGCAACCACTTTTTCCGGCACTACGGGCAAAGAGGTGCGGGTCGGCGAGACAGCCGTATCGGCAGTCACCGTAACCCTGCCGTCTTTTTCCAGCACCAGCCGCACCCGGTAACAACTCTGCGAAAAACCTTCCTCTTCTTTGATAAGACGCGCCCTGATCGCCGCCATATGACAAGCAAACTTGAAGAAGCCGGCGCCGTTCTCGAGTCGCTGCAAATGCTCCTCAAGAAGATAATAGCCCGAACCTTGCTGCCAGAGAAGCGTCTCGAAAAGATAAAATTCCGGCTGCCGGTTGGTTAAAAATTTTCCTTTGAGGAGCGATTCATGCCACTCATCCTCCGGCACGGAATCATAGGTAATGCCGGCACCGATGCCCATTTCCCCTTGTCCCCCCTGCAACCTGACCGTCCGAATGGGGACATTAAAAACCGCCGACCCGTCCGGTCCAAAATAGCCTATGGCCCCGGTGTAAACTCCGCGCGGTCCCTTTTCCAGTTCATTGATGATCTGCATGGTGCGGATTTTTGGCGCGCCGGTTATCGACCCGCAGGGGAAAAGAGCCCGAAACAGTTCGGTAAGCTTGAGGTCCTGCATGGTCGATAAGGCGGTTGTCGCTTTGATGGTTGAAGTCATCTGCAAAAGGCTCTCATAGGATTCCACGTCAAAAAGGGAATCGACAGAGATCCGACTGTGTCCATGGCCATGCAGCAAACGCGCCAGATCATTGCGCAGGAGATCAACTATCATCACGTTTTCACTCCTGTTTTTAATATCGTTGTGCAATTCCAGGCTATTCGCCCGCTCCTCGTCGCTATTTCTCCCTCGCTGCGCGGTTCCCTTCATGGGCCGCGCTGTAATTTCTGCCCCTTTTTTTCGAAAAAATAATTCCGGAGAAAAGGACAAGATTTGCTCACCGCCGCTACGAAGATAGGCACCGTATCCAACCGATTGATTTCGCCGCAAGATACTGTAAAGCCTTTCCGCCGACCCGGAAAAATTGAAAAGGAGTTTCATGGTGTAATTCACCTGGTAGGTGTCGCCGGCTCCGATGTATCGGCGCACAGCTTCCAAGGCCTCGATGAACTCCTCTTTGTACATATTCGGCCTGAGATTGTCGATGGAGTACCGAGCATCGTTCAAGGCGGATGACCGATCGAAGGGAAAGTCATTTTCTCCCGTAAGGTGGCTAAAAATAAATGGTTTTAGAAAAACCCCGAGATCGGCAAGAGTGGTGCGACAATCGTGACGTGAAATGCTGCCATGGCATCCACCTTCGAGCATCGCCCCGAATTCATAGCCCACCCACCCGGCCAGGAAGTAGCCATCGGCCAGCCGCTGCTGGAGATCATCAAGGTACTTTTCGAGACTCTGACCACCTCTGCAGAGCAATCGATCGACCGGATTAAGGAAAAGCAAGGATTGGCAGTTTTCAGGGTCAGGGCGGGATGTGTCAAGGAACACAAACTCCTCCTGCCCGGATAAAAATCCCAGGAGTTTCTCCAAATCCGGATCTTGCATTCGCAACATAGAAATTTCCTTTTTTTGGTTTTATTTATTGCACTAATCAACAATTCTGATTCGTTGCAACTATTGCACAAATAACATTAAAAGTTGGAGGAAAAATGAACCGAATTGGTTGTAATTCGCTGCGCCTTCGACTACAATTGGCAGATATTTCTTTGCGCAGTAACATGGTTCTCAGCCGAATATTCTATACTATTATCTATATTTTCGCAATGTTACTCGCATAAATCAAAGCAATTACAAAGGAGATCAAATCATGTCGCGAAAGATGGTTACGATTGACGGCAATCAGGCGTGTACTCATGTTGCCTATGCCACTAGTGAAGTCATCACTCTCTACCCCATTACTCCGTCAACCCCACTGGCTGCGGAGGCAGATTCCAAATCCGCTAGTCTACAAAAAAATATCTGGGGAACAGTGCCCGTTGTCAACCAGATGCAATCCGAGGCCGGGGTAGCCGGCTCAATTCATGGTTCTCTTACCACCGGCGCACTGTGCACAACATTTACCGCCTCCCAGGGATTACTGTTGATGATCCCCAATATGTACAAAATCGCCGGCGAACTTACCCCGACCGTATTTCACGTAACGGCACGGGCCATCGCCTGCCAGGGTCTCTCCATCTTCGGCGACCATGGTGATATTTATGCCGCCCGGCAAACCGGCTGGGCCATGCTCTGTTCACAGAACGTTCAGGAAGCGATGGACATGGCCCTCATTTCCGTCCAGTCGACTCTTGCCACGCGGATTCCTTTCATTCATTTTTTTGATGGCTTCCGAACCTCCCATGAAATCCAGAAGATCGAAGAAGTCAGCTACGATCAAATGAATACGATGATCGATGAAGAACTGATCTTCGAACATCGCCATCGGGCACTGTCTCCCGACCATCCGACCATCCGCGGTACCGCCCAGAATCCGGATGTCTATTTCACCGGTCGCGAAACGGTCAATAAATATTACAATGCGGTTCCGGCACTGGTGCAGGAAACCATGGACAAGTTTGCCGGTCTGACTGGTCGTCAGTATCATCTTTTTGACTACCATGGTGCCCCGGATGCGGAAAACGTTATCGTAATGATGGCCTCCGGCTGCGAGACTGCCGCCGCTACGATCGACTACCTCATTTCCCAGGGCGAAAAAGTCGGTATGGTAATAGTCCGTTTATACCGTCCATTTGACTGCAAGGCTATGGTTAATTCCCTGCCGGCAACGGTTGAGAGAATCACCGTCCTTGATCGTACCAAAGAGCCTGGCGCCCCGGGCGACCCGCTCTATCTCGATGTCCGGGCAGCCGTCGGTGAGGCCTCCGAGTCCAACACCACAATTTATCCGCCCGTTATCCTCTCGGGGCGATATGGTCTCGGCTCGGCGGAATTTACTCCGTCGATGGTTAAGGCCGTTTTCGACAACATGAAATCCATGGCGCCGAAAAACAAATTCTGTGTCGGACCGCATGACGATGTCACCTATTCAAGCCTCAACTTTGATCCGGCATTCAATATTGAAGGCCAGGATGTGTACCGGGCGATGTTTTACGGCCTTGGTTCAGATGGGACCGTCGGCGCCAACAAGAACACCATCAAGATCATCGGCACGGAAACCGACAACTCGGCACAGGGTTACTTCGTCTATGACTCGAAGAAATCGGGCTCCATCACCACCAGCCACCTGCGTTTCGGCAAAACTCCTGTGATCGCCCCTTACCTTATCAATAAGGCAAACTTCATCGCCTGCCATAATTTCACCTTCCTCAATCAGGTCGACATGCTCAACAACCTGGAAGAGGGCGGCACCTTCCTTTTAACCACCAACTTCGACAAGGATACTGTCTGGAAAGAGCTGCCCGGCAAGGTGCAAAAGGATCTCGTCGCCAAGAACGCTAAGTTCTACATCATCGATGCCGTTTCCCTCGGTCTCGCGCTGGGACTGGGCGCCCGCATCAACATGATCATGCAGACCGCTTTTTTCCTGATCTCCGGTATTCTCACCCAGGAAGAGGCAATAGCTGCGATCAAGAAGGCCATCTATAAGACCTACGGTAAAAAAGGCGACAAAGTTGTGCAGATGAACTATGGCGCCGTCGATGCAGCGGTAAAGAACATTACCCAGGTTCCGCTCAGCGATAAAGTTGATGGTAAGGCAATTCCTCCAGTGGTGCCGGACCATGCGCCAAAATTTGTCAAAGAAGTTACTGCGAGAATCATCGAGGGCAACGGCTACAACCTGAAAGTCTCGCAAATTCCGGCCGATGGCACCTGGCCAACCGGCACAACACAGTATGAAAAACGCAACATCGCCGTGGCTGTACCCCGCTGGTTGCCGGAGAATTGTATCCAGTGTGGTCAATGTTCCCTGGTTTGTCCCCACGCCGCCAACCGTATCAAAATTTTTCCGGAACAACCCGGTGCTCCTGCAGAATTTCTCAGCAAAGAGGCCGTCGGCAAAGGTTTCAAAGGCAAGAGTTTTGCCCTGCAGATTTTCACTGAAGACTGCTGCGGTTGCACCCTGTGCGTCAGTGTCTGCCCGGCAAAAACCAAGGCCCTGGAAATGATTCCGAACAACGAGGCAGTTCGCTCGGTGCAGTCAAAAAATGTCGCATACTTCCTCAGCCTGCCGGAAATCAATCCGGCCGATATCAACCTCGCCACAGTCAAAGGTAGTCAACTGATGCGCCCGCTCTTTGAGTTTTCCGGTGCCTGCGCCGGGTGTGGCGAGACCCCCTACGTAAAACTCATCACCCAGATGTTCGGCGACCGGATGTATGTCGGCAACGCCACCGGGTGTTCTTCTATCTACGGCGGCAACCTGCCGACCACCCCCTATTGCAAACGTGAAGATGGCCGCGGACCAACCTGGGCCAACTCTCTGTTTGAAGACAACGCCGAATTCGCGGCCGGCATGCGGACAACCGTCAACAAACTCGGCCTTCAGGCCGGCGAGCTTTTAACCGCGGCAGTAGCAGCAGGGATGGTCAAAGAGGATCTGGCCAAGGCGATCCTTGGAGCCGATCAATCGACCCAGATGGCTATCGAAGCCCAACGGGTGCGACTTGACGAACTCACCGCCATCCTCTTGAAAAACGGTGACAGCATTGCCCGGCGACTCCTCCATCTCACCGATTTCCTGGTGAAGAAATCCGTTTGGGCCTTCGGTGGCGACGGCTGGGCTTACGATATCGGCTACGGCGGCCTTGATCATGTCCTCGCCTCCGGGGAAAATGTCAATATTCTCGTTCTGGATACCGAGGTGTATTCCAACACCGGCGGCCAGATGTCCAAATCCACCCCGCGCGCGGCAACCGCTCAATTTGCTTCCGGCGGCAAGAAGATGCCGAAGAAGAACATGGGCATGATCTTTGCCACCTACGGCAATGTATACGTGGCCCAAATCAGCCTTGGTGCCAATCCGGCCCAGGCCATCAAGGCCATCGCCGAGGCCGAGGCCTATGACGGTCCGTCCCTCGTTATAGCCTATGCCCATTGCATCAACCATGGCATCAACATGGCGCTCGGGCTTGAACAACAAAAGAAAGCCGTGGCTTGTGGACATTGGCCGCTCTACCGTTTCAACCCCGACCTGGAAGCACAGGGCAAAAACCCGCTGATCATCGACTCCAAGGAGCCGACCATCAACTTCGAAGAGTACGCCCTCGGCGAAAACCGTTACCGCATGCTCAAGATGGTTAACCCCGACAACGCCGGTCAACTCCTCGCCGATTCCCAAAAGGATGTATCGAAAGGCTGGAAATTCCTCAAGAGTTTGTCCATCGCCCTTGAGCCGGAGACAAAAGAGCAGGAATAACAGTGCAGTAGTCCCGCTCCGTTCCGGTAATTCCTGGAGCGGAGCGAAAAAAAGGCCGAGGGGCAATCGCCCACTCGGCCTTTTTCATGTAAAATCTTTACCCGCTTATTTCTTGTCGCGTTCAGCTTCTGCCTTTTTTCGTGCAGAATCGGCCTTCAGTTCCTCGTACTCTTTAATAGACTGCATGACACTTTCGTCCTGTCGTGCTTTAATTTGAATAACTTTCGCCTTAATCTTCTCCTCTTTGATCTTGAGGAGTTTGGCGCCGAAGAGCGTTGCAGCCAGATACTTGAAAGAAAAGAGCATCAACTCGACATCATCCTCTTTGATTTTCTTGATGGTCTCTTCATCAATTTCGTAGGTGTCGAGAAAGGAGCTTTCAAAGACAAATTTGCGGAAGGTAGCAATATCTGTTGAGGCCATGAAAAACATGCGTTTTGCCTGTTCCGACAAACTGGCTTGCTGACCGAACGATTTACGGCGCATAACCAACCGCAACCATTCCTTGTTCATCTCATCGCGAACATCGACTCCCTGGTCGGCGCGCCATTCACGGATCGTCCACTCCTTGTCTTCCTCAAAGCCTTTACAATGGTCTTCACGCACTAAAAAGAAAAACTTCTCTTCCTCGGAAATGTTTTCATTACCGGCTGCATCCCTGGTTCCCCCTTCATGAAAATCGGCCATCCCCACCGGATAATAGCGGCAGGCCGTCGGTCGATCAGTATACACCGTGCATCCGCCAGGAGTCACGAAGGGACATTTGTTGTCGTCTTCGCGCAGTTTGAGCACTACCCCTGGCATATCGGTATTTTCCAGATATGTCGGCTGGGTGAACAGATGGAGAAACTCATGGGCGGGAAGGTCCAGTCTCTTGGTCAGCTGGAGAATATCATAGGGCGTGAGAACAATTTTGATTCCCCCGCAACAGGCGGTAAAACACCGCACCCCAGGATGGCAGCGAAATTTCAAGGGACTGTCGAGAGTGAGTTTACGCGGAACAATGGATGAGGGATTTCTTTCTTTGCCAAAGATGGTTTTCTCTTTGGTGCTTTTGCCTTCATTACTCATTACATCACCTAATTGAAAAATTATGCAAGAACCCGCCGAACGTGATAGTTTGTTGCGAGAAATCTTGCATAATAAACTTCACTGTCTTTTGTGTAAACCTATTTCACCACTCTCTCTCCGATAACCCCTCCAACCGTTGCGAGAAGTCACCCAAAAAGAGAGCACAAGAGAAGGATCCTGGCAGGAATGATTCTCTGGACCTCTCTTATTTGTTGCAGTTTTCCGATTTTCTGCGTATATGTCTTGATGCTTAATTATAGTTTTTTCATTTTTAGTGCTGGGCAACCGGCACAAGAGGTTCTTGGAAGCATGAAATTGTTCAGTCGTCCGATAGATTTATCCGGAGTCAGCACCGTTGTATATCACCTTCCCAATGGTCCGGCCCTTTTTCTGAAGATTGAAGGTATTGAGGAATATCTTGATCTTGAACTCGAACTCGGGCATGTCTGCGACACCTCCGACATTGACGGGGTGTTACACTTTTTCCCCAGAGGGAACGCCTGATTCAGCACACCCAACCGCAATCTCCCCAATCCCTTTGCAACAGCAGCTTAGCCTTTCAATACCTTGGTAATAGCCTCTCCCAGAGTTTTGGCATTGAACGGCTTATGCAGGATGGCGTTGACCCCGGCAGTGATTGCCGCCTCGTTGTCCTGACTCTCGTTCTGCGTTGTCACCATGATGATCGGCAATAACTTGGCGGTATATTGTGCTCGTAATTTTTCTGCCAGCTGTATGCCGGTGATTTCCGGCATATTAAGATCGGTAAGGACCATGAGCGGCTTTTCCGTCTTGAGCCATTCCAGTGCCGAAGCCGGGAACTCAAAAAGGATGGGATCATACCCGAGTTCATGCAGAGTGGCTTTGTAGATATTCAGAATCATTCTGGAATCATCGACCGCCACAATCTTCGGTCGCTCCCCGGTCTCCACACCTCCAGTCAGCTTCTTGGCAAAATCGGTCTTTCCTGCATTGAGAAGAAGCTGATGATAATGCTCGCGGATATCTCGATGGGTATGAGGAAGGTATTCCAGCGCCAGTTGCTCGAAGACTTCATCATCGGCAAGACTGCTAAAGACATTGTCAACCTGGCCGTTAACAATAATCTTGGCAATATGCCGAGCCTCCTTCTCCTGCCCTCGCAGAAGATTCTTAATACCGGCCTCAAGAATAGATGAAAAATTTCGATCAATCGCCCGGGCTGCTGCAATGCAGACGTGATCCTCGGGATCGGTCAAACCGGCAGTCAGGGTATAAGCACCCTTTTTCAGTGGCAGAAGGGCAAGGGCCTCATAGGCGGCAAAGCGAACATTGGCACTTTTCGGCTCATTACTGAGCAGTTTGCGAATGGGAACAACGGCCGATTCGTCACCAATATCACCCAAGACGTTGAGGGTATGAATACGAAAATCCGGATCATCATGGAGGAGGTTTTCTATCAGGATAGGCACGGCCTTAGGACCAATCCGCACCAATTCGGTTTTGGCATAGGTCCGCATATGAGCATAGTGAGACCGTATGGTATCATTAAGTTTTTCTAAAGAGATCTGATCCTGAACCTCGGAAAAAATTGACAGTATCAGGTAATCGATTTCATTGTCGGTGCCCATCCGTTCAGCAAGTCGATGCATGGCCGTGGGCGTCCCAACCTGCCCGAGTGCCTGAATCGCGGCAATGATGAGTTGCCGATTTGCGGCATAGAGATAATCGGTGAGCGTATTAATCGCATCAGGATCACCGATGAGGCCAAAACTCTCGATAATCAAAAGAATTTCGGCATCGTCCTCCGATGCGGCGATCAGATTCAGTAAAGCGGGAGTGGCCTCTTCAAGACGCAACTCCCCCACCACCCGTATCAGTTCTGTTTTGTCGGTTATTTTTGGTGATGCTAAATATTCAAGTAATTTTTCAGGATAGGCCAGGAGGATGGAAAGCAGTGTCTCCCTGATGATCGGCATTTCTTCGGCTACGTCCGCCTGATTTTTAAGAAGGTAGATGTAGAGAGGGACGGAAAAATCGGCATCTGCGCGGGTCAAGAAGTACAGCAATCGATTACGGGTTTTCATATCGACATCACGCATATGCGCCAGGACAAGTTGCGCCTTGACCAGGTCACCGGTTTGAATATTTGCCTGGATTTCCTCAATCATGTCTTGTGGATTGACATCAGCCATAATTGCTCCATCGTCTTCTTGTGACAAGAATTGTCGTTCTCGTTAAACACACCCACCCTCTTGAAGAAATATCATAGCACGGGCTATCAGCGTTTGTCTAATTTTGCAAAAAATAATCCTCCCTTGAATCCATCGGCAAATAATTGCCTCACAAGAGGTGGGAAAACCGGCACACTCAGCGTACCGGCAACCATTCCGGGCCCATGCGCCGAATAACATTGAAGCCCCCGGGCAGCACCATGTTGTTAGTAACACCGACAAAATCGAGAAAAACCTGGATTTCATATGACCTCGAACCGGCATTACAGAAAATGATCAGCATCTTGTCGAGCGGCAACTCTAAATAGCGGTCACGCACCTGATCGTACGGCAAAGACAGCCAGATGGCCGAACCAAATCTTTCAACAAAAGGCGCTGCCTGCTTTTCATGTCGAACATCAAGCACCCGCCAATCGGGCCGGCTTGCCGGATCGGCCATCCAGTCGAAAAATTCTTCCATGCGGATCTGGCGCATTCGCCCATCGCAGAGATTATCGGCGACATAGGCGGCGGCATTGAGCGGATCGATGGCTGTTGAGAAGGGAGGGGAATAAGCCATCTCGGCATTGGCCAAGTCATCGATGGTTGCACCGGCACTGAGGGCCACGGCGGCGGCATCGATACGTGCCGACAGCGCGTCATTCAGCGGCCCGGTGCCCTGGAACCCTAAAACCTTCCTGGTCCGCCGATCAAAGAGCAATTCCAGACAGATAATGTCCTGGCCGGGATAGAAATGCGCCCTGTCCGAGGGTGCGGAAAGAGAAAAATCGACATCGAAGCCTTCCTCTCGTGCAACCTCCAGACTAAGTCCAACGGATCCGATGGAGAGCTCAAAGGCCTTGAGGATGAAACTCCCAACCCCGCCCATGAAAACCGAAGGAATACCGGCCATATTGTCGGCAGCGACCCGCCCTTCTTTATTGGCCATACTGCCGAAGGGTGCGACAAAACGTTTGCCGGAGACAAGATGGGCGATTTCGACGCAATCGCCGGCCGCATAGATATTTGGATCAGAGGTCTGCATCCGGGTATTGACGACGATACCGCCCGTCTGCGACACGAGCAATCCGGACTCCCGGGCAAGCTCCGATCGCGGTCTGACGCCCACCGCCATAATCACCAGATCGGCTCCAAGGGTTCGTTTGCTCGTCCGAACAGCTATGGCCTTGCCCTGATCAACGACAATTTCTTCGGCCGCCTCGCCGAGATACACCTCGACATTATGATCACGCAGGTGCTTTTGCAAAATAACCGCAAGAGGCCAGTCGATAATGCGCGGCAGCAGCTGGTCTTTGTATTCGACAATGGCCGTTTCGACGCCCCACAAATCGGTAAATGCCTCGGCCATTTCAATACCGATGGCCCCGCCGCCAATCACCACAGCCTTACCGACTTGCCCTTTGGCCATTCTTTCCTTTATGGCAATAGCTTTATGCAGGTCACTGATGGTGAAAACTCCGTCGGCACTGCTGCCGGGTATCGCAAGCGATACCGGCCTACTGCCGGTGGCCAGCAGCAGGGTGTCGTAGGCAAGATGGCTCTTTTCTCCCGTTTTCAAATCAAGCGTCTCAACCGTCTTATTTTTCCGATCAATTGCCAGGGCACGGGTCGAGGTAAGAGTAGTTACCCCTTTGGTTTTAGTGAAAAAATACTCATCCCTGAGCATGTGAAAACTGGTCGAGCGCAGCTCCTTCTCGTCGGCGACATCGCCGGAGATGTAGTAGGGAATACCGCAGCCACCATAAGAAATGAGACTGTCCTGATCGATGATCGTCACCTCGGCATCGGGCAAAAGACGTTTTACTCGACAAGCAGCCTTAGGCCCCGCCGCCACACCTCCGATTATCACAATTCGTTTACTCATTTTTCAATTCACCTTATATTTCTTTTGAAATTAACAAGATATTCCGAAACAACAACAGCATTGAGGAATGACTCCGACCCTCTGCCGCCAAATTGCAAAAAACCTTTACCGTTTTACTGGAGGAAGAGTGATAGTGAAAATTGTTTCCTGTCCTTCCGTACTCTCTACGATAACTTCAGCGCCATGATTATCAAGGATATTCTTGGTGATTGCCAGGCCAAGCCCCGTGCCCTTGCTTTTATCGCTAAAAAAAGGAAGAAAAATTTGATCAATTTTTTCGGCGGCGATTCCTACCCCATTGTCCCTGATTTTGAGTTCCGTAGCCCCGTCGGCCATGGCTCGCGTACCCAGCTGTAACTTGCCGTTTTCATTCATTGCTTGAATGGCATTCATGAGAATATTCAAGAGGGCACGGTAGAAAAGTTCCGTGTCGAGATCGTTTTCCTGCAGATCGGGAGCCAAATCGACGACCAGCTCGATACGCTGGCGTTTCAGTTCCGGCGAAATGAATTCCAGCACCTTTTTGATAACCTCATTGATGTTGCCTCGCACAAAATTGGCCTTCGGAGGTCTGGCAAAATCGAGAAACTCGACCACGATGTTATTGAGCCGCACGGTTTCATCGACAACGATTTTTGCCAGATGTTCGCTTCCCGGCGCTAATTTACTGATTCTTTTCTCAAGGATCTCGGCGGTACTGCGGACTATGCCGAGAGGACTTTTGATCTCATGGCTGACCGTCGCCACCATCGTCCCGAGATGGGCGAGCCTTTCAGCCTGATTAAGTTTTTCTTCAAGCCGCAGTCGCTCAAGTGCCCTTTTTTCGATAATTTTCCCAGCCCGCGAGACGATGAAGCGCAGGACCAGGAAAAGAATGGCCATTACCCCGCTGGAAACCCACATTATCCTCCCCTGCAGGCGAATAATATTGGCGTAGTTTCTCGTTAAATCTTTCTCTATCTCGATAACCCCCATGATGAGCTCCCCCCCTCCCTCGCTCTCCTTTCGGACTTGACGAAAAGGAATGAAGGTCTTCAGCACACAGCTCACTTCGGTGGTTATCCCCGTATCACTCAGGACCGAACCGCTATAAGTAAAGCGCGAATTGGGTTTCCCCTTTAAAGCCTTGAAATATTCATCGGCACCAACACCCTCTTTGCCAACGAGGTCGGGGAGCGTTGAATAGGAGATGATGTTCTTGCTCGAATCGTAGATGGTCACCGAATCAATTTTCAGTCCCTGCGTAACCCCTTTAACAATGCCGTCGAGGAGTTCAAACTGCTCGGGATTACGCAGGGCTATACCACCGTAACGGATAACCGCGGGCAGGACGAAGCGTCGAAACACCTGTTGATTGAGATTTTCCGCAAGCAAAAGAGAATATTCTTCATTCTGCTCCAGCATGACCTTGCGGGCATTTTCGGAAATCAACCAGGCAAGGACTAGAGTGAATACGAGAATGACGGCGAGACTGGAGAAGGAAAAATACTCAACCAACTTAAAAGGTTCAAGACCGGCCAAAACCTTTTGTTTTTGCACCGAATCGAGGACCGGAAGCGTCTTTTCCCCTTTTGCCATACCATGCTCTTTTCAAATCAGAAACGGCCGGCATTTTCGGTTTTTGTTTCCGGCATCGAAGAAAACTGGATGCCGGAAACCGTTCAAATGCCCTTCATGGCCCCGGTTGCACCAATCAGTTGGCGTTTTTGCGCAGATACGTGGGGGTTTCGAGATAGTCATCATTCCAATTCAAGGCACTTCCAGCTTTTCCCTCCGGAGGATTGGAAGACCCAAGACTGTCAAAAGAATCAAAATTTGATCCGGGCAAACGGGATACCTGCGGGTTGCGATTCGGCGAGGCCGGCGCACCCTTGATCGGTGGCTCTACTTCCTTGAGAGGAACCGGTTTTTTCTTCCGGGTATCAAGAGGAGTGATGGTGTCTTTTTTTTCGATCATCGCTCCTACACCCGTTGCAATGACAGTGACATGCAGCTCATCCCCGAGGGCGTCATCGTAGAGGGCACCGATGACCACCTTGGCATCATCATCGGCTTTCTCCTGGATCATCGCCGAAGCCTCCATGAATTCCGCCATGGTGAAGGTCTCTTGCGAAGCGGAAATATTGATCAACAGGCCTCTGGCACCGTCTATCCCATAATCCTCAAGCAACTGGTTGTCGATAGCCTTCCTTGCCGCTTCGACCGCGCGATTTTCCCCGGTGGCAGAGCCTGAACCCATAATCGCCGGCCCTACCTCCCGCATCACGGTGCGCAGATCGGCAAAATCGGCATTGATCAGGCCGGGCACATTGATGAGATCGGTTATTCCCTTAACCGCCTGCAGTAAAACATTGTCCGCCATCGCCAGCATATCGGATAATTTGCTGTTTTTTTGCATAATCGACAGCAATCGGTCATTGGGAACGGTAATGATGGTATCGGCATACTTCTGTAGTTCCTGCCACCCTTCCTCGGCGTTCCGGGTACGAAATTTCCCCTCAAAGCTGAAAGGTTTGGTGACCACCGCGACTGTCAGAGCGCCAAGTTCCCTACTTGCCTTGGCCACTATGGGTGCGGCGCCCGTCCCTGTGCCTCCGCCCAGTCCGGCGGTGACAAAGACCATATCACTGCCTTTCAGGGCATCTCTAATTTCCTCAAGTGATTCCATGGCAGCCATACTACCGGTTTCCGGATCGGCACCGGCACCAAGGCCTTTGGTAATACCCGGGCCAAGCTGTATGCAGATATCGGCTTTTGACTGATTCAATGACTGCTTGTCAGTATTGGCTGCAATAAACTCGACACCCTGAAGCCTATGGGCTACCATCGTGTTGATAGCATTACCGCCGCCGCCACCGACGCCAATTACTTTCACGACTGCAACACCTTCTGATTCCGCCATCCTGAACGGCATGTTTAACCCCCTGATCAACTCCTTAAACTCGCACCACCCATATGTGATAAAATGAGAATATTATCACAACACCATCTATAGCACCCCGCGGGCGCCGAACAAACAAAAAACGCAACAATCACATGATTTTTTTAATCCAATCACGCATCTTGCCGAAAACACCGGTATCTTGTCGACCCATCTCATGCTGCTTTTTCCTGCCAAAGACCACGAGTCCCGCCGCCGTCGTGCAGCGAGGGTTATTCAGCTCCTCAACTTTCCCGGTAAGGCCGATGGGATAGCCTATCCGGACCGGCAAATCGAAGATCTGTTCCGCCAACTCTACAATATTGGCCAAAAGGGCCGTACCACCGGTAAGGACAACCCCGCCGTTAATTTTATTTTTTTGTCCCGAGGCGATCAATTCCCTATCAAGAATCTCAAGAATCTCAATAATCCTTGCCTCGAGTATGTCCACCAGTACCTTCTGCGTCACCTTCCGCGGTTCGCGATCTCCGACGGTGGGGACATCGACTACGAAATTCGGTTTGACAACCGAGGATATTGCGCCACCAAAATCTTCCTTTAAGCGCTCTGCGTCCTGCAGAGGGGTACGCAGACCGACAGACAGGTCGTTGGTGAGATTGTGGCCGCCAAGGCCGATTTCACAGGTGTGGCGGATGGTCCCGTCACAAAAAACCGCAAGATCGGTCGTACCGCCGCCGATATCGACAAGGGCGACGCCCAGTTCCATTTCGTCCTTGCTGAGAACTGCGCTGGCCGAGGCGATTGACTCAAGAACCAGTTCTGCAACTTCCATACCTGCCTTATTACAACAGGTTACCAGGTTATGGACGGCACCGATATCAGCCGTAACAATATGCACATTGGTAACCAGCCGAACCCCGGTCATGCCGATCGGATTCTGAATACCGGTGTGGTCGTCAACCATATATTCCTGCGGCATTACGTGAATAATCCGCTGGTTTTCGGAGATCTTCACGGTTCTTGCGGCAGAGACTACCTCGTCGATGTCCGCCTGCTTGATCTCCCTGTTGTTGATAGCTAAAATACCGGGACTGTTGAACCCCTTGATGTGGTTTCCGGCGATGCCGACGTAGACATACACCGACCGGAGATCGCAACCGGCCGATTCCTCCGCCAGCGTTACTGCCTGGCGGATTGAATTAACCGTGCTTTCGATATTGACCACCACACCCTTCTTCAAGCCCTTGGAGGGCACTGTGCCGACGCCGATAACCTCAATCCGGTCCTCAAACATTTCGCCGACGACACAGCATATCTTGGTGGTTCCGATGTCGAGACCGACCACCAGCTCCCCCTGCTCATGCCTGTGCGAACCAGCTTTTTTCGGGCTGACGACAGCGGTCTCTTCGATCACCGCAATTTCTTTCTTCTCATCCATTCCATTTACCCCGAGCCGCTCTCTACCACGAGCACCTTATCATTCAAGTAATCCATCTGGATATATTCAATCTGAGACAGCAATTCCTTGCCGTTTTGTTTTTTATACAGGGTTCTGAGTACCTGGATTAACCGCGAATATTTGATTTTAGTGTTACCATTTCCGAAAAAAATTGGGAATGGGTATTCGACAAGATACACCACCATTTCGCCGGACTTGGTAACATGCAGTTCGGAAACCGACTGGGTCGGCAAATGCGGATCGTTTCCTCGTACCTTGCGAAGAAATGTCAAAATCTCGGCGAGTGCCTTCTCCTTCAGCTGCTGATCGGTAATCTCCGAAAGGCCGGTAACAATCGGAAAATCGATATCACCTCCCGGATTCACCGCCGAAAAGGCAATCCCATTGGCGTCAAGATACTGCAATTGGCTGCCTTCACCACTCGGAGAATGGAGAAGGGCCACCGGAGCGTTTTCTTCGACTGCTATTTGAATTATTGCCGGCCAGCTCCTTGTTACCGTTGCCCGGGCTACCCACGGCACAGCGGCGATGCGGCTTTCAATCTGCGAACTATTAAGGGTGAGAAGGCTCGTTTGATGGGCAACAATTCCGGAAACATCCAAGATCTTCTTTTGAGGAACAGCCGCGCAACCGGTAATTTCTATCTTGCCCACCTGGAACAAAGCAATCGCCTGCAGCCCCTGGCGTACTTTCGCCCCGCCTCCGTAAACCCAAACGAGCGGCAATGCTAAGACCACCATGAGCAGGACGGTAAATCTGACATATCCTCTTTTCCTACTCATCGGTCGGCTGTACTCTTCCTGATATTCTCTCTTCTTCGTCTGTATTCGTTGCCTTATTTTCGCCAGACGATGATACCGCCTGGGCCGACCCGTCTCGGCTGCAGCACCGCGTATATGCAGATCGTTTGCAAAACCGGCATACCCCTGCTTTTTTTTGCGAAATATGCGTGCAAGAAATTTTTTAAATTGAGTGAACAGCATCGTTATTCTCAAAGAAAATGTACTTCCGGCTCAAGACAAACACCGCAGTCGCTTTTCACTTTATCCTGAACAATTTTCATCAGACGAAGGACATCGGCAGCGGTTGCACCACCCGTATTGACAAGAAAATTGCCATGCTGCTCGGAAACCATCGCACCGCCGACCCTTAAACCCTTCAAGCCGCTCGCCTCGATCAGCCTGCCGGCACTGTCATCCGGCGGATTCTTAAAAAAGGAACCGGCATTGGCATGCTCCCTTGCTTGTGTCGCCTTCCTTCTTTCCAGCAACGATTTACATTGGGCCAGGATTGCCGCCGGGTCACCTCGGTGCAACACCAGGTCCACCGCCGCGACCACAGCTCTTCCCTGATATGCGGCAAAACCTGGCCAACACCTATAGGTAAAATCCAGTTGTTCGGAAGAAAGATTGATCTCTTTCTCGGCAGTCACCAGGGTCACTCCTCGCAGGACGGAGGCGATGTCACTGCCCCATGCCCCGGCATTCATAATCACCGCACCACCGACCGTTCCAGGAATGCCGCAGGCAAATTCCAAACCGGTCAGGCCGCTTTCCGAACAACGCCTGGAAAGCCCGGCGAAACTGCCTCCGCCGCCGACCCGCACAATAACCGAATCGTTGTCATCCTCTTTCTCGGAGATAGCCGCAAATTCTCCACCAAGTCGGAGAATGACCCCGGGGAACCCTTCGTCCGGCACCAGTAGATTGGTACCTCTGCCAATAATCCGCCAGGGGATTTTCTCCCCGGCCAAAAACCCGAGGAGGGGCTGCAGTTCCCTGAAAAGATCGACCTGAACCACAGCCTCGGCCGGCCCGCCTATGGCAAACGAAGTATAACGGGACAGCTTGCACTGCCACTCTACCGGTTGCGAGACCAGTTCCGTCAGTCTTTTTTGCTGCCCTTGATTCACCCCTCTTCCCCTCGCTGCCGCTGCAATAGATCCAGTAATTCCTCTCCCACCCTGACAATGTTTCCAGCACCCAGGGTCAGCACCAAATCCCCACTCTTAAGCATCGGCAGCAACTCGCCGGCCATGCTATACAGCTTGCCGATATACCGGGTATTGCGTTGTCCGTGGTGCATAGTGGCAGCAAGGAGACTCTCGCTGGTCACTCCTTCCAAAGGTTGCTCGCTTGCCGCATAAATATCGGTCATGACCAGGTAGTCGGCCCGGTGAAAACAGGTCTGAAACTCCTTGAACAGGGCCTTGGTCCTTGAATAACGATGCGGTTGGAAGAGAACAACCAACCGTTTTTCCGGCCAGGCCTGTTTGATTGCCGCCAGAGTCGCCCGAATTTCCGTGGGGTGATGCCCGTAATCATCGACCACACTAATGCCATCGACCTCTCCCTTTTTCTGCATCCGTCGCTGCACCCCGGCAAAACTCTGCAAGGCGCCCTGGATCTTGGCGAAAGGCAGTTCCAGTTCCAGACCAACACAGACAACGGCCAGGGCGTTGTAGACATTGTGCATTCCCGGAGGGGCGATATGCAGGCTGCCCAACTCACCCGTCGCATTTTTTACCGTGAAATGCACCCGCCCGTCTTGCCAGGTGATATTCTCGGCATAGAGATCAGACTGCGGGGTCATCCCGTAGGTGATCGTCCTTTTCTTAATGGCGGGAAGGATGTCGGCAATGCTCGGATCATCGAGACAGATAATGGCAGCACCATAAAAGGGAATCTTATCGATGAACTGCAGGAAGGTGTCTTTGATATGGTCGAGATCCCGATAATAATCGAGATGTTCAAGATCAATATTGGTAATGACCTCGAGCACCGGCGACAATTTCAGGAAGGACCCGTCACTCTCATCGGCTTCGGCCACCAAAAACTCGCCTTCGCCAAGTTTGGCATTGCCGCCGAGGGCATCGACCTTGCCGCCGATGACGATGGTCGGATCAAGGCCGGCATAGGAAAGCATCCAGCTGACCATGGAGGTGGTCGAGGTCTTCCCGTGACTGCCGGCGATGGCAATCCCGTACTTTTTCAGACGCATCAATTCGGCGAGCATCTCCGCCCGCATGATCACCGGAACGCCTGTTTCTTTGGCCCGCACAACCTCCGGGTTATCGGCGGAGATGGCCGAAGAGGTCACCACCACACTTGCCCCTTCGATCCAGGCGCCGTCATGCCCTTGGTAGATACTGCCCCCCAGACGCGCAAGATTCTTGGTGATCCCGGTACTGTGCAAATCCGATCCCGACACCTTATAGCCAAGATTCAGCAACAGCTCGGCAATACCGCTCATGCCGATGCCGCCGATGCCGACAAAGTGGATATGTTTGGTTTTCCTGTACATCAGTTGTCCTTCTCCTCCATAACCTGGAGGCAGCAAGCCACAATTTTTTCGGCCGCGTCAGGAAATGCCAATTTTTTCATGGCCAAACCCATTGCCATGCGCCTGTTTTCATCGCTCATCAATTGCCGGATATTTTCGCCCAAGGTAGCACTGGTCAGTTCCTTTTGCCTGAGCAGCACCGCCCCGCCTCCCGCCACATAATAGTCGCCGTTTTTTTCCTGATGATTGTCGGCGGCAAAGGGATAGGGAATGAGAATGGCCGGTTTGCCGAGCACCGCCATTTCCGCAAGGGTCGTGGCTCCGGCCCGTGAAACCAGCAGATCGGCCTGGCAATAAATTTCCGCCATATCCGTGAAAAATGGCTGAACCAGTGCCTCAATTCCCCGGTCGGCATAGCGACCTTTGACCGCTGCAAAATCCTCCTCGCCGGTTTGATGAATCACCCGAAGACCTTCCAGGACCTTGTCCGGTAAGCTCTGCAAGCCCTCGGAAACCAACTGGTTGACCGCTCGGGCCCCTTGGCTGCCTCCCAACACCAGCAGGGTGTTTTTCACTTTTCCGCTCGCCTTGGAAGGCGTATTTTTCGCCAGCTCCAGGATGTTTCTGCGCACCGGATTGCCGGTATAGGAAATTTTTCCTCCTGGAAAGTCCCTGCCGCTGCCGGGAAGGGACAGACACACCCGGTCGACAAAGGGGCCAAGTTTTTTGTTCGCCAGTCCCGGCACGGAATTTTGTTCATGGATGACCGTCGGAATCCCGAGCATTTTACCGGCAATCACCACCGGTCCGGTGACATAGCCGCCGACCCCGAGGATGATGTTCGGCCGAAAACGGCGGATGATTCTCCCCGCCTGCAAAAAAGAAAGGGGCAGGATGGCAAGGGCTTTGAGGAGTTCCAGCGGGTTCTTGCCTTTCAGGCCGTGGCACTTGATATTGTCGCTTACAAAACCATAGGCCGCAAGGCTTTTAGTATCCACTTTCCGCCGCGTACCAATAAACAAAACCTGGGTCTCCGGCAGCTGCCGCTGAAATTCCTGGGCAGCGGCCACGGCCGGGAAAAGATGCCCGCCGGTTCCGCCGCCAGTCAGAAGCAGCCGTATTTTCAGGTTTTTATCCTGCAAGTTTATCGCTCCCCACGATCTTTCCGGCAGACCGTCTGCAAACTCAGCACTTCTTTTTTAAACTCGTTTCCCCGATGGCCATAACTGGTAAACATGTCAAAGCTGGCACAGGCCGGAGAAAGGAGCACCACGTCCCCCGGTCTTGCCGACCCGGCAGCCAGAGACACTGCCTCCTGCATCGATTTTGCCGGCAGGATTGCAACCACGTCGGCCAGGGCCTTCTCCAGCAAGACTGCAGCCTCGCCTATCACTATTAGCTGCCGTACCCGAGCCGCGACGGCCTCTCTCAACAAGCGATAATCATCACCTTTATCACGTCCACCGGCAATGAGAATGACATTGCCGGAAAACTGCTCCAAGGCGCCCAGCACCGCGCCGGTGTTGGTCGCTTTCGAATCATTATAATAGGCTACACCACTTACTTCAGCAACAAACTCGATCCGGTGAGGCAAGAGGCGAAATTCCCGCAACCCCTGTAGGACCTGTTGCGGCGTGCAGCCGAGCCTTCGGGCGGCAAGTATTGCAGCGGCGCTGTTTTGCAGTCCGACACTGTTGGCCAGTGCCGTACCGGCGAGGGGATATTCTTCCGATCTTCCGGCCAGTTTCAGACGGATCAGGGTATCTTCAATGATCGCCGTAGCGGTGTCTCGTATGCCAAAGGTCTGCACCTCGCCGGACAGTTCTGCAGCCAGTGTCCGACAAAGGGCATCATCACCGTTTATGACCGCCAGATCGCCTTCTTTTTGCCGGGCAAAAAGTTGCATCTTCACCCGACCATATTCGTCAAGACTGCCATGACGGTCGAGATGATCGGGAGTGATGTTCAGCAATACCCCGACATTTGGGGCAAAATTGCCGGCACTTTCCAGTTGAAAGCTGGAAACCTCGACGACAACCGCGTCATATCCTTCAGGACGACAGAGATATTCATACAATGGGGTGCCGATATTGCCGCCGACAAACACCTTCTTACCGGAAGCGCTTAAAAGCTCGCCGATCAAGGTAGTTACTGTCGTTTTCCCATTGGTGCCGGTGATTGCCACCACCGGTACGGGCAGTTGTCCGGCGGCCACCGCCAATTCGCCGGCCATCTGCACCCCACCGTCCTGCAGCGACTTGATGAGCGGCAAGGCAAGGTTCACTCCGGGACTGAGAAGGACAAGCTCGGCCTCGCGTAAAAAATCATAGGTGTGGCCGCCTGCCTCCCAGGTGACACCGGTTGCCGCCAAAAACTGACCTTCTTCGGCGACAAACCGCTGCTCGGCTCGATTGTCCGACACCCGTACCAGGGCTCCGCACTGCAAGGCGTATTGCACCGCCGCCCGGCCGGAAATACCGAGACCGAGAATAGCAACTTTCGTGCCGGAAGAGATCATCTTTGCTTCTTTCATCGCAGTTTCAAGGTGGCAATGGCAAACAGGCCAAGAATGATTGAGACGATCCAGAATCGTACCACTACCTTCGGTTCATGCCAGCCCTTCTTTTCAAAATGATGATGAAAGGGTGCCATGAGAAAGATTCGCTTGCCGTTGGTCAACTTAAAATAACCGACCTGCATGATGACCGACAGTGCCTCCATGACAAAGATGCCGCCAACAATCGCCAGCAGAAATTCCTGTTTGATGATGATGGCGATGGAACCAAGAGCACCGCCAAGGGCAAGGGCGCCGACATCGCCCATGAACATCTGAGCCGGATAGGCATTGAACCAGAGAAAACCGAGACAGGCTCCGACTATCGTCCCGCAGAAAATTGCCAGTTCGCCGCTTCCGGCCACATAGGGCAATTGCAGGTATTCGGCAAGGACCACATGGCCCGCCAGATAGGAAAAAACCAGATACACGGCGGCAGTCACTACGGTCGGACCGGCGGCAAGGCCATCCAGCCCGTCGGTAAGATTGACCGCGTTCGAGGAACCGACAATGACCAGGATTGCAAACACCACATAGAACCAGCCAAGATCAGGACGGAGGTTCTTGAAGAAGGGAAAACTCAGATGGCCGTCAAAGCCCGGATACAAATAGATGGAAAACCCTACCACGGCCGCCCCGACGAGCTGCAAGACCAGCTTGCCCTTGGCACTTAAGCCTTTTGAATTATTTTTCTTTACCTTGCGATAATCGTCGATGAAACCGATGCCGCCATAAAACAGGGTGATAAATATCCCCAGCCAGACCAGGAGGCTGTCGAGCCGAGCCCAGAATAAGGTTCCCACGATTATCGCCGCGATAATCAGCAGCCCGCCCATGGTCGGAACCCCCTGTTTTGCCAGATGTGTCGCCGGTCCATCATCGCGAATGACCTGACCGATCTGCAGGCGACGCATGGTTCTAATAAACATTGGACCAAACATCACTACCAGGAGGAATGCAGTAACGGCACCGCCGATCGACCGGAAGGTGATATAGCGAAAAACATTTAAAAAATTCAGACTATTATGTAGAGGATAAAGAAAATGATACAACATATGCTAAGAGGCTCGCACGGAAAAAGATTGGAGGAAAAAGAGAAAGCCATAAATCATAATCAGACGTCCCCTTCAATGAGTTTTGCCACTATGGTTTCAAACCGCAGACCACGGGATGCCTTTACCAGGATCAGGTCATCTTTTCCAAGCTTTTTTGCAACCACCATCTCTTTTATCCAGGCCACCGCCCCATCCTTGTCCGCGAAGGTGTGCAGCCGCCCCGGCGGAAGGCCGGCGGCAAGTGCACCCTGTTCCACATCATGCTTGAATTCCCCTACAATTCCGACATGTTCAATTGCCAACTCGGCAAGCAAGCTACCGATGGCAAAGTGCGCCTGCCTTGAGGCCTCTCCCAGTTCGCGCATATCGCCGATAACCGCTACGGAATTTTTCCCGGCCAACTGTTTGAGGGTTTTCAAACCCGCCGCCATTGAGGCCGGATTGGCGTTATAGGTGTCGTTGAGAACGGTAAAGCCGAATTTACTGCGAAGCATCTCCATGCGTTTGGCCGGCGGCCGGTAGTCGCCAAGGCCTGCGGCAATTTCCGCAAGCCCCGCCCCGGCTGCGGCGGCAAGAGCCGCTGCGGCAAGGGCATTGGCGACATTATGTTCACCGGCGGTAAAAAGATGAACGGCGGCGGCATGCTGGCGGTAATGCAGGGTGAAAGTAATCGCCCCGCCTGCATCGAAATACATGTCGGAGGCCCAGAAATCCGGCTTCTCCGTCATCCGCTCGCCACTTGCCGCAAAGGTCAATTTCTTTTGCCGATATCTCCCGACAAGTTGAGTGACCCACGGGTCATCGAGGTTGATAATGAGAGTTCCGGAAGGCTTGGTGACGGCAAAAAGCTCCTCCTTGGCCCGGGCGACACCCTCGATCGAACCCAAGCCTTCGAGGTGGGCGGCATGGATATTGGTTATGCAGCTGATATCGGGATCGGCTATTTCGCCCAGCCTCTGTAATTCTCCCGGCCGATTCATTCCCATTTCCAGCACTGCCACCCGATTATTCACTGAAAGAGGCAAAAGAGACAGCGGCATGCCGATAAGGTTATTAAAATTCCCCCGGGTCTTGAGAACAGTGTCCTCCGGATGATCCGCTCCGGCCGGCCACTTGCGGGCAAGAATGGCAGTCACCATCTCCTTGACCGTGGTTTTGCCACAGCTGCCGGTGATACCAATGACGCTCTGATCGCAAAGGCCGGATAAGCGGTTACGCCGGTAACCGGCCATGTCACCTAAGGCCCTTTGGGTATCGGCAACGACGATCATACTGACTCCCGAGTTCGACAGTGCGGTCGGAACATGCTCGACGACCAGGCATGCCGCCCCGTTGTCAACCGCCTGCTGAAGAAAATCATGGGCGTCATGATTTTCCCCTTTCAGAGCCACAAAAATCCCCTTCAGGTTACCGACGCGGCTATCGGTACATACTGGTCCCAAAAGGCCCCGACCCCTGACTCCAGACTGCAGGGTTCCGCCGACGGCGGTAGCTATGAGTTCATCGGTCCACGAGAGGAGGGCATTTCTTGCCTCCATTCGATCGTCGAAAAATCTTTTCCCCTGAAGAGTCAACTGATATGTTTCATGCCCTTTGCCGGCGATGACGATGATATCTTCCGGACCCGCCGCCCTTATTGCCTGTTCAATAGCGCTCTTGCGATCCCGGATAACCACATAGCCACGTTCCTTTGGGCCACGCCGGACAAGCCATTCCCTGCCTTTTGCATTCCCATTAACGGAGACGATTCCGGTAAGTATCTGGGCGACGATTTTCTCCGGATCCTCGGTACGAGGATTGTCATCGGTGACCACGACGACATCGCCAACCTGCGCCGCAATTTCGCCCATCAACTGCCGTTTACCGTTATCCCGGTCACCGCCGCAGCCGAAGACGCAAAAAAGATCACGATGCGGCAAGGCCCTCGCGGTCAACAGGACCTTTTCCAAGGCATCGGGGGTGTGGGCGTAATCGACTAAGACAACCGGACCGTGCGAATTCCAGGCGGACCCGACGGCGACCCTTTCCAGTCTGCCGGGGGCTCCGCCTGCCGAACTGAAAGTGTCGCAGACCAACGTCTCATCAATATGCATTGCCAGGCAAAGGCCATAGACGGTGAGGATATTCTCGACATTAAATCGCCCGACCAAGGGGCTGGCAAAAGTCTTCACCCCGGAAGGGGTCGCAAGCTGCAGATCAGTACGATCAAGGCCCGATTGAAAACTCGTGAGGTGCACCTCGGCCCGGGCATTCTCTCCCCAGCCGATAATCCGTTTTCCGGTCTTTATACACAGATCGTGCAGTGGTTGCAGCCAACTCCAGCTGTCACTTTCGTCTTTTGGAAGCGGCAACACCGCCGTTCCCCGAGCCTTAAGATAGTCACTGAACAGTTTCGTCTTGGCCTGAAAATAGGCCGATAGATCCGAATGATAATCGAGATGGTCGCGGGTGAGATTGGTGAAGGCCGCCGCCTCAAAGACAATGCCCCCAATTCTTGCCTGATCCAAAGCATGGGACGACACCTCCATAATCAGGTGATCGACCCCGGCATCAACCATTTCCCGTAACACCTGTTGCAGGATGAAGGCCTCCGGAGTGGTGAATCGGGTGCCGAGCACTTTGCGAACACCGCTTTTCAAGGTATAGCGGTTATTCACCGTGCCGATCACCCCAACATTCCAACCATTGCGCAGGAAAATCTCCTCAAGCAGATAGGTGACGGTGGTTTTACCGTTGGTCCCGGTCACCCCCACACAGCTGAGTTTCTTGGCCGGTCGATGAAAATAATTGGCAGCCACCGCAGCATAGGCAAAACTGGTATTCGCCACCTCGACGACGACGACATTGAGGGTCTTGAGCCGGCTCTCACTCACTTTCCCGGCTGCACAAAGCACAGCCGCACAGCCACCCGCTACCGCTTTCTCAAGAAAATCGTGGCCATCGTTTACAACTCCTAAGAGAGCCACGAAAAGCGCCCCGGAGGTGAAGACGCGGGAGTCGGATGTTATCGAGGTGATAGGCAGTTCAAGCTGGGATGTTTCGCCGGAGGCACTCAGTATCTTATAATCAAGTCCCACAAGAAGGGAGGCGAGTGTTGGATGCGATCGACGTGGCGACATTGGCGATTCTCCCCGCAAAAATTGTAGTAATAGCCAGGTTACCGGTCTATTATTTTTTGACTGACGTACCTTTCGAGAGTTTTTCCGGGACCACGTCCTCACCCTTGTCAAGAATGAGCAGGCACTCGGCTATTTCCTTCAGAGGTGTACCGGGAACAGGTTTTTGCGAAACCACCTTACCTGTTCCCCGAATACTGATCTTCAAATAAACACCCTGCAACAGCCTAAGACTTTTCCGCAGACTCTGTCCCTTCAGATCAGGCATTACCAGAAGTTTGGGATGTTCCTTGGCCTTTGCATCCGGACCTTTTCGAGGTCCTTGCAGTTGATCCTTTTCTCCTTGATAGTTGCCATCCTCGGAGGATTCCGGTTCTACTACATCGGCCACGGTTTTTGCTACCTGCTGCAAGACCGAAATCCTCTCAACTTTTTCTTCAACAAGCTGCTCAAGACTCATCGATTTTTTGCCGTTTTTGGGACTCGGCCCTTCCGGCTCCCGCTCGACCATCACCAGCAAATTCAAATCGTTGCCACCGGCAGGAATAGTTACCAGCAACAATTCGTTTACCAACAGATACCAGTTTTTACCTTTTTGTATCGTTACCGGTATCTCGTCTCGGAAAAAATACGATTTTGCAACTCCCTGCCTTGCCTGACTCTGAAAAAGTTCTGTGCTGTCGTAAAGATTAAAAAAATTCTTTGCACCACTACTTTCCCCAGCCACTCTTTCATTCAGCAAAGAATTCAAGCCCGTTTCGTCGCCGGCATTCTTTTGGACGACAAAAGGCCTGACCGATTTCCCCTCATTCTGGAGAACGGCAAAAGCCGTTAGGATATTGAAAGGAGTTGCATGCTCGGGTACCATCTCAAGAAACGGCGACGGAGGGAGTGCCGGTTGCTGGTCACTTCCCAACTTTTCACCTGGTTGCATAGACAGGTGGAAATCAGTCAGGGGTTTGTCGTTTAATCCGAGCCATTCCCACAGCCGCAGTTGACTGCCAAGATTCCCGGCGCTGGACCTTAAGCTCCAAGGAAGGCGGATGGATTCCCGCTCATCCTCGCCGTGCAGCAATGCCACATCCCGCAAAAAAGAACGAAATTTGTTCGGCAAGAGGATAGGTACAACAAAGCGATTTCCAAGCACCTCCTGGGAATACTTAGTGAAATTATTAGGATCGAAACTGGGTAACTGGCTTCCCCCGACAATTTCCCCGGTGCGGCCCTCCATGATATAGGCTATTACCTGCCTGACATTCCCCTGATTCGTTATGTCCTCGACCAACTTGTCGAGTATATCCTGAATCTTCAGATCAAGAGTAAGAACAAGGTCCTGGGGAGAATTGAGGCGCACCTGCTCCTCCTTCTGTCGTTTTCTACTTGCCTGGAGCCGATCATAATAGGATTCGATCCCTGCCAGACCTATGCCGTTTTCAGCATACCCGATCAAATGCGCGGCCTGGGTGCCATTGGGATAGAAGCGTTTTTCCTCTTTCTGCAGGTACACACCGGACAACCTCTTGCTTTTGATGGCAATTTCCTGTTCAAGACTGATGCCCTCGGCAATCCAAATCCTTAGCGAACTACTTTCCAACTGTTGCTGCAGCTCTTTTTCATCGAGTGACAGAATCTCTCCGAGCACTTTCACGGTAGCCGGAATGGATTGCAACTCCTGCTTTCGAGCATATACTGAAACCCTATCGAGGGTTACGGCTATCTGCTTAAAATTTCTATCATAAATAGTTCCTCTGGGAAAACTGGCCCCAGTCTCGAACCTTGTTGCCGAGCCGATCACTTCCCGTATGTAAGTAAAAATCCCGAATCTCTGATCAAGCGGCCAGGCAGCCAACCCGACTACCGCAAAAAACAAAATAGAGAAGAAGACCCGCCTGGCCCTCTGCCTGTTTTCCATTCTCGGGCGGGACTGTTTATTCATGATGTGCGAGGCAAGCTATAAGGCTTCCCCTCTCAGTTGATACGTTCGATCTGGCCAGGTGAAGCAGCGTAGAGGGAAAATTTGTCTGCAGCCATCTGGCTTACCCGTTCGGGCGCATAGAGACGGGCTCTTTGTGCCAGTAACCCAATATTCTTGTCCATGAGTTCATGACGTTGATTGTCAACGGTTGCAAGGGACCCCTTGGCATCATTTATTGTCGAGGCAAGGAACATATTGGCCGCCAAAACAAAAGGAAGCATGAGCAGCAGTATTCTCCCCACAGCTTTCCACAGCACCAGACCGCCCGGTAGATGAAACGCATCCCGAGACTCTAATTGTTGCCGCACTCCGAAATTGGTAGCAGTTCTTAAATATGAAACCTGTGTAGTATTATGAAAATTCATAGTCTTCCCCTAGAATATTTCAACTTCTTTTCTGTGCAACCCTCAACCTCGCACTGCGCGATCTGGTATTCACTGTTGTCTCGGCTGTTGACGGAACAACCGGTTTCCCGGTCAGCACCTCCAACATCGCATTATTTTTAAACTTTCTTTTCACAATCCGATCCTCAAGAGAGTGAAAGGAAATAACACAAAATCTTGCTCCCGGTTTCAGAAAAAGGGCGGCGTCATCTAAGATTTTCGCCAGATTTTCCAATTCGGTATTTACCGCTATCCGCAACGCCTGAAACACCTTCGTGGCAACATGGATCTTTTTAGGATGAAAGCGCTTCGGTACTGCATGGGCAATTATTGAAACCAACTGCTTGGTGCTGCAAATGTTCTCTTTTTCCCGGGAAGCAACAATTGCCGAGGCAATCGGTCGAGCTTGGCGCTCTTCGCCGTAGTAGAAAAAGATATCGGCCAGTTCCTGCTCCGAACATGTTGCGAGAATTGCCTGCGCTGTGGTCGGGTTTCGGCTATCCATGCGCATATCAAGAATCTCATCGCGCTGAAAACTGAACCCTCGATCTCCCCCCATATCGAGCTGCAGGGACGATAAGCCGATATCAATCAGTAAACCATCTATCTCGCGGATACCGACTTCTTCGAGGCCGACAGCCAACTCTGCGAAATTCCGTCTTATAATTGTCAATCTGCCGGCAAATTCCTGCAGTCGTTCAGTGCTGCGACGAATGGCGTTCTCATCCCACTCAAAGGCTACGACCTTGCCATCGGGGCCTGATCGGGCCAAGATTTCCGCGCTGTGCCCCCCCAAGCCCAAGGTGCCGTCGACGTACACCCGACCTGCCTGGGGTTGAAGAAAGTGCATGCACTCCTCAAGGAGCACCGAGCGATGAATCTGCTCTGCCGGGATTGCCTCTGTCACGAGATAATCCCCATCCTCGCCAGACTTGCTTCATGCTCAACAAAATTGTCACGGGTGGCCTTCGTTTCAGCAATCCAGGCCTCTTTATCCCAGATCTCAACCCAGTCGAGCATGCCCGTTACCGTCACATCCTTACCCAACTTCAAATCATTTCGCAGGTCGGGTGGAATGAGAATTCGCCCCTGCTTGTCGATGGCGCATTCGACCACCCCTCCAACCACGTAGCGGAAAAAGCTGGAAATGCGGTTTTCTCCGCCCTGGGTCAGCAGCTTCGTCTCCAGCGCCTCCCATTCAGACACTGGATAGGCACGAAGATGATTACCCCAGGGAACCAACATCAGATTCTCAGAGCCACTTTGACGCAACACCTCGCGGAATCGACTGGGAAAATTCAATCTCCCCTTCGCATCCAAGGTGTGTTCCGTCCTGCTCCGAAATCTGTTATTGATCACCCACAACCCCCCAGAACCTCTACCGACCACCCGTCGCCCCAATCACCCACTTTGCACCACTATTCCCCTTTTTATATCATGAAACGGCTTGGTGTCAAGAGATAATTTTGATTAACTTCAAGATGATACGAAACCTAGAAAGATACAATTAACACACAACATATATGGTGTATTCATGATACACACACCATACAATGTGTTTATAAGCATAAACGATAGGTAACTTCCCCAACACACAGCAACTGCTTGACTATGAACTCGTCAAATATTCCCACGACATTCAGAATACTTAACATAATCAACGAGAATAGGGAATTTTTTTGCGATGTGGGGAAAGGTGGGGATGAAATAGAAAAAAACTTGTCCGCAAGAAGATACGGTCAGAGGGAGTGTCCTTGGTTGTAGTACCCAACATCCTTTAGCCTGAGAGGTGATCTCGAAAATCCATAAGAAGCAAAAAAGGGGTGATTGCCAACAACGCAATCACCCCTTTTTCTTTTAGAAAAAATATAACAGCATGTCTTTACGCGTTTAATATCTGGAAGTAATCGCCTTCGCCGGCAAACCCGTGCTCCGGTCCGGGAAAAGAACCGGCCTTCACCTCCGTATCGTATTGCTGGATACTCTCTTTGATAACAGGGGCCAGGTCACTATATTTCTTAACAAATTTTGGCAGGAACTTATCGAACATACCAAGCAGGTCGTGGGTGACCAGCACCTGCCCGTCGCAATGCACACCCGCGCCGATGCCGATGGTGGAAATTGCAATATCCTGGGTAATCACCTGCGCGAGACCCGAGGGAATGCATTCCATAACCACCGCAAAGGCACCAGCCTCTTCCAAACCCCGAGCCTCGGCAAGAAGTCTCCTGGCCGCATCGAGGCCCTTACCCTGCAACTTATAGCCACCCAGTTGCCCTGCAGTCTGCGGCGTCAGCCCAATATGGGCCATGACCGGTATCCCGGCATCAACCAATGCCCGGACGACTCCGCACATGACGAGTCCACCTTCAAGTTTAACTGCGTCGCAACCAGCCTCTTTCATAAAGCGCATGCCATTGCAAACGGCATCCCGTTCACCGGTTTGATAGGCGCCAAAGGGCATGTCACCGACGATGAAGGCGTCAGGGGCTCCACGGCGAACTGCTTTGGCATGATGCAGCATTTCTTCCATGGTCACCGGCACCGTCGAATCATACCCGAGCATGACCATCCCCAAGGAGTCGCCGACCAAAAGAATGTCCACCACTCCGCAGCCGTCGAGCAAACGAGCCATCGAGGCATCGTAGGCGGTGAGTACGGAAATCCTCTTCCCTTCCTTCTTCATTATCCTGAAGTCTGCAATTGTTCTGCGCATTCTCCTATCCTCATTTTCAGGGGACTTCATTGTTATCCCTCTTCCATTCCTCGAAAAGGGACTGCTGCATAGCTGCCTGCCGGGGAATCTTCCGGCCAAAATGCTCGTAGGCCCTGGCGGTTGCCACGCGACCGCGCGGGGTCCTCTGCAAAAAACCCGACTGGATGAGAAACGGTTCGTAAACATCCTCAAGGGTGTTTTTTTCCTCACAGACAACCGTTGCCAGGGTCTCCAGACCAATGGGGCCACCCTCGAACTTATCGATAATGGTGAGCATCACCCTTCTATCCATATCGTCCAGGCCAAGCTCATCGACACCGAGAAGATTAAGCGCCGCATTGGCCACGCCGGCATCAACTGTCGGGTGACCGCCGACTTCGGCAAAATCCCGCACCCGCCGCAAGAGTCGATTGGCAATTCTCGGGGTGCCCCGGGAGCGCCTGCCCAACTCCAAGGCTCCAGCCGGATCAATGTTCATGCCGAGGATCCTTGCCGACCGCTGGACAATGGTCACCAACTCCTCAGGGGTATAAAAATCGAGGCGCAGGACGACGCCAAAGCGGTCTCTGAGCGGTGGAGTCAGCAGGCCGGTGCGGGTCGTCGCCCCTACCAGGGTGAATTTTGGCAGATCCATCTTCACCGAACGGGCGCCGGGTCCCTGGCCGATGATCAGGTCGAGCTGGAAGTCCTCCATGGCCGGATAGAGGATTTCCTCCACCACATGGTTGAGGCGATGGATTTCGTCGATGAACAGAACGTCCCCCTCTTGCAGGCTAGTGAGAATGGCTGCCAGATCGCCCTGCTTTTCAATGACCGGACCCGAGGTCACCTTGATCCCCGCGCCCATCTCGTTGGCAATGATATAACAGAGGGTGGTTTTGCCGAGGCCGGGAAAGCCGTGGAAAAGGACGTGATCCAAAGGTTCACGGCGACCGAGGGCGGCCTGGATGAAGATTGCCAGGCTCTTGCGCACCTGTTCCTGGCCGATGTATTCGGCGAGCCTCTGCGGCCTGAGGGCGTTGTCGGTCGCCGGCTCGCGCACCTGGGGCTGCGGGTTGACCAGGCGGCCATCCGCAGTTATGTCTTCTTCGATGTTCATGCCAGTGCCCGCAGGGCCTCCCGGATAAGAATCTCGATTCGCATCTGAGCAAATGTTTCCTCACCCTGTTGTCTTTTAACGGTCTCCAGGGCCTTTCTCGCCACGGGGTCGGGATAGCCGAGATTGGTTAAGGCCGAAAGGGCGTCGGCTACAACCGAACCGGCAACCACTATTACCCCCTGGCCTTCGGCGGAAAGCGGCATTGTCCCACTGCTTAAATGGGCAACTTTTTCTTTCAGCTCGACGCAGATCCGCTCGGCGGTCTTTTTGCCGACACCGGGCAGCATTGTCAGCCGTTTGATGTCTCCGGCAAGAATCGCCTGGCAGATATCAGCGACACGCATCCCCGATAACATCGCCAAGGCCAGCTTTGGGCCAATGCCGGTCACCGTGCGAAGAATGAGGAAAAGCTCCTTCTCCTCTTCCTCGATAAAACCGAACAGGGTTATGGCATCCTCGCGTACATTGGTGTGGATATGGAGGAATACTTCCCGACCTTTTTCCGGCAAGCGGGCAACCGCATCGGTCGCCAGAATCACCTCATAGCCGACGCCGCCGACATCGACAACGGCTCGATCGGCACTTCTTGCGAGAATCCTGCCTGTTAAGGTGGCAATCATGGGATATCAGACCTGCAACTGGTTAGCATGGCAAATGGCGACGGCCAAGGCGTCGGCGGCGTCCGGGCTCGGTTTGCCGGAAAGCCCCAGCAGCACCTGTACCATGTGCTGCACCTGTTCCTTTCCCGCCTGGCCGTAGCCGGCAACCGCCCGTTTGATAGCCCGTGGGCTATAATCATGAACACTCAGTCCGTTCTGCATCGCCGCTACCACGGCAGCACCGCGGGCATGACCGAGCTTGATCGCCGACCGCGGATTGGTTGCGAGAAAGACCTCTTCAATCGCCGCAACCACCGGCCGGTGCACCTGGACCACCTCGTTCAGACCCTCGAAAATCTCATTGAGCCGATAGGAAAACGCCTGATCCTTGGTGGTCTTGATTACTCCGCAAACGACAAATTCCAGACGCCCGCGAGAGGCGTCGATGATTCCATAACCGGTCACCCTGCTTCCCGGATCAACCCCGAGGATTCTTGCCACTTTCCCGGCCGGTTAGGATAACTGCTCCATCAGGGAGTCATCGATGTCAAAATTTGAGAAAATATTTTGCACATCTTCATGATCCTCAAGGTTTTCCATGAGCTTGACAAGTGACTTGGCGATTTTTTCGTCGGTTACCTGAACAGTAGTCTTCGGTATCATCGACACCGAGGCATCAACGAAGGTCAGTCCACCCGCTTCCAGGGCGGCGCGGACGTTTTCGAACTCCTCGGGAGAGGTATGGACCTGAAATTCGGTCTCTTCCTCGACCACATCGTCCGCTCCGGCCTCAAGGGCCATATCCATCAATTTTTCTTCGTTGGTGATCTTCTTATCAACGAGTATCAAGCCTTTTTTCTCAAACATCCAGGACACACAGCCGGATTCGCCGAGATTACCGTTGCTTTTGGCAAAAAAGTGGCGCACATCGGCGACCGTCCGGTTGCGGTTGTCGGTCATGCATTCAACCAAAACAGCAACACCGCCGGGGCCATAGCCTTCATACATGATCTCGTCATAGATCTCGCCGGCGATCTCGCCGGTGCCCTTCTTGATCGCCCTGGCGATATTATCCTTGGGCATATTTTCGGTCTTGGCCGCAGCCACGGCTGTTCGCAACCGAGGATTTCCCTCCGGGTCTCCCCCTCCAGCTCTTGCCGCAACGGTAATTTCCTTAATCAAACGGGTGAATATTTGCCCTCGCTTGGCATCAATTGCCCCTTTTTTTCTCTTAATTGTTGACCACTTGGAATGTCCAGACATATAGCATACCTATTAATTTTTAAATTTATAACAAATTCCCTTGCTGCAACTCTTTTTCAGGAACGGATTTCACATAGCCCATTCCGAGAACAAAAACCTCTCTGCTCTCGGTTCGGGAACTTTTTGGTTTCAGCACCTTTACCATCGTAAAACGCTTCTTCATCTCAGCCACAAATTCAGGGGAATCCTCGCCCTGAAAAACCTTACAGAGATAGTGCCCTTTATTGAGCAACAACTCTTCCGCAAGAGTCAGGGTCTGCCGCACCAAAATCAGGGACTGCTGGGCATCCGCCCACCTGTTGCCGGTGGTCTTGGGGGCCAGATCGGAGATCAGCACGCGAAAGGCCGGGCGAAACTGCCTCACCGCGACAATCATCTCCGGCAGCATGATATCCTGACACAACCAGTGAATCGGCGCGCCTCCCGGTCTGGCAACCTGATCCGCCTGCTGCAGGTCAACCCCGACGACAATACCCTTCGGACCAATCGCCTCCGAGGCAAAGAGCGACCAGCTGCCCGGAAAGCAGCCAAGATCGAGGACGCTGTCGCCCCAGGAGAGGAACTTATACTTCTGCTGAACCTCTTCCAGTTTATAGACGGAACGAGCTGGATATTTTTCTTTTTTTGCTTTTTTCGAATAGTAATCGTTTATTTTACGCACGTTTTAGTCCATTTATTATTCTTTGACAAGACGAATTCCAGCTGTCCTCATACTCCTCACGAGGAGGTCGTCGAGTTCGCCGCAAGAGTCTGCAGATAGGCGGCAACAAAGGCCAGCGCCGTGCGCCGATCCGTCACATCCCCTTCCACCCTGGCCATTTCTATTTCATAGAGGAGCGTCGTGAACAGTGGCCCGGGCACCAGGGCAAATTCCTCGATAAGGTCCTTGCCGGTCAATAAGCGCGGGCCAAAAAGCACCGGTTGGATGTGGTCATCATACATCTTCTGCACGGAGTCGAACAGCTCTCGCAGCTCCTCTTCCATCCGCTCCGGTTTCTTTTGCCCGCGGCTGGCCAAACTGTCGGCCATTGCCAGGAGAAAGAGCCCGGTCAAATCCGCTCCGGCACGACGACAGAGTTTCAACGCCGCTCGCCTGCTGATTTTCCCTTCACGCGCCACATTGCACAGGTGAAAGGGATGCATGTGCATGGCGACGAGCCCGCCGGTGCGCTCGGCATCGGCCTTGCTCCACCGACTGCGCTCGGCAAATTCCCGGAAGATCCAAAAGCCCTCTTCGTCATGGCGGTAGAAGGTCACCCGGCCGTTGCTGCCGGGTTGCTTCTCCCTTGTCGCCGGTTTCCCGACATCATGCATGAGCGCCGCCCATTTAAGGCAGGAGAGCGCATTTTCCAGCCGGAGATATTCGGCAATTTCCCCTATGCGGTTCGGAAAAAACCGCTGTGGGTCGGCAAGGATTTCCTCCATCACTCTTAGGGCAAGAAAACTGTGACCGAGGACGTCAAGGTGATGAAATTCGGGCTGCTCAACCCCTGCCCCCTGGTAGAGTTCCGGCAAGAGAAACGCCAGGAGTCCGTCCTCGTGCATGGTTTGCAGCGTACCGGCAGTGCGAGGCGAAGCAAAAATCCTTTGTAGTTCATAGCCGATCCGTTCCGCCGCGGCGTCACCGATGCGCGCTGCGTATTTTTTCACCTCCACCCGAGTCCCTTCGACCAGATGAAAACCAAGAGTTGCACTCAGCCGATAGCCGCGCAACATGCGTAACGGATCGGCGCCAAAGGCACCGGAACAATGTTGTATCCTTCCGGCCCGGAGATCCGCCAAACCGCCGGTCGGATCGAGCAACCAGCCTGGCTCCCCCTCGGTCGTTAGGAGAGCAAGCGGTACTGCCATGGCATTGAGGGTAAAGTCCCGGCGTTGCAGATCCTCTTCGATGCTTACGGTTCCGGCGCGAAAAGTCGCAAAATCGACCTGCTCACTGTGCCATACTACCCGAACAGCTTCATCCTCCGGACCGGAAAGATCAACAATAGTCCCGCCCCCGAGTTCTGCACGAAACAGTTTTGCCAGAACACCGGCAGAAGTAGGAGCGGCAATATCGATATCGCAAGACCTGCGTCCCAATAACCAGTCGCGCACCGTTCCACCGACCAGATAGAGTGGGGTCTCGCTTCTGCCCGCCAGCCGCAACAGCGCCTGCCCCACCTGCGGCGAAGCGTTTCCCAGCAATTCTCGTAAATTATCCGGCGCTAAGCAATGCACCCTTTCCTTTCCTTTGGCACTTGACTATATTCTCGATCTTTCAACAGGCCTCACCCACTGTCTCAAGGGAAGGTAACGATACCATATCCAGGCAAAGAAGGACAGTTCCGCGCCGTCTCCAGAGTAAACCAATGTCCAACACCCAGCCCTTTCTCTATCTGGCGCCCATCCGCGGCCTCACCGATTCCCTGTTCCGCGACACTCTGCACGATCACTTCAAAGGCTTTGATGCAGCCGTGACGCCCTTTATAAACCCGCAGAGAAGATCTCTCTATGAGGACGCTATGCTCAGGGACGTGCTGCCCCAGTACAACGAGGGCTGGCCGATTGTCCCCCAGCTTCTGCATACCGACCCCGAGGCCTTTGTCGTCCTCGCCAAACGTCTTGCCGGCTTAGGTTACAGCCACATCAACTGGAACCTCGGCTGCCCGGCGCCGATGGTCGCCCGCAAGAAAAGGGGCTCCGGCCTCCTGCCCTACCCGGAAGCAATAGTTGCGATCCTCGACCAGGTGCTGCCGCAACTGGACATTGAAGTATCGATCAAGACCCGGCTAGGTTACCATGATCGGTCGGAACTGGCCACCCTCCTGCCGGAGCTCGACCGTTTCGCCTTGAAAGAGATTATCATCCACACTCGGCTAGGCAAACAGCTCTACAAAGGCAATACCGACCCCGATGGTTTTGCCGTCTGCCAAAAGCTCAGCCGTCACCCTCTGGTCTATAACGGGGATATTACCGATCTTGCCACCTTCAACGCTCTTGCCGCCCGTTTCCCGACCGTTGACCGCTGGATGATCGGCCGGGGGGCGCTTGGTAACCCGTTTCTGGCCGAAGAAATCAAAGGCTTCCCAACCGACTCTCCGGAACAGAGAAAAAAGCGTCTTTACGCCTTCCACCTCGACCTTTTCAACCGCTACCAACAAAGGTTATCGGGGCCATCCCACATCCTCGGGCGGCTCAAACAGCTCTGGATATACCTCATCGTTTCCTTTCCGGGACAGGAAAAATTGCAGAAGAAAATATTGAAATGCGGCAGCCTCGGGGCGTATTTGCAGGTAGTCGAGCAGCTCTTTGCGGTGTAGACGAAGTCGCCTAACACAGCGGTTGCAGGATTTTTACAACATCCCCCAATTGCGAAAAGTCTCGTCAGCAAGTGGCGCGGCTGGTATCAGGGTGCGATTGCCACCTAAGGAACAGGTTACCTGGCCGAAAGACTTCCCCTCCGGCAGTTTTCTCCCGAAACGGACGACCAGGGCAGCGATGAGATTGAGCACAGCCTGCAGGTCGGCGGCGGATCTATATTGGCTGCCTGCTTTTTTCAGCACCGCGGTCGGCCCGGGCCAATCCTCCATCAGTAGCAGGGCATCGTCTTCCCCGGCAAGTTTTTCCAGAGTGTTGTTCTCCCCTTCGTCCCGCCCCAGGACCAGCCAGCCGCCACCCGGCAGGACAAATTGTCTGCCTACAAGCAACAGGCGGATGTCGGCCACCGTGATCTCCGCCCCTTGCAGCAGCGAATCGGTTGAGTAGAGGTGCTCGATACGCCGTCCAAGGATCGGATCGGCAAGGGTGCAGCCACCCGCCGGGGCAGGATAATCTTTTATCCCATAGCGTGCCGCCATGGCAATCTGGGCCGAGCGGCCTCGCCCACTGAACCGCAGCAACTTGCTGCGATCGACCCAGCCCTGCAGCTCCGGCAGTGTTTCTTTTAACAACTGAGCACACAGAGGCCGGAGGAGAAGTGACCTGGTGCCCGAATCGCGCTCGATAACGTTCAAGGTGTCGCGGCGCTGGGACATCGGTCGCTGGCCCAGGACTTCGCCGGAGATGAGAAACGATGCTCCGCGCTCAAGAAGCATTTCTTTCGCTCGGGAGAACATCAAAATCTTGCAATCGATACAGGGATTGAAATTTTTACCGAAGCCATGCGTCGGGTTATGCAACAGCTGGAGGTAGCCGGGGCTGATATCCTCAACAATTACATTGATGCCGTACTTGCGCTGTATCCGTTCTCTGTGTCCTTCAATATCATCGAGAAGGTCGTAGTTAAAGAAAGGGGTAACAAACTGAATTGCCTCCACTTCCACGCCCTGTTCCATGATCAGCCGTGTCGCAAGAATGGAATCGAGCCCTCCGGAAAAAAGTGCCAGGGCCTTGATATGCGTCATGCCGAAGTGCCTCCCTTTAACAGTAATTCTTCGGCAAAGGCGTGGGTTTGGGCGGTAGCTGAGTCGCCGGCAAGCATTCGTGCCAACTCCCGCACCCGTGCTTCAGGTGAAAGGCGGCTGACCGCCGATTGGGTCCGGCCGTTTTCTACGGTTTTTGATACCTGGAAGTGCTGCGTTCCCCGGGCGGCAATCTGCGGCAGATGGGTAATACAAAAGACCTGATGATGCCCGGCAAGTTCTTGGATCTTTTGTGCCACCGCCTCGGCTGCCTGGCCACCGATTCCGGCATCGACTTCATCAAAGATGACCGTATCGACCATATCTTTTTTGGCGAGAAGGCATTTCATCGCCAGCATGAGGCGTGACAATTCTCCGCCGGAAGCAATTTTCGCCAAAGGCTTTGCCGGCTCTCCGGGGTTGGGGGAAAAATAGAATTCTCCCCTATCCCACCCGCTAGCCCGGATTTTTTCCGGAACCTCTTCAATCTCACGCCAATTGACGATAAAACCGGCACGGTCAAACGACAGGGAGGCCAACTCTTCCGCCATCGCTCTTTCCATTTCCCGCCCAGTCTGCCGGCGCTTCCCAGAAAGCTGCCCGGCTTGTGTCACCATTTTTTTTTCGAGAGTATGCACTTCTATGAAAAGTGCGGCAATGGTTTTATCCATGTTTTCAAAATGGAGTATTTCCGCTTCGCATTTTTCCGTGAAGTCGAGAATATCTTCAATGGTTTCACCGTATTTCCTTTTCATTTGCTGGACAAGATCGAGGCGTTCATTGACCTGATCGAGGCGATAAGGATCGTCCTCAAGTGCGTCGCGGTATTCCCTGAGCAGGCTGATATAATCCTCGGCCAGAAAGGTGTAACCGCTGACATCTTCGGCAAGCTTGGCCGCGCCCGGATCAAGGCTTGCCATTTGCCCCATGTTTTGTCGCAGCTGGGTCAAGCCATTGAGGAGGTCGCTCCCAAGAAGTCGGCAGCTTTCCTGGCTGACCTTGATGAGGGCCTGGGCATTCTTCAGTCGTTTTTTCTCGGCGCCGAGCACTTCATCTTCGCCCGGCTGAAGTTCCGCCTGGCGGATCTCGCTCACCTGGAATTTCAAAAAATCCTGTTTTTGTTCCTTTTCCTGTTCCTGTCGTCTGAGTGCAGCCAAATCTTCCCTTTTTTCTTGCCACAGACTGAAGGTCCGACTAAATTCCTGCCGCTCGGGCCAAAGATCTCCGAGGGTATCGAGGATATCAAGATGCAGGGCTGGCTGCAACAGCTGCTGGTGATCATGCTGGCTGGCGACGCTCAGCATATCGGCGGTCAATTCGGAAACACTTTTGGCAGTGGCCAGGGAACCATTGATAAAGAACCGGCTCCGCCCAGCGCTGTTGAGCATCCGCCTGACAACCACGAAGGTATCGCTGCCAAAGCCGCTCTCTTCGAGTTTTTGCAGAAGCTTGCCGTGGTGCGGCCCCAGTTCAAACAGCGCCTCCACCTCGCAGGACTCGGCGCCGCTGCGAATCCAGTCGACCGACGCCCTGCCGCCGGTGAGCAGCTGGATGGCGCGCAACATTATCGATTTGCCCGCACCTGTTTCCCCGGTCATCACCACCAGACCGGAGGATTTTCCCTGGTCAAAACTGAGTTCCAGGGATTCGATCAGGGCCAGGTTCTTTACTCGCAATTCGCACAACATCAGTTCTCTTTCTCACCTTTCAATACAAGAAGTCCTTTCTTGACTCTCCGGCAAAAGGACTGTAGGTTACCAGAGAGTCAAAGCAATCGACCGAAGCGTCTAACACCTGCAACCGCCCGATCAAGAACTCCATACCCATTTTTTTTCAACAATTCAATATGAAAGGAAAAACAGACCTCAGTGCCAGCCTTGAAGACTACATTGAGGCGATCTATCATATAATCGGATTAAAACTGGTAGCCAGAAGCAAGGAGATAGCCGCCCGCCTGGGTGTCAGTCGGGCTTCGGTCACCGAGGCCTTACGTGCCCTCGGCAAGAAAGGGCTCATCTACTACTCCCCCTACGAAGCCATCACCTTGACCGAGGAGGGAAAGGCTGTGGCCGAAGACGTCATTTTTCGCCATGAAGCCCTCAAACACTTTTTCGTCAAAGTCCTGTCCATCAATGACTCTATAGCCGAGGAAGGCGCCTGCCGGATCGAACATGCAGCCCCGCCGGAAATCATCGCCCGGATGATCAGTTTCACCGAATTTATGCAGATCTGCCCGAGAGGCGGCGATGATATGCTCAAGGGTTTTGCCGATTATTGTGCGCGCGGCAAGCAGAGTGACAACTGCGATAGTTGCGTCTCGCATTGCCTGGAAACGCCCAAACCCAGTTAGCGAGTGTCTGCCGGCATCCCTTTAGCCCATGTTTTGTATACAAGGGTCTAATGGCGTTTTGCTCGAAGCAAATTGGCAATTTCCCCTTCCTCCGGGAAACGCTTCAAGTCTTTTTTTGAAAAAATCAATTTACCATCCGCCACAACCTCAAAGACCCCTCCCGAAGACGCCAGCAGTTCCACTTCCGCATCGAAGGCTTTTTCCAATTGGTCCCCCAGACTGGAGGCACGCGGCTGATAATTTCACTGTGTACAATATTCGATGGATACTTTCATAGAGAGGCTCCTTTTTACCGGCGGCTGTCGACAGCCGGTCGTTAGCACGGATATTCCGACTGCCTGTTCATGCAATTGACGGCGAGTTGCTGTATAGTAACGGTGTACCGCAGGTAAAAATAGCCACTTTTCTTGCCATATCAATACACTTTAGTGATAAAATGACCAGCTGCAGTCGATCCACAACTCTTTTGCCACACCTTGAGGCCTTAAATCTCCGGGAGGAACGTCTGCTCTCCCCGGCCGCCACCTTGTCCACCGCCGGACTGAGAAGATCGCCAGAGGACAAAATCGGCTATCGCCAGCAATTTGCCCTGGATGCCGACCGGATTCTCCACTCCCGAGCCTACGCCCGCTATATCGACAAGACCCAGGTCTTTTCCCTGATCACCAATGACCATATAACCCACAGAGTCCTGCATGTCCAGCTGGTGGCCAGGATAGCCAGGACTATCGGCCGATTCCTGCATCTCAATGAAGATCTTATCGAGGCCATTGCCCTTGGCCACGATATCGGCCATCCTCCCTTCGGCCACGACGGGGAAAAATTCCTTTCGGATTTGTGTCGAGAAAATGGCCTGGCACCGTTCCAGCATAACATTCAGTCAGTACGCTTCCTCGATCAACTTGAGCGCAAGGGACGCGGCTGGAACCTGACCCTGCACACCCTCGACGGCATCCTCTGTCACGATGGAGAAAGCCATGCGTGCAACCTGCACCCCCAACCGGTCCGCACCTTCGCCGATTTCGACCGGAAACTGCAGGATAAAATCGCCGCGCCGGAGCTTGACCTCATGCCCGGAACCCTGGAGGGCTGCGTCGTCCGCCTGGCCGACACGGTTGCCTATATCGGCAGGGATATTGAAGATGCGATTATCCTCGGGTTGATCACACGGGATGAAATACCCAAAACCTGTCGCATGATGCTCGGCGATACCAATGGCACAATCGTTTACACCCTGACCACTGATCTTATCGCCAACAGTCGTATTTCGACCCCTGAGGCATCGTTTATCGGGTTCAGCAAAGAGATTGCCGATGCACTGTCGGAGCTAAAGACTTTCAACTATAAAAAAATTTATCTGGCTCCGAAAACCAAAGAAAAGAGCCCTTTTATTTGGGACTGCTACCGGAAGCTTTTCGACCACTACCTCGGATGTATCAACAAAACAGCTGGAGAAGCTCCGAAAGACGTCGACCTGATGAGCGATGTGCAATCCCTATCCTTAGGGCATTACAGCTCGGCAGAAAAAGTCCGCGATTTTATTGCCGGCATGACCGACGACTACTTTCTCAGACAAGCTGAAAAAATCGGTTGCCGAATCCCGGTGAAAGAACAGCTTCCGATGACGATCCCTAAGCCAGCAACAGCCCGACGATCATCTTCATCAGATAGCCATTGACCTTGATCCATGAACATGGTATCCATTGGCTCCGCAAACACGCACCCGTAGCTCAGCTGGATAGAGCACCGGACTTCGAATCCGGGTGTCGGGGGTCCGAATCCCTCCGGGTGTACCAATAAATTCAAGGGGTTAATCAGAGAATTCAACTGATTAACCCCTTTCTTTTTTGCATTTTGCTCCATTCCACTTTGACATTTTTTGCTTTCTTTTCGCATTAATTGACATTACAGTGGAACAAAAGTGGAACAAAAATTTACTCAAAAAAATGCTTGGAGTCTCGGTCATGGCGCGCATTCAGACCCGTCAAGGAATGAAACGAACGACATATACGGCCACAGTTCGAATGAAAGGCTTTGCACCGCTGGCAAGGACTTTCGACACCAAAGGTGAAGCGAAAGCCTGGGCTGCCGACATCGAAAAGGAAATGCGGATGGGGCGCTATCAGGACGCCCGCCCTGCAGAGAAGCTCACCTTTGCCGAAGTCTTGAACAGATATCTGGAGCAGGTATCAACGACCAAAAGGCCGAACTCGGAACGCCGCGACCGGGATTCGGTGCATGCGATTCTCAACGGCTTTGGCCCGGAGATTGCCTTGTCATCCATTAACGCTCAACGGCTCGCTGCCTACCGTGATGCCCGGATGAAAACTATCTCGCCTTCGACGATTCAGAAGGAATTCGCCCTGCTCTCACATATGTTCAATATCGCCAGCCGGGAATGGGGGCTGGCAGTTGAAAACCCGGTCCGGAAAGTGAGCCGACCCAAGATCCGAAACGGCCGTACACGGTTTCTGACCAAGGAAGAGGCTCAAAGGCTGTTGGATTGTGCCAAGACCAGTAAAAACGAGAAGCTCTACCCATACCTTCTGGTCATGATGCATACCGGGATGCGCCCGAGTGAAGCCGCCGGCTTGAGATGGGGGGATGTGGATCTGGATGCTCGGCTGGTCAAACTCCAAGCAACAAAGACTGATATGCGCTATGTGCCTCTCACGAAGATGGCTGAAAGCGCACTTCGTTCCATGCGCCCGGGAGGAGCGACAAAGGATATGTATGTTTTTCTCCCTAAGAGCCGGATGGATTCAGCAGAGATCACCTATGTCCCCTGCCACTATTTCAAACGCTCTTTTACAACAGCCAGAGCCAAAGCGGGACTTGATGACGTTCACCTGCATGACCTGCGCCATACGGCAGCCAGCCATCTCCTTATGTCTGGGGTGGACATCAGGACACTGGCCGAGATCTTAGGCCATAAGACTCTGCAGATGGTTCTCCGTTACACCCATCTGCTCAATGATCACAAATTGAAGGCTGTGGAGGGGATCAATTCTTTGGGATTGGAGTAGATCCGATGAGGTTGAGTATGGTAAAAATACTAAAAGGTATCGGCCGTTTTTTGTATTTTATCCTTGTGCTTGCATACCCACTCATCGAAAAGGTGGGGATTGCCTATTGCCTTTTCCAGTTTGTCTTGATGCTCGTCTACTGGGACACTCCAGACAGACATCCTGGCTATCGTTTTATTGGCGCATTCATTCTGCTCACAGTACTATTTGTTATGGTTGCCTATGAGGATGATGAAAAAAAGATTAACCGAGGCTCAGTTCAAAAAAATCATCGGTGAGCTGAAAATTGGCCGGCAAACTATTGATATAGCCAGAGGCGTGCTGGTCGAGGGGAAATCCCAGTCACAATTTGCAGCCGAACTTGGAATATCAAAAGGGGCTGTTTCCCAAGCTGTGAGCCGTGTATTTTCAGCTTTGAACAAACCTGTCAGAAATTTTGCAGAGCCTCTCAATATTGATCTGGAACTGATAGATGAGGATCCCAATCAACCCCGCAAAGATAACAATCCCGGTTTTTCTGAAGAAAGCTTAAATGATCTTGCTGAAACCATCCGCTCTCGTGGGGTAAAATCTCCCATTTCCATCCGCCACAATTCCGACAATCAAAACCGTTATATCATCAACCATGGAGCACGCCGGTATCGTGCATCCAGAATTGCCGGCTACACAACGATTCCCGCCTTTATCGACGACAATTACGATGAGATCGACCAAATAATCGAGAATCTGCAGCGTAACGAATTAACCGCATCGGAGATTGCGGAATTCATCGGCCGAGAAGTTGCCAGAGGGAAGAAAATGAAGGATATTGCCAAGGAGATTGGCAAATCACCAACCTTTGTCACGCATCATTATGCGCTTCTCAATTTACCACCCGCTATAGCCGCAACCTATAACAGTGGCCGAGCAACTGACGTAACCGTGATTAACGACCTTGTGACAGCTCACAAAAGGAATCCTCAAGAGGTTGTTTTCTGGCTGGCTGATGATACTCAGGAGATCACAAGGGGTTCTGTCCGGCTGCTTCGTGAATTTTTGGATGTTAAAGGATCCATCGAGAATCCCTCTGAGGCAGAAAATGTTGATTATGAAAATAACAAAGAACCTCATCAGAAATCTCCTGAAAGGAAAACCAAGAGAGTCCTTCACGTACAAGTGAAATATGAGGGGAGGCTTGCCCGCCTGATTCTCACGCGTATACACCCGACTCCCAGATACACTTGGTTGAGGTATGAGGACGACGAGAATGAGTTCGCAGCTGATCTTTCACAGATGCAGCTTGTAGCGATAATTGAAGAATAAAAAGGGGTTCCTGTCATGAAGCTGCGAGTAATCGTGATGAATGGCCAACGGATTGTCGAAATAGAAGAAGATGCTGTTTGGAAAATTCAGGAAGTGGGAAAGGCCGGCAAATTAAGACCGGGTATTTACAATCTTTATTCATCGCAGCAGGTCGATAAATCGTGTCCTTTCGGCAAGCCTGCCTATCATGAAGGTACAATAGCTGGTAAAGTCCGGTGGGGGAGTTGGTGCTGGATCTCGCTCAACAAGCGGGAGAGGTGAAGTTTTCCTTATAATTCCAGGGCAGCCAACGAGACGGAT
>CAIQWD010000020.1 GCA_903875445.1 uncultured delta proteobacterium | reverse complement strand
TAGTCAGCTACTGTTCGGAATTTTTCTTCGCTTTTTGCAAGCACCCTCCTGCTTTCTTTGAGCTCCAGGTCAACCTTGTGCCGATGCAGGGACATTTCAACGGTGGCGGCGAGCGCTTGATCGGACACGGGTTTAACGAGATAACCGTAGGGCGAGACAGTCTTGGCCTGTTCCAGAAGGCCGTTTTGGGAATAAGCGGTAAGGAAGACGACAGGGATATCCGACATCCCGAGGAGTATTTCAGCGGTGGTAATACCGTTCATGTCGCCGGCAAGTTCGATATCCATAAGTACCAGATCGACCTGTCTGCCGGGCAGAAAGGCAATGGCCTCCTCCCCGAAGGCAAAAGGGCCAACCACATTGTAGCCAAGCCTGGAGATCTTCCCCCGAAGGGCCATGGCCAGGATTGCATCATCTTCGACTATGAGAATGGTTGCTTTATTCAAGTGCTTTCCTCCCTTCACGGGGTGAAAAAGCGAGGGTAAACCGTGTGCCGCAGGTCTGATCAACCTTGTATCGACCACCCAACTGGTGCTCGCCGAGCATTCTCACCAGGGTCAGGCCAAGAGTTTCTACTGTCTGTAAATCAAATCCGCAAGGCAGTCCGACGCCGTTATCGGCAACAGACAGGCTGAAGGTGCCGCTTTCATGGCTCATGGTCACCTGAATGCGGTCTACTTCATGCCCCGGCTTTACTCGTTCTTTTGGGAAGGCATACTTGAAGACGTTAATTATAAGCTCATTAATAATCATGCCGCAGGGCACAGCCAGATCGAGTGGGACCTCAACCCCCTGGGCGGCAATCTCATAATGTATGCCCTCTGAGCCGAAGGAAGAGCGCAGATGTGCAACGAGCGACTCTATGTAGTCCTGGAAATCGATTCTGGCCAGGGACTCGGAATGGTAGAGCTTTTCATGCACGAGGCTCATGGCCCGCACCCGGGAACTCAGTTCTTGCAGGGCTGTTTTGGCTTGAGGGTCATCAATGGTCTGTTGCTGCATTTCAAAGAGTCCGATGATAGCCGCCATGTTGTTCTTTACTCTGTGATGAACTTCGCGCAGCAGCACTTCCTTTTCGGCCAGGGCGGATTTGAGTGCTTCTTCTGCCCGCTTGCGCTCGCTGATATCACTCAGCACAATCCGGCTCACCGGTGCACCGCTCGTGCCGCCGGCCAGGGTGGCCGCCAGATGCGCCCAGAAAACCGACCCGTCTTTTTTCACCATGCGCAGTTCGCAACTCTGTGGCTGAGCGCCGGCAAAAAGCTGTTTACGAAACAGGTAATAGCTGTCCTGGTCTTCATCGAGGATGAACCGGGTTATTATCTGCCCGATGAGAGCATCCCTGGGCAGGCCTAGGAGGTTGATGGCGGCAAGATTTGCCTCCAGCAGCAGTCCCGCCTCGTTGACCGTACAATATCCCACCGGTGCCAGGTCGTAGAGATCGAAGTAACGGGTCCGCTGGGCCTCAAGTTCATCCCGGGTCAGGCGCAGCTCGGTGTTCTGCATCTCAAGCTCGATCTGGTGCACCCGCAGCTCATGGAGAAGGCGCCGGACCTCATCGGCGGACATTTCGTCGGGGGTTATCGGCGCCTCTTTCGATGTTGCCCGAAAAATCGCCTCCGCTTTTTCACGCAGAGCCTGTTTTGCTTGTTCCTTGTCGCTCATAGCAGCAGCGGGGGGGCAAGAGCGTCAAGCAACGCG
>CAIQWD010000019.1 GCA_903875445.1 uncultured delta proteobacterium | reverse complement strand
CTTCCCGGTCCGCAGGAACCAACTCCCGGTATGAGCGGGGGTGAGCTTCTGCACGGTTTCCTGGCTGAGCTTCGGACTGGTTCCGATGCCGCGCAGCGGGCTTTCATTGATAGCCTATGCGTCAAGTGGAATGTTCGCTATCGCGAAGGCAAATAGGCCGACAGGCGCAAGATAAGGAGAAGGAAACAAAATGAAAAGAAGACTTGCAGCCATTGACGTCGGTACGACCAAGATATGTACTATCATGGGCGACGCTGATGAGTCCGGCATTCGGATCATGGGTGTCGGCACCGTACCGTCTCTTGGCTTACAAAAAGGCATGGTTGTCAACTTAAATGAAGCCCGGGATGCCATCAAGCGTTCCGTGGTAATGGCTGAGCAGTCAGCCGGCTACAAAATTGAATCCGCAGTTATCAATATTACAGGCAGGCACATTCATTCTTCCAATAACAGAGGCGTCATCGCCATCTCCCGCAAGGATGAAATCATCAGGCAAGCCGATGTCAATCGGGCGTTGGAAGTAGCAAAGAACACCGCAATTCCGGCCGACCGCCGCTTGTTACATCTTCTACCTCTCGACTTCACCGTCGATGGGCAGGAAGGCGTAAAGAGCCCCGTAGGCATGCATGGTTTCAAATTGGAAGTTGAAACCCACATGGTCACCGCTTCCGCAACCGCGGTGGAAAATCTGAGCAAATGTGTCAAAGCAGCTGGGGTTGAAATCGACGAGATGGTCTTCAGCCCTCTGGCTTGCGCTGAGGCCGTGCTTTCTGCTGATGAGTTGCAGGATGGTGTCATCCTGGCCGACATTGGCGGCGGCACAACCGATATCGCCATCTTCAAAGAAGGCAAGCCCATCCATACATCGGTTTTACCCGTCGCCGGCTATCAGATCACCCATGATATCTCAGTTGGTCTTGGCGTTAGCTGGGAGCTGGCTGAAGAGATCAAAATGCGCTACGGCAACGTCTATCCGGTCGACGAAAAAGCCACCGATCAGGAAATTACTGAGGGTGGTCACACCTTCCCGCTTTCTCAGGTCAGTGAAATCATCCGCTCCCGCGTCGAGGAAATGATTCGTTTAGCCCTCCTTGAGGTCCCGGGCGAAGATTATCAGAACTTGCTGCGGGGCGGTGTGGTACTCACCGGTGGCACCTGCAATCTTCCCGGTATTTCCGAACTCGGTGCGGAAGTCGGCCGCCTGCCGGTGCGAGTCGGTATGCCGCCGGCCATGTACGGCGTCTCAGAGAAATTGAGCGATCCTGCCTTCGCTACCAGCCTTGGCCTGATCATGTGGAAAGCAAAGAACCGCAACGAATTGCCGGCCAATCCAAGCACGTCACCCGCTGAAGGCGGCGGGCTGTTCGGTATGTTCAAGAAAAAATAAAAAGAATATCGCAAAAATAAAAAGAAAGAGAAAAAACGAGGAGTACTATGGCTAGAACGATCTATGTCCCAAGCGGCGCGAAAATCAAAGTTATCGGTTGCGGCGGCGCCGGCTGCAACGCTATCACCCGCATGGT
>CAIQWD010000018.1 GCA_903875445.1 uncultured delta proteobacterium | reverse complement strand
GGTGTTGCGCTACCGCCAACCATTCGGGAAATATGAAAAAGCTCTTCAGATTGCCCGTGTCAGGTAGTGCCAAGACTTTTCTTGAGTGTCGTATTATGTTGATATTGCAGAATTATATTTTTCTAACTGTCGAAGACGAGCCTGATTTTTCCAATCGAAAAAGAGGGCCTGATAGATATTTTCATAGCCGAGTTTCATCAGTTTGCGATAGGCGGTGTAGCTTCTACCGCCGGAGTTGCAGTAGACGACGATCTTTTTATCTTTATCCAGCACATCTGACTTAGAGGCAAAAATCTCAGCGGCAATATTGATCGATCCCGGTATATGACCCTCTTTATATTCCTCGGCATCCCGGACATCAACGACAGTTATGCCGCTGTTCTTTTCTTTGATCAGGGTTTGCAGTTCGCCAGGCGAAAGCATTGTCGTTTTAATATGCTCTTCGAAGTTTGGTCCGGCATAAATAGGGAGACCCTTTTCCTCCCAGACCGGCATCCCTTCCGCATAGATCAGGATATTGGTATAGCCCTCTTCTCTGGCGCTTTTTGCGGCGCGGTTGCTTTTTCCGCATTTGACCCCGTTGCAGTAGAAGATCAATTGAACCGTCTTATCCTGTGGCAGTAGGTGTTGGAATTCCTTGAATTTATTGGCCGGAATATTAATCGCTCCCTGTATATGGACCTCCTGATATTCCGCAGGGTTTCTGGCATCGATCACCAGATATTGCGCGTCGGCTGTAGCCAGAATGGTTTTCAATTCCTCGGTGGCAATGATCTTTACCTGGCCATCTTCAGCTGCTCCTGCAGTTCCTGAGGTGATCCAACAAGAAAGGAGCAGAAGAGTGAGAAAAAACTTTTTCATCAATACGATCTCCATTTTCAAAGGTGTTAGGTTGCGGTGAAGGTCGCAAAAACCATTTGACCCAAAGCTCCTAAACTACCCTTTCAAGTCGAATTTCACATTTTTTTTATGCCGATGCCAGCCGTCGACAGATTGTCACCAGCCTGGCAAAAAATGGCCGCTTGCGCCCTCTCGCCCACACTCATCGTCGCCGGGCGGAATTTTTCCTCATAACTTTGTCCCCACTGGCAGAGGTTCTGCATCACCGGGATAATGCTGCGGCCGAAGTCGGTCAGCGAGTATTCGACCTTGGGCGGCACCTCGGCATAGACCTTGCGATGCACCATCCCGTCATGCTCCAGTTCCCGCAGCTGCTGGGTCAGCATCTTCTGGGTGATATTGGGCATCATCTGTTTCAGCTCGCCAAACCGCTTAATCCCTTCGTTGCCGAGGTGGAAGAGAATGATCGGTTTCCATTTGCCGCCAATGACGTTCAGGGTCAACTCGACGGTACAATAATAATCCCGCCCATGGATCGTTTTTCGGTTACATTCGGTCATATGCCTCTCCAAAAGTATGCATTTTGATACTACGATACAAAAAGGTGCCTACTTCCCAAGACTACCATACAGATGTATTAGATACCATTGTAAAGTTTACGTGGCGGAGCAACGCCGCATCCTGTGTATCACTATCCTTTCAATCAGGAGAAGAAAATGGAACTGCAATTTGAAGTGAATGAAGAACTGTGTATCGGCTGCGGCGAGTGCTCCAAGGACTGTCCCTTTCAACTCATTGAGATGAAAGACGATGTCCCGACCATGGCAAAAGAAAACGAGGCGAATTGCTTACAATGCCAGCATTGTCTCGCCGTCTGCAGCACCGGGGCACTCAGCATTCTCGGCAAAAATCCCGCCGACTCGATTCCCCTCCCCGGCAGTGCAATCCCGGCGAAGCAGTTGGCCACCCTGATGCAGAGCCGGCGTTCCGTGCGCCGCTATAAAAAAGACCGGGTATCGCCGGAAGACATTGCCTTTCTGCTCGAAACCGTCGGCTACGCCCCCACCGGCATCAACAACCAACAGGTCCTGCTCACCGTCATCGACGACCCACAAATCATGGACAGCCTGCGCAAGAAGGTCTATACCATTCTGGCAAAGCTCTGTGAAAGCGGCAGCTTTCCGGCCGGGATGGAGTATCTGCAAGGCTATGTGCAGGACGCCCTGGTAACCGGGCAGGACACCCTTTTCCGCGGAGCGCCGCACCTGCTGATTGCCTCCTCTCCCAAAGCCGGCCCCTGCCCCGAGGCCGATTGCTTTATCGCCCTGACCTATTTCGAGCTGCTGGCCGCCTCCATGGGGATGGGCGCCCTCTGGTCGGGCTTGGCCAAATGGACGCTGACCGGAATCACCCCGGAAATCCTCGCCGGTCTCGGGGTGCCCGACTCGCATCAAGTCGGCTATATAATGGTCTTCGGTCGCCCCGATGTTACCTACCGCCGCACCGTACAACGCGACCATGCACATATCAACCGAGTGCAGCAAATTGTCTGAACAAGGCTGTGGCTGACGATAGGAGTTAAACGGAAAGTTCGTGGATTTGCACTCTTCCCTGCCCTTCCAGCTGCCTCGCCTCCTCGACGATGCGCCGGTGGTGGGTAAAAAGGAGCACCTGATTCTTTTCACCCAGCTCGGCGAGAATTTGCAGAGTTGCCCGCGACCGAACATCGTCGAAGTTGATGAGGATGTCGTCGATGATGAAGGGCATCGGTTCGTCGGTCTGCAGACGCCACATTAGAGTCGCCAAGCGCAGGGCGAGAAACAGCTGGTCGCGAGTGCCGGAACTCATTTTTTCAACCGTAAGACGGGAACCGTTTTCTCGCACTCCCACCAGAACCGGTTGCCCTGCGTCATCGACATCGGTGCGTACTCCGGCAAAGGAACCGAGGGTCAGTCTCTGAAAGTAGCCGGCGGCGATTTTTAAAACCGGGTCCTGGTGCTCTTCCCGGTAGTGGTCGATTGCCTGCTGCAACACCCTCGCCGCCAGTTTCACCAGGGTATATCTCCCGGCCAGCCGTCGAATGAGGGCGAGTTCGCGCTCCATTGCTTCGCTCAGTTCAGCCGCCCGAGCCCCGCCATCCATCGTTGCAAGCCTGGTGTTTTCTTCACCGACCATCTGGGAAAGGCGGTTGATCTCCGGGTTCAACCTTTCCTTAGTGTCTCGAAGGAGCGCTTCAAGCAGGACCGGCACTTCGTCAATATTGAGCACCGCTGCCTGGGCGGCAAGTTCCGCAAGCGGCGTCCCGGCTCCGATCCTGGCAAGGTTTTCTTCATGATCGACAATCTTCTGCCGCAGCCGCTGATTTTCGGCAAACCGATCAATTCTTGCCGGCAATTCGTCCGGAGTGGCACATTTTGCCAGGTGCAGGAGCTCAGCCATCTGCTCTCCCGCAAAGCGAAAGGTGCTCTCGGTCGCCAGGATCTCTTCCTGCAGGGTGTTCAGGTCCTTGGTCAGTTCGTCATACAGGGCGCCATCCTTTTGCGCCTGACCGAGTACAATCCGCAGTTGCAGAATGGCCTGGTCAAGGGGCAAGGCCGACATTTCCGGAGCGACCATCACGAGTAAGGCCCTCACCTCCCGGTCAAGTGCAGCCGCATCGCGGTCAATGCCGTCGATGCGCTTTTGCATTTCATCAGCCTTGTTTAAATTTTCGAAACAGCTCTGCAGGGTTTCCAGCAGGTCACCTGCCTCAAGGGGCGTTACCTCGTCCTTCTGCCCCAAACCGAGAAGGGCTTTGCGCCACTGTTCCTGCCAGCCGGCCAGCGCCTGGCGAGCGGTCTTTAGATCTTCCGCCGCCTGCTGCCTGTCCTTTGCCGCCTTTTCCCGCCTGTCCCGGAATTTTTCCAGCTCCTTTTTTCGGTCGGCCATCTTCTCCACAACCGTCTCGGCGGCAATCACCACGGGGCCTAGCGCTCGCCCCTCCGGGGCCGCCTCGCCTCTTGCCGGAAGCTCTTTCGCTAACGCCTCCAGCAGTCCCGCACGGAGTTGCAGATCCCGCTCCAACTGCTCTTCTTTTTTGCAGAGATCTGCTCCTTTGAAGCGGAGTTTATCAATCTCTGCCAACCAACCGCTCATTTCCTTCGGCGACAGCGGCACGATGCCGGACGCCTGCCAGGCCGCATTCCAGGCGGCAGTCTGCTCTTCCACTCGGAGCTGTAAGACCTCCTGCTCCCGGTGATTTTCGACCAGAGTTCCTTCCAAGGTTTCCATCCGGGCACGCAAAGCCGCCGCGCCCGCTACCCGGTCCGCCTCGCGACGCAGCCGGTCGGCGATGCTGTCTGCCTGGCCGACATATCCCGCATAGGCCTCGGCCAGCGGTTGTTTGGGAGCATATTCCCGACTTTCTTCTTCTATATCCTCCCGGTCAAGCCACTGCCGCCGCAAAAGCCGCCAGCCCTGCTCGCGCTTGGCACGGGTCCGGATGAGATCTTCCTCCCCGGGCACAACACCTGTATATTCGACCTTTCTGATTTCCGCCCGGACATGGTTCATTTCCTGTTCGCAGTTTTTCCGGGTCTTTTCAATTTCCCGCCGGGCATCGCTCATTTCCTCGAAATCTTCCACAAATTTGTGCACGGTTTCGGAAAGTGGCAGGGCCAGTGCCATCAAAGCGGCCAATTCGCCTGTCCACAGGCCAAGCCTTTTCAGTTCGGTAAGGCACTCTCTTTTTTGCAGTTCAAGATCGCCGCGACTCTTGGCCAGCTGTCCATCAAGATCACCGACCTTCTGGGCCGGTTTCAGCGCCTGCAGAAGGCTGCCTGTCTCGACCGGCGCAACCATTGCCGCAAGACTTGCTTCCACCCTTCGGTATTCCTCTTCTGCCGCCCGACCTTGCTTTTCCGCCGCTGCAAGCTGTTGCTTTATTGCCACATGTTGGGCTGTTAGAGTCTGAATCGTCCTTTTTTTGGCAAGCATCGGTCGAAGGCTCTCAACTTTTTCCAAAGGCAGATCGGGCCGCACCTGCTGAAGCAAGCGTCCCGCCTCGGTGCGCAGGCTGATGCGCATACCGTTTCTCTCCGGTCGGTCCTTCTGACCCTTGCGGTATTCACCGAGGCGCTGATGAAAATCATCGACCCTCTCAGCCTCGTGCAGGAGTTTTTTGTTTAAGGAAATAGTTTGGCGCCGCTCCACCAGTTTTGCCAGGCGCTCCCGAGCAGCCTGCAACCGCTCTGCGGCCTCCCGTATTTCCCGGCTGACTTCTTGGTATCTCTCGGTAAAATCCGGATCGAGGGGGACAACTTCACCTAAGGACTGCAGATGCTCCCGGCTGGATTGCAGCACCGCCAGCTCGGGAACGGCTTGCCGCAACCGTTCGAGGCGATGCATCTCAGTGCTTTTTTCATCCCGCAGAAGTTCAAGTTTCGTCCGGGCAGCCAGGGCATCCTCCAGGGCCTTGCGATGCTCTTTCCAGTCCTTGACGGAAAGCCCGGCTGCCTTCATATCTTTTTGCAACTCCCTGAACCTTTTAGTCGCCATGTTGATAGCCGGCAGCTGGCCGGTTGCCTTGAATAACTCCGAGGCCTCTTTTTCGAGCTGGGCGATGACTTCACTCACCGTGGAGATGCCGGCGCCGGCGGCAAACAGGGCCTGGCCCACCTCGCCTTTTTGCGCAAGAATCTCTTCCCCACCCCGCACCAGGGTGTCATGGTCGATGCCGTAGAGGGAGGTAAAGATCGGCGCTTCAAGACCGTGTAAAAAAGGCGCCAAGGCCGCAGCGTCAAGAGGATTGCCGACCGCGTCGAGAATATCGCCTACCCGCTTTTTCCGCCGCTGAAAGCAGAGTTCCTGGCCGGCGCTGTTGCGAAGACAACCGGCCACCAGCAATTGGTCGTAGTTATGCAGAAAATTATCCGGTGTCTGCTGGGGAAAGCCGCACAATAGGGCTTTGAGCGCCCGCAGGGAACTGCTTTTTCCGGCTTCGTTTGCACCAAAGATGAGGTGCAGGCCCGGGACCTCGGTGGTAAATTCCAGATTGCGATCGGAAAAGGGGCCGAAGGCCCGCATTTCAAGACGGAGGAGTCTCATTGGCTCCCTCCGTGCTGCAGGAGTTTGGCGATCAACAGCTCCCGTACTTCAGCATGCAGTTCGGCGATTTTTGCAGGGGAGGAATCGAAGAAAGGTTCTTCGTCGCTGTCGACCTCGGCCGGCAATTTGGCTTTAAGGACCGCCAGTTCCGGCACAAGTGTAAGGAGAGTGTCAGCATCCAGTTCCAGCTGGTGAACGGTTTGCAGGAGGCCGGCAAGCGGGGTATCCTCACCAAGGATTTCCTCAAGACGCACCTTACGGCTGGTCTGAAACCGCACCTGTTCCAGCCACAACTCGCCAATCCCGGCGGCTATACCCCGGAACTCCTCGGTCAATTCGGCTGTCCGGGCAAGCAAATGGGCATGGACAGGGCAGTTGCCGGTCAGTACCAGGCGAAGGGCGAGGGTCCTGCCGTCGGCCTGCTCACGCTGGCGGATAAGCGCTTGGCGCACCGCGCCGTACACACTCTCTATGCTGTCGCACTCGGACAAATCAACCCGGTATTGAGCCCAACGCAGCACATCGAGCGGCCGTTCTTGAACCTCTGTTATTCGTCCCTCCTCGACCGTCACCACGGTGACACCCTTGGCGCCCTCTTCCCGAATATGGCGCCCCTGGAGATTGCCGGGAAAGACGATCCACGGTTCAACGCCCACGATTTCCCGCCGGTGCACATGGCCAAGCGCCCAATAATCATAGCCCGTTGCCTGCAGTTCGGCGACGGTGCAGGGTGCGTAAGCCTCATGTCCTGCCCGACCGGTAAGCGAGGTATGCAAGAGGCCGATATTGACATAGCCGGGTTCCTTGCGGGGATATCCGGCAAGCAGATTGTCGGTCACGGCGCGGAAGGAATAGCTCTGGCCATGGATGATGGTCCCCAACTCCTCCAGTTTTTTCGACTCGGCCTTTCGCGCCGAAAAAATCGTGACATTCTCCGGCCACGGCATGGCCTTGGTGAGCTGACTGGCGGCGTCGTGATTGCCGGATACAATAAAAACCTTGATCCCGGCCTTGGCCAAGCGGCCCATCCGCCCGGCGAAATAGAGGCCGGTATTGTAGTCCTTCCAATCGCCGTCATAGAGATCGCCGGCGATAAGGAGAAAGGCAACCGCCTCGTCGATGGCCAGGTCGATGAGTGCGTCAAAAGCCCGTCTCGTCGCCCCGCGAATCTCGGCAACCGGCGCATCGTCGTGCGCCTCAAGCCCCCGGAGCGGGCTATCGAGGTGAATATCGGCGGTGTGAACGAATTTATACATACGATTTAACCTCTGGGAATTTTTCGAGAACAGCTGCCTTCTGAGCAGCATTTTCCGATAAAAATTCGAAGTCGGCAAAATCGAAACCGGGCGCAACCGTACAGCCGACCAGGGAATACTCGCCGGTGCTGTAGGCCGCCTGCCAGTTGCCACCTCGTATGCAGTGTTTATATCTTGGCTGAGAACCACAACTCTCCAGGCGAACCTCCTGCAACTTGAATCCTTCCGCCTCTATTTCCATGAGAAGCAGCGGCGCGCCTTCATAAAAGTGCCAGATTTCGTCGTGCAGCACGCGGTGCAACCGGCTGACCTGCCCGGATAACAAAAGAAAGTAAATATCCGTCAGGGCATTGCGGTTTTCCCCGGCACGGGGTGAATGAACCGTGGTTGGCGAGCGGTACACCTCTTTATAATAGCCTCCCTCCGGATGCGGCGAGAGTTCCAGGCTGTCGATTAGTGATAAGGCTCTGTTTTTCATACATTAACATTCATAAAGTTCGGCAAGGAAAGCAGCGGCCGTTATCAATCTAACCGGGGCCTTCGGGGTGATTAAATTTTCCCACATCCAATTATGATGCCTAACGATCGACTGCGCATCCAAATGCGGGCGGTCGGCCGTCGTATGGCCATCGGATATTACAATTACATTCAAGTTATGACTTACCGCAGAACGGATGGTGGTATCAACACAAAAGTCGGTGGCACAGCCGGTGACGATAACTCTTGCAGGAGCAAGCTGTGCCAGGGTGTTGAACAGTTCGGTTTCGTAGAAGGCATCGCAGACGGATTTCTCGATGACAGTATCCGGTGGCGCGACATCAAGGGCCGGAAGGATTGCCCAGCCTTCGGAGTGCGGGAAAAGACCTTCTTCCTCAGTACCATTGTGCTGAATAAAAATGACATGGCCCCCTTTCTGCCGGACAGCGGAGGCGATATTGTTGATATGGGTGATAACGGCTTCACTCCTCAATCGCGGTGTCCGAAAGAGCGCCTCTTGCATATCGATGACGATTAAAACATCCATGTCATACTCCAAATCTTGATTTATTCGTCAACCTTGAACCACATGTCGCCATTCTCAGTGAACTGAAACATCGGCCCCCAGGCCACTTCCCAGTAATAGCCATCAATATCGGCAAAGTAGCCACTATAACCACCCCAGAATGTCTCTTGAGGTTCTTTCATGACCCGCGCGCCGGCCGCTTTCGCCCGTTTCACTATGGCAATGACGTCGGCCTTGCTGCCTGCATTGTGGGCAAGCGTAATGCCGCTAAATCCACCCCGAGTAATCGGAATTTCAGAAGAGATGTCTTTTGCAAGGTTCTCAAGCGGATAAAGGGAAATCCAAGCGCCCGGAAGCTCAAAGAAAGTGACGCCGTCATAGGTTGTGTTTGGCGGTGTAGCGAACACAGCTGAATAGAACCTTGTCGCGATACTTAAATCGGCGACGCCGAGTGTCACCATGGTAAGTCTTGGAATCTGCATAAATCCTCCATGAGTGATGGCGCTGCTGTCCGACAGGCAAAAGATGTCTGCATTCGTTCCTCATTAAAGAGTTTTGCTGTCATTTTACTTATTTCGTTTCTCTTATCAAAAAGATTCCTTATATTGTCTCCAGACCCCTGAGAAGCGACCACTCGATTGGTATAAAGACTCTTAAGTTGCTGAACTTTTAAGGAGACGGAATATGGATATTACCAGAATCATTGCTCGCGTGCAGGCTATTCTCACCAATCCAAAATCAGAATGGTCGGTAATTGTCGGTGAACAGTCGACGATCAAAGATCTATATCTCGGCTATATCATGGTGCTGGCGGCTATAGGGCCGGTCTTCGGATTTGTCAAAATGACCCTGTTCGGCATCAATGTCCCGGTCATGGGTACCTATCGGGTGGGAATTGGTGCCGGTCTCGGCAATATGCTGTTTAGTTATGTCATGGCCCTGGTCGGCGTCTACCTTGTTGCCCTAGTCATCAACCTGCTCGCACCTTCTTTCGGGGGCCAGAAAAACGAGCTGCAGGCTTTGAAGACAGTTGCCTATGCCTATACCGCCGCCTGGGTTGCAGGAGCCGGCCTGATTTTGCCCTGGGTGGGAATGGTGATTCTGCTTGTCGGTTCTCTTTACAGTATCTACCTGCTCTACCTCGGCCTGCCGGTCATGATGCAATGCCCTCCTGAAAAGGCCAAAGGGTACACGGCTGTTGCGATTGTCGTTGCCGTTATTCTCGGTTTTATCCTCTCGGCGGTGGTTGGCGGGATCACCGGAGTGAGTGGCATGATGGGCCATAGTTCGACGTCACATATGAACATGACGGAGGGCGGCTTCGACAAAAACAGCCCCGGCAGCAAGATGGAGGCCTGGACGAAAAAGATGGAGTCTGCGACCAAAGATATGGAAAAGGCGCAGCAATCAGGGGATGCCAAGCAGCAGAGTGAGGCGGTGGGCAAAATGATGGCAACTGCCCTCGGTAATAACGGCCAGATCGAAACACTCGCACCCGAACGCATCAAGGCCTTCCTGCCGCAAAAACTTGCCGGCCAGGCCCGTTCTGCCATATCGGCCGAGCGTACCGGGGCAATGGGCATGCAGATCTCAACCGCCGAGGCATCCTATACCGACCAGAGTGGCAATGGCCTCCATGTGGAGATCACCGATATGGGAGTGGCAAAAGGGGTAATGGCCCTTGCCGGTTGGGTTGGCGTCGAGCAAGATCGTGTTACCGAGACCGGCTTTGAGAAGACCTACAGGAAAGGTAAGGCCTTTGTGCATGAACAGTGGGACAAGCAGGCATCGTCAGGAGAGTACGGCATAATCGTCGGCGAGCGCTTCAGTGTCAAAATATCCGGCAGTTCGACCGATATCTCGAAATTAAAGGATGCCGCGAACAGCATCAACCTTGACGGTCTGGCGGCATTGAAGGATGAAGGCGTGAAACAATAACGGTTTTTTGATAGCAATCAACCACGGAGTGTCTCATGAACCTTTTCCAGCAAGCTTTCGGTGGAAAAGGGTTTTTGCAGGAAATGCACGCCTTCTTTGAGGACACCATGATGGGCTATGACGTTTTCGGTATATCCCGACATATAGAGCACTCGGATATGAGGATGAAATTCGCATACCTTTCTGTAGACCTCGGTGCCTTTCATTGTCGGCATAATGACGTCGGTCAGGAGTAAATGGATCGGTTCGGGATAATGACCGGCAATGGCAACCGCATCGTTCACATCCTTGCTTTCCAGGACCATATATCCATTACGCATGAGGACCTGGCAGGCGAGTTTCCGAAGTGATGCTTCATCTTCGACTACCAGAACCGTTTCCGCCTGTGTCGAAGGTCTCTGCTTGTCCAGATGCTTTTCCTGCAGGGCAATGGTCTCCTGCACTGCCGGCAGATAAATTTTAAACGTTGTACCCTGACCAGGCTCGCTGTAGACCCAGATGTTGCCATCGTGCTGTTTTACCACGCCATAGACAGTCGCTAGTCCTAATCCCGTACCCTTATCCAAAGCCTTGGTGGTAAAAAATGGCTCAAAAATCCTGGCCTGTGTTGCTTTATCCATGCCGCTGCCGTTGTCACTGACACCGATCATTATATACTGTCCGGGTTTTGTGCCGGGTTTACCGGCAACGTAGGCTTCATCAAGATGGACATGGGCTGTCTCAATGGTGAGCAAACCGCCATCGGGCATTGCATCCCGGGCGTTGACCGCTAAATTCAACAGAATCTGTTCGAGTTGCGATACATCGGCCTTGGTCAATGCAGATTCGGGGCTCAGGGCAAGGCGCATCTGAATATCCTCTCCGATGGTTCGACGCAGCAGCTTTTCGAAACCGCCGATCACCTCATTCACATCGACAACTCGCATCTCCAGCATCTGTTTCCGGCTAAAAGCAAGGAGTTGTCGGGTTAGCTTCGTCGCCCGGATGGCGGCATTATAAATTTCCGTGAGCGCCTCTTCAGAGGAATCGGTGACTACCACCTCTTCTTGCAGGATGGTTGTATAACCGAGGATGATGGACAGCAGATTATTGAAGTCATGGGCCACGCCTCCGGCCAGCTGCCCCACCGCTTCCATTTTCTGCGCCTGGATGAACTGTGCCTCGAGTTTTTTGTTTTCATCCTCTGTTCGCAGCATTTCCTTTTTTACCGCCATATTGTGGAGTGAATAGGCCAGATCCCCGGCCAACTCGACAAACAGCTTCTCTTCTTCGTCATTCATGGCGATTTCCATATCGACACTCACCGCCAGGTAGCCATAGACGGTCTTCTGATGTTCAAGACGGATCGACATTTTTTGTGGCGAAACACAGACAGCACCCACCAGACAGTTTTCACAGAAGGTGTCTTTCCCTCTGACAAGATACACACCTTTTTGGTCCTTGGCCGCCGCACAGCAAAAGGGAAGGACTCCCTGTTCCATCTGCTCGATGAGGGGACGAAAGTCAACGCCAACGCCAGCTTCTGCATGGGTAACAGGCTGTCCGCTCTCATCGGTGAGAACGATGAGGGCACTGGTGTAGCTCCGATGATCAGCTAGTACCCTGCAGGCATTCCGGATCAACTCGTCAGGAGACGTGGCGATGACGATCAATTGGTTGACATTGCGAATTGCCCGGAGGACCCGGTTGAGATGCTCTATCCGCGCCTCGGCCTGCATCCTGTCGGTTATATCCCTGAAGGTTCCAAGTATGGCGGCTTGCCCGCCGAGTTGAATGGGGGTTGCGTTGATATCGGCATAAAAGACCGATCCGTCCCTGCAGAGCATGGGAATATTGGCAGCTATTGACGTTTCCCCCCGCGTCTGCTGTTCGAAGTGTTCGATAACTGCCGGTAAATCTGCGGCAGGGTGGATATCGCTTACCCGCATCGTCAACAATTCGTCATGCCTATAACCGAGCATCCGACAAATGGCAGCATTGGCTATCATGAAGACTTTGGTATTCACATCAGCCACCAAAATACCGTCCTTGGAACCTTCAAAGATGACACGCAGCCTCTTTTCCGACTCCTCCACCGCCGTCGCCGCCTCATACTGCAATCGGTAAAAATGTGCCCGTTGGTTACGCCAGATAAACCCTACCAACGCCCCGGAGCCTAAGAGGAGGGTGCAGAGCAATCCTGCCATTCCCAAAAGACGCTCCCGCAATGGCCGGGTGATCTCCTCCAGATCCATACGAGTCACCAAAAACCACGGGGAATCGGGTACGGGCTGGACGGCTGCGACCACCTTTTGGCCTTGATAATCAAGCCCCTCGACGATCCCGACCTTACCCTGCACTGCCATCACCGCCGGCAGGTCGCTTTGCGTTAAAGGAAAACGGAGGTTGAGGGCAGCGTTCTTTTTGAACCTGAGGTCGTTCAGGTAGAGAACTCCGTCGCCATCCTTGCGGACGAGGAGTGTCTCGGCACTTTCACTGGGAATCGGCCAGTTGCGGATGAGCGGATACAAATACTCTTCCGGGTCAATCTCAACAGTCAGTACGGCAAGGACCTCGTTCCAGTCCGGTGCCGCAAGAATCGGCACAACAATAGCCAAGTAAGGGGGCAGCCCAGGACTTTTCCTGGTGAGATCGAGAAAAATCACCTGCCGTCCCTCGACTGCAGCTTTAATATCCTGATTGTTTTCAGGAACAATTTCTCCAAAACGGTTGAGGGTGGAAAGAAGCTCGATGCCTGCAGTATTGCACAGTGAAATTCTGTCGTATTGCGGCATTTGCTTTACTTTTTCCAGCCAAATTCCCACATTCCGCTTTGTCTCCATATCGCTCGGCTGGCTTAAAAATTGCCGAACCGTTTCGGAAAATGCAGCATTTTTGAAAAATATCAATGCATCTGAACGGCGTTCTTCACGCCATGCTTTCAGTTCTCGTATTTTCAGGTCGGCTATGGTGCTGAGTTCAACCTCAATCCGATTGCGGAATTGCTTCTGCTGCTTTTGCGAATACAGATAGCCGGTACCAAGAATGCCGGTTGCCAGAAGCATGAAAACCAAAAGAAGAATAATGCCAGCCCCATTCTTGCCGGCATCATGTACGGTTTGCCGTGGCCGCCAGGCACAGAGACCGGCCGACAGAAGAAGAGCAATGCCCTGGAGCATAAAAGCAAGAGAAGTGGCCATCGCCGGTGGAATAATGGCAGTACCATAAAACAGCGGCGCATCTACCAAATAGCCGACTATGAGAATCATGCTGACGAGAACGATGAGCGCCGCCAGCCAAAAGGAAAACAGCGCCCGTTGCCGATGATGAGGAGAAAGAAGGAGAAGAGAGCAGCCGGTAATTGAAAAAATAGAGGCGGTCATCGGCGATATGTGGCCTATGGGAGTCCCGTTCATCTTCCCGGAAATATCCATTCCGAGATACTCGACAGGTAAATAGACACCGCGCAGAGAAAGGATGAGGAGTACCAGGGAAATGGCGGTTCCTGCCCAGACCAGCAGCGTCGACTTCCAAGAATTCCGAAAAATATTCGTACCCCATGTCCGAAGTGGCAAAACCGAGCCAAAAAAGAGAAAAAGCAAAGCGGTGCTCGGGGCCATGGGAATGCCGCCCGGCCAGAAAGAAGAGAGCCAGTGGATGGAGACAATCCAGCCGACAAGGGCTATCACGCCAAGACCGGCTGCCAAAGTTGAAAAACCGCAGGAAAGCCTTTCAAGGAAATGGCCGTTTACCTGGATTTTATGTTCTATCATAGTGGCGTGCGAGGGAGAGTTCATATTGTTCAAAGGCCTTGGCAAGGTTTTGTCGCAGTGCCTGGTTTTCGAAAGGTTTGGAGAGAAATTTATAGATGGCTCCGCGATTAATAGCCTCGGTAACCATATTCATATCTGCATAGCCGGACATGGCGATACGGATGGTCTCGGGATGCAGGCGGCTGACCCTGCTGAGAAATTCGATGCCGTCCATACCGGGCATGCGCAGATCGGAAAGAACAACACCGATCCGATTTTTTGCCAGTAATTCAAATCCTTCACTGGCTTTGGTTGTTGCAAGTATCCTGTAGCCTTCCTGGCGTAATGCCCGCTCGATGGAGGCAAGGAGGTTCGATTCGTCGTCGACCAGAAGCAATACCCTCTTTGGCCGTCCCTCGCTTTGTTCGGGAAACTGAAGACTCCGTCCTTCCATCATTAATCGTTCGAAATCCTGCGAGGGCAAAGGCTTGCTGAAATAAAAGCCCTGCATTTCATCGCAACCCCGGAGGCGGAGATAGCTGAGCTGTCCTTCGGTTTCAATGCCTTCGGCAATCACCTTCAGATTCAAATTATGGGCCAAAGCGATTATCGTTTTGGCAATTGCCGCACATCCGGGGTCATGCGTTACTTCACGAACAAAGGAAATATCCATTTTCAGTTTATCAAAGGGAAAACGTTTCAAATGGCTCAGGTTTGAATAGCCTGTACCGAAATCGTCGATGGATAACTGTACTCCCAGTTTTTTTAATGCACTGATCATGGCGAGTGCATTCTCCACATCCCGCACCACTAGGCCCTCGGTGATTTCCAGTTCCAGGTATCGGGGTTCGAGACCGCTGTCGTCTAGGACTCGGGCAATGGTATCGACGAGCCCCGGATCCCAAAACTGACGAGGAGAGAGGTTGACAGCCACGGCCATGGGAGAACACCCGGCCTTCTGCCAATTCTTGTTGTCCATGCACGCCGTCCGCAGTACCCATTCGCCGATGGGAATGATCAGGCCGGTCTCTTCCGCCAGAGGGATAAATCTGCCGGGCGACACTGCTCCCAAATCAAAATTCTGCCAACGGAGGAGTGCCTCGAAACCAATCATCCGCCCGGTCCGTAAATCCATCTGCGGTTGATAATGCACCGAGAATTCCTGATTTTCCAAGGCCTGGCGCAAACATCGCTCCATGGTCATATGGCTTGCTATCCGATCATTCAATTCGTCGGTAAAAAACTGAAAACAACCGCGCCCTTTTTCTTTGGCTCGAAGCATGGCCACTTCGGCGTTTTTAAGCAAGGTCCGTCCATCCTTGCCATCCTTGGGATGAATGCTGATACCGATACTACAAGATAATTCGGATACCCGAGGCCCTATCTCCATTGGCCGAAGTACATTTTTCTGGACGTTTTGTGCCACTTTTCCGGCATCTGCACTTTCATGCAGATTTGCCAGAACAATGGCAAAAACATCATCTCCCAGGCGGGCAACCGTATCGTATTCGCGGACACAGGCTTTCAAGCGACCTGCTATTTTCTTTAAAGCCCGATCCCCCGTGTCATGGCTGAGCCCAGCCATGAACAATTTAAAACGATCGAAATCCACAAACAGGAGCGCCACCTGCTGTTGGAATCGTTTTGCCTGCAGCAGGGCTTGACCGATTCGGTCTTCCAGGAGGTTGCAGTTGGGCAAACCGGTCAAGCTATCGTGATTTGCCAAATATTCGAGTTGCGCCTGGTTTTGTTTTTGTTCACTGATATCACGAATAGTCGCGACAACTACAGTTCCTTCAGCCGTCGTAATCGGACCCAGGTGTATCTCAACCGGAAATTCACTGCCATCCTTGCGAAGGGCGAAATTTTCTCCGCTGTGGTGCATGGGACGTATCTCGGGATTCAGGCAATAGCCACCGGCATTGTCCCGATGATGAATAAACCGTTGGGGAATTAGCTTTTCCACAGAACTGCCGATTACTTCAGAACGATCATAGCCGAATATCGTTTCAAATCGCCGATTGACGATGAGAACCCGGTGCCGGTCGTCGACAATCATTACCGGATCGGGAGAGCATTCCAGAAAATCGTCGAACCTTGTCTCACTGAGCGGCAATGCCTTGTCGGTATCAATTTTCTTCATGGCAAACCTGCGCTGGTGCGTCATCCCAACGGCAGCAGAATGATAAAGGTTGTTCCCACTCCTTTATCGGTTTCAAAAGAAAGAGAGCCCTGATGTCTATCAACCACCACCCGACGTGCTATTGCCAATCCCTGTCCGGTGCCTTTCCCCCTCTGTTTGGTGGTAAAAAAAGGTTCGAAGACCCGGTCCCGGATTGCCTGCGGGATTCCCCCGCCGGTGTCGTGTATCCGGATCTGCACACTGTTGCCCGCTTGGCTGGTATGAATGGATATTTTCCCCAGCCCTTTATTTCCACTTTTTATGAATTCTTCAATGGCATGGGCGCCATTGACAATGATGTTTAAAAATACCTGGCCGATTTCCGTAGCAAAACACGATACCAGTGGTAAATCGGCTGTCAGATCGGTCTCCATTTCCGCTACGTATTTCCATTCATTACGGCAGATTGTCGTTGTGGTCCTCAGTATCGTGTTGATATCCGCCAGAGTCTTTGCCTCATCCCCGGGATGGGAGAAATCCTTCATGGCACGAACAATTTTCTCAACCCGATGGACACCTTCCAGACTCTGATCAAGCGTTTTGGGAAGCTCCTCCGCGAGGTATTCGATATCGGCATCGTCGCGGGCCTTTGCCAGTCTGCGGCTCATTTCTTCCGGGATAACCCCGCGATCCACCAGCTCCCGCCACAAATGGTCATAGATATCGAGAGCACTGGTGACACCTTGCAGGGAATCTTGCAGAAAACGCATATTATCGCCGATATACTGAATCGGAGAGTTCAACTCATGGGCGATACCGGCAGCCAGTTGGCCGATAGCCTCCATTTTTTGCGCCTGATACAGATCTTTTTCGAGGAGCTTGTTCTCCGTTATATCTTCATAGAGCGCTACGCCTGCATAGACAATACCGTCTTTGTCAAGCACCGGCGAGGTCACAATTCGGAATTCCCGTTGGCCCTGTATTGTCGATATATTTCGTTCGGTTTCCCCGACACTGCCTGTTCGAAAGGTGGCAAACATCGCGCAATCCCCGCATGGATCATCATTGTCTGAACAATGGCCGGCCCGGTAACAGGGAACTTTTGTACCGGGGCTGATTTCCGGAAACCATTGATGCATTTTCCGGTTGAACTCAACGACTAGCATACGTTTGTCAAACATCGCCACGCCAACGCTGAGATTGTTCATTATGGCGCTGCTCTTTTCGATCTGTCCGGAAATTTTCTTCTCCAGTTCAGCTTTATAGGCAGCCATATGGCGATCCAGGCGCAGGTGCTGCAAGGCATTTTCGACCGTTATCAGGAGCTCATTTCTGGTTACCGGTTTGATGATATAGCCGTACACCCCGATCTGGATTATCTCGTTGGATACTTCCGGAGAGCCATAGCCGCTAATTATAACCCGTCCTGTTTCCGGATAATGTTCTTTTGCATAGCGCATGAGTTCCACCCCCGATTCCCCCGGCATCATGATATCGCTGAGGAGGAGATCGAAACACATGGCGCTCAGGATTTCCCGGGCCGATTCGGCGCTGTCTGCTTCTTGGCATTCATAACCGGCTTTTGTAAGATATCTTAACATCAGTCTTCGTATAACCGCTTCATCGTCAACAATGAGAATACATGCACTCTTTTCCATAACTCTTCCCTTTCCTCATCCATCAAATCCCCCGAAGACTTTCTGTTCACATTCCGGACACATGCCTTGGATGAATTGCGCATCGGGTGTTTTTGTTTTGTAACCTTAGAGTTACACTTCTTCCTCAAGCGTTTTCCGGACCTTTGCCGCAAGATCCATAGCTGAAAAGGGTTTCTGGATGAAATGCACGTCTGCCTCTAGTATACCTTGACTGGTAATAACGTTGGCGGTATAGCCCGACATGAACAGGCATTTCAGATCCGGATAGATTGCGAGAAGCACGTCCGCCAGATCCCGCCCATTCATCTCCGGCATAATCACATCGGTGATGAGCAGGTCGACTGCCGTCCGATATTCTTTGGCAAGAGTGATCGCTTCGACGGGACTCCTGGCGGTAACAACGACATAGCCCAGGATCTCAAGCATTTTGGTGATGAGTTTGAGAATCGAGGGTTCGTCCTCCACGACCAAAACCGTTTCACCTCGACCGCGTTGCATTATGTCAGGGCTTTCTTTGTCGATCGTGGTTACCGGCTCAGTGTGTCGTGGCAAGTAGATCTTGAAGGTCGTTCCTTTCTCCGGCTCGCTGTAGACGTTGATAAAACCGCTGTTCTGCTTGACGATCCCATAGACGGTAGCCAAGCCAAGACCGGTGCCCTGGCCGAATGCTTTAGTAGTGAAAAAGGGTTCGAAGATTTTGTCAAGGATCTCCCTTTCCATGCCGCAGCCGTTATCGCTGACTACCAGCATTACATAGTCACCGGGTTTTGTTGCCGCATGGGCGGTGCAATACTCATGATCGAAGGCAATCATATTCGTTTCGATGGTAATCTTGCCGACGCCGATGATGGCATCGCGGGCATTGACGCAGAGATTGGCCAGGAGTTGGTCGATTTGCGAGGGATCGATCATTACCGGCCAGAGACACGGTGCCGGGATCCAGGTGAGCCTGACATCCTCGCCGATAAGCCGTCTGAGCATCTTCAGCATGCCCTGGATGGTCTCGTTCAAGTCGAGAATTTGCGGGGCAATGGTCTGTTTGCGGGCAAAAGCCAGCAGTTGCCGGGTAATAGCGGCAGAACGCTTGGCCGCATCGAGGATTGCGCACAAATCGTCATGCAGCGAGGAATCGGGCTCAGTCTTTTCAAGACCCATCTGCGCATAGCCGAGGATAACACTCAGCATATTGTTGTAATCGTGGGCCACACCTCCGGCAAGACGACCGACCGATTCCATCTTCTGCGCCTGATGCAGTTGATTCTCCAGGTCTTTCTGAATTTTTCCGGCCCGCTTGCGCTCGGTCAGATCCCGGACAATGGCCCACATTGCTTCCTCTTCGCCCAGCGCATTGCGAACCAGGAAGGCCCGCAGTTCTACGGGGAAGATACTGCCATCCTTCCGTCGATACTCCTTCTCATAGACATTGGAAAAGCCGTTGACCAAAATCTGCCTATCGACAATTTCCTGCTCCTGGAGGTGCCATTGCTCCGGCGTCAGATCGAGGTAGGTCATTTTGGACAGTTCCGTGGCAGAATAGCCGAGCATTTCGCAAAAGGCTTCGTTGCTTTCACGGATATAGCCCTGCATATCGACATAGGCAAAGCCATCCGTCATACTTTCATGCAGCCGACGATATTTTTGCTCGGACGTACGTAAAGCTTCCTGAGCCTCGCGTAAGGCAGCAGTTTCCTTTTCCAGTTGCAGCATTTTTTGCTCAAGCTTTCGTACCAGACGCTCGTTGTACAGTTTGAAGACTTCTTCTTCCCGCGGCAGGTCGGTCGGCTGAGAAGCATCACCGTTCCGAGCGGCTGCCAGAGCGCTATTGACGGCCTCCATGAGCACCTCCGGCTCACAGGGTTTGACAATGAAGCGGTTGGCACCGATCTTCAGGGAAAAGGCCTCATCCTGCGGCCCGGTATAGGTCGCCGTATAGACGATGAAGGGAATATGCCGCCATCTTTCGTCGGTCTTGACCTTTCGACACAGTTCAAAACCGTCCATGACCGGCATAAGGATGTCGCTGATGATCAGGTCAAACGTGTCGTTTTGCAGATAATCCAAGGCCTCGGCGCCATTGGCAGCCGACTGGACCTCATACCCGTTTCCCGTGAGCAGGGCCTCAACCAGATAGCGGTTCTCGTCCTGATCGTCGACGCTTAAAATACGCATAGTTATTTTTCCCCTGCGGTTTGCCGGTCTTTCGGCAAATAGTGCATGATCTCGGCAACAAAGGTCTCAGGATTGATGGGTTTCTCGATATAGCCGGTGGCACCGGCGGCGAGAATCTGTTCTCTATCCCCAACCATGGCATAGGAGGTTACCGCGATGATCGGCACCTTATCGAGTTCGGGATGTTTTTTCAGTTCGGCGGCAACGGCATAGCCGTCCATTGCCGGCAGCTGGATGTCCAGGAGAATAGCCAAGGGATCACAGCTCAGGGCTATTTCGATACCCTTTCGGCCGTCTTCGGCACCGATAATGGTAAAGCCGCTCCTTTCCAGTAAAAACCGCATTAGATAGAGATTTTGTTCGTTATCCTCAATGATTAACAGCCGGTTGTTCATACCCTTCCTCCTGCCTGGCGGGGAAGGCGGATGGTAAAGATGCTGCCCTGCCCCCAGGTGCTCCGCACCTCGATTGAACCGCCCATCATATCGACGATTTTTCTACAGATTGAAAGACCGAGACCAGTACCCTCACGCTTGCGCGCAAGGCCGGTATCGACCTGGTGAAACGGCTGGAAGAGCTTGGGAATTTCCGCAGGCTCTATCCCGATACCGGTGTCGGCAAAAGAAATGAGAAAATGATCGTTTTCGCTTAAACAGGAAATCCTGACACTCCCTATCTCCGTGAATTTAACGGCATTATTAAGAAGATTAAGGATAACCTGCTCCAAACGACGTTGATCCGTTGTCATCGTCATAGGCGTATCGGGAAGGTCCAACTGCAACGCGATCCCTTTCTTTTCGGCGAGAGGCGAAACGAGTTTAGCCATTTTATCAATGGACACCCCCAGATCAAAGGAAGTACGAGCAAGAACCAGCTGGCCTGCCTCAATCTTAGAGATATCCAGGACATCGTTGATCAGAGACAAGAGATGGCGGGAACTGTTTTGCACCATGGTCATCTGTTTGTGTTGCTCAGGATTGAGAGGTCCGGTCAAACCCTGGAGCATGATGCCGGTGAAGCCGATGATCGAGTTGAGCGGTGTGCGCAATTCGTGGGACATGGTGGCAAGAAAGGCCGATTTGAGCCGATCGGCTGCCTGTGCTGCTTCCATGGCCTTACGCAGGTTTTCGGCCGCTTCGAATTCATCACTGATATCCTCGATAATACCAACTGCTCCCTTAAGAGGATCGTTTTTATCAAAGGCGCGAAGACTTAAACGTACCCAAAAGAGGGAACCATCTTTGCGGGCCATTTGTTGTTCATGGCGAAAGGTCTCCCCTCTCGCCATCTGCAAGTACACAATATCCCCGCCGTCGGCATAGGCTTTGTCATCCGGATACCAGATACGCGTCGATTTGCCGACAAGCTCCCCGTGGCCATAGCCGGCAATTTCTTCCAATTTGCGATTACAACGGAGAATTACACGATCCCGCAAGAGGACGATACCGGTACTGGCCGATTCGAAGATAGTGCGTTGTTCATCGTTAATTGCTGCCAGTTCCGCGGTGCGCTCGGCCACTCGCTGTTCCAGGGTCTCCGCATGCTGCCGCAGGTCTTCATTGAGCCGACTAATCTGTTCCTCGGCCTGCTTGCGCTCGGTTATGTCGGAACCGATGCTGAGAATTTCTTTTATCTTTCCCTGCTCATCAAGCACTACTTTGTTCGTCCAGTCGATCCACACCCGTTCGCCGTTACGACGGACGTTCTCATTGATATTACGTTCGAATTTACGAGGATCGGCGCAGAGTTCTTCAATCAGCGGCCGCAACTTCCGGCCTTTACTGTCCTCTTCGGGAACCAGTGTCCCGACCAAATGGCGGCCAACTATCTCCTCTGCCGTGTAACCGAAAAATTGCCGGCCAAACTCATTTAAAAAGGTAATCAGCCCTTCCGACGACCACCGGAGAATGATGCTATTGGCGAGCATCACCAGTTCGCGGTATTCGCGTTCACTTGTTCGCAGTTGCCGGGTGCGCAGACCGACCTGATGCTTCAAAATCGCACTGCCGACCAGGCTCATGATTAAAATGCCTAAACCCCCGAGACCGACAATTTGCAACCATAATGGTATCTTGAACGTGACTTCATCCGATGTCCAATGCTTCAGCGACACATAGTAGACTGACTTAGAATTCTCTTTCATCTCCAGCAGATGCCTGTCAATGGTCGCCAGCAGGTGTTGCGGAGAATTCTTGGGTGCCGCGAATAGCAGTTTGGAAGGACTGAAAACGACAGCCGTGTCCTCAAGCCCGTATTTTTCGGTATGCAGCATTCCGAAAAAACTGTTGCTGATGGCTGCATCGGCTTCATTGATAGCGACCATGGCAAAGGCCTGTTTAAAATCTACTGCGGAAAGAAGGGTGATTTTCAGGCCGAAGCTCTCACTCAGTCGGGTAAAGGCCTCCTGTTGAACCGAACCCTGCAAGGTGGCGATCCGCTTGCCGTCGAGATCGAGTATCGAGCGAATACCGCTGCCTTTCTTGGCATAGACCTGAGACCAGGAAGATAAAACCGGTTCCTTGTGAAAGGAGTAGATTTCCCCCCGGTCCGCGGTAAAGGCGACGTCGGGCATGAGGTCGATTTCCCCCTTCTCCAAACGCTCCAATCCTTCGGCCCAGGTACCCGGGACATACTGGAGTTTCCAGCCTTCGCTCTTGGCAATATGCTCGATGATATCAATAAAAATGCCGGCAGGTTTACCTGCTTTCGAGGTGAAAACCTTCGGTTCGTTTTCATAGATGCCGATTTTTATTGCCGGCTCTTCGACGACATCAGCGGAGGCAGTCGTCCGACAGATGCAAACCGAAAAGAGAAGAGAAAGCATGAAGAACAAACGGATAAGCCTGGCTGGACGCGTATCGGTTATCATGCCGAAAACCTCGCAATGTGGTGTTAACGTATCAAGCTTTTACGTTCTGCACAGCTCTTATACAAGGTTATATTATAAAATGCGGGAGATGGCAAATTAGACACTAATAAATTGTAGTGAAGAACCGGTCACCGGGCGATCGCCTGTTGACCGGTTATCATGGTCTGCTCTGTAACATTCAACATGCTGATATTTCTAATGAACTCCTGTTGATATATAGGGGTATTGGTGTGGCCGAGAGAGACCGCATGCCAGGTCAGGGGCAGGCCTCTCGGACCGATCGGCCGGGCGACGATCGGCCAGGTTTTCAAGGCACCGGCAATCGCCCAACGGGGGAAGATACTGATGCCGAAGCCGGCGGCGACCATTTCGATAATGGCCTGCGGGGCGCCGACGTTCATAATCCTTTTCGGCTCTATGCCTTTTACTTTCAGTGTCTGCTGGTAAAAGCGGTTTTTACCTTTGTCGGTGTGGGAGATGAGATTATTACCGCGAAAATCCTCAAACTTGATGAAACTGCAGGTGGAGAGTGGGTGGTCCGCATTCATGATGCAGACTAGTTGATCGCGGAAGAGGGGAACGGAGGTTTGCGTACCATCCGGCGACACCGCCCCGGAGATGATCAGATCATATTTTTTCTCTTCCAGTTCGCAGGACAGATCGGCGGAATTCCCCACCTCAATTTCAACACCGGGAAACTTGTGATGGAAGCGATGCAGTACCTGCGGCAGCCATTTGTAACAGAAAATACATTGGGTCCCCACCTTGAGTTCGCCTCTTTCGCCGGAGATCTTCCTGGAGATATCCTCTTCCGCCGAATCCACCGCCTCAATTACCTGGGTTGCGGTTTCAAGAAGCTGCCTGCCGACTTCGGTGACAATCATTTTTTGCGGGTTCGAAAGAACAGGTCGGTGCCCAGCTTGCCTTCTATGTCCTTCAATTGCTGACTGAGGGCGGATTGGGTGAGGCACAGCTTTTCCGCTGCCCTGGTCATATTGCCGCTGTCGGTAATGGCACGAAGCATGCGGAGGTGTTTGATTTCGAGATTATGCATGTTTTGATTACCTGTCCTTATTAAATAGATTATATATATTAATTTTACTTATAACCAGATCCTTGGTATTTTGCCATAACAATTCATCACGGTCAGTCGCTGTGTACCACTGACCGACCATTCATCAACACTCTGACAAGAGGCAAAAACCATGGCACTTATTACAACGGTAGCACCTGAAAATGCAGAAGGGATTGTTAAGGAAGGTTATGAAATGTTCATGAAAAATGTCGGGGCGATCCCTAAACCAATGCAGCTCCTCAGCGCCAGTCCGGCTCTTTTTGAGCTGCAACTGAAACGGATCAGGTATTTCGGCAAACACCCGAAACTGAGTTTCGCTCTCCTCGCCCATATCCGTTATCTGGCGGCGCAAACCCTCGATTATTCCTACTGCATGGACTTCAACCGCCATCTCTTAAAAAAACTTGGCAACGACGATGACAGCATCCGAGCAATGGAAGACGATCCGAGCAAATCGATGCTTGAAGCCCATGAAAGCGCCATGCTGAGTTTCGTCATCCGCTCCATGAAAAAACCGGACTCAATCACCGCGGCCGATATCGCCAATTTAAAGGAACTCGGCTGGGACGAGAGGGATATGGTCGATGCCCTGGCCCAGGGAGTCGGAATGATCGACCATTCCATTATGATGCAGGTCTTTCAGATTGACCAGAACTGCCTGCTCGGTTGATAGCCGAAACCTCTGCAGCAGGCTGCCCGCTCCGGACAAAGCGAACAGCCTGCCCTTGCCATCCCCCCTCCTTCATCCCCTGCCCCTATCTACAACCTGCTGCGTGCAATTACTTTGGCAACAGACTGATCCGCACCCCCGTCATCCGCCATTTACCCGCGAAAAGAATTGATGGTCATTGTTTTTTTATGCGATAGATAATATGCTATCTAATACTAATTAACATTCATTTCCCGCACCTTGTCCCTACAACTTCACCTAACGGAGTCGAGGCATGAAAGACCTCCTACTGGCAGTGATTTTCCTTCTGTTTCTCGTTCCCGGCGCGGTACTCGCTGCCCAACCCAGTACAACAAAAACAACCGGCGATAAGACCATTACCGCCGAGGGCCACGGCGCATCCAAACAGGATGCCCTTTTGCAGGCAAAAAGAGCGGCGGTCGAGGAAGGTATCGGCGTGGTACTCAGCTCTCAGACCGAAGTCGAAAACTTTATGCTGAAAAAAGACAAGGTCATCACCCAGAGTTTCGGCGCGGTTCGTAGTTATACGACCATAAAAGAAGAACAGAAAGGAGACACCTGGTCCGTTAAGATCAGTGCGGTTGTCTCTTTGGATTCAATTACCGCCGATCTGATGGCCTTGAAGATTCTCCTCGTTTCCATGGATAAACCCCGGACCATGGTCCTCATTCAGGAAGAAGGCGGACAGAACGCCGAAAGCACGGTTGTCGATTATCTCCAGGGCAAAGGATTTGACCTGGTCGATCCGGCACAGGCGGCAGCGCTGATGGCGAAAGATGATCCCTTTATCCGCAAGGCCATCGACGGTGATCCGGTGGCCGCCGCCAAACTCGGGGCGGAAAATGGCGCGGAATACGTGGTGGTAGGAAGCGTCAGAAAGAGTATTCTGGACAATGAAGTGCTCAAGGGCTCGGGCATGAAATCCGGGCAGGCAAGCCTTACGGTTAAGGTAGTCAACTGCTCGAACGGCCGCATTGTCGCCACTAAATCGGCTACCGGAGCGGCGGTCCATCTGGCCGAGGATATTGCCAAATCCCAGGCAGCCGCCAAAGCGGCAACCACTCTCATGGACAAAAAACTCTTCGAGGCGATAGTCACCTCCTTCCAGGATACGGTCAACAATGGCGCGAGTTACGAAATCGTCATCTCCGGCGTGAAAAGCTACGGCTTACAAAAAAGTGCGGCTAAAGTCCTGGAAGACACCGAGGGGGTACTCTCGGTTACCAAGAGAAACTTCGGCGGCGGCAAGCTGGAACTCTCCGTTCTTTTTAAGGGGAGCGTCGAAACCTTTTGTGACCGGATCGACAGCAAGGTTGTGGACGATGCCAAACTGGCAGTCACCAATGTTGCCGGTAATCGTGTTGCCTTGAATTTGCAATAATTCCATATCCGAATCAAAACGCCTCGGGATGATTGTATCATCCACCCGGCTTAGGAGTTTACGATGAAAAATTTAATGAAGCTTCTATCTTTCTTGATAATTGCCTTACTTGTGCCCCTCTCTGCTTCGGCCGAGTTCAGTAAAACAAAAATTGCCGTTCTCGATTTCCAGCTGCAAGGGGAAAACTTCGACAACAAGGACATGGGAACTATTGTCGCCGAGTGGTTCACCACCGCCATGGTCCGCGAGGGCCGCTTCGACGTGGTGGAAAGAAGAATGCTTGAAAAGATCCTTGGCGAACAGAAGCTGGCAATGTCCGGGATCGTCGACGCCACGAGTGCCACCCAGATAGGAAAACTGCTTGGCGTCAAGGTCATCATCAGCGGTTCCGTCATGAAGTTCAAAGATGTCACCGAGATCAACGCCCGGATCATCGATGTCGAAAGTGCCTCCATTATCGCTGCTGAAAACATTAAAGGTGCCTCTACTGCCAATCTCCAGGATATGGTCGTAGAGATGTCGGATAAAATTATCAAAAATTTTCCCCTTGAAGGCTATGTGGTCAATCGAAGCGGTGACTCGGTTACCCTGGATCTCGGTATTCGCACCGGGGTAAAAAACGGCATGCGCTTTATCGTCTACAAGGAGGGGCAGATTATAAAACATCCGAAGACCGGGGAAGTCCTCGATGTGGAGCGTATTGAGACGGGCAAGGTTACCATTACCAGTGTCGCTCAGAAAATCTGCACCGCTAAAATAGACGAGGAAACCAGTTCCGGTTCCGTTACTTACAGCCAACTGGTGAAAAGCCTGATTGACACGACACCAAAGAAAGCACGACTCACCGTGACAGTAACGCCGGCCAATGCCAAGGTCCGCATCCTCAATATCTCCAAGGCATACGAACCGGGTATGGTGCTTGACCCCGGACCGTATCATGTCGAAGCAACTGCCTCGGGCTATAAATCCGCCAGAGAATGGGTGACGCTAGAAAAAAATGACGAGAGAAACCTTTCAATGACCCTGAGCGCAGGCAATGTTGCCTCTGATGAAACCCCTGTGAAACAACCCATAGCGGTAAAAAAAGAAACCTTCACACCACCGCCACCGCCACCGCCACAACAGCAACCACAACCACATCAACGTCAACAAGCGCAAATACAAGCACAACCACCACAGCCACAGCCACAACCACAGCAGAGCCCCCAATTGACATCCGAACAGGCGAAGTATCTCCGGATGCTTGACTCCAACAACACCAAGGAACAAAAAGATGCAGCCCAGCTGATGGTCAAGACCAAGCTTCGCGACACGGTGGTACTCGACGCGGTTGAGAGGGTGTTGCTTAAAGGATATCTCACGAGCACCAACGACCGCGATGACCGGATTGACACCTTGTCCTGGCTGTGCAAGGCCTTGGGGGCTTCGGGCCAAAGTAAGTATCGGGCAACGCTCAGTAAGGTGGCAAGCGAGGCACCACACAATAAACTTAAGGGCTATGCCGAGAAGAGTCTCAAAGAGCTGTAAGTCCCCGCCTGAAGATGAAACGTTTACACGGCGCCAAGATACTGGTATCCCTGCAAAGTATTCGACAGGCACGTTGCCGATGATATACCTGACACTGGAGAAACTGCGATGAAAAAACCTCTCTTGCACTCTTGTCTGGCCGTTTTGCTGCTCTGCGCCCTGCCCCTTCTGGCCTTTGCCGAACCAAGGGTGATCGGCAAAGTCAAAGGGCTTCGAGGTCTTGTCTCCATCCTTCGGGATGGCAAGACCAAACCGGCGTTTCCCAATGACCGCATTTATCAGAGCGACACCATCCTCACCGGTTCGGATGGGGCGATAGGAATCCTCCTCGAAGACAATACTCTCATCTCCATGGGACCGATCAGCCGTGTTTCCATGGATAAATTCACCTTTGCCCCAGCCACCAACGAATATGCCATGCGCCTCAATATGCAGCACGGCACTTTTGTCTACCAATCGGGTTTGCTTGGCAAACTGGCACCCCATGCGGTTGAGCTGGATACTCCGGTCGGTCGGATCAGCATGCTCAAGGAGGAAACCAGTTTTAAGGCAAGGTTTACCGAATAAGGCGAGTAAGAAAAGGTCGTAAAGTGTCGCACTTAAATCTTCACCTCCAAAAATGGAGAATCCCATGAACTGGAAAAGCTTAATCGTGCTAGCGGCAATTATGCTCCTCTTTGCCGGTTGCAGTGCCAAGGAAAATTTCGTTGTGCTCAGCCCGGCAGACGACGGCTCCGTGGGTGCCCTGAAGGTTGCAACCGATAAAGGCTCAGGGGTGTTGGACGAAGGTGGCAAGGCCATCTTCATCGGCGGCCACAACTCCGCTCCTTCCACTCCGGCGCCAATCAGCCAGGAGGACACCCAGCGAGTTTTTCAGGAAGCGCTCCAGGTTCAACCCCTTATGCCCGAGAGTTTTATTCTCTATTTCCAATTTAATTCCAATGAATTGACCGATGCATCGAAAAATCTTATCGGCAACATACTCGAAGCCATCAAGAAACGCCAGTCCCGGGATATCTCGGTAATCGGTCATACCGACAGGACCGGGAGCGCCGAACACAACCGCACACTCTCCTTTGAAAGGGCGCAGCGGGTTTACGACATCCTCCGTACTGAAAACGTCAGCCCAGAGGATATGACTATCTCCTATCATGGGGAAGGCAACCCACTCATTCCCACCGCCAACAACGTTGCCGAGCCCCGTAATCGACGGGTTGAGGTCATGGTTCGCTAACGGCTTACATCAATGCGTCGCCTACCTTTTCCCGCTAGAGCCATCAATATTGCCCTGATATGCCTCTGCACCCTGCTGCTGGCGGGAACCGGTAGAAGCACCGACCTCTCCGACCCATACGAAATAATGCAGGCCCACTATGCGGCGGTCGGCGGCCTTGAGCGTCTGAAAAGCATCATCACCAGCCAGAGCGAGGGCCGGGTCCACTACGACGGCCTGCAGGGAACCTTCAAACATTGGGAAAACCGGCCCCTGCAATACCGGACCGAGGAGGACTATTCGATCATTTCCCAGATCGAGGGCGATAGCGGTGATTACGCCTGGTTCTACGATACCAATGGGCAACTGCTGATCGTCAAAGATGAAGAGACCCTGAAACGTAGGCGTATCAGCGTACTTCTCGACCAGTATGAACACCTCGACCGGCAATCCCCCAATTTCTCCATGGCCTTCGCCGGCATTGCCACCATAGGCGACCGCCCCTGTTACGAGGTCGTACTCACCAACACCATCAATACCGATCGCGGCCATTTCTTCTTCGATAAAGAGACCCTGTACATGGTCAAATCCCTGCACCATCAGCCGGATATGGAGACAGAAAGCGTTTACGACGATTTTCGCGAAGTGGACGGCATTCTCATGCCCTTTCATCAGCACAACACCTTCCATCCCTGGGAAAAGACCGAAGAAACCTGGATCACCCATTACACCAACAACCAAAGGATCGATGAAGGACTTTTTCTGCCGCCGCGGACAGAAAAAGGCTACCATTTCCCCGATGGCGACACCTCGGCTACGATTCCCTTCGAATTCATTGAAAATCTTATCTATCTGCCGGTCACTGTCGGCGGCGACACCCAATATTGGGTGCTTGACAGCGGCGCCTCGATGTCGGTTATCGACCAGGAGTATGCTGAAAAACTTGGTATGGAAGTCCAGGGTAATATCAAGGGTTACGGCTTTGGTGCATTATTCGACCTGTCCTTCGTCAAGGTACCCGGGCATCAGGTCGGCTCCATCCACTTCGACAGCCAGAAATTGTATGTTTCAAAAGGCCTGGAGGCCAGGAGCTACGAACCGCTGATGGTCGGCATCCTCGGCTATGACTTCCTCTCCCGCTTCGTGGTGGAGATCGATTACGACCGGAAACAGGTCACCTTCCACGCCCCCGAATCCTTTCATTACCAGGGGTCCGGGGTAGTGATCGATGCCCCGCTGAAATACCGGACCTTCTCCCTGCCGGTAACCATTGATGGCACCTTCAAAAGCCTCTGGAGCCTTGATCTCGGCTCCTATCACAGCTCCATCCATTACCCCTTTGCCGAAAAGCACGGGCTGCTCGACAGAGTGGGGGTGGAAATCGTCAGCCAAGGCATGTCGGGGCTTTCCCGTGAGAGGAATATTCAGTTCAACTGCTTGCAAATCGACCGTTTCCGGCTCGACCTGCCTCTCATCTCCCTTCCCATTGAAAAAGGCGTCGGGGCGACGGCGCTTGGCGAAGTCGGGGGCAATCTCGGCAACTCCACCCTGCGCCATTTTCACCTCTTCCTCAACTATCCCGAACAGAAAATCATCCTGGAAGAAGGTATCAGTTTCAATGTCGCCTTTCCCCGCGACAAATCCGGTCTGATCATAGGCCGCGCGGAAAACAACCAGCCGATGATCTCCTTTGTCGCCGACAACAGTCCGGCAACCAAGGCCGGCCTTGTTGCCGGGGATATCATTGTCGAGATGGACGGGCAGGCCGTAGGTCCAAACCATCCCATAACCCCCTTGCGTTATATGCTGCACGGACCGGCCAGCGGCAGCGTTCTTATGAAGGTGCAAAGGGAGGAGCAGATCCTTGCCATCACCCTCATCCTCGAAGACCTCTATCCGACCGACACCGCTGCCTGCGAAGATCTCGTCCAATGATAATCCGCTGCGACTTGTGTCCCAAACGATGCATGATAGAACCCGGCCAAAGTGGTGAATGCCGCATTCGGGTGAACCTCGACGGTCGACTGGTTGCGGTAACATACGGACATCCTTGTACAGTGCATGTGGACCCGATCGAGAAAAAGCCGTTTTTCCATTTTCTTCCCGGAACAACCAGCCTTTCGCTCGCCACTGTCGGCTGCAATCTGCATTGCAAGAACTGCCAGAACTGGGAGATTTCCCAACAGAACCCCGAGGAAGTTCCGGCCTCTCCTCTTTCTCCGGCGGAGATTCCAAAGTTAGCAGCAGCGCATGGCTGCCGCTCGGTATCCTACACCTATACCGACCCTGTCGTTTATTACGAATATACCGCCGACAGTTCCCTGTGTGTGCGCGAAGCAGGCCTGAAAAACGCGCTGGTTACCGCTGGTTACATCAACCGCGAGCCATGGACCGAACTGTGCCGAAAGGTAGATGCGGTGCGCATCGATTTAAAGGCCCTTACCGATAAATTTTATCAGGATATCTGCGGCGCTACCCTGCAGCCGGTGCTGGACAGCCTGATTACCACCAGATCGCTCGGCGTCCATATCGAGGTGATCAACCTCCTCATCCCTACCTTAAACGACAGCGACCGGGAAATTCGTGCCCTCTGCCAGTGGATTGTCCAGAACCTCGGCCGCGAGATACCGCTGCATTTCTCGCGCTTTTTTCCCAACTACCAAATGAAGAATCTTCCCCCGACTCCGGCTTCAGCGCTGATCAGAGCCAGGGAAATCGCCAGGAGCGCGGGGCTCTATTACGTGTACCTCGGCAACATCCTGGTGCCCGACGGGGAAAACACCTTCTGTCCGGAATGTGGCGACCTCTTGATCGAGCGTCGAGCCTTCGAAGTCCTGAAAAACACTATCGAAAACGGGAGGTGCCCGCGATGCAATCGCCAGATATACGGCGTGTGGTTATGAGTCGCAGAGGTTTCTTGTTGAGAATAACGGCACTGTGCGCGGTCATAGCCGTGCCGATGGCACGGTGGATTCGGCAAACGGAAGATACCCGGGTTGTCCAGGCCTTGCGGGGGAGATACTACCCAGGTCCTGTTCGCCCATTGGATCAAGAAAGTGTCAGCCGTCCGGGGAAATGGGCCGGCTGAAGGGCCTGAGACACCGTGGGATTTTGACTGATTTTCCGCTCTGCAAATAATAGTCATCTGACAGGGGGCATAACGATGCACAAAAGTCTTGTTGTCACTCTCTTTCTCGTGAGCAGTTTGGGGCTTATCCTGCCGGCCTTTTTAGCAGCCGGTCCCAGTGAACCTGAAGCTTCCAAGCCAGGCGGGGATACAGAAAAAAGGGTCTTTCCCTCACCCTTTGCCGGCACCTGGTATGACGCCGACCCAGCCAAGTTATCGGCGGAAATCGATGGATATCTGAGCCGTGTACCCGACGAGCTTCTTCCGCCGGTCTGTGCCTTGATCCTGCCGCACGCCGGACTGCAGTGGTCGGGACAGACTGCCGCCTACGGGCTCAAGCAGGTTGAAGGGGCAAAAATCCGCAAGGTCATCATCCTCGGGCCTTCGCACCATGTCTTCATGGAGAATTCGGCGAGTCTGCCGGATGCGACCCACTACGCCACACCACTCGGTGAAACGCCCCTGGATGTCGATCTCATCGGCGAACTGTTGCAATCGCCGTACTTCCATGTCGTCCCGACGGCTAATGAAAACGAACACAGCGTCCAGGTCCTCCTCCCGGCCCTGCAGCGAAGATTGGGGGATTTCCGCTTTGTGCCCATCGTCCTCGGCAGGCTTGACATTGCCTCGGTCGAGGCCATCGCCGAGATACTGCGGCACCACCTCACCCCTGACACTCTGGTGGTCGCATCAAGCGACTTTACCCACTACGGCAGCAGTTTCGGCTACCTTCCCTTTACTGCGGATATCCAGGAAAACTTGAAAAAACTTGATATGGGTGCTTTCCAGTTAATCGAGGACAAAAATCTCCGGGGTTTTTCCGCCTATGTAGAGCGGACCGGTGCCACTATCTGCGGTCAGGCGGCAATCGAGGTGCTGCTGGCCATGCTTCCGGCAAAAAGCAGAGTCCAGCTGCTGCACTATGAAACCTCGGCTGCCAAGACCCAAGATTTTTCCCATTCAGTCAGTTACCTGAGCGCCGCCGTTGCCGGCAACTGGGAGGTGGCTGCAAAAGAAAAAAAGACTGCCGTTAGCCCCGGCTTATCAGGGGAAGATAAAATCCGCCTCATGGCCCTGGCGAAAGGCACTTTGCAAGGCTATCTGGAGAAGGGCAAAGCCCCGACGCCTTCGCAACTAGGCATCGAACTCACCCCCGGAATGCAGCAGATCATGGGTGCCTTTGTTACTCTGAAGGAGCACGGAAATCTTCGGGGATGCATCGGCGAGATTACCCCGGTACGACCGCTGTATGAGGCGGTCATGCACCGAGCCATCGATGCGGCGGTGAACGATTACCGATTTTCACCGGTGAACAAGGACGATTTCAAAGAACTGTCCTTCGAGATCTCCGCCCTCACCCCGCCCACGCCGGTCCCCTCCTACCACGACATCGTCATCGGCCGGGACGGAGTGGTTCTGCAAAAAAACGGGCGAAGCGCCGTGTTCCTGCCCCAGGTCGCCCCGGAGCAGGGTTGGGGGCTCGAAGAAATGCTTTCCCAGCTCGCCCTGAAGGCCGGTCTTCCACCGGATGCCTGGCAGAAGGGGGCGTCGTTTACCGTCTTTCAGGCCATTGTCTTCGGTGAAAGCGAGATATGAGAGGCCTGCCGAGAGAGGTTCCCATTGCCACCCTGGGATTCTTTGCTCTGGTTTCGCAAACCTTGCTGTTTCGCGATTTTCTCACTTCCCTTGAAGGCAATGAAATCGCGGTCGGGACTTTCTTCGGGTCATGGCTGCTCTGGGTGGGTGCCGGTGCGGTTGCCGGCAGGTTTTTAGCCTTGAGACATCCGGCGGTGCTCCCCCGTTTTCTTTTCCTGCCACTGCTCTATCTCCCCGCCTATCTCGTCCAGCACCAGCTGATCGGCAGCGCCAGATCGCTCCTCGGCCTGGAATCCTTTGTCCTGGTGCCTCTGCCGTCTCTTCTGGCCTTTGCCGCCCTTGCCAACGCCCCTACCAGTTTTCTCAGCGGCTTTCTCTTTTCCATGGCCTGCGCCTGGGTGGTGGAAGCCTTCGCCCTGCCCGTTGCCCGAGTCTATATCATTGAAACCGCCGGCGGATTCGTCGGCGGGCTTTTTGTTACCGGGCTCCTTACACTGGGGATGCCGGGGGAAAAGGTGTTCCTCTATGCGGCCCTGGTGCTTTTGGTTGCCCTGCTTGTCCCGGAGCGGATGAGTCTCTTGCGCTGGGCCATTGTTGCTGCCTGTGCGGCGACCGCCTCGCTCGCCGTGACCTACATCGGAGGCCTTGCTGCCGGCCATGCGGCCCGGGCGCAGTGGAGCCGGCTGCTCCCGGTCGATACCTATGGCGGCAGCTTCATCACCGCCCAGTCCAGATATCTGTACGGCGAACGTGCCGGCGATTTCATCGTCATGACTGAAGGCGGGGTGATTGAGACCCTGCCCGAGGAGGAGCATGCCTCGGCAGTCTCTGCCTGGGCGATGGCCGAAAACCCTCGAGCAACAAACGTCCTCGTCGTCGGCCCCGGCGGCCCGGCGATCGCCAATCGTTTCAAGGTGCTGCCGCAGATTCGTGAGGTGGTTTGGCTTTACCCCGATCCCGAGTTTCCACAGAAGCTGTTGGGAGTGTTACCGAGCGGGGTTTACCAGGCCTTCGGCCATATCGATGCACCGCAACAGGAAGTGCGGGCCTACCTGCAGCAGACGAGGAAAAAGTTTGATCTGGTGCTCGTCAATCTCCCCGAGGCAACCACCCTCGTCCTCAACCGCTATTTTTCCCTGGCCTTCTTCTCCCTTGTCCGAGACGTCCTCGCGCCCGGCGGGATCTGTGCCATCAGGGTATCCGGTGCAGCCAATTTCCTCGGTGACGAACGGGTGTTGGCTGGTGCCTCGACCCTCACGACCCTATCGACGGTTTTCCCCCATGTGATGTTGAAGCCTGGCGATGAGAGTTTTTTGTTTGCCTCGGTGGAAGATGTCCTCAGCGAGTCGCCAACGGAATTGGCCGGTCGTTTTGCAGCGGTTGACGGCTCCTCAGAACTCTATCCTAAGGAGGGCTTGCTCGCCGCCTTTCCCCAGGACCGGATCGCTTTTCAGAAGGGCAGATACCGCAATGCCGAAGTAAAATATGGGAGAAATCTTCTCGAAAATACCGACGAGCACCCCAAGGCCCTCCTTTTTGACCTGCTGTTGACCCTGCGCCGTGCCGGGCTGGGCACTGTCGCCCAAGGGGCGGCATTCCTGGTTGAAAATGGCATGTGGATCTGCTTTGGCTGGATATTTCTCTACGGTTTGTTGCGGGTTTTTTACCTGCGAAACTCCCCGCACACTGTATCGAAACAACCGGCGACGGAGAGAATACCGAACCTCTTTGATATCCAAGTCATGCTTTTTATGGCCGGTCTGGTCGGCATGTCTGCGACGGTGGTACTGATGTTCTGCTATCAGGTTCGCTTTGGCTCCCTCTTTCTCGATATGGGGTTGATCTCGTCTTTATTCATGCTTGGCTCAGCGGTTGGTGGACTCTCGTGTGAAAGACTGCTACTGCGAAGGCTCTTGCCACTTCCCCGGATTATCTTGACGCTCACCATTTTCGAGGCGATCTTTTTCTTCGCCTTGATTTTCTTTTCGCCCATGGAGACCTCCCGATTAGCTCTCGGCATGTTCTTTACCACGGTGGGTGTTGTTTCCGGCTTGTACTTTCCCTTGGCGGCAGGGTGTTTGCATGCCGGCGGCTACCGGGTGGAGGCCGCAGCCGGACGCTTGGAGTTGCTCGATCATCTTGGAGGGGCAGCAGGGGCTCTGGCCACCGGTCTTTTGCTCTTGCCCCTTTTGGGGGTAAAGGCGTCGCTTGTGATCTTGATCGCCGCCGTTATTGTCGTCAACCTTATGTCCCGGATTGCCCGACTGCATGCCGTTTCCGCCGTCACCGACAACTGGTTCGACAGAAGTCGGCGGCCCTTCGGTTATCTGTTGTTTGCAGTGGGTGCATTTGCACTGCTGGTCTCCCAAGACTTCGAGGCCTCACAAAGTGGCCATGAAGCGGCCGACTTCCAGGCGGCAGCAGCGGAAATGGCCGGCACCTTAGAACGTAAGGAACAGAAGGTGACGCTTCCGGGAGGTTCGACCTTGAGCTATTACTTGGTCGCCGGCGGATACATCTTTCCCTCGGCGAACCTCGCAAGAGGTATCAGGGGCTACGGCGGAGAGATCCCTCTCGCCGTCTGGATAGATGACCAGGGTATTCTGAAGAATTTTCGCCTCCTTAGGTCCAACGAAACCCCGGTTTATCTGGCATTTCTCCGTGGCTGGCTGGAGAGCCTGAAAGAGAGGGAGCTGTTCGTGGCTAAGCCATTTCAGAGGATAGATGCGGTGACCGGGGCGACAATGTCCTCGGCTGCAATCCTAAAAACCCTCAGCCGATCCGCAAGCACCTTCGGCGAGGCCGTACTCGGTCGGCCCGCTCGGGGCGACACCGATTCCTCCTCTTCGGCAGAGCCGTCGTGGCAATTTGCTGCCCTTCTGGTTTGGACGATGGTGATTCTTGCCGCACGCTACCGTCCGGGCGCTTGGCTGAGGCGTCTTCTCCTGACGGTATCGCTCATCCTCTTCGGTATAGAGCTCAATATTCAATATGCTTCCCAACAGGTCTTGGCGCTCCTCTCCGGTAATTTTTCCTGGGAGATCACCAACAGCGGCTTTTTCCTCGTGGGGATCATCCCTTTAGTGGCCGTGCTTTTCGGCAATGTCTACTGCGGCTACCTCTGTCCCTTTGGCGCCTTGCAAGAACTCTTCGGGGATCTCCGACCAAGGCGACTCCTCCCCGACCCGCGGAAACAAATCTGGCGTTATGGCCGCTTCGCCAAGTATGTCCTGCTCTTTTTCTTCGTCCTCCTCTTTGCCTTGACCCGCGATTTTTCCGTGCTGCACGCCGATCCGCTCATCACCATTTTTGGTGCGGCCCGTGACCGGACGATGACTATCCTCGCCCTTTGTGTCCTCTTCCTCTCTTTTTTCTTCCGGCGTTTCTGGTGCCGAAATCTCTGTCCGGCCGGTGCCTTTCTGGCGCTTTTAGGCGGTGTGCGGCTGCTCCGCCGCTTCCTCCCGGAAACGAGACCCGAGAGGTGCGATCTCGGAGTGCGCAACCGCTCCGAGTTGGATTGTCTGCAATGTGACAGGTGCCGTCATGAAAAAAATTGAAATGGCATACCTCTTGGCAGTCGGCACTCTGCTGCTGGTTATTTTTACCCTCTCCCTCGCACGCTACAGCGAACTTGCAGGCGTGTGGCATGAATCCCCAGCCACTGCATCCATGGGAAAACCACGAACGGTCAACGTCGAGCAGCTCCGCCTCCTGCTGAAGCAGGGCAAACTTGCCGACCAAGAAGCCAAATTCTATACCACCTCCCCCACTATAGAAGAACAACCACCCGCCTTACCAAACAAGAAGTGAGAGTGCAAAAGCATCTTGCTATCAGGACACATCCTTGACAATTTATAGAACTATTGTTACCAATTATTGTAACATGTGATACTCAAATGCCACCTCCTATCATAGAACAGGACAACCCACCATGGAAAATGTTCAAACCTTAAAATGGCTCCTATTTTTTTATTCCATCCCGGCCACTCCGGTAAAAAACAGAGTGAAAATTTGGCGCAAACTGCAGAAAACCGGTGCCGTTCAGCTCAAGGGCGGGGTCTACATCCTACCTTACCGGGAGGACAACCATGAGGCACTGCAATGGATGCTCGCCGAACTCCCCGGCCTCAAAGGAGAAGGGCTTCTCGTCACCACGGAGACCATTGAGCCGCTGCAACGGCAGGAGATTATATCTTTTTTCAATGAACAGCGGCACCTGCAGTACCAGGAAGTCGACAAGAAGATAGATGAACTATCCGGCCGGATCAACAACCTGCGCAAAGGCGGCAAGGACAAAAAGACCACCTCCCTGTTCAGACAGTTTGAAAAGATACAGGCCGATTTCCATACTGTGCTGCATCGCGATTTCTTTCAATCGGAATCGGGCCTGAACCTGACGGCTCGGCTCCAGACGCTGAAAGACCAATTGGAAGCTCTCACTGCTCTCGAAAAAGGTATGAGGAGATTTGCCGGTAATGAATTGTCCAATGGCAAAAGAATTGAAGATTTTTCGAACATGCAATGGATCACCCGCAAGCGGCCCTTTGTCGACAGAATGGCTTGCGCCTGGCTCATCCGACGCTTCATCGATCCGCTGGCGACCTTTGCCTTCCGGGAAGAGGCGGAATTGAAAACTCAAAAAAGAGAGAACGAAGTTTCTTTTGACGTTCGCAATGGCGATTTCACCCACATCGAGGATCTATGCACCTTCGAAGTACTGCAAAAAAGTTTTGGCCTAACCGCAAAGGGGCTCGACGCCCTTGCCGCAATAGTCCACGATATCGACATAAAAGACGAGAAATTTGTGTCACCCGAGACCCGTGGAGTAGAAATGATATTGAAAGGAATCCGCAACAAAGCATTGTCTGACAGCCAGATCCTGGAAGAGGGCGTGGCTGTCTTTGAAGCACTGTTTCTTTCGTTAACAGCAATCAAATATTTCGGATCGAAATAGCGGAGCCAGATAATGGAACCACGCACCAACTTTTATGGCCTCTGCCTTTCCGGTTTTCTCGCCAAAGCCTCCTATGCCCTGGCAAGGACTCCGGTGCTCGCCCTGTTTGCCGCTTCTTTCGGCGTAGGGCCCGAGGCTATCGGCTTTGCCGTGGCCATTTCGACTATAACCGGAGTTTTTTTCAAGATGCCTGCCGGTGTTATCTCCGATATCATCGGTAGGCGGCGGACCATGCTGATCGGGCTGATATTTTTTGCCGTCATTCCATTTAGTTACCTGCTGGTCGATTCGTATAACACCCTCTTGGTGGTCAGATTTCTCCACGGCTTCGCGACGGCCATTTACGGGCCGGTAATCATGGCGGTGGTGGTCGATATCGCCGATGGCAAGCGGGCCCAAATGCTTTCTCTCTTCTCGTCGATTACCATCATCGGCAACCTCATCGGCGCACCCCTGGGCGGTTTCCTCCTCGGTCGCCTGTCAAGTGGTGGCGGGCAGCAACTGCTGCACTTCCACATCATCTATGGCGTGGTGGCGGCTCTCGGCATGGCCGCCCTCGTGGCAGGTATCTGGGCCAGCAGAGGGATGGCCGGAAAACCAGGTGACGGCACAGGCAAATCGACGGTTTCGGCAGTGCTCAGCCATTTTTGCCATAGCCTGAAAAACATTCTCACAGATCGGAGAATCGTGGTGACAAGCAATATGGAGGGAGTGGAGAATCTCGCCGTCGGTGCCCTTGAGGCCTTTATGCCCATCTATATCGTTATGGTTCTCGGCTATTCGGAGTTTCAGGCTGGGCTCATCTGGGGGATGCAGATCTTTTCGACCATTGTCGCCAAACCGCTGATGGGCAAAATCTCCGACAAACACGGTCGCAGGCCTTTGTTGTTCTTGGGCATGTTTGTCTGCGCCCTGCCATTTGCCATCGTTCCCTGGGTGCAGAGCTACACAATTCTTCTGCTCCTTTCCACGGTTTTCGGTCTTGGCGAGGCGATCGTCACCTCATCGTCGGCGGCCATGGTAGCCGACTTTTGCAGGGAGGACAATATCGGCTTGGCGATGGGGGTATTCGGCACCCTCTATGATGTCGGCCATGCCACTGGCCCGATTCTCACCGGCCTTTTGATAGGTCTGTCAAACGGTCAGGATTTTCGCCTGGCCTTCGCGATCATTGCAGCTATCCTTTTAATATCAGCTTTATTCTTCCGCCGGACGATACCAGCTTCTTCATAAATACACGGTGAATGTATGACTCCAGCAAATCCCATAACAACAAACGCAGGAGCGGAACAGATCACCCCCTCCTTCAAGGAAGCCTTTCTTTTCTGGCTGAAACTCGGCTGGATCAGTTTTGGCGGCCCTGCTGGTCAGATCGCTATCATGCACCAGGAACTGGTAGATCGAAAAAAATGGATCAGCAATGATAAATTCCTGCACGCCCTCAACTATTGCATGCTTCTGCCCGGACCCGAGGCCCAGCAACTGGCCACCTATATCGGTTGGCTGCTTCATAAAACCAGGGGCGGCATCGTCGCCGGGGTGCTCTTTGTCTTGCCTTCGGTGTTTATACTCTTTGGCCTCAGTTATATCTATATCGCCTATGGCACCTTGCCTTGGGTGGCGGCGATCTTTGTCGGCCTCAAGGCTGCCGTCTTGGCCATTGTCCTTGCCGCAGTCATCAAGATCGGCAAGAAGTCTCTGAAAAACAATGTGCTGATAGGAATAGCCGTGCTTTCTTTCCTGGGCACCTATTTTCTCAACCTCCCTTTTCCCGCCCTGATTCTCACAGTAGGAATTGTCGGCATAATCGGCAGTCAGTATTATCCAGATCTTTTTATCGCTGCGAAACAAGCGGGTGGGACCTCTCGAGCCGATGTTCAAGGACAACACAATCAAACGCCTTCTCTTTCCAGAATCACCTTGCTGTTAACGGTTTTTCTTCTCCTATGGGGGATTCCTTTTCTCGGGCTCTATTACCTTCTGCACGGTTCAGCTTTTGCCACAGAAGCCTACTTTTTTACCAAGGCAGCTTTTTTGACTTTTGGTGGGGCTTATTCTCTCCTCGGCTATATCGCCCAGGCCGGAGTTGAACAGTACCACTGGCTGACCAGTCTGCAGATGATGGATGGGCTTGGTCTGGCTGAGACAACACCCGGTCCTCTTATCATGGTCGTGCAGTTTATTGGTTTTCTCGCCGGTTGGAACCATTCCGGCTCGCTGAGGCCATTTCTTGGATCTGTTACAGGTTCGCTTATTGCCACTTATTTTACCTTTCTGCCAAGTTTCATGTTCATTTTTCTCGGAGCTCCCTATATAGAACGGCTAACCGGCAATGCGAAAATGTCGGCGGCTCTAGCTACCATCACCCCCGCCGTGGTCGGAGTGATTCTTAATCTCGGCGTATGGTTCGGCACCCAGGTGCTGTTCCCGGCGAGCGGTTTTGCCTGGTTTTCGGCGATCCTGGCCATCGTGACATTCGTTGTGATGCAGTTTTATGAAGTCGGTATTATTGCAATAATCGCCGGTGCTGGAAGTGCAGGTTTGCTCTGGCATTTCCTTGGATTTTAAGATCTTAGAAAATTACCTTCATTATGGAGAGATGACTATGAGTACCTCGATTACCCCACTCGAATTGAAAGATAAACTCACTGAAAAAGCCAAGGTCTGTGTGCTCGACATCAGAAGAAAAACCGACTACGAAAAATCGCCGGAGATGATCGAAGGGGCGACGTGGTACGATCCGGAAAAGGTTGAAGAATGGAAGAAAACTCTGCCTACGGGCCAGGAGTTGGTTGTCTACTGTGTCAAGGGAGGCTCGGTGAGCCAGTCGATTGCCGATGCTCTGCAGAAAAGCCATCCCGGCGTAAAGTTCCTCGCAGGAGGCATTCTGGGGTGGCCGGATGGACAGAAATAACCGATCCAGAGGAAGCGTTTGCAGTCACAAAGGAGAAATGAGATGAGAACGAAAACGATAAGTTACTATGCGTTGCTATTGGTGGTTTGCCTTTTAACTTATTACGCAAAATGTCAGGCAACAGAGAGGTATCAATCGAAAAATAACAATGCCGAGACTGGCCAGACGATGCAATGGAACTTTGACACCGATAAAGCTGGAGGACTTCCGGCAGGAGCAAATGTTTTCAGTGGAAATTGGGCGATCCGTGCTGAGTCAGACACACCGAGTCAGCCCAATGCTCTTTGTCAAACCGCTAAGGAATCTTTCCCAGCTCTTTCACTGAGTGACAAGGTATTCGTCGATGTAGTTGTCTCAGCCAGTTTCAAGCCTATTTCCGGCAAAACAGATCAGGCTGCCGGCATCATTTTTCGTATTCAAGACAAGGATAACTACTATATCCTGCGGGCCAACGCCCTGGAGGACAACGTCAACATCTATAAATATACCGGAGGGTATCGCCGTGATATCAAGGAAGGCTCGGCCAAGGTCCCATCCGGAGAATGGCAAGAATTGCGGGTAGAGGTCAAGGGTGACACCATCCGTGGTTTTTTGAACCAGAAGCTGGTAGTCGAGGCTCATGATGGTACCTTCAAGAATGGAAAAGTGGGGTTGTGGACCAAAGCCGACTCCTTAACGTGCTTCGACAATATCAAGGCAACCGAACAGTAGAAATCCGCGGGATTGAGCTTAGGGAAGGAGCACCAGGCAAAATCGTATATGGAGGCGAATCCATATCGGCGACAGTTTAGGGGCCGTTACCAAAATAATCGTGAAGACAGCAACATCGGGAGTTGGATGAGTCACTGTCTCATAAGCCCATTCCTATCTTACTGATACCGCTAATCCCAGCAGAGAGGAACCGGCCTGTATGCCCCGTTGCTTTAAGTCGGAATTATTAATGATAAAGGACAACCGTTCCTCTTTGATAACAAATTCGATGGAGCCGCCGGCATCCACAAATCCCGGAATATCGCTGACCATGACGACTGGTTTTTTACCAATACGGGAGAGCAAAAAGCTAAAATCGTTGTATTCGGATTTACTGACAAAGAGCAAATGACATTGTGGAAGCTTTTGGAAGGAATCGATAGAGACAACCTGGGCGCTACGGTCGTTGATCTTCTTACTTTCGACAGCATCGAGAGTGGTACCGAATGGGTTTTTTCCAGCGATGCAGAAGGTAACTTTCTCTTGATCAGGTGAAAACGATTGCGCAGGCCAGGTAATGAACCGGGAAAAATTCACAAGAAAAGCGGCCTTAAGCTGGTATTCCTGATTGGCTTCTTGGGCACGAAGAAGACCACAACTGCTTATGAGAAAAAGAGGGCAGAGCAGCAGGACCCAAAGGAACCGAAAATGTTGTTTATGTTTCAACATGTTTTACAAGGCCTAAGCCCCGACAAGCCGGGATAAGTATCTTCACGAAATTATTTGAAAAAAGAATTTCTAAAGTACTAAGCCGTTAAGCAAAAATAACTCGAACCATCTCACTAAAAGCGGCATAAGGAGCCGTAACGAAATGGAGTAAATGTTCAAGTTATTTCGTAACGGCTCCTAATAAGACAAGACCATTTTCAGCAGAAAGGTAATCCCGTCCTGCTCGATACCAGTCTGCCGGAATTCCAGCCCGACCGGGTCCTTGTATTTCTGATTCAAAAGATTATAACCGCTCAAAGACAATGTTAATCCCGGTTGAATATTCTTGGCGAGGAGTGTCATATTGATAAGCCATACCTCATCGGTACTGGAGCTGTCGTTGGTTTTTCTGGGACTGAGATATTGCAGATTGGTTCCGAGAGACCAGGCGTCGGAAAAAAGGGGAACTATCAGATTCACCTTTCCGATATGTTGCGGAGAATTGGCAGGTGCTTCGCCGGTACTCTTATCTGTGGCATCCTGAAAAGTATACCCGATATTGCCACGAAGACCTGCCGGCCATACTCCTTCCAGCTCCAGCTCGAAACCTTCAGCGGTAATTTCGCCGGAGTTCTGGAAAATTGATAGATTCGTCTCAGGATCGTTCACTTGACGAATCATATCTACGATATCGTAGGAAAATACACCAGCCGACGCACGATAATTTGAGAAGAATCGCTGTTCGAGTATGGCTTCATAGGTGGTGTTTTTTTCCGGGTCCAGATGCAACGGTCTTTTGCTGGTTACACCATCCTCGTAATACAACTCGTAGGCATTGGGAGGCCGAAGAGCCGTTCCATAAATGAGTTTGACAGTGGTTTTCTCTTCCGGCTGGATAATGAAAGCCAGTCGCGGATTCACCAAGCTGCCAAAATTTGCAGAATGATCCAGACACAGACCGGCATTGATTCGGAGCCAGGTGGTCGCTTGGTATTCATCCTGGGTAAAGAAGGCCCATTTCTGACTGGTTTCCGTGCTGTCCAAGTTCAATGCATAGGGGTCTAGATCCTCGTTTTTCTGATTCTGCGCGAGGTTGTCGACAAATTCGGCCCCTGCCGTCAGTCGGTGTTCTCCGTCGAAAAAAGGCCGGGAGACGATAAGTTCGCTTCCCAACGCTTGCCCCAAAGCGGTATCCTTGTTAATGCGCCCTGCATAAGAATAATGGCCATCATATTGATATTCGTCAAAAAAGAGGCGGGCTGTAATTTCTGTATTTTTGTAGACTGTTTGATGATATTTCAGATCCAGGTACCAGCTTTTATCGACAGTAAACGTATTCGGGTTGTTGAAATCGGTTCCATATGCACCCGTGGGCAGAGTTTTATCACGAGAAACCCAAGCGCTTTCCAGAGTCAGCGGACCGTATTTCATCCGACCAAAGAGCGTTCCACTTTTATCGCCGTCGGAATTGCTGGAAATGCCGCCAGGGGTGGTTGAATTATCGAATTCGGAATAATAGAGATTCTGTCCTTTGCTGTAATAGTCGGTGCCGGAGAGAGCCAATTCCAAACCACTCTCAAATTGCCTACCGTAACTCAGACGTCCCTTGAAGCTATCGTAGCTGCCATAAGCACCGGCAATTTGCGGCTGGCCGAACTTGCTTGAATTTTTGGTGACGATGTTGATGACCCCGAAAAAGGCATTGCTTCCATAAAGGGACGCCCCCGAGCCGCGAATGATTTCCACCTTATCGATCAGGTCAATATCTAAAATAAATTCTGTACCGATAAGGGCTTGATTGTAGATGTTTTCATTGATGCGATGTCCATCGATCTGAACAAGAAAACGGCTATTGTAATCCCCTGTTGAAGAAAACCCGCGAAGCCCGGCATAGCTGTAATTACGATCGTAAGAGACGTTGATCCCGCGAACGCTTCGTAAAAGATCAGCGAGAGTCCGATAGCCAAATTTCTGGATGTCGTCGGCAGTAACGATAGTGACGGACGCAGGTGCATCTGTGATTTTCTGATCGAATTTTGACGCCCCATACACGGGAATCTTCATCAGATCTTCAAGACTGAGGTCGGTCAAATCCAGAGGAGTGTCAGCCTTCAGCAAAAAAGGATTAAAAACCAGGAGTAGGAAAAGAAAACCGCAGCAATATCGAAAAATTTCCAGCATCATTGGCGTTTTTTCCTCAGAAAAAATGGGGGCTATTCAAGGTGCTGTATCAAGGCTATTAAATAGGACATTATAGCATGCCAGCCGAGCAAAAAGCGAGGTGTGGACGTTGGAAAAAAGAGGAATCAGTCAGTGATATTGGTCGAGCTCCAGGAAGGAGCAAGAGAGGAGAATGGAATGAATAATCTCCACACTCCCATTCTATCTAACTGATCCTGTTCAGTTTTATGAATATGGCAAGAAGACGGTGAAGGCGGTTCCCTGGCCCAGTTTGCTCGCCACCTTGATGCTGCCGTGATGGGCATTGACGATGCTTTTAACGATGGCAAGCCCCAGGCCGGTACCGTGAATTTCCCGGGTATTGCTATCCTTCACCCGGTAGAAACGGGTAAAGATCTCCTCTAAATCTTCTTCCGGGATACCGAAACCGGTATCGCGAACGGTTATGGCGACATACTCATTTTCGAGGGTAGCCGACAGAGAAATCAGGCGGTCGCGGGGGGAATATTTGATGGCATTGGTAATGAGATTGGTAAAGACCTCTTCCATGCCGCGTCGGTTTGCCGGAATCGTCGGGAGGATAGGCAGTTGTTCTAACTGCAGGCTGATATTTTTAGCCTGTGCCCCAGGCAAGTGGAAGGCAACCTGTTCTTCCAGGAGGGCTCGCATGTCAATCGTCTCTTTTTCGTCGGTAACCAGCCCTGCCTCGATACGCGCCAAATCAAGCAACTCGCTCACCATGGCGGTGAGATTTTGTATCTTTCCGGAGGCCCGTTCGAGAATCTCGCGCTGCTTGTCGGTAACTTCGCCGGCCAGGCCATCAAGGATGACCTTCATCTGCATGAGCAGGGAATTCATCGGGCTGCGGATCTCGTGCGAGACCATCGAAACAAAATCGGATTTCATCCGCTCGATCTTTTTGATCGCGGTAATATCATGCAGGACGGTGATGGTCCCGAGACTCACCCCGGTTCGCCCGCGAAACGGTGCACAACGGACATTCAAAATTCGCTCGCTCTGGCCCTCCCGAGATTCAAAACTTAACTCCTGGACGATTTCCGTGAAGGTATTCGGTGGCATGGCAAGTGCCTCGTCGATCATCCGGTTCAGCGTTTCATTCGGCATGATCTCCTCCGCCAGGTAGCCGACAACGTTTTCTCCGTGATAGCCGAGCATATGCAGAAAGGCCGGATTGGCCAGGACGATGCGCTTTTCCTTGTCGGTGGTCATGACCCCGTCCATCAAGCGGTTGACCATTACCCGGAGCCGGGATTTGGTGTCGGTAATATCTTGCAAGGCGCGGGTATACTTGATCGATTTACTGACCACCGCCCGCAATTGATCCGGGGTAAAGGGTTTGGGGATAAAATCGAAGGCCCCCTTTTTCATGGCCTCGATTGAATGCTCGATAGTAGCGTAACCGGTGATGACGATGACCACCGTATCCGGATGATCTTCCCTTACCTGGGAAAGAACGTCAAAACCGGAAAGGACCGGCATCATCAAATCGACAAGAATGATGTCGTAATGCCTTTCCTTTATCTTAGCCAATCCCTGCATGCCATCCGCGGCCAAAGCGACCTCAAAGCCCATCTCCAGGAGGACCATCCGACAGGCATCTCGTATCCGCGGTTCATCGTCAATGACGAGAATACGCGGCTTTTCCATTCCATCTCCATCAACGCTACTCAGCATCATTGTCTCCAACTAACCAATAGAATCAAATAAAATTACTTCCGACGACGGCACCGCAGGCAATTCCAAAGCAAAGGTCGTCCCTTGCGGTCCGGTGTCTTTCACAAAAATACGACCATTATTTTCTTCCATTATGCCATAGGCCATACTGAGGCCGAGGCCGGTACCTTTCCCCAGCTCCTTGGTGGAAAAAAACGGATCAAATATTTTAGACTTATTTGCCTCTGGAATACCGCCGCCCGTATCAGTCACCTCAAGAAAGGCCTTGCCGCTCACCGTATCCTCAAAAGTGTGCAACGTGAGCACGCCCTGTCCCTCCATGACATCAATGGCATTGATTATCAAGTTGATCAACACCTGGCAAATTTGATTCTTATCGGCATAAACCAGCAGCCAATGCGGCCATTTGTCTTCGACAACCGTGATATGCAGAAACAGCTTTTGGTCACGGATAAGCCGCAGACTTTCATCAATGACGTCGTTCAGCTTAAAGTATTGCCGTGTCGGATTGGTCTGTCGGCTATAGGCCAGAAGATTCTTGACTATTTCCTTGCAGCGCTCGGTATCCTCGAGGATATATGTTAGATTTTTTTCCAGTGGATTATCTTTTTCCAGCTTTTCCCGCATGAGGTTGGCATACAGGAGGATACTCGTTAGCGGATTGTTGATTTCATGGGCGACTCCTGCGGCCAGTCTGCCAAGGGAGGCAAGTTTTTCCGATTGGATGAGTTGCGCATGGGCATCCTTCAGTTGTTGCTCCACTTCCAACCTGTCTCGCAGATCGTTAAAGATTCCGGCGCTCGCCGTCTCCATGCCATCCTCGTAGATAATGACCGCTGTCATTTCCACGGGAATATCCGTGCCGTCTTTGTGCCGGATGTTGACTCTGGTGACCGGCAACTTACCCCTTCCACCTATCCTTTCATCCCGCAGCTTCACCATGAGTTCCCTGGCGACACCGGGCGGATAAAAGTTTTCGACATTGACATTGTCGGTATAATAGGCCGAATGTCCGAAAAGCACCTCGGCGGCCTTATTCATCATGATGATGCGTCCCCTCCGGTCGGCTGCAATAATTGCGGCGACCGAACTCTGAACTACCCGATCGATAAGTTCCCTGATGCCGCTGTACATCTTTTCAAGATTCTTAACCCGGCTGACATCTCGAATACTTTCAATAATGTAGTCTACCTCACCGTTTTCGTCGAGCATCGGTGAAAAAACCCGTTCCTCCCAGCCCAGCTGCCCATGCTGGTCGGTGAATTTCAGCAACACCGACTGGCCGGTACGGCATTTCACCGTCTTGGCCAGTGGACATTCACCATTATTTACGCAGGGAAACTTCTGTTCGGGATAGTGTTGGATATTAACTTCTTGGCAGGGTCTACCAAGAATCAGGGAGTCATCGGTCCCAAGTTTTTCCAAATACTTCTTATTGACGGCGACGATTGTCTTATCCGGTTTGAAGATAACAGTGGGAAAAGACATCGAATCAAACACCCGCAGGCGCCAATCGATCTCCTTGTCAATAATTTCCATTTCCACCTCCCAAGAGTGTTATGATGAACATCGACGCCATCATGGATGGCTTATAGATTAAGGAGTCGTTAGCAAATACGGGGCCAGGTTTTCCATAGCCTGAGTTGCCTTGAGGTCGTCGGGCAGGGTACTCGATCAGAAGACAAATGTCTCGGAAAGACAGGCAGCGGCCTCTTCAGCCCGGTTCTCGGAAACTACGAGATAGACACTGGTTCCGGCGCAACCGGCCGAAAGAATAGGGATCCGTGCCGTATGCAGGGGTCTCAGAGCCGCATCGGCAATGCCGTAACGATCCTGGAAATGCGGACCATGCAGGTATATTAACTCGACCGGTGTCACGACCTTAAAACAGGTAGCTTCCTCGTGTTCCGCTCCAGTCTCAAGGATCATGCGGACATCCGCCGCCTGTTCATCCTGAGCGGGTAATAAGCAGAGTTGCATCGTCGTGGCGGATGCTGTCTGCAGGTTAATCAATTCAAACTCGCTGCCTTTTATCTCAAGACTTCCGACAACGCCACCCCAGTAGGCGAGCCTGGCAATGGGAAAGATCAAGGTATACAGGGACAGTCCGCTCCTCGTAGTAAGGCCATAGACACGGATTTTCGGTTCCCAGTAGACGGCAATTGTTTCCATTGATTATCTATCCTTCGAGAGTCTCCGCGAATCAGGTGGAGATCTGCCTGACACAAAATTCCGGACGAAAAGGAGCATGGTTTTCCGGAAGTTCGACTATTTTTCCAAGGACTTCGGCGACCAGATCAAGAGCATGGTAATCGACATTGATGGCCAGGGCGGAAATAGAGGTGCAGAGGCTATGGATGATGATCCCCGATTGGCCAAATAATTCGACAATCCGACCGAACAAGGCAAGGCTTCGCCGATGCGGAAAAAGCGTGAGGGTACCAACCCGCTGCGTGATCTTCAGATGCTCAGGGTTCGACAAAAGGGCGGAAGACAACGCATCTGCCGGTTCGCCGAGTGTCGACGGAGCGGCAAGAAGCCTTTCAAGCGAAGGGAAATCGGTGGTAGCAATGCAAAAGGTGCAGAGGGCCGCATCATCATAAACGCTGGAACAGACGAAGGGTACATTGATGCGCTTTTCGGCAAGACGCCGAATGAGGTCGGCAAAGGAGCTGTCGGCAGGCACAACCGTCCGGTGCGAGATATGGACCAGTTCCTCACTGAACTTTATTCCCCCAATGCCGATCTTCATTGCCCCGATCTCTCTATAGCACTCGTTCATGTGTGGCAGACCCTGAAAAGGTGCTCCTCCGGATCAATCCGCAGGAGCGTTTCTTATAGGCTAAAGACTATCCTCAACTATTTCCATCAATTTGTCCATATCGATGGGTTTCGGGATAAAATCATCGGCCAGGGTAGTTTTGCCGCCGATATGGGTATAGTTGGTCGAGGAAATAGCCTCGGTGACGGCGGTCAACAGGATGATGACGATACCTTTGTATGCCTCGGATTTTTTCAGTTCGTCGCACAAAGTGTAACCGTCTTTTCTCGGCATCATCACATCGAGAATCATCAGAGCCGGCCGCTCTTCCTGAATTTTTGCCATTGCCTCAACACCGTCGTAGGCCTTGGCTACCCGGAAATTTTTGCTTTCCAGTTTCATGGCGACCATCTCCACCAGATCCGTATCGTCATCCACTACCAAGATGAGTTTCTTACTCATGTCGTAATCCTCCTCGGATATTATTATTTCGTTCTTGCGCTGTTTGCGTTGTTTATATCTGCGGTCGAGGGAGCAGCCCCGCCCTCTCAACGATTTCCTTGACCTTTTCTTCCCAGTCGATAGCCATGATATGGAAACCGGCAACACCCTCGACCTTTTTCAAACGTTCAATGGTCTCGACACAGATGGTAACTCCCTCTTCCGCCTGTTTTTCCTTGGGAACCGAGGCCATCCTGTCGACAATCTCCTGCGGCACATCCATGCCCGGCACCTTGGTCTTCATGTAGCGGGCCGCCCCCAGCGATTTGATCGGGGTGACGCCGGCCAGGATGTAACACTTCTTATGCAAACCACGGGCACAGACCTGCTCCATCCACTTTTCGAACTTATCGACATTAAAGATACACTGGGTCTGGATAAAATCGGCACCGGCGGCAATTTTTTTGGCCAAGCGCAAAACCCTCAGTTCAAAAGGGTCGGCGAAAGGATTGGCGGCAGCACCAATAAACATCCGCGGCGGATTCTTGATCTCGGCCCCACCCTGGAATTTACCCTCGTCGCGCATCCCCTTGACCATCTGGATGAGCTGGATGGAATCGATGTCATGGACATTCATCGCCATCGGATGATCGCCGAACTTGGTATGATCGCCCGAGAGACAGAGCATCGTGTCGATGCCCAGCGAATAGGCACCGATGATATCGGCCTGCATGGCCAGGCGGTTTCGGTCACGGGTGACCATCTGGAAAAGCGGATTCAATCCTTCCTGTTTTAAAATGACCGAAGCAGCGAGACTCGACATGCGCACCATCGCCGTCTGGTTGTCGGTAACATTGATGGCATCGACGATCCCTTCAAGATATTTACCCTTCTCCCGTACTTTATCAGGCAGGGCTCCACGCGGCGGACCACATTCCGAGGTGACCGCCAAGTGACCTGCCGCCAACACCTTTTCTAATCTGCTTTCAGTTCTCATTCTGCCAAATCCTCTCTGATGATCTTTCTTGGGCCAGCGCCTCCGCCCGGTCTCCAGTCTTTTGCCGGGGTGATTTCCACAAACCGGTCCTCCTGGCCAAGCTCTTTCAATCTTTCCCAGATCAGTGCCCAGGCACAGTCAACATCCTCACCGATCTCACAATGTCCGCCTGTCGAACCGCCGCAGGGACCGTTCATCAGCTGTTTTGCGCATCTGGCAATGGGACAAACGCCCCCGGTCTTACCGAGAAGACAGTCGCCGCAGCCCTGACACCGCTCACTCCAGACCCCCTGTCGTTCCGAGGCGCCCATGAATTTGGTGTTAACCGCCGGAAAGACCGGTTTGCCTTTGAAACGTCTGGCAATTTCCTGGACGCCGCAACCGCAGGCCATGGACATAACCGCATCGACACTGTCGATCATCGGTACCAGTTCATCAATGTATTCGGGATCACACTGACGCTCCAGGGTATGTTCATGGATCTCGATGTTTGTGCCGCTCTTCAGCATGGCCATATGCAAACCGGAGGCGAGAAGACCGACCTCTTTCCGGCCGCCGGCCGCGCAAACCGTCACACATTCGTTGCAACCGACCAGGAGCAAACGTTTGAAGGGTTTGATATACTCAATGAGTTCTTCTAAAGGTTTTCGTTCTGCAGTGATCATTATCTTTCACTCTCCTCTCAAATTATACCGGCAGGCTGCAAAGTGCTTTCCCTGCCGACTAGGGCAACATGAATCGAACTGGGGCCCAGCTTCCGAATTTTCTCGGTCATTTCCGTAGCAACCTGGGCAAAACGATAGCCCATTCCGGCGGACATCATGACCATTTCGAGTCGTTCTCGTTCTATGCCGATCTCCTCCAAATATTTTTGCACACTTTCCACCAAACGGGCAGCCCGCATATTGCCGTTCTTGAAATGGCAATCTCCTTCAAGACAACCCGCCACATAGACCCCGTCGGCACCCTTTTCAAAGGCCTTGACAAGATGCAGGGCATCGACCTTACTTGAACAGGGGACGCGAATAATCTTAACGTTGGCGGGATAGGCAAGTCTCTGACTGCCCGCCATATCGGCAGCCGTATAAGCACAGTAATGACAACAGAAGGCCACTATTACCGGTTCAAAGTTTTCCATTATGCAAAATTCCTTTCAAAAAGTTCTTCCAACTTGGCAAGTATCCTGTCGTCTTCAAATTGCATGAGTTGAATAGCCTTAGCCGGACAGGCTGAGGCACACATGCCGCAACCGTGGCACTTGGCCGGATCGATCTCCGAATAGCCATCGGCGTTGATAAAGGGGATGGCGAAGGGGCAGGAACGGACGCAAATGAGACACGCAGCGCAGCTGTTTTTGTCAACTCTGGCTGCTCTTGCGCCGAGGTTGATGGAATCCTTGGCAAGCATTGTCCGGGCGCGGGAAGCGACGGCCAGGGCCTGGGCCACACTTTCACTGATGAGTTTCGGCGCATGTGCCGTGCCGGCCACGAAAAATCCCGGAACCTGCAGATCGACAGGGCGCAGTTTGACATGATCTTCGAGGAAATAGCCGTCCGCCGTGCGCGGCAGCTTAAAGATCATTGCCAATTCGTTATTGGAATCCTCATCGGCGACCATTCCAGTGCTGAGACAGAGATGATCGGCGCTGACGGTTAGGGTTCGACCGAGGATCAGATCGGTGAAGGTGACATCGACCATATCTCCGGTCGCCTCGACTCGGGGAGGGTTGTCCAGGCTGTAGCGGGTGAAGATAACCCCAAGTTCACGGGCCTTTTGGTAATATTCTTCTTGGAATCCATAGGTCCGCATATCCCGATAGAGGACAAAGATGCGGGCATCCGGGTTCAGTTCGCGTATCCGCAGGGCGTTTTTCACCGCTGTCTGACAGCAAATGCGCGAACAGTTGGGATTATCGGCGGTTCGCGAACCGACGCACTGGATCATCACCACATTATCCCAGGATTTGACGGCCTCGGGCTGTTCCTCGAGAAAATTCTGTAAGTCCAGTTGGGTTGACACCGCGGCACTTTCCCCGAGCAGATACTGGGCCGGCCGATTCGGCTTGGCACCGGTTGCCAGGATGGTGACGCCGTGTTCGATCTGCCGGTAGAACATCTGTTTGCCGGTCTGCATGCCGGTTTTAAACATTCCGGGCATGCCGCTGTGATCGACGATAAGAGCCCGGGGGATGACCTGGATATTCGCATGCGCTTCGGTGCGAGCGACCAGATCTTTAACAAAGGCCTGAACATCGCCTTTCTCAAGGGTTTTCCTAATTTTTACCGCAACCCCACCAAGTTGCGCGGATTTTTCCGCAAGATATACCTTCAGGCCCTGGTCTGCGAGCTGCAAGGCGGTGGTCATGCCGGTAACACCGCCGCCGACAACCAGAACGTTCTTGTTCATCGGCAGGCTATGATCAGCCAGCGGTTGCGAACGAACGACGCTGCCGACCGCCATGCGAACCAGGTCCTTGGCCTTCTCAGTCGCCTTTGCCGGATTGTTGGCATGCACCCAGGTGGCCTGGTCACGGATATTGGCAATCTCGACCAGATACTTGTTCAGCCCAGCCTTGCGGATGACCTCCTGAAATTTTACCTCATGGGTCCGAGGCGAACAGCCGCCGATGACCACCCGATTGAGTTTTTCATCCTTGATAGCCTGCTGAATCTGCTGCATCGATTCCCGACTGCAGCCATGTCCTTTCAACTCGGCAAGGGCTACATGGGGAAGGGTCTTGGCAAACTCTGCCAAGGCAGCGGCATCGACCACCGCGCCGATATTTTCACCGCAGTCGCAGATAAAGACCCCGACTCTCGGTTCTTCACCCACAACCCCGGTCTCAAGCGGCAGGAGTTCCTTCTCGTGTTCAACCTTCTCGACCACTCCGAGATCATTACCGGCCATACACGCCGCGGCGCTCGCCTGGACCATGGTCTCGGGGATATCTTTTGGCGCCTGAATGACACCGGCGACATAGATGCCCGGCACCGAGGTGGCCACCGGATTGAAGGCGTCGGTCTTCGGAAAACTGCCGGCATTCAGTTCAAGCCCGAGTTTCCCCGCAAGTTCCTTGACATCATCCGCCACCCGGAAGCCGGTGGAGAGTACCACCATATCAAATTCTTCGGTCTGGTTGGCGCCGCTCTCTTCCGAGCTGTAAGTAAGGGTCAGATTTTCGGCGCCGTTTTCCCGCAAAATACTATGCGGACGACTGCGGACAAAGCGCACCCCGAACTCATTTTTTGCCCGGAGGTAGTAGAGTTCGTAATCCTTGCCCATGGTCCGCATGTCCATATAGAAGATGGTCGTTTCAATATCGTCTTGAAACCTCTCCTTGGTGACAATGGCCTCTTTCAGGGCAAACATACAGCAGGCGCTGGAACAGTGCTTTCCCGCACCCTTCTGCAAGCCGCGCGAACCGATGCACTGGATCCAGGCGACTCTTTTCGGCTTTTTGCCGTTCGACGGACGGACCAGCTGGCCCATGGTCGGACCGGAAGCCGAAAGGATACGTTCGTATTCGAGACTGGTGACCACATCGGCCTGAGCCGCATAGCCCAGATAATCGAGATAGCTGGGATCAAAAAGAGCGCCGCCTGGCGAAAAGACGATCGAGCCGCAGGTAACCTCACGCTTTCGGCCCATGTCGTCGGGATTGATTGCCCCGGCCGGACAGCTCTTCATCAGGGCCTCGACGTCGGTGCATTTTGCCAGGTCGATGGAAAAGGCCTGGGGCGTGGCCTGCGGATAGCGCATGCAGGTAGGAGCCCGATGATCGAGACCGGGAGTGAAACGGACACATTCGGGAAATTTTTTATGGCACTCGCCGCAGGCGGTACATTTATCAAGATTGATATAGCGGGGCGCTGTCTCAAGGGACACGGTGAAGTTGCCCTTTTTACCCTTAACATCTTTCACCGAGGTCATGGTCAAAAGTTCGATATACTCCTGCCGACTGCCCTCCGAGAGACCCGGCGAAAGGGTGCACAAATCACAGTTATTGGTCGGAAATGTTCGGTCCAGTTGGGTCATCAGACCGCCGATGGCATAGGCCTTGTCAACGAGGATGACCTTCTTTTCCGCCTCCGCCAGATCAAGGGCGGTGCGTATGCCGCCCATGCCGCCGCCGATGACCAGAACCTTATCACTTTGCTGCTGTTGTTTATTTTGCATAGCTCTTTCTTCTTTGCACCGGGTGCCAGGGATGTACGACCTTTCCCGGTCGAGGTTTTTTGCGAGTTTACCGCAGGTTCTATTGGCTAGAGTCCTGCTACATCAAGGATCGCCGGTAGTTTATGTTCCCAACCGAGGGTCTGGATCAGCACCCCTTGCGTCATCGACTTCAGGGCGGCGATGGTTTCGCCGGCAATCTGGATGCCTTCTTGCTCACGATCACCGGATTTCCTGATCCGCCGAATAAGTTCGTCGGAGATATGGGCGCCCGGCTCGCTGTTGGCAATGTACTGGGCGATGGCCAGGGATTTGAGGAGAAAGACGGTAGGAATCACTGGTACCCCCAACTCCTTTACGCGGCTGAAAAACGAGGCGAATTGGCCGACATCGAAAACCGGGGGAGTGAGGATATAGCGGGCACCGACCGCCACCTTTTGCTGCGCCGCAGCCAGTTCTTCTGCAAGAGCCGCCTCATCGGCGTAGGGTGCGATACTGCAACCTGTGAAAAAACTGGGGATGCCGTCCAGATCAAAGCCTGCCATATCCTTACCGTTCTGCAGGGTCTCTATAGCCTTGAGAAGGCCGATTTCATCAAGATCATCCACCGTTTTGGCATCACTATGATCGCCTTGGCTCATCTCTTCGCTATGCACCACCATAAGATTCTCGATACCCAGGACATGGGCAGCCAGGATATCGCCCTGCAGCGCCATGCGGTTCCGGTCGCGGCAGTAGAGGTGGATGATGGCCTCCACTCCCTGCTGTTGCATCAGGACGCCTCCGGCCAGGGCACTCATCCGCATGATGCCGTTGTCCATGTCGGGGACAACGATGGCATCCACCCTGCCTTTGATCCGCCGTGCATCGGTAACCAACCGGGATATGTTCACACCTTTCGGGGTGTGCATCTCGGCGAGGACCACAAATTCATTTGCCTGCAATCTCTTTTGAAAACTCATATGTTATATCTCTCTCCAGGTAACAGAATCTCAGATTCGGGGTTAACCCTGTATGCTTTTTACTGCATATTTACAGGGCTGTTTCAGGATGAAATACGTTAACCTCTTTCAAATCATCGCCCAGATAGGCCCGCTCGTTCGGTCCGAGAATTCCGAGCGACAGGCAGATCATCGTCCAGATATGCACCGTCTTATAGGTTCCATGGAAATAGTGACCGATATCGTGGACCTGGGCATGGCAGTTATGGCAACCGGTGATACAGTAATCAGCCCCGGTGGTCATGATCTGATCAAATTTCACCTTGCCGTAGGCGCGACGCTCCTCGGGATACCCTGACTGGAGGAATCCGCCGCCACCGCCGCAGCAATAATTATTCGATTTATTCGGCGTCATTTCGATGACGTTTTCCTTGCCGACCACCGATTCGATAACGAACCGCAGATCATCGGCAACCGGGTCGCCAAAGCCCTTGCGCACGATCTGGCAGGGGTCCTGGATGGTGAATTTGACCTTTAGATCCTTGTTCCAGTCGGCATTGACTTTCAGTCGTCCTTCACGGATCCATTTCGCATAGTATTGATAAATAGAGGCTACTTCAAAGTTGTGTTCGATGTTGAATTTCTTCAGTCCGGCCCGGACTGAGAAGGTGATGTGGCCTCACTCCGTGTTGAGAAAGACCTTGCTCCCCAGCTGGTTGGCCTGGTTGGCCGACACCCGGGTGACGTGCTCCCAACAGGCGGTATCGGCAAGAAACAAACAGTAGTTCTCCGCCGCCCAACCCTTGCTGCCGTAAGTCCAGTCGACCCCGGCCAGGTGCAGGATTTTCCACAACGGCACCAGTTCATCCGGTTCGGTTACCGGTTCACGGGAATTTTGATTGAGGAAGAAATGGGCGCCCTCTTTATCGATCGGAGCCTGCATATCCTTAAATTCAGGTTGGGATTCCTGGTACTCGGCGAGGACGTCCTGGACGACAAAGACAAAATCATCGGGGGCGGTGCCCATGGCGCTGTTCGAGTCGTTGCGCATGGCCATGTCGCAGGAATTGCGGATACCGCTCGGTCGTTTATCCCTCGGCCAGGTTCCCCTGGCATTAAATACCAGTTGCGGGATGTCGATCTTCATCGGACAAACATAGCTGCAACGCTGGCACATGGTGCACATCCAGACCCAGGGGGTAGTAGTCACCTCCTCGTCCAGACCAAGGGCACACATACGGAGAAATTTCCGCGGGTCCATGTCTGCCAGCCCGGTTGCCGGACAACCCGAGACACAGGCGCCGCAGGTGAGACAGAGATTGAGATTGCCCCCCTCGGGCAGAATCTCCTTGACCGATTCCATGAAGGAACTCTTCTTTTTCCCTTTGATAGTAATGCTGCTTTCCGCCATAGCTATCCTTCTTTCTTTTCAGGTCTCTTTATTGAGAAATTTGCACACAATCTCCTGTACTTCAAATACCTTATCAGGAGATACAGTCATACAATTCGCTTCCGTATTCGTACCTTAAAAAAATCCTGTCCAACTTCCTCTTCGTTTCCCAGCATATCGTAGGAAGCCTCCGGCAGAACCTTCAGAAGATCTTTTCTGATGTCCGGATCGGATCCGCATATTTCCATGATCTGCATCGGTTGCATCCGACCGAAAATCTCCGTCATCTTCAACAGTGAGATCGATGAGAAGGTATTCCTAAAGTCCAATTTAATATCTGCCATTCCAGCCAATTTCTCGTTACTCCTCTTTGATAAACGTCAATAGAAAAGCAATATTTGGGCCAACATCCGGAAAGATCCACGCACCCAGCCGTAAATTTTTATTTTTGATTAAATATTAATAAGTTAGATAAAATTTTGAGAAATCAATATGATTGAAAAATCGACCAAAGATGAGTAGAGTGGTTAATAATATGCTAAACAGTTAAGACAGTTCTTGTTTACAGGTGTTAAGGTTTACAGGTGATCAGTCCCGAAGAAAAATATTTGCTTGTTTCAGGTAAATACTCTTTCACAACGGTGGCTTATCCAATATTTTTCTGGAGTAAGGCATGAACGGCCGTGAGCTTGACGGATACTGGAAGACAGTAGTGAATACCCTTCGTGACGGTATCATGATCGTCAATACCCGCGGTGCCATAGTCTCCGTCAATAAGGCCTTTGAGCAGATTACCGGCTACTCCCGGGAAGAACTCATCGGCCGTACCTGCGAGATTCTTAATTGTGAGGATTGCAATGAGCCTTTGGCCAAAGGAGAAGGACACTGGTGCAGTTTTTTTCATGAGGGTGGAACAGAGCAGCGTAAATGCCGAGTCCAAAGAAAAGACGGGGTGACAATCAACGCCCTGAAAAATGCCTCCCTCCTGCGCGATTCCGAAGGAAATGTCATAGGAGCCGTCGAGACCCTCGCCGACCTTTCCGAGATAACCGAAAAGGAAAACCAGTTGGAGGCTTTTCGCCGGCAACTTCATTCCGGCGATGAATTCCACGGCCTAGTCGGCAGTTCGGTACCGATGCAGCGGGTGTTCGACATGATCGAAAACGCCGCCGGCTCCGACGCCCCGGTAATTATCTATGGCGAAAGCGGTACCGGCAAGGAACTGGTCAGTAGGGCCATCCATGATATCGGCATGCGCCGGGATCAGCCTTTCGTCAAGGTCAATTGCGCCAGCCTGACCGAGTCCCTGCTCGAAAGCGAACTCTTCGGCCATGTTCGGGGGGCCTATACAGGGGCCTATAAAGACCGCATTGGCCGGTTTGAAATGGCCAACAAGGGTGATATTTTTCTCGACGAAATCGGCGACCTGCCCATTCCCACCCAAACTAAACTTTTGCGCGTACTGGAAGAAAAGGTACTTGAACGGGTTGGTTCAAACAGTCCCATCGCTACCGACGTCAGGATCATCTCCGCCACCAATAAGGACCTGATGCGACTGGTTGATAAGGGTGAATATCGTAAAGACTTCTTCTTCAGGATCAATGTGATCCCCATTTTTCTCCCGCCCCTGCGTGACCGGGAAGGCGATATCCCTTTGCTGTCGGAAAAGCTTTTCCAGAAAATGCGCTTAAAAAGCGGCAAAAACATTGCCGGAATCGGCAGAGAAACCATGGAAATTCTCGTCAACCACACCTGGCCAGGCAATGTTAGGGAATTGAAAGGGGCATTTGAGTACGCCTTTGTCACCTGTCACGAGGAAATAATCCAACCCTGCCATCTGCCGGAGACAATTTTACGGCCAAAAACCGCACAGCAGGCCGCCGCCCCGAAAAAAAGCGCCTTCAATCTGCAGGCCATCGAAAAACAGGAGTTGCTGGAGATCCTCGAACGGACCGGCGGCAACCAATCGAAAGCCGCCGAGATCCTCGGGGTCTCCCGAGTCACCATCTGGAACCGGATGAAACGCTACGGCATCGATACCAAAAAGATGATTGAGGTCCGGTAGGGATTTGCCGGCACAATCGTTGCGGGCAAACCACAATCTATGGCTCAGAAACTATCTTCCATATTGCCGGCACCGCGTTTGTTGATATTCTTGTAACCACCTTTACCGCTGGTATTCCCGGGGTCTTCGGTATAGGAGTTAATGAGGGAATTGCCGATTGCGCCAGACGTTGTAGTATTCTTGTTGGCAGTTTGGGGAGTGAGTATTGATTTCCCGATTGTGCCGGTAGCCGGACTGTTAGTATCGATAATATTGGTATTGATTATATTTTTCCCCATCGTGCCGGTGGTATTGCCAAGTTCGTCCGTATGGGTGTTTATTCTTGCACTCCCTATGGTCCCCGTTGTATTGCCGAATTGGTCGGTGTGCATCTTCACCGGCTTGCCGTCAATTGTTCCGGTAATGTTTCCCTTATCATCGGTCGTCAGGTTCGATTGGCTTACCGGGTTTTGGGCAAAGACTACAGACGAAGACAACATGACGAAAAACGCAGTAAGGATATGTTTTTTCATAGCTTTCATTTTTCAACTCCATTTTGATTGCATTCAATTTTTGCTTGTTTTACTCAGTTTTTTTGCCTGGAGAGGAAGCCCCTCACTCATCACGCTTTGAGAGTGTTATAAAAATACGGCTCAATCCCTTCATGCTACCTTTTTACGCTCATTTTAACAAATAATTTTGCTCACCACCACCCTACTGCGATCTATCAGGTCTATCACCCAAATACCGCAGAAGTACTCCCAACTGTTTTTCCTTGTCAAGTTTCTGGGATTAGTCTACTGTAATCGAAACGTTGCGCTGTTTTTTGGCCAAGAGGGACTGCTAATCCAGCGCTACACCCGATCCCCTTGAAAAAAGGCGCCGGGTGAGCTTATCGTGAACCATTCACAATCAACATTGAAAGGAGATTTACCATGGGCGATAAAGGCGGAAAAAAGGACAAAGAGAAAAGCCAGAAACAGTCTAATGTAAAACACCAACAAAACGATAAGAAAAAGGCTGACAAACAACCAGCCAAAAAAGTCTAAGGGGGCCGTTCCGGGCATTCCTGCGGCCCATATTTTTTGACAATTACTGCAAAGTAAGAGAATGAAAAAAGTAGAATACCGAGAACAGGCGCTGAAGATCCTTCCGTGGGTCTGTGCAAATTGCGGTCGTGATTTTACCGGTAAAAAATTGCGAGAATTAACGGTTCATCACAAGGATCACAATTATAAAAACAACCCGCCCGACGGAAGCAATTGGGAACTCTTGTGCATCTATTGCCACGACAACGAGCATTCCCGCTCACTCGATGCCGAATGGTTGCCTACTGAAAATTCAGACACGGCGAAGGGGGCAACGGTCACCCATACCCCCTTCGCCGATCTTAAAAAGCTGTTGCATAAACCTAAGGATGGCGAGGCAAAGGACTAAGCCGTCGTCCCTACACTATCACCTCACCATCATCACCTCTGGCCGACAAAAGTTGGAATACCAAGTACCGACGGCGTCCGGGACCGGCTTAATCGGAACTGACCGAGGCGCTGTTCGAGGTCGACCCGCCGCCGATGGCTACGTTCGCCGACAGACCCACCGTACCGGCGTTGACGATGCCGCCGCCCACCGAGGAATCCTTCACCTGGATGGAACCCATATTGGCGCTCGCTCCGCTGCCGAGGGCGACGTTGGCGGCAGCGCCGACATTCGCCTGGTTAACCAGACCGCCTTTGACCGATCCGTCCTTGACCTGAATCGAACCCATATTGGCATTGCTGTTATTGCCGATGGCAACGTTAGCAGCGGCACCGATATTGGCCTGGTTGACGGCCGCACCCTTGAGATTGCTGTTCTTGACCTGCACCGAAGCCATATTGGCGTCGCTGTTCCTGCCGAGGGCAACGTTGGCGGCCGCCCCGACATTCCCCTGGTTAACGATTGCGCCTTTGACCGAACTGTCCTTGACCTGCACTGAACTCATGTTGGCGTTGGTACCTTTGCCGATAGACACGTTAGCGGCTCCCGCGGTGTTGCCGACATTGACAACCGCCCCTTTGACGTCCGAGCCCTTAATCTGAGTCGAACCGAGGTTGGCGTTGCTGTCTTTGCCGATGGCCACGTTGGCGGCTCCCGCGGTGTTGCCGACGTTAACGACCGCTCCCTTGACGCTCGAGTCTTTCAGCTGGGTGGAGCCGAGATTTGCAGTGTTATCTTTGCCGATGGCCACGTTGGCAGCTCCCGCAGTGTTGCCGACGTTAACCGTTGCCCCCTTGACATCCGAGCCCTGAATCTGGGTCGAGCCGAGGTTGGCGTTGTTGCCCTGGCCGATGGCGACGTTGGCAGCTCCCGCGGTATTGCCGACATTGACGACTGCCCCCTTGACGCTCGAGTCTTTCAACTGGGTGGAACCAAGGTTAGCATTGTTATCCTTGCCGATGGCCACGTTGGCCGCGGCGTAGGTATTGCCGACGTTGACCGCTGCCCCCTTAACATCTGATCCTTGAAGCTGGGTGGAACCGAGGTTGGCGTTGTTGCCCTGGCCGATGGCGACGTTCGCAGATTGGGCGGTATTACCGACGTTAACGACAGCCCCTTTCACCGAGGAACCCTGAAGCTGGGTCGAACCAAGGTTGGCGTTATTATCCTTGCCGATGGCAACGTTGGCTGCCTGAGCAGTATTGCCGACGTTGACCACCGCCCCCTTGACATCCGAATCTTTCAACTGAGTCGAGCCGAGGTTGGCGTTGTTGCCCTCGCCGATGGCGACGTTGGCAGACTGGGCGGTATTGCCGACATTAACCACTGCCCCTTTCACTGAAGAACCTTGAAGCTGAGTCGAACCGAGGTTAGCATTATTATCCTTGCCGATGGCAACGTTGGCAGCCTGGGTAGTATTGCCGACATTGACCACTGCCCCCTTAACGTCCGAGTCTTTTAGCTGGGTCGAGCCTAGATTGGCGTTGTTGCCCTGGCCGATGGCGACATTCGCGGACTGGGCAGTATTGCCGACATTAACGACAGCCCCTTTCACCGATGTCCCTTGAAGTTGGGTGGAACCGAGGTTAGCGGTATTATCCTTGCCGATGGCGACGTTGGCGGCCTGGGTGGTGTTACCGACATTGACCACTGCCCCCTTGACATCCGAATCTTTCAGCTGAGTCGAGCCGAGGTTGGCGGTATTGCCCTCGCCGATGGCAACGTTGGCGGATTGGGTGGTATTGCCGGCGTTAACGACAGCCCCTTGCACCGAAGAACCCTGAAGCTGGGTTGAGCCGAGGTTCGCGGTATTATCCTTACCGATGGCTACGTTTGCAGCCTGCGAGGTGTTACTGGCGTTGACCACCGCTCCTTTAACCGTGGAATCCTTTACCTGGGTGGAACCGAGGTTGGCGGTATTCTTCTCGCCGATTGCCACATTGGCGGCCTGCGAAACATTGCCGACATTGATCACCGCCCCTTTGATATCGGAGCCCTCGATTTGCGTTGAACCCATATTGGCGGTATTATCCTTGCCGATAGCGACGTTGGCGGCCTGTGAGACCTCGCCGACATTGATCACCGCCCCTTTGATATCGGAGCCCTGCAATTGGGTCGAACCCATATTGGCGGTATTATCCTTGCCGATAGCGACGTTGGCGGCCTGTTTGACATTGGCGTTGTTGACCACCACTCCCTTGGTCTGCGAATCCTTTATCTTCAGTGAACCGAGATTTGCCTTGTTGTCTTCACCTATTGCCACGTTGGCGGCCTGCGAAACTTCTGCATTGTTTACCACAACACCTTCAACATTTGAGGCCGCAAGTCCATCTGACGCGTTCAGAGCGAGCAGAACGGCGGCTGCCATCATGATCTTTTTCATCGATTCCCTCCGCGGTTATTGAATTATTTTAAAAAAGTATGGACCACAACAGGGTGGTTAGAATGCCATGGCCCAGGGCCGAGAAAAACACGAACAACCTATTGCTGAACAGAATCTGTTACGGTGCTCGAAAGGCACCCTGTGTATCCAGATAACGCATCGATTTGCTGCATTTCTTCCTATCTTACAACAGGCCGGGAAGCAAAGCAAAGAAGATAAGCCGAGAGAGCTGTTTACCGCCGTACTCCTCCGCATCCACCATAGATTGTTGGTGGCTGCAGTGGCCATGAAATATACTCATATAAATTAATACATTGGAAAATATACAGATAAAAAAATAAGTAGCGAGCAGGAAGAAATCAATGCGACGGCATTCGAAATCAATTTGCAAACCTCCATGTAATCCGAGAAAGTTACATGCTACCTTAAACATATTTCATACAACATAGTCGCAATCCGAAGGTAAAAGGTTCATTTATAATGCAAAATATATTTTTGTAACAATTACTGGTATTGGAACCGGACTTTTCTAATCTAAACGCCCTGCTCGAAGGTGTTATCCCAAAGAGAATTCCGTGAAAGGTTTTGATGTCGCAGAGTGATCGCAAGGTATAGCCGACCTCCCGCTTCTCATTTCTTTGCTTGTTTTTTCTTTTCTCTTCGAATATCTTGTATATAGACAACTATCGGATTCCTTGTATCTAAGATTATTTTCTGGAGATACTTATGCTTTCCTACATATATAACGGAATCCGCGAGTGTCATGACAGTGAGACCTTGAGAAAGGTTGTTATGTTAAATCTCTTTCTCCTCCTCGGGTTTCTTCTTCTTCTGATTATGGGGGGTATTGCTCTTGTTCAGAATGCCCTGTTTCTCGGCATTGCTGACTTTCTCCTCGCTATCCTCTTTTTCACGCTCCTTGTCTATCTTTATAAAACTGGGGATGAGCCTACAGCATCTCGTTTCGGTGTAGGAATTACCCTCCTCTTTTTTTGTTATCTTTTTGCTATTGGGGGCGTCCACACCACGGCGTTCATGTGGCTCTATACCTTTCCTCTTTTCGCTCTTTATCTGCTTGGATTGCGGCAGGGCATATGGAGCACTTGTTTCCTTTTCTGCTTTTGTGCGGGGTTTCTTGCTATTGATTTATTATCCGGAAGCATACATGTGTACAGTAAAGATTTCGCCATCCGTTTCATCCCTTCTTACCTGTCTGTCTGTGTTTTGGCTTTTCTTGTGGAAAATTGTCGTGCCGATACTCGGGATGCCATGCTTGACAAGCAGCGACTCCTAACTGAAAAAATAAGTGAGTTGCGAGTAAAAGAGGTTGAGTTGGAAGAGGCCAGGAACCAGCTCGAACTGAGAGTCACCCAGAGGACTGAAGAGCTGGAGAAGGCCAACAAACAACTGCGGGTTGAAATTGAGGAACGGAAGCTGGCACAGCAAGAACGGTTACGCCTGGAATCGGAACTTCTCAGGGCGGAGAAAATGGAGCTGCTTGGCCAGCTTGCCGGTGGCGTGGCCCATGACCTGAATAACGTGCTATCCGGTATCGTCACGTATCCCGACTTGCTGCTTCTCAATTTGTCTCCGGAAAGTGAAATGCGCGGCCCTTTACAAAACATACGCCGTGCAGGAAAACGGGCAGCAGCGATTGTCCAGGACTTGTTGACATTGGCTCGCCGGGGAATAACTCTCAGGGAGAGAGTGCAACTCAATGATGTCATCTTGGCACACCTGCAGAGTCCTGAGTTTATTACTCTGCAGAAGAATTATCCCGGCGTGACGGTTGAGACACGCCTTGCCCACGATCTACGGGGCATCTCCGGGTCTCCAGTACATCTGGAAAAGGCCGTAATGAACCTCCTCGTCAACAGTTTTGAGGCAATAGAGAAAGAAGGTACTGTTGTAGTGGCAAGCGAAAACCGCTATGTAGATACCCCCATCCATGGATATGATACCACCATTCCCGGGAAATATGTGGTGCTGGTAATCAGTGACAGCGGCATGGGCATTCCCCCGGAAAATCTGGAGAAGATCTTTGAACCGTTTTATTCCAGCAAGGTTATGGGCCGCAGCGGCACGGGACTGGGCATGACGGTGGTATGGGGCACGATAAAGGATCACGGCGGATACCTGGATGTGCTGAGTTCTCCGGGAAATGGCACGACCATTACGGTGTTTCTTCCTGTTCACGAAGATGACAAAATTCTCCGGGTTGAATCCAGGCCGCAGGTTATCGAACGTGGAAATGAGGAAACAATACTGCTGGTCGATGATGATTTGGACCAACGATTACTCGGAAAGAGCATTCTGACGACACTCGGATACAAGGTAGAAACGGTTGCCAGTGGTGAGGAAACCATCGATTTACTCAAAGGCAAATCAGTAGATCTTGTTCTTCTTGACATGATCATGGAAGGAGGCATGGATGGTCTGGATACCTATCGGAGTATTCTGGAGATCCGGCCACAGCAGAAGGTAATTATCGTCAGTGGCTATTCCGAGACCGAAAGGATAAAAAAAGCTATGGAACTTGGTGTGCGCAGCTATCTTAAGAAACCGTATACCCTGGAAAAGATAGCCTCAGTCATCCATACAGAGCTTAGGGGCCGTTAAGAAATAACT